>NZ_VLJP01000003.1 GCF_007829525.1 Mesorhizobium sp. J18
TCTGTCGGATGGTCAGGTCGTACCCGAGGGATACCGCTGCCGGCTACCAATCGAGGCCACGATAGGCGCGGCGCGAATCCGCTTGACGGGCGGTGAGCCCCGGCCGCCGGTCTTTGCAGCCATTCCCAACCGGACATACATGATCGCGGCAGGTCTGTTGGCGACGATATTCGCCGTGCCCGTGGCATCCAATACGCTTTCCAAAGTCGGACTGGACGGAAGCGCCGCCAGCGCGGATGCGAGCCTTACGGTGGCGGGCATTCAGCATCCGGAAGGTGCATCGCAACAGCAGGATCGGTTCGAGCGGGAAGCTCGCGACGGCCTGAAAGTCCAACTGGAACAGGCCGGGATCCGTGGCCTGGAGATAACCGCCGCAGAGGGTCGTCTGATGGTTTCGGGAACCATACCCGACCATCAGGTTCAGGCATGGAGATCGGTCCAGGCCTGGTTCGACGAATTGCACCAGGGGCGTCTCCTCCTCATCTCCAATGTGGCCGTTGGCGATGCCAGCACCGCTCCGCGCCTTCCCCTACGGGCGATCTGGTACGGCGAGCGGCCATACATCATCACTTCCGACGGCGCCCGGTACCATGAAGGCGCTTTCGTCAGCGGCGGCTGGATCATCAAGGAGATCGGCGAGGAGCAATTGCTGCTGGCCAAGGGCGACACAGTAATGGCGCTGAAATATCAATGACGCGACGCGTGGATGCATTGCGGATTGACACGCCCAGGCTCGAACCGTCAGGGCGGGAGGCGCAGAATATCGAGGCGCTGCGCGGACAGCCGGTTCGGCGCCGTCCTGTCGACTCGGTTCGCCTCAAGGCAGGCCGCTCGCAAGAATCCGGCGCGACGGAGCAACCTGCAAGCGCAGAAGCGAAGCCTGCACCATCCTCCCGCCCAACAATGTCGGTCGACGACCTGCTCGCCGAATTCGTTGCTCCACAGGCCCTGGAGCCTGCGATCCTAAGCCGCTCCGTGTCCATTCTGCAGCATTGCATCACGGATCTGGTCCCGGATCTCGACGGAGGAGACCAGCTACATGATCTGGCGAAAGCCCTGATGGAGGAGGAGATCGAACGCCAACGCGACCTGCTTGACAGAATGCAGGAGGGATTCGAGCCGGAGTGAAATGCGCGACACAGTGCAGCTGCTGCATATACTCGGCCATCTCTATGGTTGCCACGGGCAGATAAAGCGGGGCGTGGTCTACCTGCTGATCGCCGTGCAATTGGCCCCGGACAATCCCGCCATTCTGCGGACACTGGCCCATTTGCTCACACTCGACGGAGAGGCGGACAAGGCCCTTGCTACAATCGCCCGGCTGGAAGCCATCGACGATACGGAACAACAGCCCGTGCTGGCCTTGCTGAAAAGCCGTGCTTTGCTGAAAGCCGGCCGAACGGAGGATGCACGCCGCTCCTTCCGTGAATTCCTGGCCAGCCGTGAAGAGCGCGCAAATGCTTGACCGGCTGCTTCCTTTCCTTGCGAAATTGTCCCGCCGCAGCGATCTCGTCATCGCCGTCCTGATGCTTGTGGCGGTGACGATGATGCTGATCCCGTTGCCGACATGGCTCGTCGATATTCTCATCACGGCCAATATCGCCCTCAGCGTACTGATCCTGCTGGCGGCGCTCTATGTCACGCATCCGCTGCAATTTTCCTCGCTGCCTTCGGTGATCCTGATCGCCACCCTCTTCCGCCTCGCCATCACGATCACGACGACACGCCTCATCCTCCTGCAGGCAGATGCGGGAGACATCGTGACCGCATTCGGCGTCTTCGTCGTCGGCGGCAGTGTCGCAGTCGGGCTCGTGATCTTCCTCATCATCACCACCGCGCAGTTCGTGGTGATCGCCAAAGGCGCCGAACGTGTCGCCGAAGTGGCCGCCCGTTTCACGCTGGACGCCTTGCCCGGCAAGCAGATGAGCATCGATGCCGAGTTGCGCAATGGCGACATCGATCAGGCCGAGGCTCGCCGGCTGCGCAAGCAGCTCGAACATGAGAGCCAGCTCTACGGCGCTATGGATGGCGCCATGAAGTTTGTCAAAGGCGACGTGATCGCCGGCATCGTCATCATCTTCGTTAATCTGATCGGTGGGTTCAGCGTGGGAACGCTCCAGCACGATATGTCGATGGGCGAAGCCATGCAGACCTATTCGCTGTTGACCGTGGGGGACGGGCTGGTGGCCCAGATACCGGCGCTGCTGATAGCCATCGCGGCCGGCACCATGATCACCCGCGTGGCAAGTGCCGACGATCAGGGCGATCTGGGTCAACAGATAACCAGTCAGCTCCTTCGCGACGGGCGCACACTCGGACTGGGTGCCACGATCCTGATCGCGCTGAGCCTCGTTCCTGGCTTTCCCTCCGTGGTGTTCCTCATCCTGGGAGCGGCAATGGCAGCCGGCGCCTATGGCCTTCATCGCAGCCAGTCCCGCCACAAGCCGGCTGTCGACCTGACCCCGCCGGCTTCCACACGGCAGACGGCTGATGCGGGCATGGACGCCCTGGAGCATGAGGAAAAGCCGGCGCTGCCGTCGTCAAACCGCCTTGTGATTCGGCTCGGCCCGGAACTCGGCGCCGTGATTTCCGCACAGGCATTCGCCCGGGAAAGCGAACGGATCCGTCATGACCTGCAGGCCGACCTTGGGATCGAGGTGCCGGCAATCGGGATGCAGGTCGACGATGCAATCGGCGCGGACCGCATGCGGGTGGATATGGAAGGGGCTCCAATTCTCACCGCCGATGTGCCGGCTGACCGCGTGCTCGTGCTGGCGGACAGTGCAAATCTGGACCTGCTCGGCATCGGCTATCGAAAGGGACCCGTGCTGGCTGGCTGGCGCGAGCCTGTCTGGGTCGAGGCTCAGCATGCGCCGGAACTGGAGCAGGCTCACCTCAGCTTCATACAGCCCATGGAAGTGGTTCGCGGCGCCCTCGAACACGCCCTGCGCGCCTTTGCGGATCATTTTATCGGCATACAGGAAACCCGCCGGCTGCTTTCCACGCAGGAAACGGATTATCCGGAGCTTGTCAGGGAAGTGCAGGAAACCGTGCCACTGCAGAAGATTGCCGATGTCCTGCGCCGGCTGGTCGCCGAAAACGTACCCGTGCGCAATCTGCGCATCATCCTGGAAGCGCTGACAGAATGGGGCCAGCGCGAGAAGGATTCAGCCGTGCTGGCGGAACATGTCCGGATCGCGCTGAAGCGGCAAATCACCTTCCGGGTGGCCAATCGCGACAACATCGTCGCCGCATATGTCCTGCAGCCTTCCGCCGAGGAGACTTTGCGGGCTGCAGTGCAGATCACCTCCACCGGCGCGGCTGTCAACCCTTCCGGCGATGATTTGCAGGCCATCATAGAGCAGATCGAGCAGGCATTCTCACAAACATCGGCCGAAACAGCGCCTGTCGTCCTGACGGCCACGGATGTGCGACGTCATATGCGCAGTCTGCTCAAGCAAAAGAAGATAGAGCTACCGGTGCTCTCCTATCAGGAATTGGCGCCGGAGTTCAGCGTTCAGCCATTAGCGACGATAACAGGTCGCCGGGCGCATGGTGCAAGCCGCCAGCCCAGGGCGCTGCCCGCGGCGCAGACCTCCATTCCTTAGCTTAAAAGTTTTTTGACTGACATGCTTAGAGGGGAAATGCATGACAATAGCTGGCACTCCAGCACAACCGGACCATAGGGCTTGCCCGGTATGGAGCCGGCTCGTGTGCATGCTTTTGGCGGCGCTCGGCATCGTGCTTTTCATTTCGGGGGAAGCACCGGCGCAGTCTTCCGAGCCAATTGAACGGCAGGTCGATCTTCATGTCGGACAAGGCAAGCTTTTCCGCTTCAGCCAGCCGGTAGAATCGGTGCTTATTGCGGATACTACCATCGCCGATCTGCAGATCGTGTCCTCGGACATGGTATATGTTTTCGGCCTCAAGCCCGGCATCACTAACCTCATTGCCGTCTCCGGCGACCAGCAGGTGGAAGCGTCGATGGAGTTTCGTGTCGGCGTCGATGGGCGCGGGGCCACAGAAGCCAACCAGAGACTGCGGCCGAATTCCGCGACGGAGCTGACCTTCTTCGGCAACCGACTTGTGGCGGTAGGACGGACCCGCACGGTGAATGAGGCTCTCGACGTCGACAGCGTCGCCCGGACCTATTCGCCGCCCGAGCACCCGCCGCTCAACAACACGACCATAGACGGCTCGCAGCAGGTCAATATACGCGTTCGCTTCGCAGAAGTTTCGCGTTCCGAACTCCTGGCCTATGGCCTGGATTGGAATGCCACCATTACCGACGGCAGCTTCAGCTTCGGGATGTTCAAGCGTGGCGACGTAAGCGAAAGCAATCTCGGCTTCCGCATCGGCTCGAACGACGTCAATATCGAGGTGCTGCTCGAGGCCTTGCAGCGCAACGGGATCGTAAAGATCCTGGCGGAACCCAATCTCACGGCCAAGACCGGCCATACGGCAAGTTTTCTGGCCGGCGGCGAAGTTCCCGTTCCCGTTCCTCAGGGCGACAACTCCATTACCGTGGATTACAAATCCTTCGGCGTCTCGCTCGATTTCACGCCGACCCTGATCGGTAATGACCGCATCGCGCTCAACGTCAAGCCGGAGGTCAGCTCGCTTTCTGACAGCGGGAGCGTCACCGTGGAGGGGCTGAACCTGCCGAGCTTCGTGGTACGCCGTGCAGATACTACGGTCGAGGTGGCAAGCGGACAAACTTTTGCCATAGCCGGCCTTTTCCAGCGCCGCCTGTCGACCAACCTGCAGAAGTTTCCGGTTCTGGGCGATGTGCCGGTTCTCGGCGCCCTTTTCCAGTCGCAGCGTTTCCAGCGGGAAGAGACCGAACTTGTCATCCTGATCACGCCATATCTGGTCGAGCCGGTCAGCTACGGGAAAATGGCGACCCCTCTCGACAGGCCGGCACCCAAACCACAGCCGAGAAACACTACCGGCGTTGGCATGATCGTGAAATGAGGGGACGAATGATGAGCTCATACCATGCCGCTCGCACAATGGCGATGCTGTCTCTTCTTACAGCAGCCGGCTGCGCCTCCGCTCCCCCGGACCATTCGGCGGGATATAGCTATGTTTCCACGAACAGCTTTACCGATACCGGCAAGGGAGTGGGTGGGTCCATTCTGGTTCCGGACGCCTGCCTCGGCGAACCTGCGGACAGTTCCCCTCAACCGGCCCAGACGATAGGAACCGTCGTCCCTCAACTGGGTCCGCATCTGCCGCCTGGCTGCGCCAACGCCTACAATCTTCAGCTCATGGCGGAAAACCAGCGGGACCTTGTGGAAGGCAGAAGACTCGGTCCGGCTCCTGCCGCACCGACGGTACGAGCAGCCCGCCGCTACATATATGGCGAGGAGGAAGCGATCGGCGGCGCGCATGATGAAGGCAGCATGCCCGATCCGCTTCAGACGCCTGGAGGCTAGCCTGGTCGCCTGGTATGACATGGACCAGTCAGGATCATGCCGCCATTCAAACGAGGTTCAACCGCACGAGATGGCGCGCCACAAGCGGAAACAGGTTCGACTCCAGATCATTGCCCACGCGCCCCTTGATGAAGACCGCGTCGATGAAAGCGGCATCCTGCGCCACGGGGCATCCCAGCCGGCGGGCCTGCGAAAGGAGCGTGGCGGTCTCTCCGCCCTGCCCCATCACCACGATGACCGGCACGGGTGTCTCACCGGCCACGTAGCGCAATGCGGCCAGCCTGTCGCCATCATGCAGGACCAGTGAGGCATGCTCTATACCGCGCTTGATAGGCCGCGCCACGGCCTCCCGCCGCTGGCGCCGCAACTCCTGCCGGATCTGCGGATCGCCCTCCAGGTCCCTGCGCTCTCTCCTGAACTCCGTTCTCGTCATCCGCATGTCGCGCCGGAAAAGTGCCCGCTGGATGGGAACGTCGAGAAGTCCGATGAGCACGAAGGCCAGCGCTACTGCAATGAGAAGAGGCGATATCACCCCGGTTATAGTCCCTCTGAGGCAGGATTCGCCGCAGCCCGGCGCTTCGAAGAGGGTCTGGAGCCAAGCCAGCAGGATGGCGGTAAGCAGTGCCGCAAGCAGCACGAGCTTGATCAGGCTTTTTGCGAACTCGACCACGTTGCGCAGGGACATGATCCGCTTGAAGCCCTGTGCGGGATTGACCTTCTCGAAACGCGGCTTGACTGGATCGAAGGAGAATACGGGACCGCCGGTGGCAAAGACGCCGAAGATGATGACAGCAACCGCGGCAATGCAGACCAAAGGCACGAGAACGGCGAATATGGTCGAATAGGCCTGGTGAATGGCAAATCTGCTGGCGTCGGCGAAGGCATCGTCCTGGCGGCTGGTAACCGCCTCCACCAATAAGAAAAACCTATCCGAGATGGCGGGCCAGACAAACACCAGATAGAGAAGGACGGCGAAAATGGAAAATCCGGCAGCCAGATCCCTGCTCTGCGGCACCTGTCCCTTCCGGCGCGCGTCCCGAAGCTTCTTTTCGGTGGCCGGAAGTTGCTTTTCCTCACTTTCCTGTGCCATCGGACTCGCCTATGACTTGCCTTGCTACTTCCCCCGAGGAGTGACCCGCGCGGAGCGCGGCAGGGAGACTGGGCATGCAACGTAAAATCGGTCTGGCTGCACTGGTCATAGTAATCCTTTCGGGCTGTGCAACAACACAAAACCAAAGCAAGCTCGATGCCGCGGAGCAGGGCGGCAAGTCTTCCCGCCTCCTGCGGCTGGCCGCGGATATAGAAAAGCAGGGCGACACCGGAACAGCCATAGCGCTTTATGAACAGGCTGCTTCGGCTCAGGACGCCTCCGCTCAAACATTCGTCGAACTCGGCGACGCCTATATGCGTGCTGGGTATCCTGATCAGGCCATCCAATCCTATAAGGCCGCCCTCTCCCGTTCGCCCAATTACGGTCCCGCCCTTGTCGGTCTCGGCTGGGTGATGGTCAATGAGGGAGATACGGAAGCCGGTCTCCGCACGCTCGCGGAAGGGACCCGGAGCGTGAACACGGTCGAGGCCTATAACCGGCTTGGCGTCGCACAGACTTTCGCCGGCCAGATCGAGCCTGCGCTTGCCACGTTCCAGCAAGCGCTGTCCCTGGCTCCTAACGACCTTGATATCCAGATCAACATGGCGATTGCCATGGCGTTGGCGAACGATGCCAGCAGGGCCCTTCCGCTGGCGCGGAAGGTAGCCACCTCTCCGAGCGCAAGCCTGCATCACAAGCGCAATGCGATTCTGGTCTACGGCCTGCTCGGCCAGGCCGGCGAGGCACGCGCCCTCTCACTTGCCGGATTGTCTACCACGGAGGTGAACGAACTTCTCGCGCAGGCGAAATCCTTCCGCGCAAAACCGACCGTGCTGGCCCGCGCCCAGGCACTCGGCTCCGCCGGCGGATAGGCAGGCCATCCTCCTGTAGGAGCCTGCCGTCGATTTTCATAAAACTGAAACAGAAGCTTTAATTGCGCGCCCGATTTGGTGCGTACGGTCGCCCCATGTAGCAGACTGGAAGGGGACGCCGCATGTCTTTTCGGATCGACGCCGAAGCAACGCATCGATACAATGAGAACGGACGGGTCACTTCCCTTTCGAGGGCGCAACAGCAGGCCTTCACCCAGGCGATTTCGGAAGCACTGCGCGCCAGGGAGCAGGCAGGGGGTTCCGGCGAAATAGATGAGTTCGAGGAGCGGCTGGTCGTGGTTGAACAGCACGACAGCCTATGGACCATTGCCGATCAATTCGACGTTTCGCATCAAGAGCTTATCGAGATCAATGAATCCCTGCTGAATTCGAATCCGGATCTGATCCATCCGGGGGATGTGCTTTTCCTCCCGAACACTTCCCCACAAGAAGCCGCCAACACGCCTCTCAACCAGTCCGGCATTCCTGAAGGCGAACAAGGTTTCGTTCAGAATCTCTATGAACGTGGCAACGCGCTTGAATATGCCGATGATCCCGGAACCATCGATTTCGACGCTGAAATCGGAGAGATCGCCACCGATATCGGCGCCTATCTGGAAGCGCTGCCGCCCGAAAGCCGCCAGGAGGCACTCCAGCGCTTCTATGACAATGACTGGGTGGATGCCGGCCCGGCACAGATGGCCATAGAGCAAGCGGCCGAAATGGCGAATATCCAGCTTACCGACAGCGGCCATACCGGCATGGAATCGGAAGCTGCCGCCCGCGACATTATCGCCGAAGCACAAGCCGAGACGGACCCGACGGAGGCCCTGCGTGTCTTGGAAGAGCTCTACGGGAATGCTTCCCCGAGCGTGCAGACTGCACTTGACAGGACAGAAGGCGCCCGCACCATCGCCGACAATGCAGCCAGCGAGCTTGTTGAGGGAATCAAAACCGATGATCCGGCAGAGGCCCTGCAGGAGTTGGAGGGCGTTTACACCAATGCGTCGGAACGCCTGAGCGACGCGCTCGACAGATCGGACGCGGCACAGGAAATCATCGATGGTGCAGCCAATTGGGTGGCCGATCCTCTGATCAGCAGCGACCTGGATCGGGAACAACCAGGCGCTCCCACGCTCGAATCCATGCAACGGCTCGAAACACTCACGGCCGATCTGGATCCCGAAATGGCCGCCAGGGTCGTGGACGCGATGATGCCGAAGCTCGGAGAGGCTCAGCAGCACTATCTCGACAATGGCTATAGCGGCGTTCAGATCGGGCCGGAAGGAACATCGTCCCTTATCAGCGTCCTCGACCGCATTGCGGGAACGACCAGCGGCGAAGAGGCGGCGAACCGGTTCGCCGAAATGGGCCTCTTCGACATGAACACCGTGCGATCGTCCATGTACGAGGCCATCGGCAATGGAGAGCCGATTCCTGCCTATGCCCTGACGATAGCTTCCATGGAGGGTATCGACCCGAGCGTTCTCGACGAGATCCTGTACACGGTCGAAGGCACGCGCGACCACGGCATTGCCGATCTGGCCGAAGATTACAGCGCCCATCTCGAGGAGTTGAGCTACCTCATCTCGAATGGCAGCACTGCCATGACGGAAGAACAGCTCGAGACCGCGATCCAGGACTATATCGACGAGAAAGGGCCGGAATGGCAAAACCGGCTGGATGAGCTGGAAAGGCAGTTGGCCGACCGTGGCTCGGGCCTTCTGACCCAGATCCAGCAGTTCCAGAACCTGCCAGACGAAACGCGCGCCGATCATCAGGAACGCATCAACAATCTTCTGGACGATCCGAATGCGCAACTGGCCGTATCAATGGCACTGCGGGACCTGCCGGAGCTTGTGAAAGGAGAAGCGGGTCAGGAACTGATCCAGCTCTTCAACGACCTCGGCATCACCGGCAGCGACAATCCGTTGGCGTCGAATCTTGTCGGAGCGTATCTGCGCGAGAACGTGATGATACCGGCCGGCGATATCGATCCGAGCGATCCGGCCTCGCTTCAAGCGGCGCGCGATCAACTCACCGAAGCGCTGGCCAACAATCCGGAGCTCGCCAATCTCCTCGGCATCAGCAGCAACCAGCTCGGCGAGATTTCCGATGCATTCCTGGATCTGGTGCCGGAGCACACTGACGACTTCAATGCCGAAAGATACGGCATAGACGCCGTCCGCAACCTCAACAATGCTCTGGACACGTTCGACGCGCAGTTGCGCGATGCCCCGTTCAACCGTCTCTTCCGCGCGAGCGCGCTGGCGATCGTGGGCTCCGGCCTGGCCAACGCCATAGAGGCCTATGGAGAAGATCCGTCGCTGCGCGCCCAATTGCAGTTGGCGGTCGATTCTGCGCGCGTGGGCATCGACAGCGCACAGTTCGTGACCTCGCTGCTGACGTCGAACGAATCTGCACTGACCAACGGCCTGAAGCTCGGCGGCAAAATGGTCCACCTGCTCGGCGCGAGCCTTGCCGCCGTCGATGCGATGGGGCGCCTCTCCCACGGAGACGTCGTGGGCGCGGGGCTGAATGTGGCCGCGGCCGGCGGGGTCAGCTATGCGGTGTTTGGATCGTCGAGCCTGGCAGGCCCGATCGGCTTCGGCGTTGCCGGCGTGGCCACGGTCGGCCTTTTCATCTGGGATGGAATCCAGAATGCCCAGCACAACAGCCGCTTCGAGACCGAAACGACCGCCGCCTTCCTTCGGCATAGCGGATTCAACGAAGAGGCAGCATCAGCGTTGATCGACCAGAGCGGTGAAGGCTACAGCCCGGTTCCCATCCTGATGCGCTATGGCGAATTGAAAGGTCTGACCCCGGAGCAGACGGTAGACTGGATCAATTCAATTGCGAGCAGCGAGGATGGCCTAGCCAAGCTCGCGGCGCTGCGCGACAACTTGCACCATACGCTCGATGAATTCGATGGCGATATCGCCCGCTTCGAGGCCACGTCGGACAATGATGACGAGCGCGTTTTCAGTACCGAGGAACGGCCCTGGTTCGTTCGCTCCGGTGAAGGCCGCCCGGAATCGGCCGCACAGCTCGATGCCGTTCTCGCAGTGCTCGAACTCGACATTCCGGTGGCATAAAAGCCCCGAGCAATCCGTTACCAACCGGTCCGCAAACAGACGCTCCCCGCGATGCAGCCCCAGCGCGGGCGCTCATCGCTGGCTCACCCGTCTACGGTTGCCGCGATCAGGAGCAGCTCAGCGTCCGCCTGACTGCGTCCCGCCAGCCTCTTATCTTGCGGTTGCGTTCCTCCGCAGACATTTTCGGCTCAAAGCGCCGCTCCAGCGACCAGCTTTTGGCAAAGGCCTTGGCCTTCGGCCACACGCCTGCGCGTGACCCCGCCAGCCAGGCGGCACCCAGCGCGGTCGTTTCCAGTATCTGCGGGCGATCCACCGGTGCGTCGAGAATGTCGGCGAGCGCCTGCATGGTCCAGTCGGAGGCAACCATCCCGCCGTCCACACGCAAGACCGTCCTGCCATTCGAGTCCTTCCAATCCTTTTTCATGGCATCCAGCAGATCGCGAGTCTGGAAAGCCACCGATTCCAGGGCCGCGCGAGCGAATTCCGCCGGACCGGAATTGCGCGTGAGACCAAATATGGCACCGCGCGCGTCGGCATCCCAATGGGGAGCGCCAAGCCCCACAAAAGCCGGCACGAGATAAAGGGTCTGCGTGACGTCGGCCTTTGCCGCCAGCACGCCGCTATCGGCAGCCTTGGAGATCATCTTCGCGCCATCACGCAGCCACTGCACAGCGGCACCGGCAACGAAGATCGAGCCCTCCAGCGCATAAGTGGTCTTGCCATCGAGCCGGTAGGCGATGGTCGACAGCAGACGGTTCTTCGACAGGCAGAGTTTGTCCCCTGTATTCAGAACGGCGAAGCAGCCCGTGCCATAGGTCGACTTCATCATGCCCGGCTCGAAACAGGCCTGGCCAATCATCGCCGCCTGCTGGTCCCCCGCAACACCGAGAATAGGAATGGAAGCGCCGAAGAGCGATTTTTCCGTCTCTCCGAAATCGGCCGCGCAATCCTTCACTTCCGGCAGCAGGGTGGCCGGGATGCGCAGGATCTTGAGCAGTTCCTCGTCCCATTCGTTCTTTACGATATTGTAGACGAGCGTGCGCGAGGCATTGGTCGCGTCGGTGGCATGCAGCTTGCCGCCCGTCAGCCGCCAGATCAGGAATGTGTCTATCGTGCCGGCCAGCAATTCGCCTCTTTCGGCCTGGCTGCGCGCGCCCTTCACCTTGTCGAGCAGCCAGGAGAGCTTCGTGCCCGAGAAATAGGGATCGAGAAGAAGCCCTGTCTTCTTGGTGAAGCGTTGTTCCAGACTCTGTTTCTTCAGTTTCTGGCAAAGCTGCGCCGTGCGCCGGTCCTGCCACACGATCGCGTTATGGATCGGCTTGCCGGTCGCCTTGTCCCAGATGACGACGGTCTCGCGCTGGTTGGTGATGCCGATGGCTGCGATATCGGAAGCCGTGAGGCCGGCCTTTCTCAGGGCCTGCTTGACGGTCGTGACGACCGACGACCAGATCTCTTCCGGGTCATGCTCAACCCAGCCCGAGGCTGGATAATGCTGTGTGAATTCCTTCTGCCCGACCGCGACAACCTTCATTTCACCGTCGAAGACGATAGCGCGGCTCGACGTCGTGCCCTGGTCTATGGCGAGGATGTGATTGGCCATCGGCAACCTGTCTCCAGACAAGGAAGGAGGCGGCATTCCTGCCGCCTCCGTTTGGCGGTCAACTGAGACTATGCGGCCTCAGTTGCTCCAGCTCTTGACCAGTTCGTCGTAATTGACGGTGATCGGCTTTTCCTTCTCATTCTCGATCTTGAGCTGCGGCGCAAGGTTGCCCTTCGAGACGGCATCCTTGTTCCAGTATTCGAGATCGTGCTCCTCGGCGAGTTTCGGTCCGATATCGCCCTGGATGCCGGCGCGCTCGAGACGCTCAAGCACCTTCTCCTGTTCCGCACAGAGCGAATCCATGGCCTCCTGGGCCGTCTTGGCGCCGGAAGCCGCATCACCGATTGCCTGCCACCAGAGCTGCGCAAGCTTCGGATAGTCCGGAATGTTCGTACCGGTCGGCGACCACTGAAGGCGGGCGGGCGAACGGTAGAACTCGATCAGGCCACCAAGCTTCGGCGCCCGATCGGTAAAGGACTGATGGTCGAGCGTCGACTGGCGGATGAAGGTAAGGCCGACATGGCTCTTCTTCACGTCCACCGTCTTGGAGGTGACGAACTGCGCATAGAGCCAGGCGGCCTTGGCGCGGTCATCCGGGGTGGACTTGAGGATCGTCCATGAGCCGGCATCCTGGTATCCGAGTTTCATGCCCTCCTTCCAGTAGACGCCGTGCGGCGAAGGGGCGAAGCGCCATTTCGGCGTGCCATCCTCGTTGACCACCGGCAGCCCTTCCTTGACGAAGTCAGCTGTGAAGGCCGTATAGGTGAAGATCTGCTGCGCGATCTCGCCTTGCGCGGGAACCGGACCCGACTCAGAGAAGGTCATGCCCTGGGCGGCTGCAGGTGCATAAGCTTTCATCCAGTCGAGATATTTCTGGATCGAATAAACGGCGGCCGGACCGTTGGTGTCACCGCCGCGCGCCACGCAGGAGCCGACCGGCCGCGAATTCTCGTCAACCTTGATGCCCCATTCGTCGACCGGCTTTCCGTTCGGGATGCCCTTGTCGCCATTGCCGGCCATGGACAGCCAGGCATCGGTGAAGCGCCAGCCGAGCGACGGGTCCTTCTTGCCGTAGTCCATATGGCCATAGACCTTCTTGCCGTCGATCTCGCGGCCGGTGAAGAACTCGGCGATGTCCTCGTAAGCCGACCAGTTGACCGGCACGCCGAGGTCATAGCCGTATTTTTCCTTGAACTCAGCCTTGTTCTTCTCGTCGTTGAACCAGTCGTAGCGGAACCAGTAGAGGTTCGCGAACTGCTGGTCGGGAAGCTGGTAGAGATCGCCGTCCGGAGCAGTCGTGAACGACTTGCCTATGAAGTCGTCGATGTCGAGATTGGGGTTCGTGACGTCCTTGCCCTCATTCTCCATCCAGTCGGTGAGGCTGCGCGCCTGTTGATAGCGCCAGTGGGTGCCGATCAGATCCGAATCGTTGACATAGGCATCATAGATATTCTCGCCCGACTGCATCTGGGTCTGCAGCTTCTCCACCACGTCGCCTTCACCGATGAGATCGTGCGTGACCTTGATGCCAGTGATGGCCGAGAATGCCGGCGCCAGCACCTTGGACTCGTATTCGTGGGTCGTGATCGTCTCCGAGACGACCTTGATCTCCATGCCCTGGAAGGGCTCTGCAGCATCGATGAACCACTGCATCTCGGCTTCCTGTGCCGCGCGGTCGAGCGACGACATGTCCCCGATCTCGGCATCGAGAAACGCCTTTGCCTCGTCCATGCCGGCAAAGGCATTGCCTGCCGCGAAGCACAGAATGAGCGCTGTTGTGGATGCTAGAAATTGCCGTCGCATGATCAAACCTCCCATAGTTTGCGAACAGATCCGGAGCCACGGGCTCCCACCATTTTCCCCCCTCTATACGTAGCGAAACACGCCGATTGCGTAGACTACGGAGAGAGCGAGAGCCCACCAGAGGCCGGGGCCGACGAGTCCCAGCCAGGCGAGATGAATGAAGGCGCTGCCGAGCAGCGAAATGAAGAGACGATCGCCGCGCGTTGTCTCGAAGCGCAGGACACCGACGCGCGGATTGCCGCCCGGCGAGAAATATTCCCATACGCCCATGCCGACCAGCAGCAGAAGGATGGTGGCGAAGAAGGTGGCTGTCGGCCATGTCCAGGCCATCCAGGAAAAGTTCATTACACCCTCCCCAGGGCGAAGCCTTTGGCGATATAGTTGCGCACGAACCAGATCACGAGCGCGCCCGGTATGATGGTGAGCACGCCGGCGGCCGCCAGCACACCCCAATCGAGACCGGAAGCCGACACGGTGCGCGTCATGGTCGCCGCAATGGGTTTGGCGTCGGTGGTGGTCAGCGTGCGCGCAATCAAGAGTTCGACCCATGAGAACATGAAGCAGAAGAAGGCTGCGACGCCGATGCCGCTCGCGATCAGCGGCATGAAAATCTTCACGAAGAATTTCGGGAAGGAATAGCCATCAATATAGGCGGTCTCGTCGATCTCCTTCGGCACCCCGGACATGAAGCCTTCCAGGATCCACACCGCAAGCGGCACGTTGAACAGGCAATGCGCCAGCGCCACGGCAATATGCGTATCGATCAGGCCGAAGGCCGAATAGAGCTGGAAAAAGGGCAGTGCGAAAACCGCCGGCGGCGCCATGCGGTTGGTCAGCAGCCAGAAGAACAGGTGCTTGTCGCCGAGGAAGCGGTAGCGCGAGAACGCGTAGGCCGCCGGCAGCGCGGCGACGACCGAGATGACCGTGTTGAGGACCACATAGATGATGGAGTTGATGTAGCCTGAATACCAGGAGGGATCGGTAAAGATCACCATATAGTTCCTGAGCGTCGGCTCCTGCGGCCAGAGCGAGAAGACGCCGAGTATCTCCCGGTTGGTCTTGAAGCTCATATTCACGAGCCAGTAGATCGGCAGCATCAGAAAGATGATGTAGAGGGTCGGCACGAGCCACCAGAAGCGGGATTCGCCGCCGCGGCGGCGCATCCTGCGTGCAAGGGCGACATCGGCCTCTCGCCGGACCTGACCAGCCTTGCCGTTCGCCATCAGCGCCTCGGTCCTTGCATTGGAGATGGTCTCGTCGCTCCGCGCCATCTCACCTCTCCGCGCCATAATTGGTCATGACCGTGTAGAAGACCCACGACAGGGCCAGGATGATCAGGAAGTAGATGATCGACATGGCCGCCGCCTCTCCCAGATTGAACTCGCCAATTGCCAGCTTCACGAGGTCGATGGAAAGGAACGTCGTCGTGTTGCCGGGGCCACCCCCGGTGACAACGAAGGGCTCCGTGTAGATCATGAAGGAGTCCATGAAGCGCAGGAGTACCGCGATCAGAAGCACGCGGTTCATCTTGGGCAACTGGATGTAGCGAAACACCGCCCAGCGCGAGGCGCCATCGATCTTGGCCGCCTGATAATAGGCGTCCGGGATCGAGACTAGGCCGGCATAGCACAGAAGCACCACAAGACTCGTCCAGTGCCAGACATCCATGATGATGACGGTCACCCAGGCGTCGAACGGGTCATTGACATAGTTGTAGTCGATGCCGAGTTCCCACAGCCCACGACCGAGCAGGCCGATATCGATGCGGCCAAAGACCTGCCAGATCGTGCCGACGACGTTCCACGGGATCAGAAGCGGAAGCGCCATCAGCACCAGACAGACGGGCACGCCCCAGCCGCTGCGCGGCATGTTGAGCGCGATGAAGATGCCGAGCGGAATCTCGATCGCCAGGATGATGGCCGAGAAGGCAAGGTTGCGGCCCATCGAGTCCCAGAAACGGTCCGATGCAAGCACCTCCTCGAACCATGCCGTGCCCGCCCAGAAGAATTCGTTGCGGCCGAATGTGTCCTGCACCGAATAATTGACCACGGTCATCAACGGGATGATCGCCGAGAACGCCACCAGCAGAAGCACCGGCAGGACGAGGAACCAGGCCTTATTGTTCCAGGTCTTCTGCATGGTCAGCCCCCCAGTTCCACGCGGCGGGAATCCGCATAGATGTTGATGCCGGCCGGATCGAAGGCCACATGCGGTTCGGCGGGTATCTCCCCATCCTCGCCGACGATCACCGCGATTTCCTTCCCTTCAAGGCTGGCGCGCACGATCTTGCGGCGGCCGATATCCTCGACCTTGCTGATCGTTACTGGCATGCCCTCGCGGCCGAGCCGCACATATTCCGGACGGATGCCAAGCTCGACCGGCCCTGTCATCGAGCCTTCTGGCGCTCCCGGCAAGGTGATCGCCTGGCCTCCGAAATGAGCCGTCCTTCCCTGCACCGATACCGGCACGACGTTCATGCCTGGCGAGCCGATGAAATAGCCCACGAAAGTATGCTTCGGCCGCTCGAACAGTTCGTCCGGCGTGCCGATCTGCACGATCTCCCCATCATACATGACGACGACGCGGTCGGCGAAGGTCAGCGCCTCCGTCTGGTCATGGGTGACATAGACCATGGTGTAGCCAAAGCGCTTGTGAAGCTGCTTCAGTTGCGAGCGCAGCACCCACTTCATATGCGGGTCGATCACAGTCAACGGCTCATCGAACAGGATGGCGTTGACGTCCGAGCGCACGAGGCCACGGCCGAGCGATATCTTCTGCTTCTGATCGGCCGTCAGCCCCCTTGCTTTCCGCTTCGCCCTGTCGGCAAGGCCGATGATCCCGATGATTTCGCGCACCTTGCGGTCGACCTCGCCTTCCGGCAGACCGCGATTCCTGAGCGGAAAGGCGAGATTGTCGTAGACAGTCATGGTGTCGTAGATGACGGGGAACTGGAACACCTGCGCTATGTTGCGCTCCTGCGTCGAACGGTCCGAGACATCCTCTCCGTCGAACAGCAGACACCCTTCGGAAGGCCGGAGCAGCCCGGATATGATGTTGAGAAGGGTCGTCTTGCCGCAACCCGACGGGCCGAGCAGCGCATAGGCACCGCCATCCTCTAATGACTGGTGAACCTCTTTCAGGGCATAGTCGGCATCCGCTCGCGGATTGGGCAGGTAGGAATGCCGGATATGTTCCAGATCGATGCGCGCCATCTTCCTCCCTCACGCCGCCAATTTCCGGAGTGCTGATACCGCGCGCCCGGTTTCGTCGAAGACCATCAGATGACGGGTGTCGATGAAGACCTCGATCGTTTCGTCGGGGTTGAAATGATGGACGCCCGAAGCCAGCATCACCCAGCGCGCATCGGCATAGTCGAGATGCACGAAGCTCTCCGAGCCCGTTATCTCCGTCACCGTCACTTTCGCCTTCACCGATACGGCGCCGGCGGTCGGGCGTTCCAGCAGAAGATGATGCGGCTGAAAGCCGATCGTATAGTTCCCCTCGGCAATGCCTTCCAGTCCTTCAGGCGCCGGCAGAACCACCCCGCCTTCAAGCCGGAAGCCGGCTCCCTTTTTCCCGAGCGTGATCGTGTTGAGCGGCGGATCGGAGAAAGTGCGCGCAGTCACGAGGTCCACAGGATTGCGGAACACCTCGATGGTCCGTCCGAATTGCGTGACCCGGCCCTCCGACAGGGTAGCGGTGTTGCCGCCGAGGAGAAGAGCCTCCTGCGGCTCGGTGGTCGCATAGACGAAGATGGCTCCCGATTCAGCGAATATCTTCGGCAGTTCGGCGCGCAGTTCCTCGCGCAGCTTGTAGTCAAGATTGGCGAGGGGCTCGTCGAGCAGCACCAGGCCGGCATTCTTCACTACGGCGCGGGCGAGTGCGGTGCGCTGCTGCTGTCCACCCGAAAGGTTGAGCGGCGTGCGGTCGAGATAGGGTGTCAGGCGCAGGAGTTCGGCCGCCTTCCGCACCTTGCGGTCGATCGCCTGGCGATCCTCGCCGGCCACCCGCAAGGGAGAAGCAATGTTCTCGTAGACCGTCATGGCCGGATAGTTGATGAATTGCTGGTAGACCATGGCAACCTTGCGCTTCTGCACCGGCTGACCGGTCACGTCCTCGCCATCGAAGAACACGCTGCCCGATGTTGGCGTGTCGAGGCCGGCCATGAGGCGCATCAGGCTGGTCTTACCCGAAAGCGTCGGCCCCAGCAGGACGTTGAGCGTGCCGTGCTGCAAGGACAGCGAGACGTCGCGGATATGCTCCTCGGCGCCGACCGTTTTCGACACGTTCCGCAGTTCCAGCATTTCCTCCTCCCCGGAACTATCCTTTATTCCGCCGCCGCATTCTGTTTCCGGTCCGCCGCACCGCGCATGAACGTCTCAAGCGCAGCAGCCTCCTCCCCACGGATCCGAAGTCCTCTCTTGGTGCGCCGCCACAACACGTCCTCGGCGGTAACAGCCCACTCATTGTCCATCAGATATCTTACCTCGGCTTCATAGAGATCGGCACCGAAATGTCGGCCGAGTTCCGCTTCCGACCGCGCCAGCCCGACGACCTTGCCGGCGCGCGTTCCATAGAGCCGCACGAGGCGCTTCGCGTGAGCCGAGCCAAGAAAAGGATGCTCGCCTTTGAAGCGGGAGACTTGCGCATCGAATTCTGCCGCGCCGAATTCACCTCCGGGCAAGGCTGCCCCTGCCGTCCAGGGGCCACCTTTGCGACCGAGAAACTCCTCGATCTTCTCCAGCACTGCCTCCGAAAGCCGCCGGTAAGTCGTTATCTTGCCGCCGAATATGTTGAGCAATGGCGCGTCACCATCGCCGCCATCCGCCTTCAGGACATAGTCGCGCGTGGCTTCCTGCGCCTTGGAGGCGCCATCGTCGAAAAGCGGCCTCACGCCCGAATAGGTCCATACGATATCGGATCGCCGCACCGGTTCGGCGAAATATTCGCTGGCCGCTTCGCAGAGATAGCCTATCTCTTCGTCGTTTATCGCCACCTTGTCCGGAGCGCCCACGAAGTCCCTATCGGTCGTGCCGATCAGGGTGAAATCGTCCTCATAGGGAATGGCGAAGATGATACGGCCGTCCTTGTTCTGAAAGAAATAGGCCCGCGGATCGTCAAATTTCTTGCGAATGACGATGTGGCTGCCCTGCACGAGACGGACATTGTGGGCATCGTTCCTGCCGATCGTCATTGAAAGCACCTGATCGACCCAGGGGCCGGCTGCATTGACGATCAACCTTGCCGTCACTGTATCGAGAGCCCCCGTTTGCCGGTCTTCGAGCGAGACCCGCCAGACTCCACGTTCACGCCGCGCTGCGGTGACTTTTGTCCGCGTGCGGATGACCGCGCCACGGTCGGCAGCATCGCGCGCATTGAGCACCACCAAGCGCGCGTCATTCACCCAGCAGTCCGAATATTCGAAAGCGCGGCGGAACATCGGCTTGAGAGGTTTTCCGGCCGGATCGCTGCGCATGTCGAGCGTTTTCGTCGCCGGCAGCAGCTTGCGGCCGCCGATATGATCATAAAGGAAAAGGCCGAGCCTGAGCAGCCATGCCGGCCGCAGGCCGCTGTGATGCGGCAGCACGAAACGCATCGGCCAGATGATATGCGGCGCATTCTTCCAAAGGACTTCGCGTTCCATCAGCGATTCCCGCACCAGCCGGAACTCGTAGTGTTCAAGATAGCGAAGACCGCCATGGATGAGCTTGGTGGAAACGGAGGAGGTGCCAGAGCCGAGATCGTTCATTTCGGCGAGAAAGACGGAGAAGCCGCGGCCGGCAGCGTCACGCGCTATGCCGCAGCCATTGATGCCACCCCCGATGACCAGGATGTCGTAATTTCCGTCGCCGGCCAAATAATCCTCCAATGCTTTCGCATCGCAGCACAATCATGCTGTCGAAAGCAGAACTGAATTATTTCGAAAGCAAGATGAATGTCAAACGAAAACAAGCCGCACCTACCGGTCCCCGTGCTCGGCTGTCTCGATCAGTCGGACCTCCGCCTCCTCGCAAATCCGCCGGATGGATTCGATGCCGCATCTCTCAGTGATGAAAGTGTTGATCTGCGACAGGTGCCCTATGCGAACCGGTGCTGTCCGCTCGAATTTGGTGCTGTCGGACACAAGAATGACGTGACGGGCATTTGCGATGATCGCCTGGGCGACCTTCACCTCGCGAAAATCGAAATCGAGCAAGGCCCCGTCATGGTCGATCGCCGACACGCCGATGACGGCATAATCGACCTTGAACTGCCGGATGAAGTCGACGGCCGCCTCCCCCACAATACCTCCGTCAGAGCCGCGCACCACACCACCGGCTATAACCACTTCTATCGAAGGATAGACGCGCATCCTGTTGGCAACATTGATATTATTGGTGATCACCATCAATCCGCGATGGTCGAGAAGCGCGTTTGAAACCGCTTCGGTCGTGGTGCCGATATTGATGAAGAGAGAGGCATTGTCGGGGATCAGGCCCGCAGCCGCCTTGCCGATCGCCTCCTTCTGTTCCGAAGCGATCTTGCGCCGTTCCTCATATTCCATGTTCTCGATGCCGGAAGGCAGCAATGCCCCGCCATGGATACGGGTGAGTTGACGCTGATCGCACAGATCATTCAGATCCTTTCGGATCGTTTGCGGCGTGACATTGAAATACAGGGCGAGATCGTCGACGAGCACACGACCGTGCTTCTTCGCCATTTCCATGATCTCGGCATGCCGTGGCGACAGATACATCCCTTTACTCTTTCGGATTTTCGTTTTCTTTCCATGCAGGGAAAAACGAAAACGGACAAATGGCAAGCGCCATTTGTCCGAAACTGCAAAGGCAACGACCGGTTTCTCTCTCCGCAATGCTGATGCTAAGGGTACCGGGCCGCACCGTCAGGCGGCCGATGGTCCGGGATCCTCGGGGTCCCCGATTGGAGCAACCGAGGCCCCCACGGTCGGCACACCGTCCGATGAATGAACGAGGCTCAGCATCGGCCGACCCTTCGGACGGGTTCCGCCGGGAATTGCATGATTCTTCCGGCGCCGTTCGGCTTCGGGCTGATACAGGACTTTTTCGAGTAGGATTCTCTCCACGCGGCCTTCCGGGATTGCCAGTTCGAATACCTGCCCTTCCGAAAGACCGAGCAGCGCAAGCCCCCTCGGATTGGTAATCGGCAGGAAGAGCCCGACCGGAGAACCTATCAAAGCATGGGAAATGATGCGGGTGTTCGCCGGGCCGTCGTTCATCCTGTAGATCAGGCGGCTATTCAAGGTTGCGGTGTGCTCCGGAATATCTTCCCTAAACACGACCTGAGCCTTGTCCAGCTTCTGCCGCAGCAATGCGGCCAGGGCCGTGTCCCTGCAGCGGTCAAGCATCACCTCGAGGATGGTGAAATCCTTGGTTGTAAGTATGCAGGCAGTTTCAGACATCGCAGACCTCCGTCCGTGATCCTCCGGGACCAGGCACGATCAAATGATTTCGTGATTGGAGAGACCCCTGGCCGCGCGCAGCGGCGCAGGGGCTATGATCCTGCGATGAGGCAGCCTCCGCTTACGGCAAGGCGGTCGAGGAGACGATGTGATTGCATCGGTCTGTCCGTACGGCTTCAGGCAGTCTGCGCCGATTCTCCCTGTTCGACGCGCGTGACCATGAGGCGATGCCTCCGGCCGTCACGCGCTGTCCAGTCGATGGATTGACCCGGCGCCAGGCCGAGAAGGGCCACGCCGATGGGCGTAAGGATCGATATCTTGCCTTCCGAAATATCGGCACTGCCGGGAAAAACGAGCGTCACCTTTCTGGCTTCCCCGGTTTCGGTGCTGTATTCCGCCGTCGACCCCATGCGGATAACATCCGTTCCGACCTGCTCGTCGGGCCTGATCGTTGCCCGGTCGAGTTCCGACAGCAGTTGCTCCGAAACCTCGGGATTGTGCCCCGAAGCTGCTTCCGCAAGGCTTGACAGCCGCTGGTAATCCGATTGCGCCACGACGATCTTGGGCTTGCGGGTCGTTTTGTTCTTCAGTTCCATTTAGGCGACCTGATTAATGTGGCGCCGCGGCGATCAGAGTGCTCACGGCTGCCTTGTGTGCTGAAAGCTGTTGATGCGCGCCGACCGCCCACGGATTGATTCAGTGAAATGATGGAAGGTCTGATGGATGCCCCGCGACTCGGGGCACGCGACGCACCGAGCCGGGGGCTAGTATCCCGCGATGGGACACACCCGAAGATAAATGTGCGAAAAAGGTTCAAGACCAATAGTCATGCCTCAATGAGGGCCTAACAGGACACGGAAGTCAAGCCTCTGGCGCAATTGCAATTTGCAAGGCAAATTAGGCCGCTTCGATTTGCACGACGCATGGGAAGGAAATAGCCGGGCACCTACGCTCTTTCCGGCAAAAGGAATGAGAATGAACGACAATTTCGAACAATATGCTGTTGCCGTCATCATCGTGTTCGGGGCGCTTATCGTCGGCGGGCTGATGGGCGCCACCATCGGCTTCGGCGAGCGCGATGGTTTCTTTTTTGCCCTCGGATCCGCCACTGCGGCCTGGATCGCCGGCCATGCCCTGCTCTTCGATCGGCCCCATCTCTACGCCGGCTTCGTCGTCGTGGCGACCCTCATGGCGATCGGTGCCACTCTCGTCATGGCCTTTTGAATCAGCCCACCGGATGGTGGGCTTTTCCGGGTAACATCCGGCCTACAGCCGTGCAGCCGTGCGATATCTGCCGCGCCAGATGATCGCCTAGACGCATCGCCAGAGCGACAGCCGGCAAGGTCGGGTTGGCCTGGCCGGCCGTAGGGAATACCGAACTCCCCGCTACAAAAAGATTGTCCGCATCATGCACGCGGCAATCAGCGTCCACCACGCCCTCACGCCTTTGGTTGGACATGCGGGTAAGGCCGATTTGATGATACCCGTCGACCGCCTGATTGAGGACGAGGGCGGACCGATCTTCCGGCGGCGCAAGATATTCAAGATAGCCGAGCTTATTCTGGCGCAGCCAGCGATCCAGCAGATCGTGGGACCTCACGACCGAATCCGCATCCTGTGGCATGAAACTGTAGTCTACCCTGATAGGAATATCCGGTGAGCTGGCCGGCTCGTCCGTCAGCCTCACCCTGTTGGACGGGTCGGGAATCTGCTCGGCATGGTAGCGCAAAAGATAGCGGTTCTGCGGATTGACGAGTGAATACATCCTTGTCCCGAAGCGGTTCCTGAGGAAATGCCCAGAAATGGCGAAACCATTGCGAAACAGGTTCCGGTCGCTTCTGACATTGGACCAATGCCGCCGGACGATATCGGTATTGGCACCGCTGGAATGGGGAGCCAGGCCACGCCTGAGGGGCCCGTAAATCTTCAAAGAGGAGAGACCAAGATATGCTATCGACAGCGCTCCGCTGCCGTGAGCAGGATCCGCTATCGAATGGCTTTCCGGCCAGAAGGCCGTGTTCAGATATTCTCCCGCGACCTGGGCTTCAAACGATAGCGACAGGCGACGGCGGAAGTGAGAGCCTTTGCCTTCCTTCTGGAATTGGAATTGCTCGGCAAAATCCCGGTGCTCGAAGCAGATTCGAGCGACATAGCCGGTCAGGTGTCCCGTATAGAAGCGCCCGAGCGCTCCATCCGTTCCGCCGAATTTCTGTGGCCGTCGACGCTGAGTAGCCATCAGCAACCGCACATTCTCCAGGCCGCCGCAGGCCAGAACAAACATACTGGCCCTAACTTCGACGCCTTCGCCGTTCCGCTCCACGAAGATTGATCGGACATGTTCGCCGCTTGAATCGAACTTGATCTCCCGGGCGACGCTCCGGGTGAAGACCTTTATGCGCTCCGATGCGCGCAACCGCCTGCCATGAAGCTCTCTGAGGCGGGGTCTGGCGCTCCACCTTTCGATGACAGTGGTGGTGATTTCCCCCCGGGCCTCAGGATCGGAGGGCGAGGTGGAAGAACCTTCCTCGACCCGGCATCCCAGAAACACCAGCGCTTCATCGTAATATTTGGAGATTTCGTGATGGGATATGGGCCAACCCGAAAAGGGAACATGGGCTCTCTTTTCGAAATCAATGTCGTCAAGTTGAACGCACCGGCCTCCCCAGAGGCGGGAGGTGCCTCCCACGCCACGGGCGGAAATCAGGCCGGGATCAGCATGATGCTTGTTGACGATGTCCAGCAAGCCAGGTCCGGCCTGCCAACCGCGCCGGTTATCCATCCCGGCCTCGATCATCACGACCGAAAGTCCCTTGCTTGCACATTTGAACGCAAGCGCCAATCCTACCGGTCCCGCCCCCACGATGCAGACATCAGCATGTGCCGAAAGGTTTCCTTCGTTCACTATCATGGTGGAGACAACCCGTCAGGAAGATGGGAACGTGTCGAGTCTAATCACCGAAAGAATTGGAACACAACGCTTGGCAAAACCTTTATTCTGGCCAAGGGCAAAGACCGGTTCACAAAGTGCTGCGAAGGATAATGGAGGGCTGATTGCCCATCCTTGCCGGACGTAAAGACCGTGCCGCCGAGAGAGACCGTTCATAGCCGGAAGAGCCAGCCAGAGCTCCGCATCGGAACCTCCGGCTGGCACTATGCCGGCTGGTGGGGTCCCTTTTATCCGCAAGAGATCAGGAAAAAGGATGCCCTCGTCTATTACGCCACGCGCTTCAATTCGGCGGAGCTGAATGCGCCCTTTTATCGCATGCCGACGCCGAAGGCGGTGCAGAACTGGTTCGAGACCACGCCGGACGAGTTCCGCTTTGCCTGGAAGGGTTCACGCTACATAACGCATATGAAGCGGCTTCTGGTGGAGAAGGATTCCATTGACTTTCTGGAGGAGCGACTGAAGCTCCTGAAACACAAAGCCGGCCCGGTCCTTTTCCAGTTGCCGCCAAACATGCAGATCGACCGCGAGCGACTGGCGGCCTTCCTGAAGCTCCTCAGGAAATCACGGCAATATACTTTCGAGTTCCGGCACGAGAGCTGGTACGACAAATCCATCTTCGACCTGCTCGCCGATCACGACATGGCGCTTTGCATTTCCGATCATGCCGACGCCCCCGCGCCATGCGAGGTCACGGCCGGTTGGGTATATATCCGTAATCACGGACCTTCGGGCCGCTATCACGGCAGCTATTCCGCCAGGGCAATTGCCGACTGGGCGCGTGAAATGCGTAAATGGAAGCGCCAGCGTCGCGACGTCTGGTGCTTCTTCGACAATGACGTCAAGAGCGCCGCCCCGACGGATGCCGAAAAGCTCAAAGCGAAGATACGAAAAACTTAGGACAGCCTATTTGCCGGGCCGCGGATCGATCGGATTGACGGTGCCGAGATCGAGCGCTTCCTCCAGTTGCCGGGCGCCTGAAAGCAGCCGCGCCTCGCCGCGCGGGCGTGCGACGATCTGCAGCCCGACCGGCAGACCTTCCCTGCTGAAGCCGCATGGGAGCGAAAGAGCCGGCGCGGTGGTCAGCGTGACGGCGAAGGCGATCGCCAGCCAATCGATATAGTTGTCGAACCTGACCCCGGCACATTCCTCGACATAGCGCTGCTCGACCGGATAGGGCGAGACGATCGTGGCCGGCGTCATCAATAGATCGTATTCATCGAAAAACGCATTCATGCGGCGGATCAGTTCGCCGCGCCGCGTCTCCGCCTCGATGATGTCCGCCATGCCAAGCTTGAGGCCCTTTTCGATGTTCCAGATCATTTCCGGTTTCAGAAGCTCGGGCGTTTCCCTCAGCTTCGCCGCATGGGCGGCGGCGAATCCGGCGGCCCGCAATGTCTGGAAGGTCTCGCGGGCTTCCGACAGGTCGGGATGAGTTTCCACCACCGCAACCCCAAGTTCCTCGAAACGCAGGGCAGCGCGGCGGCAGATATCGGCCACTTCCGGATCGACGGGCGTTATTCCGAGATCGGCACTGAAGACGACCTTGTTCAGCCTTGCGGGCTGTCGTGCAGCTTCGAGATAGGAGGTGCCGTCGCGTGGCAGGGAAACAGGATCGGCCGGGTGCTCGCCCGTCATTGCGTCCAGCAGGAGCGCCACATCCTCTACCGTGCGTGCCATCGGACCTTCGACCGAAAGTATATTGTCGACCACGGTCCCGGGCGTCTTTGCCACGCGCCCCGGGCTTGGCCTCAAGCCGACAATGCCGCAGAAGCTTGCCGGATTGCGCAAGGAGCCGCCGAGATCGGACCCATGCGCGACCCAGGCCATGCCGGTGGCGAGCGATACGGCCGCGCCTCCACTCGACCCCGCGCAGGAGCGGCTGGTGTTCCACGGGTTGAGCGTCTTCCCGAACACCTCGTTGAAGGTGTTGGCGCCGGCGCCGAATTCGGGCGTGGCTGACTTGGCGTAGACCAGTCCTCCTTCCCGCTCGAGATTTTCGACCAAAATATCCGACTGTTCCGGGATATATTCAGCGAAGATGGGCGAACCATAGGTCGTACGGACGCCCTCGACTTCCGTCAGATCCTTTATCGGCACAGGCAGCCCGGCCAGCCGTCCGCGCTCGGCAACCGGTTTTCCCATCAGCGCCTTCGCGTTTGCCCGCGCGCGATCGAAGCAGAGTGTCGGCAGCGCATTGACCTTGCCGTCTACCTCACCGATCCGCGCCTCCAGTGCATCGAGGAGATCCAGCGGTGTGACTTCCCCTGCCTTGAGAAGATCGACGACCGCACAGGCGGACTGTTTGATGAGTTCGGGGCTGGTGCTCATTCCGCCCTCACCGCAATGCGTTGACGAGGAATTGAGACATCTCCGGGAACATGGCCACGATTGCCAGACCAATGATGCTGGTAATCAGGAATGGTATGGCTCCCTGAGCAATCCGCTCCAGCGGCAATCGGGTGATGTTCGCCGCCACATAGAGGTTGATGCCGACCGGCGGAGTGAAGAGGCCAATCGCAAGGTTGATCATCACCAGGACGCCGAACCATACGGGGTCCCAGCCGAGCTCACGCGCGACAGGCAGGAAGATCGGCAGCGAGATGAACATGATGGTGATCGCATCCATGAACATGCCGGCGATCAGGAGCACCAGCATGATTACGGCGAGGATCACCCATTGATTGTCGCTGAGGCCCAAGAGAACAGACGAATACTGACCGATCAGATCATCGACTGTGACCACCCAGCCGAACAGGCTGGCATAGGCGACGACCAGCATGACCACCGCCGATGAGGCGCTGGCATCGACCAGCGATTGGTAAAGCCCGCGCAGGCTCAGAGTGCGATAAATCAGGCCGCCAACCAGCAGCGCATAGACGGTGGCGACGATGGCTGCTTCCGTCGGCGTGAAAGCGCCGGAATAGATGCCGCCCAGGATGACGACGGGAGTCATCAAACCCCAGAAGGAGTCGAGGAAGGAACGCCACAATCTGTGCCCGTATGGCAGATCGCTATGCGGCTGCGGCGAAAGCCTTTCGAGGCTCGGGGAGATCGAAGGATCACTGACGGTTTTCGCGAAAGGAAGCGTCAGGAGCATCAAGGCGCCAAGAAACAGGCCCGGTATGATCGCGGCGATGAACAGATCGGAGATCGAGGTTTCCGCGATCACACCATAGATGACGAGGCCGATCGAGGGAGGAATGACGATCGAAAGCGCGGCGCCCGTGCAGACAAGGCCTGCTGCATAGGTCCTCGAAAAGCCGTCATCGGTCATGCCCTTGATGATCAGCGGCCCGATGGCGGCGACTGACGCCGGTCCGGAGCCGCTGACCGCGCCCCAAAACAGGCAGACCACCGTTCCCACAACGCCCATGCCGCCGGGCAGATTGCCGATCAGGACACGGAAAAAGCGGATCATACGCTCGGCGATGCCGAGCGATCCCATCAACTCGCCTGCCAGGATGAAGAAGGGAATGGCGAGAAGGGAAAACTTGGCAATGCCGGTGGCGATCAGGTCGCCTGCGAGATCAAGGCCGAAGCCCAGAACCCACATGGCATAGATGGCCGAAAGCCCGAGGGCGAAGGCGACCGGCACGCGCAGGAACAGAAGCACGAAGAAGACGACAACCATCTGCGTGCCGGCGCCGATATCAGGCATCTTGCTGCTCCCGATCCAGCTCACGCCAGTTTTCGAGCGCATACTGGATGTATCTGACGACGATCAGAGCGAAACCGAATGGCAGGCCGGCGCTGTAGTACCAGGCCGGTACGTCAAGAGCATAGGAGCGGATGCCGCTTGAAAGCTGGTTTTCGATAAGCTCCCAGCAGAACCATGCCGAAAGCGTGAGCAGCAGGACCGCGAGCATGGCGGCAAAAGCGAGAATGACCTTGCGCATGAAGGCTGGAACAAGATCGTAGACAATCGTCACGGCAAGATGGTCGCCGGTCCTTGCCGCGATGGCGGCACCGAAGATCGTCAGCAACAGGAAACCGTTGGTCAGAAGCTCCTCGGACGCGGCGAGCGAATAATTGGTGACGTAACGTACCACCACATTCACGAAACCAAGCACAGTCATGCCGAAGAAAATGACGGCGCAGATGATCTTCTCTGCATCACGCAGCAGAAATGCCATGAGGTTGCCCCTCCTGATGGATGCCGAAGAGGATGACGCCCGCCACCCTCTCCTTGTCAAGCAGGGGCGTCAGTTGGACCCTGAGATAGAATCCTGGAAGGTCTTGACCAGTTCGTCTCCGACCTTCGCCGCCCAGGTGTCGAAAGCAGGCTTGGTGGCTTCGCGGAAGGCACCGATTTCTTCCGCGGAAGGCTCGTAAATTTCCATGCCTTTCTCCCTGAGGAAGGCTATGCCCTTCTCGGTGTCCTCGCGGGTGATCTGCTTCTGGTAGTCCATGGCCTCCGTTGCTGCCTTCTGGACCTTGGCCCGGGTGTCCTCGTCCCAGGAATCCCACAGCTTCTTGCTCACGCCGAGGAAGATCGGGTCATAGGAATAGTGCCAGGTGGTCAGATATTTCTGCACCTCGTAGACGCGCTGCGGGATGATGACCGCGCCGATCGGATTTTCCTGCCCGTCGACCACGCCCTGCTGCAGCGCCGTGAAGGTTTCCGTCCATTGCATCTGCTGCGGGTTGGCGCCAAGCGCATTCATGACGTCGATATACATCGGGCCTGCCACGCGCATCTTGAGGCCCTTCATGTCCTCCGGCGTCTTTATCGGGCGCGCATTGTTGGTCACCTCGCGGAAACCGTTCTCGCCCCATGCCAGCACGACGATATTGTGTTCCAGCATGATCTCTTCCATGCGGTCGCCGGCCGCTCCCTCCGTGGTGGCGTCCACTTCGTCATAGGAGGAATAAAGATAAGGCAGCGAGAAGACCGCCATTTCGGGGACCAGCGGCGTCACATTGATGGCCGAGGTGGCGACGAAATCGAGCGCCCCACGGCTCACCATCTCCGCCTGCTTCATCTGGTCGCCGCCCGAAAGCTGCGCGTTGGGGAAAACGCGAACCTCCATCTCGCCGCCCGTGGCTTCCTTGAGCAGTTCGTTGAACTTCTCCGCGCCCTTGTGCCAGGTGGTGGTGTCGCCGGTGTTGTGCGAAAGACGGAATGTCTCTGCCGAAACCGTTCCAAGCATGGCCATGCCGGCCAGCATCGAGGTCAGCGCCGTCGCGCCGAGCTTTGCGAATTTCATATTTGCTCCTCCGTTTCCTCTTAGCGGGATTGAACACGCCCAACGCCCGCAACCTCGAAAGCCGGTCCACATGATGGATCAATGACCTTCTCAGGGAAAGGAGAAAATACGCAAAAAGAAGGTTGTTGCAATGGAAAATCGAGGCTGCTTTATTCTGCCTCGAATAACCAATTCATATAAGGTCCATATTGTGGATCAATATTCTGGCCAGGAATGATTGCCGAATTGAATGGATCGCAAAGCGTTGATCGCGCGCTCGGCCTGCTGGCAATGGTCGGCAGGCATGCCGATCGCGGCGCCGCGCTTTCTACGCTGGTCGAGGAAAGCGGCCTCAACAAGCCGACCGCCCGCAGGCTGCTTCTGGCGCTGATGCGTGCCGGACTGGTCGAGCAGGACGAGGAAAGCCGCCGCTATTTCCTCGGCGAGGAAGCCTATGTGCTCGGCAGCCTTGCCTCGCGCCGCTTCGGACTGCTGCAGCTTTCCATGGAAAGCCTGATCCGGCTCTCCAAGAGAACGCAGGATACGAGCTTCCTTTCCGTCCGCCGGGGCTCCTTCTCCGTCTGCCTCTATCGCGAGGAAGGCACCTACCCCGTGCGCACCCACGCCCTGCAGGCCGGTTTCGAGCATCCGCTCGGCGTCGGGGCCGGTTCGCTCGCCATGCTCGCCGCCCTGCCCGACGAGGAGGTCGAAGCCGTTCTGGCCGAAAACGATCAGGTGCTGCGCGAAAGCTATCCCATGCTGCCGCCGGAGCGCATCCGCCAGGATGTCGAAGCGGCTCGAGCCAGGGGTTATTCGCTCAATCCCGGCCTGATCGTGGCCAATTCCTGGGGCATCGGCGTGGCCATATGCTCCCCCGATGGGCGCCCGGTCGGGGCGCTCAGCATCGCCGCCATCGACAGCCGCATGCAGGAACCGCGCCAGCGCGAGCTGGCCGGTCATCTGTTCCACGAAGTCAGGCAGGTGGAAGAGAAGCTCGCAAGGATGTTTGCGTCCAAGGGCCCGTTACGCGAGCCGATTGCGATCCGGCACCAGACGAGGAGGACATCACTTTGAGCAAAGTACCGAAGGGCGGGCTGACGCCCACCTCGACGCGGGTCATGAACCTCGCCCATTTCCTGACCCAATCGGCTCGCCGCGATCCGGAAGGCATCGGCTTCGTCTGGCGCGACCGGCAATGGACCTGGGCTGAAATGGAGGCTCGGGTCGCCGCCATGGCCACCGCACTCGCGGAGGAATTTGGCGTCGTCAAGGGAGACCGCGTGCTGGTGCAGTCGGCCAACTGCAACCAGATGTTCGAATCCATGTTCGCATGCTTCCGCCTCGGCGCCGTCTGGGTGCCTGCGAACTACCGTCAGTCGCCGGATGAAGTTGCCTATCTCGCCAAGGCGAGCGGCGCGCGCGGCATGATCTGCGGCGCCGCCTTTCCTGCCCATGCCGAGGCATGCCGGAAGCAATGTCCGGATCTCGAATTCGTCATTGCAATCGGCGAAACCGGATTCGGCGAGGACTATGATCGCATTGTCGAGCGCCATGCGGGCCGCAGCGTGCCGAGCACCGCCGTCGAGCGCGACGATCCTTGCTGGTTCTTCTTCACGTCAGGCACGACCGGTCGCCCAAAGGCAGCGGTCCTGACGCATGGCCAGATGGCCTTCGTCATCACCAATCACCTGTGCGACCTGATGCCGGGCACCGGCCGCGACGATGCCTCGATCGTGGTCGCGCCGCTGTCGCATGGGGCGGGCGTCCATCAGCTTGCGCAGGTGGCGCATGGTGTAAAGACCATCCTGCCGCCCGGCGAGAAGCTCGACGTGCCGACCATCTGGCAGTTGGTCGAGAAATGGCGCGTCACCAATACCTTCACCGTGCCGACAATATTGAAGATGCTGGTCGAGGATCCCTCGGTAGATCGCTTCGACCATTCCTCGCTGCGCTATGTCATCTATGCTGGCGCGCCCATGTACCGGGCCGACCAGAAGCGGGCGCTGGAGAAACTCGGACCGGTCATCGTGCAATATTTTGGCCTTGGCGAAGTCACCGGCAACATCACCGTTCTGCCGCCGGCCTATCACGATCCGGAGGACGGCCCGAATGCCCGAATCGGCACCTGCGGCTTCGAGCGCACCGGCATGCAGGTCTCCATTCAGAATGACGCCGGCGAGGAGGTTGCACCCGGCGAGACGGGCGAGATTTGCGTCATCGGCCCGGCGGTCTTCGCGGGCTATTACGACAATCCGGAAGCCAACCGGAAGGCCTTCCGCAACGGCTGGTTCCGCACTGGCGATCTCGGCCACATGGACGAGAACGGCTTCGTCTATATTACCGGCCGCGCCTCTGACATGTACATCTCCGGCGGCTCGAACATCTATCCACGCGAGATCGAGGAAAAGATCCTCCTCCATCCCGATGTGAGCGAGACGGCTGTGCTCGGCATGCCGGATCCGGTTTGGGGAGAGGTCGGCGTGGCCGTTTGCGTGCTCAGACCGAGCGCGGTTCTCGATCCGGCCGATCTGCGGGCATGGCTTGAAAGCAAGATCGCCCGCTACAAGCTGCCCAAGCTTTTCGTCTTCTGGGACGAGATGCCGAAATCCGCCTATGGCAAGATCGCCAAGAAGATGATCCGTGAGGAACTCGAAAGGCGCGGCCAGGTGCCGGGCGCGGGAGGGAGGACAGAATGACCGGGAAAACCACGGGAGCCGTGCTGGTGACCGGAGGCGCGTCCGGCATCGGGCTCGAAACCGCACGGCTTCTGCTTGAACGCGGCTGGCAGGTCTTCCTCATCGACCTCACTCAGGACGCCCTTGCAAGAGCCTGCGACGATCTGAACATTCCCGCCGAAAACGGCATAGCCTGCAGCATCACCGACGAGGCGGAGGTGGAGAAAGCGGTCGCCGCCATTGCGGGTCTCTCCGGCATCGTCAATTCCGCCGGCATAGCCATGGACCGGCCGGCGGTGGAAACCAGCGTCGAGGACTTCCGCAGGATCGTCGATGTCAATCTCACCGGCAGCTTCATCGCCGCGCGTGCCGAGAAACGGCCCGGCAGCATCGTCAATATCAGTNTCGTCGATGTCAATCTCACCGGCAGCTTCATCGCCGGGCTGGCCGAGAAACGGCCCGGCAGCATCGTCAATATCAGTTCCGTCTCCGGCCTTTGCGGCAACAAGGGCCGCAGCGCCTATGGCTCTTCCAAGGGCGGGCTGAACCTTCTGACCCTTGTCATGGCGACGGAGCTTGGCCGCAGCGGCATCCGCGTGAACGCCGTCGCGCCAGGCCCGATCGACACACCGCTGGCGCGGGCAGTGCACACCGAAGACGTCCGCCGCCAATGGGGCGAGCGGGTGCCACAGGGCCGTTACGGCACGCCGCAGGAGATTGCAAAGGCGGTCGCCTTCCTGCTTTCCGATGAGGCAAGCTACATCAACGGCCAGATTCTTGCTGTCGACGGCGGCTTCATCAATGCCGGCCTGGCGGCCTGACCGGTTCCGATGCGCAGCATAGTTCACCCCGGTTCGCCCTCGCCCGAGCGTTTCCGCGCGGTGCCCTGTCAGGCCCGGCGCTTCACAGCGAGGCTGCAGCCCGATCTGAGCGTCAACGAAGCAGCCGCCCGCGCGCTCGCCGAGGCCGGCCTTCAAGGTGGCTACATGACGCTCCGAAATGTCCAGCTGTCGCCGCTTCACTATGTGATCCCCGCAGCCTCTCCCGATGCGGAACATGCAGCTTGGTATAGCGACACCCGCTCGCCGCCGGGAACCATGATGATCGAGCTGGCCGGAATGGGCATCGGGTTGCGTGACGGCGAGCCCTTCCTTCATTGCCACGGCATCTGGGGGACGGAAGAGGGCGCCCGCAATATGGGCCACCTCCTGCCGCTGGAATCCCGGATCGCGGAAAGCACTGAAGTCGAAGCCTGGGGAATCGCCGGCGCGATCCTCGACGTCTCGCAGGACGACGAAACAAATTTCCGCCTCTTCTCGCCGCGCGAAACGACGGTTTCGGCAGGTGCCACCCCCAATGCGGTGCTTTGCACCGTCAAGCCCAATCAGGACATATCGCTGGCGATCGAGCAAATCTGCCGCCTGCATGGAATCGGCGAGGCGAGCATCCACGGCATAGGCAGCCTGATCGGTGTGGAATTCGATGATGGCCGGTTCGTGGACTCATATGCCACGGAAGTGCTGGTGACCGAAGGAACTGTCGCCTCGAAGGACGGCAAGCCGGTCTGCACCCTCGACATCGCCATAGTCGGCATGGACGGTGTGATATCCGAAGGACGGCTGCAGCGCGGAGCAAACCCTGTCTGCGTGACCTTCGAACTGCTCATCGTCAAAACTTCCTGAAGATATCGATTGAGAATTCGCTCCGTCCAGGGCGAAATCGCCCGTCTGCATTGAGGACATCGTCCGCGAGAACGGCTTGCCCGAATAGCTCGCATCGACAGAAATCGCTTTGGGTGTCCTGGTAGCCGTTCTATGGCCAGATTTTGATCAGGCACATCAAATTGTCACGACATCTGCTGCACAAAGTGATCCATGTCTGCCGGATTCATTCCGCTCTCGGCTTGTGTTTGTGCATTGCAGCATTCTAGGCTTCTGCACCGGCGCGGCGGGCCAACGCGAACTCGAAAGAGGCCCCGAATTGGCTCGGATCGAAGAACTTGAAGGCCTGCGCGGTCTTTTGGCGGTTTGGGTGGTCTTTGTCCATCTCCTCCCGGCATCCGGAATAGAAGCAAGCAATCTTGGCGTATTGGAGCCCCTGTTTGGGGAACTCATCCGCGTGCAGATATTCTGCGTTATGAGCGGCTTCGTGATCTTTATGATGATGTCGCGCAGGCGTGAACCCTATCTGCCTTATATCTCCAGGCGTTTCTTACGGATCTACCCCGTCTATCTGTTCGCTTTCGCCCTGTCCGTGGCCATGTCAGGCATAGCTTACGAAGCATTGCAGTCGGCGGATTTTACCGGCCCGAAGAATGCTGGACGCATTGCCATATATGAAGCGAGTTTCGCGCAATGGCCGGAACATGTGCTGAGCCATCTGACCCTGCTCCATGGCATCGTTCCGGATCAATGGCTTCCCTTCGGCGCTTTTGCCTTTCTCGGGCAAGCCTGGAATATCTCCACCGAGTTCCAGTTCTACCTGATTGCCCCCATCCTGTTCTGGATTCTCCATGACGCCCGGCCATTCATGAAAGTTCTGTTTATCGCCGGGATTGCGGCTGCCTGGTATGTCGGAATGAGATGGCCGAACGGCGCCGCGCTCAGCTATTTCGCGATCTACTTCCTGACCGGGATCATCAGCTATTACCTTTGGAACCGATCATGGAGCGATCAGGCCTATCTCAACAAATGGACAATCACTGCCGCGGCACTGGCAATCGGCACCGTCAGCATCGCGATCGGTATATGGATTTTCATCTTCGGGTCTGCCCTCTACGTGCGGGACCGGGCGGGCAAAGAGGATGCCCTCTCCGCGGCACTGAAGCTCAAGCCCATGCTCTTCCTGGGGAAGATATCCTATTCCCTCTATCTGCTTCACATGATCCCGCTCTACGGCGTGATGTATGGACTCAATTTGCTGGACCTGTCTCAGGGGATCTATGTCGTGTTCCTCGGGATTGGTACGTTCGCCCTTGCGATCCCGATATCGATGTTCGCCACACGTTACGTCGAAGGAGCATTCTACCAGTCAAAGAGACGGCCCCCTGCTGCCGTTGGGACCACATCGCGTTTAGCCTGGCGCAGACGGTGAAGCGTAGGCTTTTGTGCCGTCGATCCACACCGAGCGCACGTCGAGATCTTTCGACAGGTGCACGAAAGATGCCGCCGTACCTTCTCTCAGACGGCCGAGGCGCTTGTCCTGCCCTACGGCCTCGGCCGGATAGAGCGATGCCATGCGCAGCGCCTCGCCGAGTTCCAGCCCGATCTGCCTGTGGATGAAACGCACGGCAGAGATCATGTCGAGATCGGCGCCGGCCAGCGTGCCGTCCTCGAGCGTTAGCCGCCCGCCCTCGCGCCTGATCAGCCTGCCTTTGAGAGTGAATTCGCGCATGTCCGTTCCAATCGTGGCCATGGCGTCGGTGACGAGGAAGATGCGGCCAGGCCTGCGCTTGGCGCGCAGCGCGATTGCCATCGCATGAGGGTTCACATGGTAGCCGTCAGCGATAAGTCCAGCATAAACCTCGCCGGAATCAAGCGCCGCCCCGACGACGCCGGGATCGCGATGCTGGAGAGGGCTCATGGCGTTGAACAGGTGCGTGACCTGTCGCGCGCCGGCGGCGATCGCGGCGAAGACCGTGTCATATTCCGCATTGGAATGGCCGATGCTCACCACCACGCCCGCGCCGGCCAATGCCGCGATCTGTTCAGGTGTCACGGTTTCCGGCGCGACGGTAATTGTCAGCACCGTCAGATCGCGTCTGGCCGCAATGAGCCTTTCAAGGTCGCGATCCTCCATAGGCCGGATGAGCGCCGGATCATGCGCTCCTTTCTTCGCCAACGACAGATGCGGGCCCTCCAGATGCAGGCCGAGGAAGCCGGGCATCTTCCGCCTCTGCGCTTCCTTTCCTGCGGCGATAGCCGCTTCCACGACTTCCGGTGTGTCGGTAATGAGCGTCGGCAGAAGCGCCGTCGTGCCGAAGGGGATATGCGCCGCGCAGATGGTTCGAATGGTTTCGACCGACGGATCGCTGTTCAGAAGCAGCCCGCCGCCGCCATTGACCTGCAGATCGATGAAACCGGGAACAAGCATACCGCCGTCGAGCTTGTGGATTTCAACCGGGCCGGCAAGTTCCTCCACCGGCTTGATCGCCTCCACGCCGTCAGGCCCAACGAGCAGCGCCTTGTCCTCGTGCCACTCCTCGCCGTCGAATATTCTAGCTCCCGAAAGGGCGAAGCGCGCGCTCATTCCGTCTCCGTCACCTTTTTCAGATTGGCTGGCCGGTCGGGATCAAGCCCGCGCCGTCGCGCCAGCGTTTCGATGAAAGAATAGAAGGAAACAATCAGCGCGAGCGGGCCGGTCAGCGGATGTCCCGTCGAGGCGAAGGGGAGCCGACTTGCCGCTTTCGCTCCATCCCCGGTGATGAACACCGCCGCTCCCTTCCCGGCCAGCCGGTCAGCGGTCTCGCCGGTGGAACGCTCGGCGGCGTCACGGGCCGCGAGCGCCAGGACGGGAAAATTTTTGCCCACGATCGACACCGGCCCGTGCATGACCTCGGCAGCGCTATAGGCTTCGGCCTGGATGGCGCAGGTCTCCTTGAACTTGAGCGCCGCCTCGTTAGCGATGGCAAAGGCCGGTCCGCGCCCAAGGATGAAGAGTGATTGCCGCCCGTCGAGCGCCTCGCAAAGTTCCGACCAGTCACAGGCAAGGGCGTCGCGCAATTTCTCGGGCAAGGCATGCACCGCGTTGCGAAGGCCATCGTCCCTTGCCCAGGCGGCGAGTATCATGAGGCCGGCCACTGCGGAGTTCACGAAGGTCTTCGTCGCCGCCACGCTACGCTCGGGCCCGGCAGCTATATCGACCAGTTCGTCGCAGACTTCGGCCAGCGGCGAAGCTGGCGTGTTGGTGAGCGCGAAGGTCAGGGCGCCGCCCTCGCGCGCCGACTGCGCCATGCGCAGGATGTCAGGGCTCTGGCCCGACTGCGATATGGCAAGGCAGGCAGCACCTTTGAGCTTCAGCCGTACATTGTAGATCGAGGCCACAGAAGGCCCGATGGAGGCAACCGGTATGCCGGCCGCAATCTCGAAGGCATATTTGAGATAGGAAGCGGCATGATCCGACGAGCCGCGCGCCACGGTGACCACGAATGCCGGATCCTTTTGGCGAAGGCGGATGCCCCAGCCTTCCGCAAGCCGTTCCGATCCCTGCAGGAATCCGGTGACCGCATCGGGTATCGCCTCGATCTCACGGCGCATGAATGTCGGTTCGGTGGTCAAGACGTCCTTCCTGTCGATTCAGGTTCCCGAAGCCGCAATTCTGCGACGAAGTCATAGGCGTCCGCCCGGTAGCGCGAACGTGTATATTCCACCACGCGCCCCGAGGAGAGATAGGAAATGCGCTCGATATTGAGGCTTGGCGAACCCGGCGGCACGCCGAGAAGCGCGGCATCTCCGTCGTCGAGAAGCGCGGCAGAAATCCTCTGGATGGCACGTACCGGCCGGTTGCCGACCTTGGCGAGCGCGGCATAGAGCGAATCGCCCACCTTGGCCGGTTCCGGCAGGATCTGCGCCGACAGGGTTGCCCGCTCGATGGCGAGTGGCGTGCCGTTGGCGAGGCGCACGCGGCTGACACGCGAAACCGATTCTTCCGCCGACAGGCCGAGCACCACCATCTCGTCCGGTGAAGGAGCGTAGATGCCCCGATCGAGCCATAAGGAATCCGCGGCCATGCCGCGCCGGGCCATATCCTCCGTGAACGATGTTAGCACTGACAATGGCTGTTCCACGCGCTCGATGTGCGGTGCCACGAAGGTGCCGGAACCGTGCCGTTGCACCAGAAGGCCGGTCGCCACAAGATCCTGCACAGCCCTGCGAACGGTCACCCGGGACACGTCCGCCATGGCCGCGAGTTCGCGCTCGGCCGGCAGCGCATCGCCGGGCTTCAGGATTCCCTGCGCAATGGCGCGCTCGATATCGCGGCGCAGGCTGATATAGAGCGGACCCTGCCGCGCGCCCTCTCCCGGCTTACGCGTGAAGATGCCCGAGACGACATCATCCATCGCTGCCGCCTCCGGTGACAAGAGAAAAGCTTTGCATGGCCAGCAGCAACGCGCCGTCGAGCGCGCCGCCAAGTGGCTTGTGGAGAATCACCCCGTAGCGCGGGCGCAGCCACTCTTCGTAAAGCGGGGCGAGTCCCCCAAGCAGGCAGAGACGCCCACCGCCGGCAGGCATGATGGCCTCCAGCGCCTCCGAAATCTGCGTCACGGCCTCGTCAAGGATGCGCAGAGCCACCTTGTCGCCCGCATCCGCAGCGGCGAAAATCCGCGGCGCAAAGGTTCCGTAGTCCCGCGGAAGGGCCGAATGTGCGAATTCCACGATGCGGTCGGGATTGCCGTCGAAATGAGCCAGCGTCTCGGCGGTCATTCTTGAGCCTTCCCGGACGCCGTCATGGGCAAGCAGCGTCTCCTCCAAGAGCGAACGGCCGAGCCGCGCCCCGCTGGCAAGATCGCTTACCTTGAATCCCCAGCCGCCGATCATGCGGACACTACCCCTGTCACGCGCGACGAATACGGAGCCCGTGCCGAGAATGGCGACCACGCCGTCATGGGCTCCAAGCGCACCGTGCATGGCGATTACCGCATCGGATACGACGATGCTCCTCGCGAAAGGCAGGCGCGCCCGCATGCGCTCGCCATTGCCGCCGACATTCGCCCCGGCAAGGCCGAGGGCCGCACCGGCAGCGGCGAGGATATCGGACGAAATCCCCGCCGCCTCGCAGGCGCTTTCGGCCGCTGCGATGATGCTGGCGAGCGCGCCGTCGGGATCGGTCATGATGTTGGCCGCGCCACCCTGTCCGCGACCGAGCACTCGCCCGCCGGCATCAGCCAGCAATGCGCGGCAGGTCGTGCCGCCGCCGTCGATCGCGATCAGATATTCCAAGGCTATCCTCCTTGCGAGGACATCATACCAATTAAGCGCCAATAACCAAGAGCTTCCGACATTACGATATGGAAATTTGCTTCAAACATTTAATTTTATTGTTGATATACAGAATTTAGAAGATTCGACAGAGGAAAATCGTTAACGTTGTCTGGACAAGTGGTCTTTTTTTGGCATCATAAGCCGGATGGGAAGAGAGGAAAGCGTGGCGGCGCGGACGACCGAAAGCATGCATGCCGAGGCAACGGGACTGGATGCCCGTCCACCGAATGACATTCTGAAAATCCTGTTGCAAGCACAGATCGAGGCGGCAATGGCTGTCAGGCATGCCCTGCCCGCTATTGTACAGGCCGCCGAGCTTGCCGCCGCAAGCCTCTCATCCGGTGGCCGTCTGATCTATGCCGGGGCCGGAAGTTCCGGTCTCATGGCCATGGCCGACGCCCTCGAATTGCCGGGAACCTTCGGCATTCCGCATGACCGCATCGCTATACTCTTTGCCGGCGGCATGGACGGTCTGACGGAATTCACCGGCGGCCCGGAAGACGACAGCGGACTGGCCCGCCGGGAGGTCGTAACTCTCTCACCCATACCGAAGGACTGCGTGATCGCGACGACCGCCAGCGGTTCGACGCCTTATGCGGTGGCCGCTCTCGAAGCGGCGCGCCTTGCCGGCGCACGCACGATCGGCATCGCCAACAACGAAGCGGCTCCGCTCTTCGATTATGCGGATGTCCCCGTCCTGCTGCCAACGCCGCCCGAAGTGGTGGCAGGCTCGACGCGCATGGGCGCAGGCACGGCGCAGAAGATCGCGCTTAATCTTTTGTCGACGCTCATGGCTATCCAGCTTGGCCATGTGCATGACGGCTACATGGTCAATCTGCGCGCCGACAATCTGAAGCTGAGGGACCGTGCCGTACGCATCGTCGCCGCGATCGCCGGCTGCTCCACAGAAGATGCCGGAATTTGGCTCGACAAAGCGGACGGATCGATCAAGTCTGCGGTGTTGCTTGCCGCCGGCGCCAGTGACAAGGCTGCGGCGGAGAACATGCTTGACAATGCGGGGCAGTACCTGCGCGCTGCCTTGTCGAAGATCAAAGGGAACACGGATTCGGTTTACCCGGCGCTCGAAGCGCCGCAAACAGGGAGAAAGAAATGAAACGCGCATCCATCATGACGCTGCTGCTGGCCTCGCCCGTGCTCGGCGCGGCCGGGTCGGCTCTGGCGCAGGAAACCACGCTCACCATAGAGAGCTGGCGTAACGACGACCTGGCGATCTGGCAGGAGAAGCTGATCCCGGCCTTTCAGGAGAAGCATCCTGACATCAAGATCGTCTTTTCCCCGTCCGCGCCGACCGAATACAATGCCGCGCTTAACGCCAAGCTGGATGCGGGTTCCGCCGGCGACCTCATCACCTGCCGGCCCTTTGACGCTTCGCTTGAGCTTTACAACAAGAAACAGCTCGCGGACCTGACCGACCTTCCCGGCATGGAGAACTTCTCCGATGTCGCCAAGTCTGCATGGTCGACCGATGACGGCTCGGCAACCTTCTGCGTGCCGATGGCTTCGGTGATCCACGGCTTCATCTACAATAAGGACGCCTTCGAGGAACTTGGCCTGGAAGTGCCGGAGACCGAGGAAGAATTCTTCGCCGTCCTCGACAAGATCAAGGAGGACGGCAACTACATCCCGATGGCCATGGGGACGAAGGACCTGTGGGAAGCCGCCACCATGGGCTATCAGAATATCGGCCCGAACTACTGGAAGGGCGAGGAAGGACGGCAGGCGCTGATCAAGGGCGAGCAGAAGCTGACCGATCCGCAATGGGTTGAGCCCTTCGCCACACTCGCCAGATGGAAAGACTATCTCGGCGACGGCTTCGAGGCGCAGTCCTACCCCGACAGCCAAAACCTCTTCACGCTCGGCCGCGCCGCGATCTTCCCGGCGGGCTCCTGGGAGATCTCGGTCTTCAACACGCAGGTCGATTTCGAGATGGGCGCGTTCGCGCCGCCAGTAAAAGCAGCCGGCGACAAGTGCTACATATCCGACCATACGGATATCGGCATAGGCCTCAACGCCAAGAGCCCCAACCAGGAAGCGGCCAAGACATTCCTCTCCTGGGTGGCTTCGCCGGAATTTGCCGACATCTACGCCAACGCCCTGCCCGGCTTCTTCAGCCTGTCTTCGACGCCCGTCGAGATGGAGGATCCACTGGCTCAGGAATTCGTCGCCTGGCGCGAGAAATGTGAATCCACCATCCGCTCAACCTATCAGATCCTGTCACGTGGCACGCCCAATCTCGAAAACGAGACCTGGGTGAAATCGGCTAATGTCATCAACGGCACTCAAACTCCCGAGGAAGCCGCTGCCGAACTGCAGAAGGGCCTGGAAAGCTGGTACGAGCCTCAGCAGAAATAATCTGATCCGCCATCCGGGCCGCCACCACTGCGGCGGCCCGGATTTTATCACGAAGCTGCAAAGGAAACAGGATGGCGGCCTCGCGAAAGCCGATCCGGTGGCATATCGCCGTTTTCCTGGCGCCGGCGGTGCTGGTCTACACCACAGTGATGATCCTGCCGCTTTTCGGCACGCTGCAGCTCTCGCTGTTCCGCAACACGCCGGATGGTCAGGTTTTCGCGGGACTTGAGAATTTCCGCACGCTGCTCGGAGACCCGCGCTGGTCGGCGAATTTCTGGAACGCACTCTGGAACAATACCTGGTTCTTCATCATCCATATGCTGGTTCAGAATCCGATCGGAATCCTGCTCGCGGCACTTCTTTCCAATCCAAGGCTCAGGTTGAGAGGGTTCTACCGGACGGCGATCTTCGTGCCGACCATCCTTTCCTTCGTCATCGTCGGCTTCGTCTGGAAGCTGATCCTCAGCCCGCTCTGGGGCATCGCACCCGACATGCTCGACCTTGTCGGCCTGAAGAGCCTGTTCGAGCCGTGGCTCGGCAAGGAGGAATATGCACTGACGACGCTCGCCCTGATTTCGGTCTGGCAGTTCGTCGGCATACCGATGATGCTGATCTATGCCGCGCTGCTGTCGATACCGGATGAGATCATAGAGGCCGCCGAATGCGATGGAGTCACCGGCATCGCGCAGTTCTGGAAGATCAAGCTGCCGCTGATCCTGCCCTCGATCGGCATCATTTCCGTGCTGACCTTCGTCGGCAATTTCAATGCCTTTGATCTCATTTACTCGGCGCAGGGGGCCATGGCCGGCCCGAACTTCTCCACGGATATCCTCGGCACCTTCCTCTACCGCACCTTCTTCGGCTTCCAGCTCCAGATCGGCGACCCCTATATGGGGTCGGCCATCGCCTCGATGATGTTCCTCATCATCCTGGCCGGCGTGTGCCTCTATCTCTTCGGCATCCAGACGCGTCTGCGCCGGTATCAATTCTGAGGGGATCATGAGTCGCGCCACCTCATCCCTTTCCCGCTCGATCGCTGCTCATGCGATCCTGATCCTCTATACGGTGATCGCGCTCTTCCCGGTCATCGTCATCATCATCAATTCCTTCAAGGAGCGGCGGGCGATCTTCCGCACGCCGCTGGCCTTGCCGGATTCAGAAACCTTTAGCCTGATCGGCTACAGGACCGTCCTCGACCAGGGCAATTTCCTGCTCTATTTCCAGAACAGCCTGATCGTGACCGTCGTTTCCCTGGCGCTGGTGCTGATTTTCGGCGCCATGGCCGCATTTGCACTGGCCGAATACCGCTTTCGCGGCAACACACTGATGGGGCTCTATCTCGCCCTCGGCATCATGATCCCAATCCGGCTCGGCACGGTGGCGATCCTGGAACTCATGGTGGCGAGCGGGCTGGTGAACACGCGGACGGCCCTGATCCTCGTCTATACGGCGCAAGGATTGCCGCTTGCGGTTTTCATCCTGGCGGAATTCATGCGGCAGGTGTCCGACGATCTGAAGAATGCCGGGCGCATGGACGGACTTTCGGAGTACCGCATCTTCTTCCGCCTCGTGCTGCCGCTGGTGCGGCCCGCTATGGCCACGGTGGCCGTCTTCACCATGATCCCGATCTGGAACGATCTTTGGTTTCCGCTGATTCTGGCGCCGGCGGAGCAAACAAAAACCGTCACCCTCGGCGCACAGATCTTCCTTGGCCAGTTCGTCACCAACTGGAACGCGGTCCTGTCAGCGCTGTCATTGGCCATCATTCCGGTTCTGGTCCTCTATCTCATCTTCTCCCGCCAGCTCATCCGCGGGATCACGGCAGGAGCGGTGAAGTGAGGTACTTCGAAGCGGCAGTACAAACGAAAAGCCGGAGTATGCAGTGGGATCGCTGAAGCTCGAAAACATCCGCAAATCCTTCGGCAAGGTCGAGGTGCTGAAAGGAATCGATCTGGAGGTCGAAGATGGCGAATTCGTCATCTTTGTCGGTCCTTCGGGCTGTGGGAAATCGACCTTGCTGCGCGTCATCGCCGGTCTGGAGGACGCGACGGAGGGGCAAGTCCTGATCGACGGCGTGGAGGTGAGCGCCGTACCGCCGGCCAAGCGCGGAATTGCCATGGTGTTCCAGAGCTATGCGCTCTACCCGCATCTGAACGTGCGCGACAATATGGGCCTCGGGTTGAAGCAGGCCGGAAGCCCCAGAGCGGAAATCCGCCAGCGCGTCGATACCGCCTCCAAGATGCTCGGGCTGGACGACTATCTGACGCGCCGACCGGCGGAGCTTTCCGGCGGCCAGCGCCAACGCGTCGCGATCGGGCGAGCAATCGTGCGCAATCCGAAGCTGTTCCTGTTCGACGAGCCGCTGTCGAACCTCGATGCGGCATTGAGGGTCAATACGCGGCTGGAGATCGCCAAACTCCATCGCGACCTCAAGGCGACCATGATCTATGTTACTCATGATCAGGTGGAAGCCATGACCCTGGCCGACCGCATCGTCATCCTGAACCAGGGCCGCGTCGAGCAAATCGGCTCGCCGATGGAGCTCTACAACCACCCTGGAAACCTCTTCGTCGCCGGCTTCATTGGCTCGCCCAGGATGAATTTCATCGAGGCCGGGCGCCTTGGCGAAAGCGGCAAAGGCACGATCGGCATCCGTCCCGAGCACATCACCATCGATCCGTCGTCCGGTGAGTGGCAGGGCAAGGTTCTGCATGTGGAGCATCTCGGCGCCGACACGATCCTCTATCTGGAGTCCGAGAAGGCCGGTCTTCTGACCGTCCGCCTTTTTGGAGAACACAAATTCGCGCCCGACGACATCCTTCATGCCACGCCTCGCAGGGAGCACATGTTCCGTTTCGATGAGGCGGGCAAAGCGCGCACCTGAACACATGACCGGCCATACGCCGTCCGAATCGTGGTCCGGCAGCCACAGGATGACAGTAATGTTATTTCGGTAATCTCCCAGGTTCCTTGACCTGAATCGGCTGCTTGCCTAAGCTTTGGTACTTGGGTCAGGTTCAGTCTCAGGAAATAAGTGCCACACGATGTGATGTCCCCTTGCGGAGATTCGTGCGCGCTTCGATTGAACGGGGCTGTGGTCACTTCGGCCGCTTTTGTTGCGTAGTTTTGCGAAGTTCAGGCAACTCTGGCCTGCGGCCGGCAGAGTGTGATCTTGTGCGTTCGCTTTCGGGGGCTGGCGCGCAAACCAAGCAATCACAGACCGGGTGAGGCCCGTCAGACACGATGCCGACAGCAGTACGCCAGTCGCGAGTCATAAAAACCCTTCCTAAGAAGATAGGCAGGCAGGAGCTGGCAGCATTCATGCGACGGTTCTGCGGTGCCGCCGGGGCTTCTTTCTACATGCTGCTCGACGCAGCGGCGGAACCGAACGCCATGACGCAGGTCGTGGTTTCCAACTGGCCCTATGACGCCGTGCTGGCCGTCGGCAGCGACGGGCTGGCTAAAATGGCCGAGGGAACCGGGGGGACCTTCCTCGGCACAAGCCCGCGTCCCTGGCATCCGCAGACTTTCGCGAAGCTGCTGGAATGCAAGGAGATAGCCATCCTCGCCGGATACGGTCAGCAGGAACTGTTCAGCCTCACACTTGCAGCAGGCGGCCGACGTTATACGGTGATTTTCTCCGCAGGTGCGCCAGGACGGATCAATACGAATGTGCTGCGACGCGTGCACATGGCCTGCTGCTATGTCCTGTCGCATTTCGAGAACGGACAGGCCGCGGGCCGGGATGCTCCGCTGTCGGCACGCGAACGTGAATGCCTGTTCTGGGTTTCGGAGGGCAAGACGGCCGAGGAAGTGGCTCTGATCCTCGAAATCTCCGCCAACACCGTCAACAGCTATGTGGCGCATGCCATCCAGAAGCTTGCAGCCAGCAACCGTGCCATGGCGATCGCAACCGCGATCCGCCGCGGTTTCATCTGAGAGAGGACGGGAGCGTGAATTCAAACAACAACGCGTCCTCTCCGCTGGCATTGTCCTTTGCCGGAAGCGCATCCAGTCTGGACAAGCCGCGGATAGCCGACGGGTTTCGGCATCTGGCGGCGGAAATCGGAGCAACCGGCTTCCATGTCTTCACGCTTGCGGCAAGCCGCGAACATGCCCAGATCCTCCCCTGCATGGACCAGGACTATCCCGCATTGTCCGATGTCACCCGCAACCTTGCAGCGACTCTCCTGCATCGCTACCGGCAGTCTCCGACGGCAGGCATTGGTATCGTTGCATGGAATGCCGAAAGTGGGCGCCGCGTCCGGAGCAGGAGGGACGCACGGACGGAAAAAGCAAAAGCCTCCGAGCCGACGACCGGCATTGCTTTTTCCGTCGTCACCGAACGGGGCCGGCAGGGAATAGTCGCTTTCACCGGGAATACGATCTCGCTTGGGGCTGATGAAATGCTGGACGCCCATCTATGCTGTCATTCCCTTTTCGCCGCCCTGAACAGATTGATACTGGAGCAACAGAAGGGAAAGACATCCATTTCCCGCCGCGAACTCGAATGCCTGAGACTGACGGCGAATGGACTAACAAGCGGCGAGATTGCCCGGAAGCTGCATCTTTCCATCCATACCGCCAACCAGTATCTCGCGAACACTGCGCACAAGCTGAACGCCGTCAACCGCGTTCACGCGGTCGCCAAAGCACTCCGGGCCGGATTGATCGACTAGGAGAGATTGCGGATCCGGCTTCAAGACATTGACGTAAACGTCAATAGGTTACTATGTGCAACTGTCATAGATCTGTGTAACTAATGGCTTCGAAGGGGCTAACGAGCGGCGGGAACAGTTTCTCCAGGCCGTCTCATCAGGAGAGGTTTTCCATGGGACTTGATGCTATCGCCGGCAAAATGCGTGACCGCGTAACGGGTTCGGGCTTCGACAAATCGGTCAAGTTCGATTGCGGCAGCGACGGCGTTATCGTCATCGACGGCAACACCGTTTCGACCGAGGACGCACCGGCAGACTGCACCATCACGCTTTCGAAAGATGATCTTGAATCCATGCTGGCAGGCGAATTGAGCCCGACCTCGGCTTTCATGCAAGGCAAGCTGAAGGTCGAAGGCGACATGTCGGTGGCCATGTCGCTCAGCCAGATCATATGATCGGATCGGAAAGCTCCGCAAATGACAACGCCCGGCAGCCCCCGCTGCCGGGCGTTTTCCGTCGCAATGAGCTTCGGTTCAAGCCGCGAGCGACGTAGAGGCAGCGGGAACTTTTCGTCCGCTCGCCTTGAGGACCCCCGCCGCTCCGTCGAGCGCGCCGTCCTCGAGTTCTAATGCCAGAAACCTTTCCCTCTCATAGGGACCGGGCATGGCAAGCCTGCGGGTCCTCTCGGCGGAGAAGCCAAAACGCGCATAATATGGCGCGTCGCCGACAAGCAGGACCGCCTTGTGGCCAAGACGCCTGGCTTCGGCGATCGCGTGCCGCATCAGGGCCGATCCGATACCGGCGCCCTTGAGGGAAGGTTCCACGGCAAGCGGCCCGAGAAGCAGAGACTTGGGACCATCCTCACCAGCCGTGATGTCCCACAGCCGAACCGTCGCCACCAGCGTTCCGGCATCATCACGTACGACAAAGGAGAGGCCTTCGGAGGGCATGCGGCCGCGCCGCAGCTTCTCCGAGGACTTCCTTTTGCAGTTCCTGCCCATCGCGCGGTCGAGCAGTGCTTCGCGGGCAGCCGCGTCCATCGGCACCTCACGCGCAATTGTGAACCGTGTCACCTGGCCAAATTCTTCAGCGCGTTCTTCCATCGTTCCAATCCTTCACAAGCGGAAAACCCGTCCACAAGCGGACCGGCACGGGCGGAAAACGCCGTAGCCAGTCGATCCGAGCAGCCTGGCGGCCGCTCAGATCACGTAGGATCGGAGGGGTTCGAAGCCATTGAAGGCAACCGAGGCATAGGTGGTCGTATAGGCGCCCGTACCCTCGATCAGGACTTCGTCCCCGATGGTCAGCGACAGCGGCAGAGCGTACGGCGTCTTTTCATACATGACGTCCGCCGAATCGCAGGTCGGGCCGGCCAGCACGCAAGGGGCCACCGCATCACCGTCATGCGGGGTGACGATCGGGTAGCGGATGGCCTCGTCCATGGTTTCGGCGAGACCGCCGAACTTGCCGATGTCGAGATAGACCCAGCGCACATTGTCATTGTCGGCCTTTTTCGAGATCAGCACGACTTCCGACTTTATGACGCCGGCATTGCCCACCATGCCGCGCCCCGGCTCGATGATCGTCTCCGGAATGCGGTTGCCGAAATGCTTGCGAAGCGCCTCGAAGATCGCCTGCCCGTAAGCCTGTGCCGCCGGCACATCCTTGAGATACCGGGTCGGGAAGCCGCCGCCCATATTGACCATTCGGAGCGTAATGCCTTCCTCGGCCAGCGTGGCGAAAACATGCTTGGCATCCTCCAGCGCGCGATCCCAGGCCGACAGATCCGTCTGCTGCGAACCGACATGGAAGGAAACGCCATAGGCATCGAGGCCGAGCTTCTTGGCGTAGCGAAGCACGTCGATCGCCATAGCCGGCACACAGCCGAACTTGCGCGACAGCGGCCATTCTGCGCCCTCCCCATCGGTCAGAACGCGGCAGAAAACCCGTGCGCCGGGCGCAGCGCGGGCAATCTTCTCCACCTCTTCCACGCAATCGACGGCGAAGAGACGGATGCCAAGCTCATAGGCACGCGCGACGTCGCGTTCCTTCTTGATCGTGTTGCCGAAGGAGATGCGGTCGGGGGTGGCGCCTGCATCCATGGCCATTTCGATTTCGGCCACCGAGGCAGTGTCGAAGGACGAGCCGAGCGAGGCCAAGAGGCGCAGAATCTCCGGCGCCGGATTTGCCTTCACGGCATAGTAGATCCTGGAATCCGGCAGCGCCTTTTCAAAGGCATGGAAATTGTCCCGCACGACGTCGAGATCGACGACAAGGCAAGGGCCGTTAGGACGTCGGGTGGCAAGGAAATCGAGAATGCGCTGCGTGGCCATTGGCTTCTCCCAATGCGGCCCCTTGAAAGTCAGATGGCCGCTTCATCTCAGGCGGCGGGATTTCGGCGCACGGCCACGATCCCGCGGTGGACAAAGGACGCGATGCGACGCTGCACGAATCCAGCCGGTGGACTTGCCGGACCATGAAACGCGTATCACGCGGCGATGAGCTTCCGCCTTGCAGCGAATGCTCGCTTTGTCTGCCTCAGCTTTGGATTGGGAGAGCCCGTTCCGCACTGCCGGCAATGAAGGTGTGCCTCTTCAGTAACCCCGGTTTTTGGACAACCGGCAGACACCAGAAAGGCCCGCACCGTCGTTGCTTCAAGATGTCCTCGATTTTGCGGTTGGCCGCGAAATCGACTGGAGGGGTTAGTTCCAGGTACCTTACCGGCTCCCTCACCATCTAGAGGGGCGGCGGACACCCACAGGCACGTGCGACTTTGGGCAGGCGCGATATATGCGCGCCGCCTGTCACAATCAACGGAAAATCATCACCGGGTTGAAAAAAAATCCTTGCTGAACAACTCTGCGAAAACCGTTTCAAAGAATAGAACAATGACTAGCACAAAAGACAGGCTGAACGCCTTCCTCGACTACCCAGAAATTCCTGTCGCCTCGGCTTCCGAAGGCCCGTTCGCCGGGCTTAGCCTGGGCGTGAAGGATATTTTCGACGTGGCCGGCTACCGGACCGGGGGCGGTAATCCGCAGCGCCATGCGGAGCAGCCGGTCGCGACGGAAACGGCGCCTCCCATACAAGCTCTGCTCGATTCCGGGGCGCGATTCGTCGGCAAGACACAGACCGACGAGCTGACCTTCTCCCTGATGGGGCAGAACATCCACTATCCGCATCCGGTCAACCCGGCAGCACCCGACCGGGTCACCGGCGGTTCGTCCTCGGGATCGGCTGCCGCGGTGGCGGGGAAACTTTGCGACATCGCGGCCGGTTCCGACACAGGCGGGTCGATTCGCGGCCCTGCGAGCTTCTGCGGTCTGATCGGCCTGCGGACCACCCATGGCCGGATTTCCCTGAAAGGGGCCATGCCGCTGGCGCCGAGCCTCGACACCTTCGGCTGGTTCGCCAAGGACATCGAGACTTATGAGCGGGTGGCGGAGGTATTGCTCGGCTCCCCATCCTCCCCCTTGCGAAGAGGGTCAATCGGCGAAGGTGGACGGGGTGGGGACGGAGATGACGTGCCGCATCCATCATCCCTACCCGGCCCTGCGGGCCACCCTGTCCTCAAGGTGGAAGGTAAAATACGCCCTTTCCGTCTTGCCGCGCTTGACGAACTCGTATTGGGGGATGCCGAAGCAGCCGAATATCGCCGGATGCTGACGCTCGTCGCCAATGTGGCAGGAGCGCCGGAACCCGCACCGGCCTTGTCCACATCCATGGACGATCTCTACTGGACCTTCCGCAAAATACAGGCCTATGAGGCGTGGGCCGTTCATGGCCCGTGGATTTCGGCGGGCGACCGTGAACTCGACCCCGGCGTTCGGCAACGCTTCGAATTTGGCTCCACGCTCGGCTGCGAAGTCGCGACCGAAGAGACAAAGAAGCGGAACGCCTTGCGCGGCGAATTGGCAGACCGCCTCAGCGAGGATGGCCTCCTGGTCCTGCCGACTATGCCGGGTGCGGCACCGCTCAAGAATTTCTCTGCCGAAGAGTTCCTCGCCTATCGCGAACGCGCTTTGCGGCTGCTCTGCCTGTCAGGGCTTTCCGGCTTTCCTCAGATAAGCCTGCCGCTTGGTCGCGTAGATGGCGCGCCTTTCGGAATATCCCTGCTGGGGCCGAAGAATTCCGACATGGCCCTGATACGGCTTGCGCGCCGAATCCTGGAGGAAGAGGCATAGCATGGACACGCTGACGCGCATGCGCGCCTTTGTCGATGTCGTGGAAGCCGAAGGTTTTTCCGCCGCTGCGCGCAAGATCGGTCGGTCCAAGGCGCTTCTGTCGAAATATGTTCGCGAGCTGGAGGACGAGCTCGGCGCTCTGCTTCTCAACCGGACGACGCGCCAGTTTTCCCTCACCGAAGCCGGTCACACTTATTACAAACGCGCATCCGAGCTCATTCGCGAGATCGACAGCCTCGCCGAGGCGGTGCGCGAATCCTCCGGGGACGTGAAGGGACGTATCAAGCTTTCCGCGCCGCGCACCTTCGCAGACGCGCCGATCGGCCAATCCCTGATCGATTTCGCCCTGGCCTATCCCGACATCGTGCTCGACATCGCACTCGACGACCGCTTTGTCGATCTGGTCGAGGAAGGCTTCGATCTGGCAATCCGCGTGACACGGCTCGAGGATTCCTCTCTGATAGCACGCCGCCTGGCGCCTTTTTCGCTCGGCGTCTTCGCCTCGCCCGAACTCATCGAGAAATACGGCAGACCGGAAAAGCCGCAGGACCTGGCTGGCCTGCCCTGCGTGATCGACACCAATGGACGCTGGCGCTCCAACTGGCCCTTCGCCGATACCGACGGGGAAGCAGTCAGCATTACCGTTTCAGGTCCGATCGAGGTGAACAGTCCTCTTGCGGTTCGCGCTGCTGCGGTTTCCGGGCTGGGATTTGCGGTAATTCCGGATTTCATTGCCGCGCCTGAAGTTGCGAAAGGGAGCCTTGTCCAGGTCCTGGAAGATTATATCCGGGGCGGCTCCGGAATCTTCGCCATCTATCCGCACCGGCGCTACCTCCCCGCCAAGGTTCGCGTCCTCGTCGATTTCCTGGCACAATGGTTCAAGCAGAACGGGACAAGCTGACACGTTTCGAGGTCCCATTTTCGCCGGCTTTGTCGCCGATAGGATCATCATTGATTTGGACGGGCGCTCTTTCATGAAAACATTTCAGAGCTTGGTCTTTGCGACCTGTTCCACGCTCGCTCTTTTCGCTTCCGCATCCTGCGGCCTTGCTCATCCGCATGTCTTTGCCGAAGCACGGCTCGATGTCGCAGTGAAACCGGACCGGACAGTCGAAGCACTCCGTCATGTCTGGCGATTCGACGATCTCTTCTCCAGCACCGTCCTGGTCGAGTTCGACAAGAACAAGGACATGAATCTCGACGCAGAGGAACTCGAAGAGGTCGCGAACGTCGTCCATGCCTCTCTTGCCGAGTTCAACTATTTCCAGCTCGTGACCTTGAACGGCAAGGATGTTGCCATGCAGGCACCGGAGCGGCTTATGGCCGACTTCACCGACAATCAGTTGATCATCCTTTTCGAATCCAGCCCCAGGGACACCCTGAAACTGGAAGGGACGGTGGATTTCGGCGTCTATGACCCGACCTTCTACACGGCAATCGATTTTGTGGAAGACAACTATATGGTTGTGGAGGGCCTTCCGGACGGATGCAGGCGGAGCGTCATCCGGCCCGATCCGGATGAGGCGATAGCGCAGAATCAGGACAGCTTGACGGAAGCCTTCTTCAACGATCCGAGCGGCAATGATCTCAGCAAGATCTTCGCCACGCGCCTTGAAGTAGAATGCAGCAGGAAGGGGTGACCAGATGAGATCGCGGAGCTTCCGGATTGCCGCGATATTTCTCCTTGCGGCAATCGTCTTCGTGCGCATCCTTTCCCATGCGCATGCACAAAGTTCGCTCGGCATCGGCGTTGCCGAACCGGCGATCACTCCGACCGGCCCCCTCGCCGGCATCCTGCAATGGATCAATGTCCATCAGCAGAACTTCTACCGGGCCCTGACCGGTGCGTTGAAGGCAATGCGCGAGGACGGCAGCAATCTCTGGCTGCTGGTCGGTCTTTCCTTTGCCTACGGTGTTTTCCACGCTGCCGGCCCGGGTCACGGCAAGGCGGTGATCTCTTCCTACATGCTGGCGAACGAAGTCGCGCTCCGGCGCGGCGTGCTGCTTTCCTTCGTTTCGGCCATGCTGCAGGCCGTCACAGCCATCGTGCTGATGACAGTGGTCTTCCTCCTTCTGCGCGGCACGTCGATCTCCATGACCAATGCCACATGGTTCCTCGAGACTGTGAGTTTTGGCCTGATTGCCGCTTTCGGCGCATGGCTTCTCTGGCGCAAGCTCAGGCCGCTCCTGCGGCGCCAGCCCGAAATCTCGGCACCCCTGCACAGCCTGTCAGCCGCCTATGCCGGCGAACAGGCAACACATGGTCATGCCCATCATGACCATACCCATCACCACCATACCCATGACGGGCATCATCACGATCATGGCAACCATCATCATGTGCATGACCACCATCACCATGGCCCCGGCGAAGTCTGCGCCACCTGCGGCCATTCGCATGCGCCGGACCCTTCGGCCCTATCCAGCGACCGGTTCGACTGGAAGACCGCCTGGTCCGCGATCGCGGCCGTCGGCATACGCCCCTGCTCCGGCGCACTGATCGTGCTGACCTTCGCCTTCCTCAACAGTTTGTGGCTCGGCGGAATTGTATCGGTCTTCGCCATGGCCCTCGGCACTGCCATCACCGTATCCGCCCTGGCCACACTGGCCGTGACGGCGAAGAACTGGGCCGTGGCCATCGCGGGCGGCGGGAGCCTCGGCTCGCGCGTCCATTCAGTGATCGAGATCGGAGGTGCGCTGATGGTCTTCCTGCTGGGCCTGGCCCTGTTGGCGGCGAGCCTGTCTGCGTAAATTTTGGCTATCGCCGGCTGCGGCCGCGCAGCCAGAAGACGAGGAAAAATCCGCCGACGAACAGCACCGCCAGCGCACCCGCCGCGACCGGCGACATTTCCCCTACGGCAAGCATGATGGTGGGCATGAAATAGGCCATAAGGCCGAAGCCGACGAAAATGATCGCCGCTGCGATCAGAGTGCTGCGATTTTCCATGTCTCCCTCATAGCCATGTGCGGCCAAGCGGTCCCGCGACATTTTCGCCTTATCGCTCGACCGCAGCGGCATGATCGTGTTGACGATCGGCACAGCGCCCGAATTCCGGCTCCACGGTTGCATGGTCGATCCCATGCTCCGCCGCCAGCCTCCGCTTGATGGCGCGTATGGCGGCAGGCGCATCGGCGCCGTCCTTCAGGCAGACATGCAGCGTCGCCATATGGCGCTTGCCGTCGAGCGACCAGACATGCACATGATGCACTTCCTCCACTTCCGGGAAGCTGTCCTCGATATCGGCTGAGATGCGATCCCGGTCGAGCTTCGACGGCACGCCCTCCAGCAGCAAGTGCGCGGCATCCCGCATCAACCGCCAGGCGGTTGCCAGGATGAGCACCGCAACCAATACCGACAGTATTGGGTCTATGGGGAACCAGCCGGTCATCAGAATGACGACAGCCGCCACGATCGCTGCCAGGGACCCGAGAATATCTCCCATCACATGCAGAAGCGCACCGCGCATGTTGAGGCTCTCCCGATCGCCGCCATGCAAAACCAGGAAGCCCGCTATGTTCACCAGCAGGCCGGCGCTTGCGACCATCAGCATCGGCCCTCCGAGCACCGGCGGCGGCTGCATGAAGCGCTGCCAAGCTTCATAAACTATCCAGACGGCAATGACGAAAATCGCAATGCCGTTCGTGTAGGCCACAAGGGTCTTTACCCGCGCGAAGCCGTAGGTATGCCGTCCGGTAGCCGGCCGTTCGCCGAGATGAAAGGCATACCATGCGAAGCCCAATGCAACGGAGTCGGTGAACATATGACCTGCATCGGCCAGCAGCGCCAGTGATCCGGTCAAAAGACCGCCCAGCACCTCCGCAACCATGAAACCACCTGTCAGACAGGCTGCGATCAGCACCCGGCGTTTGTCGGAAACCTCGCCGGCGTGGCCGTGCCCTGCTCCATGGTCATGTGCGTGAGCGCCGTTCATCTCACTCCTAGCCGGCGTTGCGTATGTCCTCCAGCCGCGCCCTCTGCTGTCCGTCCTGTCTGAAATTGGAGGGATCGAGCCAGGCTTCAAGGGCATGCCGGACCGCTGGCCACTCGCCGTCCAGTATGGAATACCACGCCGTGTCGCGGTTTTCGCCCTTGACGATCATATGTTGGCGGAAAATGCCTTCAAACTGGAAACCGAAGCGCAGGGCCGCACGCTTGGAGGGTTCGTTGCGGTTGTTGCATTTCCATTCGAAACGCCGGTAGCCGAGCTCATCGAAGGCGTGTCGGGCAAAGAGGTAGAGCGCCTCCGTCGCGGCCGGCCTTCGGGAGATCAGCGGCCCCCAATAGATGTTGCCAATCTCGATCACCCCATGGGCCGGATCGATGCGCATGAATGTCTGGCGGCCGGCGATCCTGCCGGTCGCCTTGTCCATGACGGTGAAATAAAGCGGGTCCTCGCTTGCCGCCGCTTTCTCCAGCCAGGGCTGAAAGGCGGCACGGCTTTCCGGCGGGKATTCGCCAAGCCAGCGGAAGCGGCCATCGGCATCGTCGATGCTGGAGGCGGCGAACAGCCCGTCCCCATGCTTTTCCGGGTCGAGCGGCTCCAGCCGCACATATCTGCCCTCCATTGCGATGCGCGACGGGCGTGGGCGCGGCGTCCAGTTCTTCAAATCCTGCGGCACATTCATCCCCATTTGACATTTTCCCTCCGAAGCTCACAAAAGCAGTGATTTGAGGAAAGAACCAGATAGGTCACGACTATGCTCCAAACAGTTGCCGCCTTCGACCGCATCGGCGAGGAAAATGCCTTTGCCGTATTGGCGCGGGCGACGGAACTCAGCCATCAGGGCCGCGACATCATCAATCTCGGCATCGGCCAGCCGGATTTCCGGACGCCGGAGCATATTGTCGAAGCTGCCGTGAAGGCACTGCGCGACGGCCATCACGGCTATACGCCGGCAACCGGCATCCTCGCCTGCCGCGAGGCGGTGGCGCGCCGCACGCTGGCGATAACGGGAGTCGAGGTCTCGCCGGAGAACATCATGATCCTGCCCGGCGGCAAACCGACCATGTATGGCGCGATCGTCATGTTCGGCGAGCCCGGAACGGAAATCCTCTATCCCGACCCCGGCTTCCCGATCTACCGCTCCATGATCGAATTCACCGGCGCCAAGCCTGTCCCGGTGCCCATCCGCGAAGAGAACGGCTTCGCCTTCTCGGCCGATGAGACTCTGGCGTTGATCACGCCGAAGACCCGGCTGTTGATCCTGAATTCGCCGGCCAATCCCACCGGCGGAGTCACTCCGCGGGAGGAGATCGAGAAGCTCGTCAAGGGGCTGGAAAAGCATCCGCAGGTCGCGATCCTCTCCGACGAAATCTATGACGTCATGACCTATGACGGCGAGGAGGCATGCTCCCTGCTCCGCTTTCCCGAGATCCGCGACCGCCTGGTCGTGCTAAACGGATGGTCGAAGACCTGGGCCATGACCGGCTGGCGACTGGGCTGGTCGATCTGGCCTGATGGACTTTACGACAAGATCCGCAAGCTTGCGGTCAATTGCTGGTCCTGCGTCAATGCTCCAGCCCAATATGCCGGCATTGCCGCCATCGATGGGCCGCAGGACGACGTCGAGAAGATGATGCGCGCCTTCGACCGGCGTCGTCGGGTCGCGGTCGAGGGGCTGAACAGCCTGCCCGGCATAAGCTGCCGGACGCCTAAGGGCGCCTTCTATGCCTTCCCGAACATCACCGGGACCGGCTGGAAGGCCAAGAAGCTCGCTTCGGCCCTGCTCGAGGAGGCTGGCGTGGCGCTTATCGGCGGGCCTGATTTCGGCGTTCTCGGTGAGGGCTATGTGCGCCTTTCCTATGCCAATTCGGAGGAGAATATCCTGCGCGCGATCGAGCGCATCGGCGATTTCCTCGCGCGCTGACACGGGCCGGGATTTTCGTCCGTCACATCGGAAAGAAGAACCAGATCGCCGCAACGCTCGCCGCGCCGACGATGATGTTCATGGGGATGCCGATCTTGAGGAAGTCCGAGAAGCGGTAGTTCCCAGCGCCGTAAACGAGCGTGTTGGTCTGATAGCCGATCGGGGTCGCAAAGCTGGCGCTGGCGCCGAACATGACCGCCACCACAAATGGGCGCGGATCAACCCCCATCTGGTCGGCGAGTGCAATGACGATCGGGGTTAGCAGCACGGCTATGGCGTTGTTCGTCACGAGTTCCGTCAGGGCCGAAGTCACGAAATAGATCGCAATCAATGTTGCCAGCGGCGGCAAGGACGACAGAACAGGCGTCAGGCTGTTGACGATGAGTTCGACTGCCCCGGTGCTCTCCAGACCCACGCCTACTATCAGCATGGCAAAGATCAGGACCAGGATCGGACCGTCGATCGAATCCCACGCCTCGTCTCCGTCGATGCAGCGCAGCAGCAGAATGGCTGCGACCGCGAGCATGGCGAGAATACCGATGTCCTGAAAGTTGAAGGCGGCTAGCAATACGACGGCGGCAAGCGCGAGGATCGCGATCGGCGCCTTGCGGCGCCGGAAGGCACGCCCGCTCGGACGCGTGACGGAGACCAGATCGGCCTCCGCCGTCAGGGCATCGAAACTTTCCGCCGGCCCCTCCAGAAGCAGCTTGTCTGCAGGTCTCAAACGCACATTGTCGAGATCGGGGCCGGGTATATGGCGGTGCCGATGCGCGCCGAGGATACGAACGCCATAGCGGCGGCCAAGAGTCAGGTCCGCTATGCGCTGGCCCACGCTCGCCTTCAGCGGCGCCACCACCGCCTCGACCATGATGGTGTCGGCCGCAGCCCCCGCTCCCCGCCGCGAGCCTATGCGCAAGCGGCGATCATCGTTGAGGGTCAGCAATTCCGACGTCGTTCCGAAGACGATCAATGTATCGCCTTTCTTCAGGACCCGCTTCGACAAATTGGTGCGCATGACTTCGCCGCCGCTTCGCAAGCCGACAATCCTGAGACCTGGACGCTTGAAGACGGCGATGTCGCCGATCTTCCTGCCGGCCAGATCGTCGGCATTCCTGCGAATCGTTACCTCCGAGAGGAATTCCGTCTCGCTGGCCAAAGTCTCCTCGGCCTCACTCCTGCGGTCCGGTAGCAGGAAACGGCCGAGCAGCAGCATCGTGGCTGCGCCCACCAATGCCGCGACAATACCAACCGGCGTGATCTCGAAGATGGAGAACGGCTCCATTCCGTTGCGGCGGGCAACACCATCGACGAGCAGATTGGTCGAAGTTCCGATGAGCGTGCAGGTACCCCCAAGAATCGCCATATAGGAAAGCGGAATGAGCAATTGTGTCGGGGCAACGCCGACTGCATCTGCCAGCCGGATGACGATCGGAATCAGGATCAGCACGACCGGCGTGTTGTTCATGAAGGCGGAAGCGAGAATCGTCGCCGCAACGAACATGATGATGGCGAGCCTCGGTCGTTCGGAGGCCTTGCTGATGACCCCTTCGGCGACCGCCTCCAGCACACCCGTCCGCACCAGAGCGCCCGAAAGCACGAACATGGCGGCAATGGTGATCGGAGCGGGATTGGAAAAGACGGTCATCACCTCCGCCGTAGGCACAAAGCCCAGTACGATGAACAGGGCGGCACCGCAAACCGCCGTCACTTCCGGCGGATATCGCTCCAGGACGAAGGCAGCGAACAGGCCCAGAAGGAGAAGAATGGAAACATGCGCTTCATAGCCGGCGAACAGGCTTGCCATTCAGCAGGCGGCCCCATTCCAGCGCTGTGAGAATTGCCATGACGCTCCGACGGGAAATGCCGGCTCTCCCTGACGATCGATGTTCAAGAACGTCATCTGGTCCCCTCCGAACTGGCGCAACGGGCTAAACTCCGCGGGTTTGCAAATGTTCCGCCGTGGCCGCCAGAATGATCGGCAGCAAAAGTTCATCCGTCAATAAGGTTAAGCAGCTTACAAAAGCCGGGGCGGCGCTGGCGGGCCGCCCCTTTCGAACCGTGCTTGGGAGGAGGAAAAGCCGATCCGATGCTTTTAGACTGTACCCGATTCGTTGAGGAATGGTTAACGCAATTTTTACCCTTCCTCGCCTTGTGACGCTTTCCGGCCGGAAGTCGCATCAACCTGGCCAGCGCTCCGGCGCGGTGTTTCAATGGAAACGGATTTGAGCAGGGCCACCATGCGGTCGCCCTTCGCGATGCCGAGCTCGGATACCGATTTGCGCGTCAGGCACGCCAGTATGCGTTGGTCCCCGATGTTGAGCGCAACCATGACATGAGCACCATCATGCCTGCCGATCTCATCGACAATGCACGGAATCTGGTTGCGGATCGAAAGACCGTCATGGATTGAACGCGCCAGAGCGACATCGGATGCCCGCACGTGAAGTCGAACACGGTCACCGACGCGGAAATCCCGTCCGGTCAGCTCGATGCAGCCTCCGTCCATCCTTACATTGGCCATTTCATATTCCGCATCGAAGGCGCTCACCTCGCCTTCCAGCAGAGCCCCCGCCTCGCCGGCCTGCATGTCCAGGTCGAGGAGGCCGAAGATCCTGGCAGCCGGCCCGACATCCGAGACCTGGCCAGCATCGATCAGCACGACCGTATCGGCAAGGCGTGCAACCTCTGCGGTCTCGTGACTGACATAGAGGACTGGAATGCGCGTCTCCGACCGGATGGCCTCGAGATAAGGCAAGATCTCGCCACGCCTTTCGCGATCGAGAGACGAAAGTGGCTCGYCCATCAGGAGCAGTGCGGGATCGGAAAGCAGCGCCCGCCCGATCGCCACACGTTGGCGTTCGCCGCCGGAAAGCGTGGCGGGCGAACGGTCGAGATGATTTTCCAGCCCCAGCAGCGCCACGACCTCGTCGAAGGGGCGCGTCGCCTTTCTGCGTCCGGCCCAGCGGGCATAGGTCAGGTTGCGCCGGACCGACATGTGCGGAAAAAGCCGCGCGTCCTGGAAAACGAAACCGATCCGACGTTCCGGCGGTCTCAGATCGATACCGCGCGCGGAATCGAAAAGCACACGCCCCGCCGCAACGATCCGACCTTTCGTCGGCCGTGCCGTACCGGCTATCATCTTGAGTATCGTGCTCTTTCCCGCCCCCGAACGTCCGAAAAGCGCGGTTATGCCGGATTCGGCCTGAAAGGCGGCGGATATGGCAAACGCACCGATCCTGCCGGAAATATCGACGTCGAGGCCGCTCACTGCCTGCTGCTCCGCTGCATGCGGCGCGCTATCCATTCGGAAAACAGCACCGCCGCCACCGCCAATATGGCAGAAACGATAATGAGGTGGAGAGCAGCGGCATCGCCCGTCGGCGTCTGCAACAGCGTGTAAATAGCGAGCGACAGGGTCTGCGTTTCTCCGGGAATGTTGGAAACGAAGGTGATTGTCGCGCCGAATTCGCCGAGCGCCTTTGCAAATCCCAAAACGCCCCCGGCAAGCAGGCCCGGCAATGCGAGCGGCAATGTCACGGTCAGGAACACGACCGGCCGCGAAGCGCCGAGCGTATGCCCTGCCTCCTCTAGGCCACGATCTATCGCTTCCAGGGAAAGCCGGATCGGCCGGACAAGCAGTGGGAAGGCCATCACCCCGGCTGCGAGCGCTGCACCAGTCCAGCGGAAGGCGAAACTCAGCCCGAACACGCTCTCGAAGAAGCGTCCGAGCGGGCCGCGCGAACCGAAGAGCAGGAGAAGCAGATAGCCTGTCACCACCGGCGGCAGGACAAGCGGCATGGTGACGACAGCCTGCACAAGGCCCTTGCCGGGAAAGTCGCGCCGCGCCAGGAGCCAGGCAATGGCGAAAGCAGGAACCAGCCCAACCGCGATCGCAGTAAGGGCAACCTTGGCCGAAAGAAGAACGATCGCGCCAGCACTTTCCTCCATCACGCTCTGCTCAATGCTCGACCCTGGAGAAGCCGAATTCCTCGAAGATCGCCTGTCCCTTCTCGCCGGAAAGATAGTCGAGGAATTCGACGACCTCCGCCTTGCCGTCCCTGGTGGCGGCAGCCGGATAGACGACCGGATCGTGGCTTCCGGCCGGGAAGCTATAGGCCAGGACCAGCCCCTTCGCCGCCTTCAGATCGGAGCCGTAGACCATAGCCGCTTTGGTTTCGCCACGACTGGCGAATTCGAGCGCCACGCGAACATTCTCGGCGAAAACGGCATTCTCCTTGACATCTTCCCAAAGCCCGAGCTTCTCCAGCGCCGACTCGGCATATTTGCCGGCAGGCACATGGCGCGGATCGCCCATGGCAAAGCGGCCCTCTTTCAGAAGCTCGCCCGGCTCCGACACCTGCTCGGTTCCCTCGGCGACGGCGATCACCAGTGCGTTTCCGGCAATCAGCCGGCGCGTTTCCGGCTTAATGAGATCGCGTTCTGCCAGCCACTCCATCCAGTCCTGATCGGCCGAAACAAAGGCATCCGCTGGCGCACCCGCCTCGATCTGCCTTGCCAGAACGGAACTGGCGGCAAAGGAAACGATCACTTTCGTTCCGCTTTCCGCTTCGAAATCGCTTGCTGCGCGACCCAGTGCATCCTTCATGCTCGCGGCCGCGAATACGGTGATCTGCTCCTGCGCGGCTGTTGGCAATAAACCGAGAGACATCATAGCCAGGAGCAGCGCCCAAACCCATTTCTTCATCACAAGTCCTTTTCGCCGGCATGCCGGTCACATGGCCTCCCGCTTGCCGATCGGCCGTGGCTTACTGGTGATGGTGGGTCCGGCAGAGGCATCCGCGCCCCGGATGCAGCCTGTCCCTTGGCTCAGAGGCAACCATCAGGCGCTGCCCCGAAATTGCGCAATGGCTTTGCGCAGGCGGAACCTTATGCGCCCTCTTCGCCAATGACAACAGGTGAATGGGAGCCGGGCGAAAGCAACGCGCCTCGCACCCGTTACGTCAAAAAGGGTCGGTGTCTCGGATCGCCGTTGACTCAGCAGCCGGCGTCCGTCTTTGCCGCGGCAGTCTGTTCGCCTTCCTGCTGGGCTTCCACATCCTGCTGGGAAGTAGCGACATCATTGGTGTCATCGGCTTCGTCGGAAGCCAGAGGCATGGTGCCGCCGTCCTTCTGTGCCGGTCCGGCATCGCTTTCCTGAGCATCGGCGCGCGGTTCGGCTTCAAGGGGGGCCTGGCTCCCGTCCTTGGCGACGGGAGGCGTCTTGACCTCCGCCGATGTGGACGCCGTCGAATCCGCATCCACGCATTCGGCCAGGGTAAACCCACTTGAAAAAAGCAGAAGCGTGCCTGCGGTTGCCAGTTTAACAAGTGTTTTCATGTCGAGGTCTCCTTTGTCGTACATGACAAACTTGGACCTCGGCAGCATTGTTCCGGTCGAAGCAGTGTGGAGAACGACATTTGACGACGCCTTTCTCCACCTGCATCTGCGAGGAGAAGGTTAGGCTTGGCCTTCTTCTTCATCCACGACAGCGGCCAGCGCCCGTTCACCGGCTTGGATCGCTTCCTGCTCGGAAGGAAACGGCCCGACCGTTGGTCCCGCATCACCGTTCCTTTGAATGCGATAGTACCATTTGTTGTCATCATTTTTCTGATGAGCCGTCACCGTGGCATTCCGATCAACCGACATTGCTTTTCTCCCAGGCTGTCTTGCAGGCGTAGCTTAGTGCGCCGTTCATTTCGCTGATATGACAAGATAGCTTGAACGAATTTCGGACCAGCGGGTTACGCTCCTAATCGGGACGATTCCGTTTGGCACGCTTTATGCACGTAGCCACATGCCGGCCCTGCCGGCGTCCTGATGTAAATCAGGCGGATTGTCGGGGATTTCGCGGGGGCGCCCCCGGCAGTCTGGGGCCCGCGGTGATAGACTACGCCTCGACCTTGGCGGAAGAAACCGTCGCCTCGATATGGTCGACCAGCATGTCGGGAAGATTGAGCCGCCCGGCCAGAAGATCCAGATAGCCCCGCTCGGCGCGCGTATTGGGGTCGATGGCAAGGCGCGAAGCGGTGTAGAGCTCGACCCTCTGTGCGTCGGTCTTGGCGCCGGCGACCAGCTTGTCTAGATCCATCGGACGCTCGAGTTCCGAGACGAGGAAGGCTTCCGCCTCGTCATCGATGCCAGCCTCCTTCAGCCTGCCTGCGATCCGGGCGCGCTCGGCCTCATCGATATGGCCGTCGGCACGCGCCGCCGAGATCATCGCCCGCACCAGCGTAAGGGCGAATTCATCCTCGCCCTGTGGTGCCTCGGCCGGATCGAAGCCGGTATTGGAAGGTGGCGGCAGCAATTCGGGCTGATTCTGCGCCTGCTCCGCAGGGTTCTGACCGCTCTGATAATTCTGATAGGCTTTGTAGGCGAGGCCGGCAATGGCAGCGAGACCGCCGAGCTTCAGCGCCGAGCCGGCAAGCTTTCGCCCGGGGCCGGTGCCGAGCAGAACAGCGGCGATGGCGCCCGTGGCCAAGGGATTGTTGCGGGCAAGATCGAGCGCATTTCCGGCCTTGTCGCGGACTGTTCCTTGTCCGCCCGGCATTTTCGAGCCAAGCAGTTCATCCAGCAGCTTTTTCGGATCGAACATCGGGTTCTCCCAGCGTAAAGACGGTCACGGATCCGGTCCGCAGACATGCCCGGTTCAGGTAGGCAACCAGGTGCCCCTTTGCAATGACGGCTTCGCCGGAAAAGATCAGCGGCCTATATGCGGACCGCTGCCGCGGCTTTCGGCCAGCTCTATCTGACGCTGGCGTTCGGCATAGCGTGCGCGATCCGCTTCCGTCTTCACATCATGGCAATGCGGACAGGAAACGCCTGCGTGATAATGCGGCGAACGGAGGTCTTCCGCCGTCAGCGGCCGGCGGCAGGCACGACAGAGCTCGGCTTCACCCTCGGCAAGGCCATGCGTCACCGAGACCCGCTCATCGAAGACGAAACATTCGCCTTCCCAGAGGCTTTCTCCGGCGGGTACCGTTTCAAGATATTTGAGTATCCCGCCCTTGAGATGAAACACCTCTTCAATGCCGAGGGATTTCACAAAAGCCGTTGCCTTTTCGCAGCGGATGCCCCCGGTGCAGAACATTGCCACCTTGCGGCCGCGCAGCTCGTCGAGCCTTTCTTCGGCCCAGCGCGGAAATTCTCCAAAACTGCGGGTCTTGGGGTCCACAGCACCGCGAAACGTTCCGATCGCCGTTTCGTAGTCGTTGCGTGTGTCGATCAAAATCGTATCAGGATCGGCGATCAGGGCATTCCAGTCACGCGGTTCGACATAGGTGCCGACGCTTGCCAGGGGATCGACACCCTCGACGCCCATGGTAACGATCTCCTTCTTGAGGCGAACCTTCATGCGGCGGAACGGCATCTCGGCGGCGCGGCTGAATTTCACCTCGAGACCGGCCAAGGCGGGGATAGTTTCGAGGAAAGCGAGCAGTTCCGCAATCCCCGCTTCGCTGCCGGCCACGGTGCCGTTTATGCCTTCCGGCGCCAGCAGGAGCGTCCCCATGATGCCCTTGCATCGGCAAAGATCCAGCAAGGGCTGACGCCACGCGGCAAAATCGGCAAAGCGCGCAAAGCGGTAGAGCGCGGCGACGGTGACCGGCATTTCCTGGCGGGATTGGGACATGCCGATGCCTCTACGCCGGGAACGGCCTTGTTGCAAGGCGTGAAGCTGCATCTGTCGCGCCCTGGCACTCTGGCCGGATGGGGAAGGCCCCGCTCCATCCCCGCTCCATCCCGTTTTTGTCCCCGCCCGGCGTCAGGGAGTCAGAATAGTGGCAGGCATTTAACGAGGGACGCCATGTTTTCTGCAGAAACCATCCATGAGATTTCCAAAGCCGCAGACAGGAAGGGTGTCGAACCCGCCGCCCTGCTTGCCGTCGCCAAGGTCGAGAGCAACGGCACCGCATTCGCCATGATCGATGGACGGCCCGAACCGCTGATCCGTTTCGAGGCCCACTATTTCCACCGCCGGCTCACGGGCGAGAAGCAACGCCTGGCCCGCGCCGCCGGCCTCGCCTCGCCCAAAGCGGGAGCAGTGGCAAACCCTGCGACACAGGCAGAACGCTGGCGCCTCCTGGCAAAGGCCGTCGAAATCGACCCGAAGGCGGCTTACGAATCCACCTCATGGGGCATTGGCCAGGTTATGGGAGCCCATTGGACCTGGCTCGGTTACGCAAGCGTGGAAGCACTTGTGGAGGAGGCGCGCAGCGGGATTGCGGGTCAGATGCGGCTGATGCTAGCCTATATCGAGAAGGCCGGCCTCGCAGGCGTATTGCAAAAACACGACTGGCACGCTTTCGCCCGCGGCTATAACGGTCCGAACTATCGTGCCGGAACCTATCATCTGAAGCTGGCGCAAGCCTATGAATTGTTTCACTCGGGCTCGGTTTCCGCTCCCGCCAAAGGCGAAGCCGGAAGCCCGACCCTGCTTCGCCGTGGCTCGTCCGGAGAACAGGTCCGAGACTTGCAGAGATTGCTTTCCGCCCTCGGCTATCCGCTCGCGGTGGATGGGCGCTTCGGCCCTGCCACGGAGGCGGCTGTGAAGCGTTTCCAACGCGATGAGGGTCTTGCTATCGACGGCATTGCGGGGCCGGCGACGATTGCAGCCATCCAGCAGGCCATGCCTTTCCGCCACGCGGGACAGCGCTGGCTGGCCTGGCTTTCGGAACTGCTGCGGAGGATTTTCCCCTGATCGGATCACCGGCCATATTCGTGGACATGCAACCGTGCCTCCGCTAAATCGCTTTCAAATCCAAGCCCCGCGAAAGGAAACCCATGCGCGACAAGACCGAAACGCTGCTCGCAATGCTCAAGGGTCAGCCGGTCATACCTGTATTGAAGATAGAGCGGATTGCCGATGCGGTGCCGCTTGCCCGGGCTCTGGCGCGTGGCGGATTGCCGGCGATCGAGATCACCTTGCGCACGGCGGACGCGCTTGACGCGGTGCGCCTCGTCGCGGCGGAAGTCCCCGAGGCGGTCGTCGGCGCGGGAACCATCCTTTCGGCCAAGGACTTCCAGGAGGCTACGGATGCCGGTGCGAAATTCATCGTCAGCCCGGGCATGACGCAGGAACTTCTGGATGCCGCTGCCTCGTCGCCTGTCCCCTTCCTTCCCGGCGCCATCACGCCAAGCGAGATCATGGGCGCGCGCGAGGAAGGCTATTCACTCTTGAAATTCTTCCCTGCCGAGCAGGCGGGCGGCGCCGCTTTCCTGAAATCGCTTGCTTCCCCCTTCGCAGGCATGCGCTTCTGCCCGACCGGGGGAATTTCAGCGAAAAATGCTGCCGATTACCTCTCGCTGCCGAATGTGGTGTGCGTCGGCGGATCGTGGGTTGCGCCGGATGATGCACTCCAGGCAGGTGACTGGGACAGGATCGAAGCGCTTGCGCGCGAGGCGAGCGGGCTCCGTCGATAACGAAAACGGCCCCTCGCGGGGCCTCCTCATCAAGGCTGGAATATCAAATTCAGTTCGTGTTGAACTTGGCCACCGCCAGGAACGTGACCGCGCTGCCGGTAAAGCGGGAGGCATCGGCGGCCGTCTCTCCGGAATGGAAACCGGCAGTGTAGACGGCACTCGGCGCACGCACGACCGGGCTCTCGAAGGACGGCATCTTGGTTCCGTTGCCGTTCTGGATGACCGGTTCGGGATTGAACGCCCAGCGCGCATTCTCCGCCCGCACGGGAAGGACAACGGCCTTGGGGTCAGGTCGTGCCGCTTTCGCGTCCGGCCGGGCACCTTTCTGCGTGGTCTTGACGCTGCCGGCGATGATGGCCGATGTCTCGGTCGCGCTGTCGCTCTCCAGCAACGCCGTTCTCTGCGAGGCGCCGACCTGTCGGCTGTTCGGCGCTGACGGTATGTCCAGCGAGGCGGCAGCAGCCACTTCCCGGCTCTTGGTTTCGGCACTCTCGGCTGCGATCGCCGCCGGCCTTGACCCCGGAATAGCCGCCAGCGTGATCTCCTCATCCACATCCGGCTTGGGCCGCATTGACGGAATGGGCAGGAAGGCTGAGGCCGCCGAGGCGGTCATCACATTGTCTTCCGCCTTCAGCACTTCCGCAATGGCGTCGGAGGCATTGGGTTTATCTGCCGTTTTGGCAAGAAGCTCCTCATCCGAAGCCGCTGCGACAAGGGTCTCCTCCACCGTCGGCTCTGGCGTATAGTCGGGGCGGCGGGTCGGAATCGGCACGTTAAGCGCAGCGAGCGTCACGCCGTTTTGGTCCACGGGCCCCTTGGGCAGGGTCTCGGCATCGGCGATTGCGAAGGGAACCTGGTCGGGTGCCGGAGCGGCCACGGCGACTTCCGGCCTGGGTGCTTCCGTCTCAGGCCGCGGCGCGGCCTTGGGAAGCGGAATATCGCTGGCGGAGAGCGCGGCAAGCATCGCCGCCGGTGTCTCGGGTACCGCCTCCGGAGCAGCAACAGGAGCGGCCGGCGTCTCTGCGCGCCGCACCGGCTCTGCCGGCTGCGGAGCCGAAGTCCTGCGGGCCGGTCGGGCCTGCGCGGCTTCTGCCGGCGCGGCTGAGGCTACCATGGCGGAATCCTCTTCGTCATCCGCACCACCGCCGAACAGCGAGGCAAGCAGGCCCCTGCCCGAGCCGCCGGAACCGCTGGCGATCTGCACCGGGCTGCCACTGCGCTTGCGCGCCTCATAAGCGGCCACAGCCTGCTTGTATCCGGGCAGCGGCTTGCCGTCGGTGGGAACATGCATCGTCTTGCCGTCGGGGAACAGCGCCAGCAGCTCGCTGCGGCTCATGCGCGGCCAATGGCGCACATTGCCGACATCCATATGTACGAAGGGCGAACCCGACGAGGGATAGTAACCGACGCCACCAGCCTGCATCTTCAGTCCGATCGCCCGCAGCTTGGAGAGCTTGACGTCAGGCAGATAAAAATCGAGCGCATTGCCAAGCGTATGCTGGCTCTTGTTGGCGACGCCGCTGCTGCGCTTGCGCAGCATGGCGTTGGTGGCCGGAGCGCGATAGCCGCAGATGACGTGAATATAGTCCCGCGAACCCGATTGGCGGTAAACCTCCCAGACCAGATCCAGGAGATGCGGGTTCATCTTGGTCGGCTCGTTGCGGCGCCAGTCGCGCAGGAACCGGTTGATCTCGGTCAGGCCGCTCTGGATGTAGCGGCCGTTGCGCTTGTAGGTGATCTCCGCGCGCTCTCGCGTATGCAGATTGTAGAATTTCAGGGTGCGCGTTTCCGCACTGGCCGATACAGCGGATGAGGCTATGAATGTGATCGCAAGAAGCAGCCCGGCCAGATATTTGGACCACACGGATGCCGGCTTGCGCCATTCACGAACTGGAACGTCGTAGCTTTTCAAAACCCTGGCCTTGCAGGTTCGATGATTGTCCCCGGAGCGAAGGTCGAACGTCTCTCCGTTACGTTCGAGTATCAACCTTAATGGTTAACCCAGTCTTATTGAAGCGGCAATGGGGTATGACGATGGCGAGAAAATGGCAAGGAATGCCACAGGTCTTACTAGGTAAACAGGGCGTAAATGCCCGAACGAGCTGAGATTTCCATCGAAATCGGCCAGCAGACAAACCGCTCCGGCCGCCTTTCCTCCGAATCGATGCCCCATTCCCTCAATTTCGGATAAAGGCTGGAGTGGCCAATTCCGGGCCCGGGCCGGCCTGGTTCGTCCAGGTGACATAAATGCACGACAGCAGCCGAGTAAAGAACGTTTTCCAGAAGCCGGCGCTGGACTGGATCGTCATCGACTATCGAGAATGGCGGCGCGGACATGGAATCTTTGAAAATTCGAACTAGCTGTCTCCAAATGACTGGCCCAACATGCCACAGTCTCCTAAACAGCAGTTCAAGAAAGCCGGTGAACGCCCTTTGACTCACCGGAACTTAGAGGATGCCCGATGATCGAATCCGCCGGCGGACCTCGTCAGGTCGCCCCCGCCAGGACCAATGCTGCCGGTCAACTCGCCCGCAAGTCCGAATTCGGCATGCTGCCGGAATGGAACCTGTCCGATCTTTATCCCGCCACGGATAGCCCGGAACTGGCCGCAGACCTACAGCGCGTCAGCGAGGAGGCCGTCGCCTTCGAAAATGAATGGAAAGGCAAGCTGGCCCGCGAAGCTTCGAAAGGTGCTGCGGGCCGCCTCGGCGAGGCCGTGCGCGCCTATGAGGCGATCGAGGAACTCATGGGCCGGATCATGTCCTTTGCAGGGCTGGTCTATGCCGGCAATACATCCGATCCGAAGCGTGCCAAGCTCTATGGCGATGTCCAGGAGAAGATGACCGATGCCGGCTCGCATCTGCTCTTCTTCGCGCTTGAGCTGAACAATATCGATGACGATACGATCGCTGCCGCGCTCGATGCCGATCCGGCCTTCGGCCATTACCGGCCGTGGATCCTCGATCTCAGGAAGGACAAGCCCTACCAGCTCGAGGACCGCATCGAACAGCTTTTCCATGAAAAGACCGTGACCGGCCGCAGCGCCTGGAACCGGCTCTTCGACGAGACGATGACGAGCCTGCGCTTCAAGGTTAACGACGAGGAACTGACCCTTGAACCGACGCTGAACAAGCTGCAGGACCCCGACCAGGATATCCGCCGCAAGGCGGCGGAAGCGCTTGCGGCCACCTTCAAGGAAAATCTCCGCACCTTCACCCTCATCACCAACACGCTGGCCAAGGACAAGGAGATATCCGACCGCTGGCGCGGCTTTGCCGACATCGCCGATTCCCGCCATCTCGCCAACCGCGTCGAGCGCGAGGTGGTGGATGCGCTGGCGAAGGCGGTGCGGGAAGCCTATCCGCGCTTGTCTCATCGCTACTATGCCATGAAAGCCAAATGGCTAGGCATGGAGACGATGAACCACTGGGATCGCAACGCGCCGCTCCCTGAGACGCCGCGTACGGTCATCGGCTGGGACGAGGCGCGCGAGACGGTGCTTGCCGCCTATCATGGATTCGCGCCGGAAATGGCCGAGATCGCCCGCCGCTTCTTCGACCGCAACTGGATCGACGCGCCGGTGCGGCCTGGCAAGTCGCCCGGTGCCTTTGCACATCCGACCGTGCCTTCCGTCCATCCTTACGTGCTGCTCAATTATATGGGCAAGCCGCGCGACGTGATGACGCTCGCGCATGAACTCGGCCACGGCGTGCATCAGGTATTGGCAGCCGAACAGGGTGCGCTGATGGCCTCCACGCCTCTGACGCTGGCAGAGACTGCCTCCGTCTTCGGCGAGATGCTGACCTTCCGCTCGCTGCTCGACCGCACGATCGACAAGCGTGAGCGCAAGGCCATGCTGGCGCAGAAGGTCGAGGACATGATCAATACGGTCGTACGGCAGATCGCCTTCTATGAATTCGAGCGCAAGGTGCATACGGAGAGGCGCAAGGGCGAGCTCACATCCGATCTGATCGGTGAATTCTGGCTCGAAGTTCAGGCCGAGAGCCTGGGACCCGCGATAAAGCTGCGCGACGGCTACGAGACCTTCTGGGCCTATATACCGCACTTCATCCATTCACCCTTCTATGTCTACGCCTATGCCTTCGGGGACTGTCTCGTGAACTCCCTTTTCGCCGTCTACCAGAACGCCGAGAAAGGTTTTCAGGAGAGGTATTTCGACATGCTGCGTGCCGGCGGCACGAAACATCATTCCGAGCTTCTGGCTCCTTTCGGCCTCGATGCCTCCGATCCCGCCTTCTGGAGCAAGGGCCTGTCGGTGATCGACGGATTGATCACCGAACTGGAAGGGCTCAACTGAGGCGCCCTGCCGATCGGCGGGCCGGAAGGTAAAGAGGATTGCTCCAGGTCCCGGACATGACCATCACCGCGCCTTTCATCCTCTTCCGCGACGATCTGGCCGGGCAGGCGGTGCTTTTCCGCTCGCCATCCGAACTGTTGGTCGCCGAAAGCGCGGCCGATTTCGAGGAGGTTCTGGAGCGGGCCGAGCGCGCACGGGCAGCAGGCAAGTGGCTGGCCGGCTACTTCTCCTATGAGGCGGGCTATCTGTTCGAACCGAAGCTTCGCCCCATTCTTCCGGAAGGACGCCGTGCGCCGCTCATCTGCCTCGGGGTTTTCGATGGACCAGACGCGGAAGCCGAACGCTTCGCCATTCCGGCGCATTCCGACAGCAATTCCTTCCTCGCCGAGCCGCACGCGACTTGGGCATTTTCCCAATACGAAACCCGTTTCGCCCGCGTCCATCGCCATTTGCGCGAAGGCGACTGCTATCAGGCCAATCTCACCTTTCCCGTGGAGGCGCGCTGGGGCGGCGACCCGCTGACGCTTTTCGACCAGCTTACGGCGCGGCAGCCCGTCGCCTATGGCGCGCTGGCCGACCTCGCCGGCCCGATTGTTCTTTCGCGTTCGCCGGAGCTTTTCTTCCGTATCGATGCCGACCGGTGGATCGAATCCCTGCCCATGAAGGGCACGATGCCGCGCGGCCACACGCGCGAGGAGGACGAGCGCCTGAAGGCTGCTCTCGGCTCAGACCCGAAGAACCAGGCCGAAAACCGGATGATCGTCGATCTCCTGCGCAACGATATCTCGCGCATCAGCGAGGTCGGCACGCTGGACGTGCCGGAGCTTTTCCGCGTCGACAGCTATCCGACAGTGCACCAGATGGTCAGCCGGGTCAGGGCGCGCCTCATGAAGAATGCCACGATTCGCGACATCTTCGCCGCGCTCTTCCCTTGCGGCTCCATCACCGGCGCGCCGAAGATCCGCGCCATGGAAATCCTCCATGAGCTGGAGGAGCGCCCGCGCGATGTCTATTGCGGCGCCATCGGCTGGATCGCGCCGGGCCTGCGCATGCGCTTCAGCGTCGCCATTCGCACCTTGTCGCTCTTTCCTGGCGGCGAGGCCGTCTACAATGTCGGCGGCGGCGTGGTCTTCGATTCCACCGCAGAAGGAGAATATGCCGAATGCCTGCTGAAGGGCCGTTTCGCCACGGGCGAGGCGCCGATTTCGAACTGATCGAGACCATGCGCTGGGAGCCGGGCAAGGGCATCGCGCTCCAGGCCCTTCACCTCGATCGGCTTGCCGGTTCGGCGACGGAACTGGGATTCACGTTTCATCGGGAAGCTTTCGAGGAGAAGCTTGCGGCAATCTCGGCGGCGACGGACCAGCGCGTCCGCATGGCGCTTGCGCCGGACGGAACGCTGACGATGACACTGCAGGATTTCATTCTCCAGCCTTCCGACACCGTATGGCCGCTCCGGCTTGCCGAAACGCGGCTCAATTCAGGCGATCCACAGCTTCGTCACAAGACTTCGGCACGCGGCGTCTATGCTGCCGCCCGTGCGGAATATCCGCCGGGCGAGGCGACCGAGGTCATCCTGCTCAACGAGCGTGACGAGATCTGCGAGGGGACGATAACGAATGTCTTTGTCGAACGGGCGGACCGGCTGATGACGCCGCCGCTCTCTTGCGGACTTCTGGCGGGGGTGCTGCGCCGGCATCTGCTCGAAACCGGCCGCGCCCGCGAAGCCGTTCTTAGGCGCGAGGACCTGCTTCATGCGGAAAATGTCTTTGTCGGCAACGCGTTGCGCGGATTGATCCGGGGACGGCTTCTGTCTTAGGAGCAACTGCGCTATTTGCCGTAGCGGCAATTGAAGAGGAGCGTTCTTGAATGGCGAATGAGAAATGGCCGGTCTACGGCGAAATCACCGGCCCGGTCGTCATGATCGGCTTCGGCTCCATCGGGCGCGGAACGCTGCCTCTCATCGAACGCCATTTCAAATTCGACAAGGAAAGAATGGTCGTCATCGACCCGCGCGACCACGACAAGGCGCTGCTCGACGAACGCGGCATCGCATTCGTGCAGCAGGCGGTCACGAAAGACAACTACGAAGAGTTGCTGACGCCGCTCCTGACCAGGGGCGATGGCCAGGGTTTCTGCGTCAATCTGTCGGTCGACACCTCCTCGCTCGACCTCATGAAACTCTGCCGCAAGCTTGGCGTTCTCTACATCGATACGGTCGTGGAACCCTGGCTCGGCTTCTATTTCGACAATGATGCGGGCAACGAGGCACGCACCAACTATGCCTTGCGCGAAACGGTGCGCGAGGAGAAACGAGCCAACCCCGGCGGCACGACCGCCGTTTCCTGCTGCGGCGCCAATCCAGGCATGGTTTCCTGGTTCGTCAAGCAGGCGCTGGTAAATCTCGCCAAGGAACTCGGGCTTGATTTCGAGGAACCGGGACAGGCCGACCGCGAGGGCTGGGCCGCGCTGATGCAGAAGGTCGGTGTCAAGGGCATCCATATCGCCGAGCGCGATACCCAGCGGACGAAACAACCGAAACCCATGGACGTGTTCTGGAACACCTGGTCCGTCGAAGGCTTCATCGCCGAAGGGCTGCAGCCGGCCGAACTCGGCTGGGGCACGCACGAGACGTGGATGCCTGACAACGCCAAGGAGCATGAGACAGGCTGCCGCGCCGCGATCTATCTTGAACAGCCGGGCGCCAATACGCGCGTGCGCAGCTGGTGTCCGACGCCCGGCCCGCAATACGGCTTTCTCGTCACCCATAACGAGTCGATCTCGATCGCCGACTTTTTCACGGTCCGGGACGAGGCCGGCAAGGCGATCTATCGGCCGACTTGCCATTACGCCTACCATCCCTGCAACGACGCCGTACTTTCGCTGCACGAGATGTTCGGCGCAGCCGGCAAGGCGCAACCGGTCCAGCATGTCCTCGACGAGAACGAGTTGGTGGACGGTATCGACGAGCTGGGCGTGCTTCTCTACGGACACGCCAAGAACGCCTATTGGTACGGTTCGCAGCTCTCGCTCGAGGAGACGCGTCAGTTGGCCCCTTACCAGAACGCCACCGGCCTGCAGGTCGCGTCGGCCGTTCTCGCCGGGATGGTCTGGGCGCTCGAGCATCCGGAAGCAGGCATCGTGGATGCCGACGAGATGGACTACAAGCGCTGCCTCGAGGTGCAGCTTCCCTATCTCGGACCGGTGACAGGATACTACACCGACTGGACGCCGCTGCATTCCGGGCCCGGCCTTTTCCCGGAAGACATCGACACGAAGGACCCGTGGCAGTTTCGCAACATTCTCGTGCGCTGAGCGTTCATACAGGCTCCGACGCTGCCGCAACGGCTTCCATGACGCTATAGTGACAGCGGCGGATTTATTGGAGAGGACAGATTTCATGACAAAAATTCGCAAGCCATTCGCCCTCGCGACGCTCGGTGCCGTTCTGGCACTTGCCGCCTGTGAGACGAGCGGACCGCCGCGCATGGCAAATGTTCAGCCCCAGACGGGCGTCGAAGGCTCCTGGCTCGACCAGCAGGGCGTAGCTGTTTCCCGTTTCAACAGCGGGCAGTTCGAGACGGTCGCCACGGATACGGGCAATCGGCTGGCCGAGGGCACTTATACCTATCGCGACCAGCAGAATGTCGAGATTTCCATGCGGTCACTGATCAGGCAGACGACATCGAGCGTGAACTGCGCTCTCGTGTCGCCCAGCCAGTTGAACTGCACCAATTCCAACGGTCAGCAGTTCACCCTGACGCGCAGCCCGGGTGTCTCCTGAGCCAAAGCCTGCCCTAAATGCAAGGCCGGGCGTGATCCTGCCCGGTTTTCTTTCCTTCCGGCCATCAACCTGACGGTTCCGGCTTGCACGGTTCATATGCCTCCTGCGATAAGGATCGCAACGACAAGAGGAGAACATATGGCTGCGCATTTCGACGACCTGGAAACGCTCGATCCCTCTCTCCGTGAGAGCAGGCTTTTCGAGCGGTTGCCGCGTTTCCTGAGCGAAACCGCAGCAAAGGTGCCGGGGTTGCGGGACTGGCTTTCAGGGATAGACCTGGCTTCGGTGAACAGCCGTGCTGCATTGGCCCGCCTTCCTGTCCTGCGCAAGCCCGAGCTTCTCGAGATGCAGGCCGCGAACCCGCCTTTCGGCGGTTTCGTCGATCCGGCCGCTCTTGCCGGTGCACGGGTCTTCATGTCGCCCGGCCCCATCTGGGAGCCGCAGGCACAAGGCTCCGACCCCTGGCAGGCCGCACGGGCTTTTTTTGCCGCTGGCGTTCGGCGCGGCGATATCGTCCACAATGCCTTCGCCCATCACATGACGCCGGGCGGCTACATCCTCGACGAAGGCGCGCGCGCGCTGGGCTGCACCGTCTTTCCGGCCGGTACCGGCAATACCGACATGCAGGTGGAAGCAGTACTCGCCCTGAAACCGCAGGTCTATTGCGGCACGCCGGATTTCCTCAAGGTGATACTGGACAGGGCAGCCGGGCTCGGCACGCCCCTCTCCTCCTTCCGGCTCGGCCTTGTGTCGGGCGGCGCCCTCTTCCCTTCCCTTCGCGAGGAGTACCGGTCGCGCGGCATCAATGTACTTCAATGTTATGCGACCGCCGAATTCGGCGTGATCGCCTATGAGACGACGGATAAGGGCGGGCAGCCATATCCGGGCATGGTCGTCAACGAGAACCTCATCGTGGAGATCGTGCGGCCCGGCACAGACGATCCCGTGGCCGAGGGCGAGGTCGGCGAGGTGGTGGTGACGGGGTTCAATCCTGCCTATCCGCTGGTCCGTCTGGGGACCGGCGATCTCTCTGCCGTCATGCCGGAAAGGAGCCCCTGCGGCCGCACCAATATGCGCATCAGGGGCTGGATGGGGCGTGCCGACCAGCGCACCAAGGTGAAGGGCATGTTCGTCGATCCGAAGCAGGTCGCCGCAATACTGAAGCGCCATGTGGAGATCGCCAGGGCTCGGCTGGTGGTGAGCCGGGACGGCGAACGCGACGTCATGGCGCTGCATGTGGAACCCGCGGAGAAGGCTTCGCTCGATACCAGCGCGATCGAGGCTACCTTGCGCGAGGTGACGAAGCTCGGCGGCACGGTCCATCTTGTTGATCCCGGCGGACTGCCGAATGACGGCAAGGTCATAGCCGACGAGCGCGACTACGCCGGTTGAGCCGCGTCGTAACGGCCCCCGCTGCCTGCGGCCAGACGTTGCATTGAATTTGCCAGCGCCGTGTCTAATTTCGCGGCACGCACGGAGTTCTTGCAATGATCGCCCCTAACCTGATCGATCCCGACGCGGCCAAGGCCGTCGGTCCCCTGCCTGCCGGCCGCCCATCAGCCAATGTCGGCAGGGTCGGTGTTCTGCTCGTCAATCTCGGAACGCCGGAGGGCACCGAATACGCGCCGATGCGGCGCTATCTGAAGGAGTTCCTGTCCGACAGGCGGGTCATCGAATGGCCGCGCGCCGTCTGGCTTCCCATCCTTTACGGCATCGTGCTGAACACGCGGCCCAAAAGATCCGGCGCGCTGTACCGCAATATCTGGAACCGCGAACGAGATGAATCTCCACTGCGTACCTTCACCCGTTCGCAGGGCGAAAAACTTGCGGCGGCTCTGGCGGCGCATGAGAATGTCGTTGTCGACTGGGCGATGCGTTATGGCGAGCCCTCGATCGAGGCCGTGACAAAGCGCCTGCTGGATCAGGGCTGCGACCGCATCGTGATGTTCCCGCTCTATCCGCAATATTCGGCGACCACTACGGCAACCGTGAACGACAAATTCTTCGAGGCGCTTATGAAGCTGCGCTTCATGCCAGCCGTGCGCACCGTGCCTGCCTATCCCGACGAGCCGGCCTATATCGAGGCGCTGGCGCGTTCGGTGAAGAAGCATCTGGCGACGCTGGATTTCGAGCCGGAAGTGATTATCGCCTCCTATCACGGCATTCCGGAAAGCTATTCCGTGCGCGGCGATCCTTACCGCGTCCAGTGCGAAACCACGACGCGCCTTCTGCGGGAGCGTCTCGGCTGGGACGAGAAGAAACTGATCACATGTTACCAGTCGCGGTTCGGGCCTGAGGAATGGCTCAAACCCTATACGGACGAGACCGTGGAGCGTCTTGCGAAGGAAGGCGTCAGATCCCTCGCCGTGATCAATCCGGGCTTCGTTTCCGACTGCCTGGAGACGATTGACGAAATGGGCCGCGAGGTCGCCCATATCTACCGCGAGGCCGGCGGCCAGAACTATTCCCATATCCCCTGCCTCAATGACAGCGAGGAAGGCATGGCGGTGATCGAGACACTCGTGCGCCGCGAATTGTCAGGCTGGATCTGAGCAAAATCCGTCTTTCGCAAAAGCGGAGAGGCAAAGGGCGATTGATGTGACCCTGATTCCCGCCTAAGTGTCTTGCTGACACCATCCGGAGTTGCGGGAGAGGACGATGTTTTCAGGTCTCGACATTCTCATTGCGGTCCTTGTCGTTCTCGTCCTGCTGCTGCTGTTCGCCGGCATCAAGACGGTGCCGCAGGGCTACAACTATACGGTCGAGCGCTTCGGCCGCTACACGCGCACGCTTACGCCCGGCCTCAACCTGATCATCCCTTTCATCGACCGCATCGGCGCCAAGATGAACATGATGGAGCAGGTGCTGGACGTTCCGACCCAGGAGGTCATCACGCGCGACAATGCGATCGTGGCTGTCGACGGGGTCGCCTTCTACCAGGTGCTGAGCGCGCCCCAGGCTGCCTATCAGGTCTCGGGGCTGCAGAATGCCATCCTCAACCTGACCATGACCAATATCCGCTCCGTCATGGGCTCGATGGATCTCGACGAACTGCTCTCCAACCGCGACACGATCAACGACCGCCTGCTGCACATAGTCGATGAGGCGGCCAATCCGTGGGGCATCAAGATGACCCGCGTCGAGATCAAGGACATCAACCCGCCGGCCAATCTGGTGGAATCCATGGCTCGCCAGATGATGGCCGAGCGCAACAAGCGCGCGCAGATACTGGAAGCCGAAGGCCTCAAACAGGCGCAGATACTGGAGGCCGAAGGCCGGCGTGAGGCTGCGTTCCGCGACGCGGAGGCCCGCGAGCGCGCGGCGGAAGCGGAGGCGCGCGCAACCCAGGTGGTCTCGGAAGCGATCGCCCAGGGCGACGTGCAGGCCGTGAACTATTTCGTGGCGCAGAAATACACCGAAGCGCTCGCCAAGATCGGGTCCTCGAACAACAACAAGGTGGTTCTCCTTCCCGTCGAGGCCTCCGCCCTCATAGGCTCGCTCGGAGGCATCGGCGCCATAGCGCGCGAGGTCTTCGGCGGCGAAGCACCCCAGGCCGTGCCCCGCCGGTCCACGGCAAGACCGCCGGCGACAGGACCGGACCGCACCTGACGGCAGTCAGAGGAAATCAATCATGCTCCTGGAGCTCGTCTTCGATCTGGGTCCGTGGAACTGGATGCTCCTCGGCCTCATCCTCCTGATTCTCGAGATCCTCGTCCCGGGCGTCTTCCTGCTGTGGATCGGCATCGCCGCTATCCTCACCGGCGGTCTCTCCCTGCAGCTTTGGGACCTGGGATTCTGGACCTGGCAGGTGCAGGTCCTGATGTTCCTCCTGCTGTCGCTGGTCTCGGTTTTCGCGGGCAAGCGCCTGCTGGCCCGTCCTGCGTCCGGAGAGACAGATCAGCCCTTTCTCAACCAGCGCGCCGAACAGCTTATCGGCCGCACCGCCACCCTGGAAGAAGCGATTGTAGAAGGCTATGGCCGCATTCGCCTCGGCGATACGCTCTGGCGCATCAGCGGGCCAGATCTTCCGGCCGGCGCGCGGGTGCGCGTCACCGCAGCCAGGGACGGAACGCTGCAAGTGGAGCCGATTTAGAGCTTTCTGACTCAGAGTCTGAATCAAAAAACGATCCGGCGAGGCCGAAGGCGGTGGTTTTCGAGCATCGGAGCGGAGCGTACATGTCGTAGGCGAGCGCCGGAGCGCAGACAGACGCCGTTTTCGCCTCGCTGGAGCGACTTTTGGTTCAGGCTCTCAGGCCGCACCGATGCGCAGGAGATCGTGCAGATGCACGATGCCCGCCGGCTTCCCGTCCTTGACGACCATCAAGGTGGTGATGGCGGAGGCGTTGATGATCTGCAGGGCGGTGGCCGCAAGCGTGTCGGGCGAGATCGTTTTCGGATCCTTTGTCATGACCTGATCGACGGTCATCGACAGGATGTCGCTGTCCATATGGCGGCGCAGGTCGCCGTCCGTGATGATGCCCGTCAGCCTGCCTTCGGCATCCGTTATGCCGACGCAGCCGAAGCCCTTGCGCGAAATCTCCAGAATGGCCGTGCGCATCCCTGTACCTGTGGCCACCAGCGGCATCTTCTCGCCGCTATGCATAATGTCGGCGACATGGGTCAGGTTGGCGCCGAGCTGGCCGCCGGGATGGAAAGTACGGAAATGATCGGCTGTGAAGCCGCGCGCTTCGAGAAGCGCGACGGCCAGCGTGTCACCCATAACGAGTTGCATCAGCGTCGAGGTGGTCGGCGCCAATCCATGCGGGCAGGCTTCCGGCACCCGTGGCAAGGTCAGGACGATGCTGGACTCCCGCGCAAGGGCCGAATTCCCGCCCGAGGTGATGGCGATAAGCGGGATAGCGAAACGGCGCGCATAGGCGACAATACCCTTGAGTTCCGTTGTTTCACCGGACCACGACATGGCGAGGATCGCATCGTCGCGCGCAATCATGCCGAGGTCGCCGTGGTTTGCCTCCGCCGGATGTACGAAGAAGGCTGGCGTGCCCGTGGAAGCAAGGGTCGCCGCGATCTTGGAGCCGATATGGCCGCTTTTGCCCACTCCCGTCACGATCACTCTGCCGGTGATCCGGGACAGGAGCTCGACTGTCTGCACAAACGGTTCCGAAAGGCCGTTTTCGAGCGCGACCGCCAAAGCGGCCACGCCCGCCTTTTCGGTGGCGATCGTCCTCGCGGCCGACGCGATCATTGCCTTCCTGTCCGGGAGGGCTTTCAGTTTCGCATGCATTGGGTGTCTACTCGTGCTCTCGGATCACGGCTCGCAAATGCAACCGGAGTGGTGATATCGCCCTACCGCTTTCATCGGCGCCTGTCCAATATTGTTTCGCCAGCCGCTTCCTTCACTGGCGGCTGCGACACTGGCCTCGTGCCGAAAGCTATTCGGCCGCGATCTCCCGCATGAAATCCGTCACATGCTTCTTCATATCCGGCCGCGCCAGCGCAAAGGCCAGATTGGCTTCGACGAAACCTTCCGGCGAGCCGCAATCGAAGGTCCGTCCCTTGAAATGATAGCCGTAGAAGGGCTGCTTTTCGAGCAGCCGCAGCATGCTGTCGGTCAACTGTATCTCGTTGCCGGCACCACGTTCCTGATTTTCCAGGATCGAGAAGATCTCCGGCTGCAGGATATACCGGCCGTTGATGTAGAGATTGGTCGGTGCGTCCTCCGGCTTCGGCTTTTCCACCATGCCGGTGAGTTCGAAACCGCTATGCACGTCCTTGCCTTTGACGACGATGCCGTATTTGTGCGTCTCCAAAGGATCGCATTCCTCGACGGCAACGATGTTGTTGCCCGTTTTCTCGTACAGGTCGACCATTTGCTTCAGGCAGCCGGGTTCCGATTGCATGATCATGTCCGGCAGAAGCAGCGCGAAGGGCTCGTCTCCCACGATCTCTCGCGCGCACCAGACGGCATGGCCGAGGCCAAGTGGCTCCTGCTGCCGCGTGAAACTGGTCTGGCCCGGCGCCGGCTGCATGCCCTTCAGGCGTGACAGGACTTCGTTCTTGCCGCGCTGCTCGAGCGTATCGTAAAGCTCGAACTGGAGGTCGAAATGGTCTTCGATGACCGCCTTGTTGCGTCCGGTCACGAATATGAAGTGCTCGATGCCCGCCTCTCGCGCCTCGTCGACCACATATTGAATGACGGGCCTGTCCACGACCGTCAGCATCTCCTTGGGCACGGCCTTGGTGGCGGGCAGGAAACGCGTTCCCAGACCGGCAACGGGAAAGACGGCCTTGCGTAATTTCTTCATGCGGTTAACCATGTCATTGGATGTAAGGGACGCGTCCAGGCAAGCATTGTTCTGCTCGAAACACTCCTATCATGGAAGGCTGTTGGAAAGCAGAAGTCAACGCTCCGGCAAAACAACCGGAAGACCCTATGGTAAACCCTTTCCTAACTGCATTCGGCGATAAGTGTCTTTCGGCATTTTCAACGGAGGTAGGAATGTTCTCTCGCAGGGCCGTCAATCGCTGTCTCGCCGCCATCGCCGGAATGGCGCTGATCCTGTTTTCGGCCGCAGCGCCCGCCATGGCGGATGCAGGCTTCCAGCGCTGGGTGGCGGAATTCCGTTCGGTTGCAGCCGCCAACGGCATTTCGGCATCGACCTATGATCGTGCTTTTCGCGGGGTAACTGCGGCCGATCCCGAAGTGCTGGAGAAGGCGCGCTATCAGCCAGAGTTCAAGTCTCCGGCCTGGCAATATTTCGACAATCGCGTAAACGAGGAAGCGGTGGCCACAGGCCGCGCCATGGCGCGCAAATGGAAACCATGGCTTGACCGGATCGAGCAGCATTATGGCGTCAGCCGCTATATCCTGCTCGGTATCTGGTCGATGGAATCCAATTACGGCGAAGCGCTCAAGAACGACAAGGTCATGCGCAATGTCGTCCGCTCGCTCGCCACGCTGGCCTATGCCGACAGCCGCCGCGCAAAATTCGCCCGCACCCAGCTCATCTCCGCCCTCAAGATCCTTCAGCGCGGCGATATCGACGTGCATCACCTGACGGGTTCCTGGGCTGGCGCCATGGGGCATACCCAGTTCATACCCACCAGCTACGAAGCCTATGCGGTCGATTTCGACGGCGACGGCCGCCGCGACATCTGGACTTCCGTGCCGGACGCGCTTGCGACAGCGGCAAACCTGCTGCACCGTAACGGCTGGCGCCCGGGCGAGACATGGGGTTACGAAGTCTCGCTGCCAGCCGGCCGCAAATTCCCCGCCGGTTCCATGTCGCTGTCGCACTGGGCATCCATCGGCGTGGCACGCACGAATGGGAAAGCCTTCCCGGCACCCTCTCGCAACGCAGAACTGAAGGTTCCGGATGGCCGCGCCGGACCGGCATTCCTCATGACGAAGAATTTCTTTGTGCTGAAGCGCTACAACAATGCCGACACCTATGCGCTTGCGGTCGGCCTTCTTGCCGACCAGATTGCCGGTTATGGTGGGCTGGCAAGGGACTGGAATCGGCCCTTCGAGCGCCTGTCCTTCAACGAGACGCAGGAGTTGCAAAAGCGGCTTCTTTCGCTCGGCTATTATGACGGCAAGATCGACGGCAAGATCGGCGAGGCGTCCCGCTCGGCAATCCGGGCATTTCAGGCGCAAGCCGGCTTGACGCAGGACGGCCATCCCAGCAAGGAAGTGCTGCAAACCTTGCGGCGGTTCTGACAGCACAGGCGAAAAAGGTGCATATATGGCGATGGTGTTGCGAAGGCTTGCATGCTCGGTGGTGGCCTTTGCCGTCATCGTCACTGCCGCTGTCCTGTCAACGCCGTCGCCCGTTCATTCGCAGGAACTCGTCGGGCGCTGCATCGGCCTCTTCAACTGCCTTTTCCGGCGGCCGGCCGAACGCGTCGAGCCGCAACGGGTGCGGCCCGCCGAAAGATCGCGGCCCAAGAGCAGAGCACGCAAGATCGCCCCGCGGGCGGCCGCCCCGGCCCCTCCCCCTGAACCGGTCATCGAGAAGCTGGACAATGCGCGCGTCGTTCTCGTCGTCGGCGACTTTCTTGCCAACGGTCTGGCGGAAGGCCTGACCCAGGCCTATGCGAAATCGCCCGGCGTCCGCGTCGTTGATCGCACCAACGGCTCGTCCGGTTTCGTCCGGAACGACTATTACGACTGGAACAAGGAAATCGGCTCCATTCTCGATGAGATAAAGCCGGCTGTCGTGGTGGTGATGATCGGCTCCAACGACAGGCAGCAGATCAAGATAGGCGACAAGCGCGAGGACCCGCGTTCGGAAGCCTGGTTGAATGAGTATGACAAGCGCGTCACGAACTTCGCCGAGGCGGTCCGGAAACGCGACATACCGCTCGTCTGGACGGGCCTGCCGCCCTTCAAGTCGAGCAGCATGACCTCCGACATGCTGGCCTTCAACGACATCTATAAGCAAACGGCGGAACAGGTCGGCGGCGAATTCGTCGACATCTGGGACGGCTTTGTCGATGAAAACGGGAGTTTTGTATTCACCGGGCCGGACATGAACGGCCAGCCGGTTCGGCTGCGCGGCAGCGACGGCATCAATCTCACGCGCCCTGCAAAGCGCAAGGTGGCGTTCTTCGTCGAAAAGCCGCTTGCCAAGATTCTGGGCAAGGCCGTTTTGCCGGATATAGGCAAGCTCGACATGGAGAACCTCCCCACCGTCGAGGAAACACCCATCGACCCGGCGCTGCTCGACCGTACGCCCCCCATGTCGCTCGGAGATCCTGATTTGGACGGCAGCTCCGTCCTGCTTGGCGCCACCGTGGACACCACGCGGGATGAGCCGCGGACAGCGGGCCAGAAGCTTCTGGCTGATGGCCTCGTTCCCACAGGCGCACCTGGTCGAGCCGACGATTTCTCCCTGCGGAAGCTGCCGCTCCCCAAAGCGGAAACGGCCACTGACGGCGAAACAACGACGGCGATCAGGCGTTAGGTCCGTTTGTCTTCATACTGCGCTCAGCCGAGTTCCTGGGCGAGTCCGATGAGAAGCCCCTCAGGCCCACGGACATAGCAGAGCCGATAAGCATCTTTATACTGGGCAACTTCGCCTACGAGTTGCGCGCCGCGTGTGCGGAGCCTTTCAAGCGTCTCGTCGATGTCATCCACGGTGAACATGGCGCGGAGATAGCCCAGGGAGTTGACCGGGGCGTTCCGGTGATCCGCGACGACAGGCGGCTTGAGGAAGCGGGAAAGCTCGAGCCGGCTGTGACCGTCCGGCGTGCGCATCATGGCAATCTCGACATGCTGATCGCCCAGTCCAGTGACACGCCCGGCCCATTCTCCTTCGATCGTGGCCCGCCCTTCGAGCTCAAGGCCGAGTTCGCGAAAGAAATCAATCGTCCCTTCGAGGTCTTCGACGACGATTCCTATGTTGTCCATCCGCTTGAGCGCCATGTCTCCAGTCTCCAAGGTGGCGTCTATTCTAACAACAGACGCTTGAGGTATTCCGACACCGGCGGCCATCCGGGTCCGATTCGCCGCTGGCTTCAGAGGCTTGGATCATGGACCGCCTCAGACCGCCACCCCGGTTTCAAAGGCACTTAGAGCCAGTGTCAGGTGGCCACAAGCTGATCCGTGCCGGGCACAAAGGCATGGAAGGCAGCAAGTACCTGCTCGCGATAAAGATCGGCTTCCTGCAGCAGTTCATGTTGTGCGTAATCGACGGTCAGGACCGAACCGGCGCGCATACGGCGCGCATAGGCTTCGATTGCTGGCGTGGACACGACGCGGTCAGCACCGGCGGCGATGAAAAGGGTCGGAATGCGGATGGCGGATATGAAATCCTGATCCCATACCCGCTCCTGGGCCCGGAAAACGCCATGTACCCAGGCAGCGGTGGGTCTTTCGATCGCCAGTTCAGGGTGTTGGCGATAGATTTCCTGGTTGCGCCTGTAACGCGAGATGTCGCTGGTCAACCTGTTGGTCTCGAAAGACGATGCCTTCTTCGCCGGGACGCGGCCCATGGGCACCGAACTGAGACCGACATGGAAAAAAAATGAGGACAGACAACGCAGGGTTCGCACCGAAACAGGAAGATTGATGAGCTCCAACAGCGGAGCGATCAGCACCATCCTCTGGATACGGTTCACCAGATCGGGGGCGGCAAGAAGCGCAATCAGCCCCCCTGTCGAATGAGCGAGCAGGTAATAAGGCGGCCGGCAGTCCGGCAGGACGATCTGTTTGAAGAACAGGTCCAGGTCGGAAACATAGCGGTCGAAACTATCCACATGGCCGCGCATGGGATCGCGCAGCATGCGGTCTGAGCCGCCCTGTCCGCGAAGGTCAAAGGTGGCGGTGCCGAGCCCCTTGGCCGAAAGGTCTCTTATGGTCTCGAAATACTTTTCGATGCATTCGCTGCGACCGGGCAAGAGCACGACTGTGCCCTGCAGCGGGCCTTCCGCGGTTTCGAAACGGGCATAGCGAATGCGAATCCCGTCACGCATGGCGAGCATGCCGGATTGCGCATTTTCCGGGACCGGATTTCCTGCTGTCTCGAATAAAAGATCGGACATTCCGCGACGGCAAAAGGTTTTCGTGCTGCCGCCCGTGATAGGAAGCATGAGCGATAAAAGCAAAGGAAATCCGGCCATCACTGTGGGGTCAGTACCCACTAATATGATCGAAACGGAAAGGCCGGAAGCCGCGCGAAGCTGCTTCCGGCCCTGCCGAACCGGGCGGAAGGGACGTTACACCCGGATCGAACTGATGACGGCTCCAAGGCCGTTTCGATGACGTTGAAGGGAAGATAGCCGAGCCAAGCTGAACGTTCCCCGAAGGGGAAATTCATCTGCCGTTCATAAAGGTGCAAATCGCGACGGCGGGAACGGGCGGCTCGCACCCTTGAAATTACGGGGATATGGTCCCACATCCAGCCTGCGGCTGCCCGTGGTGGGGCCGCTGGCTCACAGGAGACGCCGCATGCCGGGTCTCAGGAAAGAGCCAATCGCAAAAACTTGTTGCTCAACAGGAGAACAAACCATGCGTCACGTCGACTTTTCGCCGCTGTACCGTTCGACCGTCGGTTTCGACAGGCTCTTCACCATGCTTGATTCGCTTGCCCAGCCTGACGGCGGCCAGACTTATCCGCCTTACAATATCGAGCGCACGGGCGAGGATGCTTACCGCATTTCGATGGCGGTTGCCGGCTTCTCGGAGGATGATCTTTCGATCGAGGCCCATCGCAACGTCCTGACCATCAAGGGCGAAAAGAGCGAGGACAAGAACAGCGAAGGCGTCGAGGTGCTTTACCGCGGCATTGCCGGCCGCTCTTTCGAGCGCCGCTTCCAGCTTGCCGACCATGTCGAAGTATCCGGCGCCGAGCTGAAGAACGGCCTCCTCCATATCGATCTCAAGCGCAACATTCCCGAGGAGATGAAGCCGCGCAAGATCGCGATCTCCACCTCCGGAAAAAATGCCAGGCAGATCGAAGCCAAGGCGACCCACTAAGCTCGCCAGCAGCATTCAACAAGCGGCGCTTTTTGGCGCCGCTTTCTGTTTCAGGCCGTAAGAAGCCCGCCAAATTCGGCGATCTGTTCTTCCGTCGTGGCAAAGCTTGTAACGAAACGGCACAGCATCTCGTCCTCTCCAAGCTGCGCCTCGAAGCCGTGTGGCACCTTCCAGGGATAAAAGACGGCACCTTGTTCCTTCAGCCGCTCGGCTGTTGCGCGTGCCATGATGGGGAAGATCTCGTTCGCCTGCGGCCGCCAGGCCAGCCTTATGCCAGGCGCTTCCTCAAAGAGGGCAGCGAGTTTTGAGGCCATGGCATTCGCATGCCGGGCCGAAGCCAGCCAGAGATCGTCCGTGAAATAGGCGTCGAACTGGGCCGCCACGAAACGCGACTTGGAAAAGAGCTGGGCGGCGCGCTTGCGCAGGAAATGCATTTCTTCGGCCTTATCGGAATCCAGAACGACCACGGCCTCAGCGCACCAGCAGCCGTTCTTCGTGCCGCCGAACGACACGATATCGACACCGCGCTTCCACGTCATTTCGGCCGGTGTGGTGCCGAGCGCCACCAGCGCGTTGGCGAACCGCGCGCCGTCCATATGAAGCGGCAAGGCATTGGAGCGGCAGATTTCAGCCAGGGCTTCGATTTCCTCGAGAGCATAGAGAGTGCCGATCTCGGTCGCCTGCGTGATGGTCACTGCCATCGGCCGTCCCGCATGGATGAATTCTGCCGGATAGCGCGCTATCGCGCTTTTCAGTTCACCAGGGTCCATGCGTCCAACAGGCCCGTCGACCGGGCAGAGGCGCCCCCCTCCGGTGAAATATTCCGGCGCGCCGCATTCATCTTCTATGCAGTGGGCCTCCCTATGGGCGAAAGCCACTCCGCCCGATCGGTTCACCAGTGACAGCGAAAGTGCATTGGCGGCCGTGCCGGTGCCCACGAAGAAGACCGCGACCTCGCGCTCGAATATCTCGCAGAACTTGCGTGCCACACGCGCGTCGAGGTCGCTGTTCCCATAGGCCGGCGCGAAGCCTTGAGCATGCTCGCTTAGTGCCGCCGCGATCTGCGGATGCGCGCCGGCCCAGTTGTCGGAAGCAAAATACATGTCGAATCCGATTCCATTTTAGTCCGGCCGGACAGTGGCTTCTTTGCCGGCCCCCTCGCAACCCCAAATCCACGCTCGGCTGCCGGATACGTCCGTGAATCCACCGGCCCCGTCATTCGTTTCAACACAGACGGCAGTAACGAAACAATGTTTCGTCTGCGGCGTGGAATTTTGCCATTTCCGTCTTGTGCAGCTATTAATTTTCTGGCATAGGGCAAATAGGACAGTAGTGCTGTCTTATTTTGTTCGCACATCGGCGACCGGATTTGCCTATAATCGGTGCATCCGGTAACTCCCGCAGGTGATGTGGATCCAGGTTGCAGGGGCGAAGAGTAGTCGACCTTGCATCCCGTTAAGGAGAAAGACACGCCGGAGATGGCCGGTCGATGTCTTTCCGGCTTTCGAAAGATTTGCCGCGTGCAGACCGGGTTGCACAAGAACGAGTGCCGGCCCGAAGAGTGATGAACGCCCCGGAGGGCATGGGAAGTGGAGGTGACGATGACGGATATGACGCCATCTGTATCGACTGGGCAAAGGCCGGCCGTGCAGACGAAAGCGGTCGCCGTCAAACCTGCGCCCTCCGCGCATGCAGTTCCGACTGCCCGCGGCCTTTACGATCCGCGCAACGAGCATGACGCCTGTGGCGTCGGCTTCATCGCCCACATGAAGGGCGTCAAGTCGCATGGCATCGTCGAGGATGGCCTTGCCATGCTTGAGAACCTCACCCATCGCGGAGCGGTGGGCGCGGACCCGCTGATGGGCGACGGCGCCGGCGTTCTGGTGCAGATCCCTGACCAGTTCTTCCGCGAGGAGATGGCCTCACAAGGCATCGAACTGCCGGAGGCGGGACACTACGCCGTCGGACACTGGTTCATGCCACAGGATGCCGAACAACGGGAGCATATCGAGGCGGTTATCCGCGATGCCGCCCAGGCGGAAGGCATTCCTCTTCTCGGCTTCCGCAACGTGCCGGTCGACAATTCGAGCCTGTCCAAGGCGCCCGACATTGCCGCCTCGGAGCCTTATCACCGCCAGGCCTTCTTCGGCCGGCCGGCTGGAATCGAAAATGATGACGACTATGAGCGCAGGCTCTATATCCTGCGCAAGGTGATCTCCGGCCGCATCTATGCCGAGAACGACAATCGCGACATCGGCGCCTATTGCGTTTCGATGTCCTCGCGCACGATCGTCTACAAGGGCATGTTCCTGGCCTATCAGGTCGGTGCCTATTACAAGGACCTCAGAGACCCACGCTTCGAGACGGCACTGATCCTCGTCCACCAGCGCTTCTCCACCAACACCTTCCCATCCTGGAAGCTGGCGCATCCGTACCGCATGGTGGCGCATAACGGCGAGATCAACACCTTGCGCGGCAATGTCAACTGGATGGCGGCGCGGCAGGCTTCGGTCGATTCGGAGCTTTTCGGCAACGACATCTCGAAACTCTGGCCGATTTCCTATGAAGGCCAGTCGGACACCGCCTGCTTCGACAATGCGTTGGAGTTCCTGTATCAGGGCGGCTACTCGCTCGCCCATGCCATGATGATGCTGATCCCCGAGGCCTGGGCCGGCAACAAGCTGATGAGCCCGGAGCGGCGGGCATTCTACGAATACCACGCGGCCCTGATGGAACCGTGGGACGGGCCGGCGGCCGTCGCCTTCACCGATGGCAGGCAGATCGGCGCCACCCTTGACCGCAACGGGCTGCGTCCAGCGCGCTATATCGTCACCGACGACGACCGCGTCATCATGGCGTCGGAGGCCGGCGCCCTGCCCGTTCCGGAAGAGAAGATCGTTACCAAATGGCGGCTTCAGCCGGGCCGCATGCTCCTGATCGATCTCGAACAGGGTCGGATCGTTTCCGACGACGAAATCAAGACCGAGATCGCCACCAAGCATCCCTTCCGCAAGTGGCTCGACAATACGCAGCTCATCCTGGAGGAGTTGAAGCCGGTCGAACCCCGCGCGCTACGCAAGGACGTCTCGCTGCTCGACCGGCAGCAGGCCTTCGGCTACACGCAGGAAGACACCAGGACGCTGATGGCGCCAATGGCCACCACAGGCCAGGAAGCTGTCGGCTCCATGGGCACCGACACGCCGATCTCGGCCATGTCGGACAAGCAGAAGCTGCTCTACACCTATTTCAAGCAGAACTTCGCCCAGGTGACGAACCCGCCGATCGATCCGATCCGCGAGGAGCTCGTGATGAGCCTCGTCTCCTTCATCGGGCCGCGGCCGAACATCTTTGATCTCGTCGGCTCCTCACGCCGCAAGCGGCTCGAGGTGCGGCAGCCTATCCTGACCAATGGCGACCTGGAGAAAATCCGCTCCATCGGCCACACCGAGGATCGCTTCGACACCAAGACCATCGACGTCACCTATTCCGTTGACGAAGGCGCTGCCGGCATGGACGGAGCACTGGAACGGCTCTGCGAACGCGCCGAAGCAGCGGTGGCCGGCGGCTATAACATCATCATCCTTTCCGACCGGCAGGTCGGGCCGGATCGCATTGCGATCCCGATGCTTCTGGCCACGGCGGCTGTCCACCATCACCTGATCCGAAAGGGCCTGCGCACTTCGGTGGGCCTGGTGGTGGAATCCGGCGAGCCGCGGGAGGTTCATCATTTCTGCTGCCTTGCCGGCTTCGGCGCCGAGGCGATCAACCCCTATCTCGCCTTCGATACGCTGACGGACATGCACAGGCGCGGCGAGTTTCCGCCCGAGGTCGACTCGGAGGAAGTGGTTACCCGCTATATCAAGTCGATCGGCAAGGGCATCCTGAAGGTCATGTCCAAGATGGGCATCTCGACCTACCAATCCTATTGCGGTGCGCAGATTTTCGACGCCATCGGCCTGAAAAGCGAATTCATCGAGAAATATTTTACCGGCACGGCAACCACCATCGAGGGCGTCGGACTCGAGGAGATAGCGGCCGAGACTGTCGCCCGGCATCAGGCGGCCTTCGGCAATGATCCGGTGTTGAGGAACGCGCTGGACGTCGGTGGTGAATACATGTTCCGCATGCGCGGGGAAGCGCATATGTGGTCGCCCGAGGCGGTCGCCACGCTTCAGCATGCCGTACGCGGCAACTCCTGGACGACCTATAAGGAGTATGCCGCGCTGGTGGATAGCGAAAGCGCGCGCGCGAAGTCGATCCGCGCGCTCTTCGAAATCAAGAAGGCCGAACGAACCGGCCGCAGGCCGGTTGCCCTCGAAGAGGTCGAGCCGGCCTCCGAGATCGTGAAGCGCTTCTCGACGGGCGCCATGTCCTTCGGATCGATCTCACGGGAGGCGCATACGACGCTGGCACGCGCCATGAACGCGTTCGGCGGCAAGTCGAACACGGGTGAAGGAGGCGAGGAACCCGACCGCTTCCTGCCGCTGCCCGACGGCAAGCCGAACCCGGAACGCTCGGCCATCAAGCAGGTGGCGAGCGGTCGGTTCGGGGTGACGACGGAATATCTCGTCAATTCCGACATGATGCAGATCAAGGTGGCGCAGGGCGCCAAGCCCGGCGAGGGCGGGCAGTTGCCTGGCCACAAGGTCGATGCGACCATCGCCAAGACCCGTCATTCGACGCCCGGCGTCGGCCTGATCTCGCCGCCGCCGCATCACGACATCTATTCGATCGAGGACCTGGCCCAGCTCATCTTCGACCTGAAAAACGTCAATCCGGCTGCCGACGTATCGGTCAAGCTTGTGTCGGAAGTGGGTGTCGGCACTGTCGCGGCCGGTGTGGCCAAGGCGCGCGCCGACCACATCACGATCTCCGGCTATGACGGCGGCACCGGCGCCTCGCCGCTGACCTCGCTGAAACATGCAGGCAGTCCGTGGGAGACCGGGCTTGCCGAGACGCACCAGACGCTGGTGCTCAATGGCTTGCGCAGCCGCGTGGCGCTGCAGGTGGACGGCGGATTGAAAACGGGCCGCGACGTCATCATAGGCGCCCTGCTCGGCGCCGACGAATTCGGCTTCTCGACGGCCCCGCTGATCGCGGCCGGCTGCATCATGATGCGCAAGTGCCATCTGAACACTTGCCCAGTCGGAGTCGCCACACAGGACCCGGTGCTGCGCAAACGCTTCAAGGGCGCGCCCGAGCATGTGATCAATTACTTCTTCTATGTCGCCGAGGAAGTGCGCGAGATACTTGCCGAGATGGGCTTCACCAGGCTGGACGACATCATCGGCCAGTCGGACCTTCTGGAAAAGCGCGCCCTGATCGCGCATTGGAAGGCGCAAGGGCTCGATTTCTCCAAGGTCTTCTTCAAGCCCGACGCGCCGACGGAGGAAATCCGCTGGACAAGGCGGCAGAAGCATCCGATCGATGACGTGCTCGACCGCAAGCTGATCGCCGAAGCCGCCCCTGCCCTGGAATCCCGGCAGCCGGTTCGGATCGAAACGGAGATCCGCAACACCGACCGCTCGGCGGGCGCGATGCTTTCGGGCGAAATAGCCAAACGCTTCGGCCATAAGGGTCTGAAGGAGGACACGATCTCCGTCAGGCTGACCGGCACCGCCGGCCAGTCCTTCGGCGCCTTCCTGGCTCGCGGTGTCTCCTTCGAACTGATCGGCGATGGCAATGACTATGTCGGCAAGGGGCTTTCAGGTGGCCGCATCATCATCCGGCCGGCCGAGAATTCCCGCATCGTGCCGGAGAACTCGATCATCGTCGGGAATACCGTGCTTTACGGCGCCATCGAGGGCGAGTGCTACTTCCGCGGCGTTGCCGGCGAACGCTTCGCCGTGCGCAATTCTGGTGCAATAGCCGTGGTCGAGGGCGTCGGCGACCATGGCTGCGAATATATGACCGGCGGCGTGGTGGTCGTGCTCGGCCAGACGGGGCGCAACTTCGCGGCCGGCATGTCCGGCGGCGTGGCCTATGTGCTGGACGAGGAAGGCGATTTTGCCGAGCGCTGCAACATGGCGATGGTCGAGCTCGAGCCGGTGCCCGAAGAGGACGACATGCTCGAGAAGCTGCATCATCACGGCGGCGATCTCGACCACAAGGGCCGCGTCGACGTCTCCGGCGACATGACGCGCCACGACGAGGAGCGGCTCGTGCAGCTCATCTCGAACCATATGCACTATACCGGTTCGACGCGAGCAAGGGCCATCCTCGACAACTGGGCCGACTATCGTCCGAAATTCCGCAAGGTCATGCCGGTCGAATACCGCCGCGCGCTCATCGAGATGGAGCGCATGCGCATGGGACTGGCTGCTGAGTGAGGAGCGGCTAGGTTGAACAAAGGGAACGCCTGGCATATGCCATCCGGAGGTGTCGGATGAACGTACACAATAACCCTGCAGGGAAACGGACCGCGAAATTGTTTCGTAACGGACGCAGTCAGGCGGTCAGAATACCGAAGGAGTTCGAGCTCGAAGGGGACGAGGTTCTGATCTCTCGAGACGAGGATGGTACGGTTCATCTACGGCCTAAGGACCGGCGAAAATCACTTGTCGACGTTCTCGATTGGCTGAAGGAAAACGGTCCTGTCGAAGACTTTCCGCGTGATCCAGGCGACAAAGGACTATTGCCGCTCGACGATATCAAGCTGTGACACGCTATCTGCTCGACACCAATATTATTTCGGACCCGTTCCGGAACCCAGGAGGAAAAGTCGATCAGGCTTTGCGCGCTCGCATTGGAGAAGAGATCGGGACGAGTTTGATCGTGAGAGGCGAGATTCTGTTCGGACTGAAGAAGAATAACAACGTTCGAGGACTTCATCGATTTGAAATGCTGCTCGATTCGATAACCGTATGGCCTCTCGAAGAGCCCGCCGAGGATCGATATGCAGCACTTCGCGTAGACATGGAACGAAAGGGCCACCAGATCGGGGCGAATGACCTTTGGATAGCCGCTCAATCGCTGGCGCTCGATGCGAAGTGGTTACCGATGATCGCGCTTTTCAACGCCTGCCGGGATTGAAGGTTGAAAACTGGTTGCGGCACTGACCGCACCGAAATGGGACGATAGCATGGGCAAGGTAACAGGTTTCCTCGAAATCGACCGGCAGGTCCACAAGTACCAGCCGGCCTCCGACCGCATCCGGCATTTCCGCGAATTCACGCTGCCGATGTCGGACACGGAAGTCGAGAAACAGGCCGCTCGCTGCATGGATTGCGGCGTGCCCTATTGCCATGGGCCTCAGGGCTGCCCGGTCCACAACCAGATCCCTGACTGGAACGATCTCGTCTATCGCGGCGACTGGGAAACGGCGATCCGCAACCTGCATTCGACCAACAATTTCCCCGAATGGACCGGCCGCATCTGTCCCGCGCCCTGCGAGGAAGCCTGCACGCTGAACCTCGAGGACATCCCGGTCGCCATCAAGACGATCGAGCAGGCGATCGCCGACAAAGCCTATGAGCTCGGCTATGTCCGGCCCTATCCGGCCGATCACAAGACGGGCAAGAAGGTAGCTATCATAGGCTCGGGGCCGGCCGGCATGGCCGCCGCGCAGCAGCTGGCGAGAGCCGGCCACGAGGTGCATGTCTTCGAGCGCGAGAGCAAGCCGGGCGGCCTGATGCGTTTCGGCATCCCCGACTTCAAGATCGAAAAGCATTATATCGACCGGCGCGTCGAACAGTTGCAGGGAGAAGGCGTCACCTTCCATTGCAACGTCAATGTCGGCGTCGACAAGCCTGTCGCCGAGCTTCTGGCCGAGCATGACGCCGTGCTCTATTGCGGCGGTTCGGAAGTGCCTCGCCCGGCCGGCATCCCCGGCACCGAGCTCGACGGCGTCTACGATGCGATGCCCTATCTCGTGCAGCAGAACAAGCGCGTGGCAGGCGAGGACATCGCCTCCGTGGCCTGGCCGGCCGAGCCGATCCTGGCCGCCGGCAAGCATGTCGTGGTCGTGGGGGGCGGCGATACCGCTTCCGACTGTATTGGCACCGCCTTCCGCCAGGGCGCAGTGAGAGTCACCCAGCTCGACATCCGGCCCCGACCGCCGGAGAAGGAAGACAAGCTGAGGGTCTGGCCCTATTGGGCGACCAAGATGCGCACTTCCTCCAGCCAGGCGGAAGGGGCCGAACGCGAATTCCAGGTAGCAACCCTCGAATTCATCGGCGAGGACGGCCAGTTGACCGGCGTCAAATGCTGCCAGGTGGATGAAAAGCGCAGGCCGGTAGAAGGTACGGAATTCGTCATCCGCGCCGACCTCGCCTTCATCGCGATCGGCTTTGCCGGTCCGGTCTCTGGCGGCGTGCTCAAGGAATGCGGCGAAAAGCTTGCCATCACTGTGGATGCCCGCCGGTCCACCAATGTCGCGGCCAATGACAGGGACTACCGCACCAGCATTGACCGGCTCTTTGCAGCGGGTGATGTGAGACGCGGCCAGTCGCTTGTGGTCTGGGCGATCCGCGAAGGCCGTCAGGCCGCGCGCGCCATCGACGAGTTCCTGATGGGAAGTTCCGTCCTGCCGAGATAGCGCATCGGGCCGAAAAGCGTCTGCGCTTTTCGGATAGATCCGGTCCGCGACGGCTACAGACGCAGATAGTCCAGCGCGGCCTGGTGCAGTTCAGGCGTGGCGGCGGCGATAATGTCGCCGCCCTTCTCGGCAGGTCCGCCATCCCATGTCGTGATCACCCCGCCTGCCCGCTCGATGATCGGTATCAGGGCGACGATATCGTAAGACTGGAGCCCGCATTCGATGACGAGATCCACCTGTCCTGCCGCCACCATGGCATAGGCATAGCAATCGGTTCCGTAGCGCGGCAGCCTTACAGCGGCTTCTACCCTGTCGTAGAGGGCGCGTCGCGCCCCGTCGAACAGCGCCGGCGTCGTGGTGCACAGCGTCGCTTCGGATAGACCGGTCGTTCGCCGGGCCGCAAGCCGGCGCGGCCCGCCCGGCCCCTCGTAATGCGCGCCCTCTTCATTGGCATAGAAGAACTCGCCGGTGAAAGGCTGCGACATCATTCCCGCAACCGCATCGCCATCCACCGTCAGCCCGACCAGCGTGCCCCATAACGGCAGGCCCGAGATGAAGGCGCGTGTGCCATCGATCGGGTCGATGACCCAGACATGGCTGCTGTCAATCCTTTCCGGCCCGAATTCCTCGCCCAGCAGCCCGTGCCCGGGGAACTCTTCGGCGATAAGGGCGCGTATCGCCTTTTCCGCGGCGCGGTCGGCCTCCGTCACCGGGTCGAAACCCGAAACGAGCTTGTTGTCCACTGCGGCAGGCATGCGGAAACGCGGCAGCGTCTCTTGCCCGGCGCGCTCCGCAAGGCGCCGCAGGAAAGCGGCGGAAACTGTCATTTTTGGTTCTCCAGACCTGAACTGATGGCGGTTTTGCACAAAGTTTATACAGGCGTCAAAAAATGATCACTTCGGCCTTGACAATTGTGCATCGCAACATAAACTCATCCTCGGACAGTTCGTTCTGTCCTTGCCCTCCTTGGGCGTTTCCTCCCTAGATTCGACCGCGTCGTGCAAACGGGGCGGTCTTTTTTTGCCTATTCGGCAGCGAGAGGCGGACTGCCGAAATATTGTTCCGGAATGGCCATGAGGTCGCGCACGAAACGGGTGAGGTCGTTCGCCACCTGATCGAACCCACTGGTCTTCTGCAGGTTCCGCTCATCCATATAGAGCCCGCGATTGACCTCGATCTGCAAGGCGTGGAGCCCATGCGCCGGGCGTCCGTAGTGCTCGGTGATGAAACCCCCGGCATAGGGCTTGTTATGCGCCACCGTATAGCCCATGGCGGCAAGTAGCGCGATCGCATATTCCGTCAGCGCCGCTGCAGCCGCAATTCCGAACCGGTCGCCGATGATGAAGTCCGGCCGCGAGCCGTTCTCGCCGACGCGAATGCTTGCGGGCATCGAATGGCAATCGATCAGTATCGCATAGCCGAATGCCGCATGGGTCCGTGATACGAGTTCGGTCAGCACTTCGTGATAGGGTTTGTAGATGGCTTCGATACGCGAAGCCGCCTCGGCAAGCGGCAGCCGCCCGTGATAGATGTCCAGCCCTTCCCCGACCAGTTTTGGCACGGTCCCCAGCCCGCCTGCGACGCGAGGCGAGCGGATATTGGCGAAAGGCGGCAGCGGCTCGGAGAACATGCGCGGGTCGAGTTCCCACGGCTCGCGGTTCACGTCGAGATAGGCGCGCGGAAAATTGGCTGCGAGAAGCGGCGCGCCGAGCGCTACGGCGCCCGAGAACAGCTCGTCCACATAGCAGTCTTCCGAGCGCCTGATCGCCATCGCATCCAGCCGCGACATGGCGAGGAAACGTTTCGGATAATATGAGCCGCTATGCGGCGAGTTGAAGACGAAGGGAAATCGCTGATAGGCGGGTGCGCGCACGTCGAAGGCTGGAATATCGGAAAAATCCGCCGCTGCACTCATTCGATCATCCAAGCCTCTTGGCACCCTTCTCTTCATTCGAACCGTGCCATCGGAACCCCGGCATGTCCAGCCTGCAGGCTGCCGGCCTCCCTCGAGTCCGGGCAGCCAAATCATTCACTTGATGTTTACCATCCGGGATTCATATAGGTTAACGGTTAACGGGCTCGCGCAACACAGCTCGTTTGGCATGATCCGGACGGAAAAATGGCACGAATTCTTCTCGCTGAAGATGATAACGATATGCGTCGCTTCCTCGTCAAGGCGCTGGAGCGCGCCGGCTATGAGGTGATCGATTACGACAATGGCGCCAGCGCCTATGAACGCTTGCGCGAGGAGCCGTTCTCTCTCCTCCTCACCGACATTGTCATGCCGGAAATGGACGGCATCGAGCTTGCCCGCCGCGCCACCGAGATCGACCCGGACCTCAAGGTCATGTTCATCACCGGCTTTGCCGCCGTTGCCCTCAATCCGGATTCCAACGCGCCGAAGGATGCCAAGGTCCTGTCCAAACCTTTCCATCTGCGCGATCTGGTGAATGAGGTGGAAAAGCTGCTTCACGCAGCCTGAATCAACACCCGCGCGGCCCGAGTGCCGGCTGGATCGACAGGTCGACATTATGATCGCATCGGCCTCAAACAGCTATTGACGCACGAGACCGTTCTATGGTCTATGCGCGGCGTCGGATGGGCGTGTAGCTCAGCGGGAGAGCACTACGTTGACATCGTAGGGGTCACAGGTTCAATCCCTGTCACGCCCACCATCCAGCCCATTTAATTCAAACATTTAAGCAGCCTTCCCCACCTCAATAACCTTCTGGGGCTCAGTTGCACGCAACCTGTTCGCAAAAGCGGCCTCTTGGCGTGCTTTTGCAGGTCCGCGATGACCGAATCCATCGCCCGATTGCAGTTTTGCAGGCCATTCCCGGATCGAATGCCTCCAACGCTTGTCGACAGGCGCCCGCACAGGCGCAGCGTTTATAAGCATCCCGTAATAAGACCGTCGTCGAACTGACAAGCAGCCGTCATAGAGGACGGCTACCTCCGGTAGGCATTTCCAAACCGGGATCCCCAAGGAGCTTTTTATGATCACATCGATATTCAGACACATCCTGACTGCGGGTGTTGCGTTCGCGGCGCTGCAGTCGCCGGCTTCAGCCGAGGAAGCATTCAGCGCCAAACTGACGGGTCATGCCTATCTTCCCGCACTCACCCTTGTCACACCCCCGACGGATGCGCCACGCGATGCCTGGGTATCTGGTAAGTTCACCAGCGTCCTGCGCAACCATGAGGTCATGTCTGTGCCTGGCGACGTCGGTGCGGCCTATGGCAGCCATCCAACCGGCATCTCGCTACCCTTCATTGGCCAGCCTGTGCAAGGCATGTCCGGCTTTGCGATGAACCGCGCCGAGGATGACAGCATCTTCGTGCTCACGGACAACGGCTTCGGCTCCAAGATCAACAGCCCGGATGCACTGCTCTTCTTCCACCGCATGAAGCCCGATTTTGAAACCGGGAAGGTCGAGCGTCTTGATACGATCTTCCTGCGCGATCCTGATCGCAAGGTGCCCTTCCGCATCGCTTATGAAGGCACGGAAAGCCGCTATCTCACTGGCGCTGATTTCGACTCCGAAAGCATTCAGTATCTCAACGGCGAGATTTGGATCGGAGATGAATTCGGTCCCTATATTATCCGAGCCACGGAAGATGGCCGGGTTATCGACGTATATGAGACGCTGCTTGACGGCACGCCCCTGAAAGGCCCGGACACGCCCGGTGTTGTCGTTCCAGCCGTTGCTGGCAAGGACTATCAGGTTCAGCGCTCAGGCGGCTATGAGGGCATGGCTCTGCAGCCAGACAGCGATCTTCTCTGGGCCATGCTTGAGAAGCCGATTCTTGGCGAGGATGGTCAGCCGGAAGGGGATTTCCTGCGCGTCATCACATTCGATACCCGAAAGGGCGAATGGACGGGTGAGAGCTATCGCTTCCGCCTCGGCGAGGGCGCCGCAGCCATTGGCGACTTCAACTTCATCGATGAAACCCGTGCACTCGTGATCGAGCGCGACAATGGCGAGGGCGATCCGAGTCTTGCCTGCGAAACCGATGACAAGTCCGCCTGCTATCCTAACCCTGCACGCGTCAAGAGGGTGGTCCTGGTCGACACCGCGCAGATTGACGATGATGGCTTCATCCCTCGCATCGGCCATATCGACCTGATGGACATCGCCGACCCTGACGGAAAGGCCGTGTTGAAAACCCAGGCAAATCGCGATCTGACCGGAAAGTTCACCTTCCCCTTCTTTACCATCGAGGATGTGATGCGGGTGGACGACAAGCATATCCTCGTCGCCAATGACAACAACCTGCCTTTCTCGGCGGGACGTGAGATCGGTGCGGCCGCGAATAACGAGTTCATCCTGCTCGAAGTCGGCGATTTCCTCGCCGCGCGATAGTAGCGCGCTGGCCTGGATCCTTGACATGATCGAAAAAGTGTCGACAAAAAGTCGGCTCTTTTTCGATCATCGGGAGGAGGCTCGGCATGCGGCATCTGTACTATTCGGCTGAAGGGAACGGGCCGGTCGTCCTTCTGCTTCATCCGGTCGGGCTGGATGGCACATTCTGGGGAAGCCTGCCCAAACGTCTCGCACGAGGAAGGCGCGTCGTCGCGATCGACCTCACCGGCCACGGCCGCTCGGAGGACGCGCAGAGGCCAGGTCGCATTTCCAACCATATTGATGATATCATTGATCTATTGGAAAGACTCGGAGGAGAACATGCCACGCTGGTCGGCGTCTCCTTCGGCGGCATGCTGGCTCAAAACATAGCGCTTGAGCGTCCCGATCTCGTTTCCCGCCTCGTGCTTGCAGGCTGCCCCGCCGCGATCCCGGAAGCGGCGCGACCGGCGATCCTGCAGCGCGGCGCCGACGCGGAGCGAGGCGGCATGGAGGCGGTGGCGGGGCCGACGCTCGAACGATGGTTCACGGCTCCCTATCTGTCGACAGGAAAGGCCGAACCGGTGCGGCGACGGCTGCTTGCGAACAAGCCGACAAATTTCGCCGCTACCTGGGAAGCCGTCTCCGAACATAACGCTCTGCCCCGACTCTCCGCGCTCACTGTACCGACACTGGTAATCGCGGGCGAGAAGGACGCGGCGACGACGATCGAGGCCAAGCGCGCACTGGCAGCCGCCATTCCCGGCAGCCGATTGGCCGTGATGGAGGGTGCGCCGCATATGATGCAGATCGAATGCGAGCGGACATTCGGCGATCTCGTCGCCGGCTTTATCGAGGGAGGCGCATCATGACGTCCGACATTCCGGGGCTGCTGCTGGTGCTGGCCGATCCGCCTCCTGGGGTCGAGGAGGAGTTCAACGCATGGTACGATACCGAGCACCTGCCGGAGCGCGCGGCGATCGACGGTTTCGTCACCGCGCGCCGCTATATCTCGCTTGGGGACGGCCCGCGCTACGCGGCGCTCTACGATCTCGCCTCGCTCGCCGTGCTGGAGGGTGAGGCTTACAAGGCGGTATCGGGACCCAATTTCAGCCCTTGGACGCGGCGCGTGACCTCCAGAAGCCGGCCGCAGCGCCTGACCGCCGAACGGTCCGACGCGCGGAGCGGAAAACCGACCGGCGAGGCTTCACGCCTGTTCCTGCTGCGTTGCGCAGGCGGCGACGCGGAAACGGCGCAGGCGCTGGCCGCAGGTCTTGCCGCAAGCTTCGACGCCACGCCTGGCCATCTGCAAAGCAGGGTGTTTCTCGGCGTGGAGCCGGCACGCGACTTCACGCTTTCGGTCAGCGAGTTTTCCGGCAACCATATTCCGCCGCTTGACCTCGCAGCCTTCGGCAATGCCGCCGGCCGGATCATGCTGGCAGCGACCTATCGACCCTACTGATTGATCAATCCGCCGCCCGCGCCAGCGCCCGCACCGGCGCGCCGTCCGCACCGGCAATGCTCAGACCGGTGAAGATCGCCTCGATCCGCCGGTTCGACAGCGGGCCGAGATTCGTGACGTGCTCGGCAATCAGGATTCCGTGCGGCAGCAGGATGTGATGGACTGGCCAGTAGAAGCCTTCCGGCCGGTTTGACGGCGCGCGATCGGGCGTGGCGAAGTCGACGCCGATCATCTTGACCSGGTGGGCGAGCAGCCATTCCGCCGCCTCCGGCGTCAGCGAGGCATGGCGCTCGTAGGACGGGTCGTCGACGCGCTTCCACCAGCCCGTGTCGAACAGCACGATGTCACCGGGCCGGACCTGCGGCCGCGCCAGTTCGAGCTCGGGCACGTCGATGAAACCGTATTCTGGCACGTCGAAGCTCCACACCACGCCGGGGCCATAGAGCCGTTCGAGCGGCACCTCGTCGAAGGACGGTGCGTCGGCGATGAAATGGTTCGGCGCGTCGAGATGCGTGCCGTGGTGGACCACCATGTTCATCAGCGTGATGTTGGCCGGGTATTCCGGAATGCTGCGCCACCTCTCGAAGCTCGGCTTCGGATAGTTGGGGATGGCCGACAGCGTGTCGCTCAGCCGGTGCGAAAGATCGGTCCACGGACCGCCGGCGCCGGCCATCTGCGGCGCAGGCACGTCATTCCAGCCCTTCCAGCGAGTGTTCTTCAGATGGCAGGCGTCGCACATGGCTATGCTCCCGCCCGGGAGGCAGCCTTGCCGCGCACCTCCACGCCTGCCCAGTTCTCGATGACCTTGATCAGGCTGGTGTAGTCGTCATCGCTACGCCCTTCCGCCATGCCTTGGAACCAGATCTGCGCCACGCTGGAACTGACGTGATGAGGCACGGCGCGGTTGCGATACTCCTCCAGGCATAGCATCACATCCTTGTACATGGTGCCGAGCTTGCCGCCGTAGTCGAAGGTTCGCGGCAGGATTGCGTGCGGGAACTTGTCCAGCGTCGCCCCGCTACGCCCGGTCGACACATTGATGAGGTCGACCAGCGTGTCGGCGTCGATGCCCGCCTTGACGCCCATCGTCACCGCCTCGAAGGAGGCGACCATCGCGGCGGCGGAGATCATGTTGTTGGCGAGCTTGGCCACCTGCCCCTGCCCTGGCGCCTTGCCCACATGGAAGACGTTGGCGGCGATCGTGCGCAGCGCCGCCTCGCAATGGGAGAAGGCCTCGTCCGAGCCGGCCACCATGGTCGTGAGCGTGCCGGCGCGGGCGCCCTTCGGCCCGCCGCTCACCGGCGCATCGAGGAAGAGGACGCCCCGCTCCGCCATCGCCCTGGCGATCTCGACGACGGTCGCCGAACCGATGGTCGACATCTCGACATAGGCTGAGACACCGTCAGTCCGCGCGACCCCGTCCGGCCCTAGCGCCACGGCACGGCTGACCTGCGGGTTTGGCAGGCAGCCGAAGACGACGTAGGTTCCGGCGGCGGCCTCGCCCGGTGTTCGCGCTCTCGCCGCGCCACGGTCGACGAGCGGACCTGCTGAGGCGTCGGAAGGATCGAACACGACAACGTCATGGCCGGCGCCGATCAGTCGCTCGGCCATCGGCGCTCCCATGGCGCCGACCCCGATGAACCCGATGCGCATGTCTCCTCGTCCTCCCTTTTATGGTGCATGCATCCAGCATGCTGTTATGTCGACAGAATGAATGAGATAGAAGCGGCAGTCATGTCCGGGCGTCAAGCCCCTTCTTGACGCAGGCCGACATTTTTACAAGCCATTTTCGGACGCTCCCGCGCGTCATAGTGGCAAAATCGCTGGAAAAATCGAAAATAATGGACGATTCGCGCCGCAACACGGCATCACTTGGGGCCGCATCATTGCGCAGCAAACCTTACCTTAGGCTGGCTCTTCAACAAAAGTGTCGACACATATTGACGACCGCATGAATCCGTGAAAGCTATGTGCGCAACGAAACAAAGCTGGGCATCGACGCCCTGCGCAACGGAGGTCATTGATGTCGTCCAACAGCCTGATGACGGGAAGCATGGAATATCTGCGGAGGCCGCTCGTACGGAACGTGAAAGCCGGCGACAAGACGCTTGTGCTGACCGACACCGCACACGATCCGCGCGTCTGGCAGGCGGTCATGAGCATCCTGCAGGAGATCGGCGCGGACGTGACGGTGGCCCTGTTCGAGCGCCGTCCCGCCGACTATTATGATCCTCCGGCGGCCGTATGCGAGGCGATGATGAAGTCGGACGTCAACATCCTGCTCGCCTCCACCGGCATGCTGCATTCGCCCGCCAGCTTCCGCGCCATGGAAGCGCGCATCCCCTCAATCTGCATGGACGGCGGCATGACGCTGGAGTGGTTTCAGTCCGGCGCGGTCACGGACGATATGAAGCAGATCATGGTGCGCAAGCACTACGTGGCCAAGGACATCTTCGGCGTGGACGCCAAGGAATGCCGCGTCACTTCGCGCTACGGCACCGACTTCACCTATCGGGTTGACGACCGGATCTTCGTGCCGCCGCTGCCCGGTGACGACTTCGACCCCTACAAGATCGTCGATTTCGACAAGGACGAGAACCGCAAGGGCGGCAATCTATACTACTATCTGTTCCCGACCGGAGAGCTGAACGTGGCGCCCATCGAGGGCTCGGCCAACGGCAAGCTGGTTATCGACCTGACCATGCATCACATCGGCCGGCTGGAGGATCCCATCGAGCTGCATGTCGAGAAGGGTCGGGTGGTCCGGATCGAGGGCGGCGCGTCGGCGCGGGTGCTGCGCGACTACCTCGAGGAGTACGGCTGATCCACCCCCATTGAACGGGTCCACCTTGAAGTATGGTTTTGACCATGAAGGAGGACCACAATGGCAAACAAGCGACACAAGCCCGACGAGATCGTCACGAAGCTTCGGCAGG
>NZ_VLJP01000004.1:0-51275 GCF_007829525.1 Mesorhizobium sp. J18
GGCTCATGCCGCCATATTGCTTACGCCACCGGTAGAACGTCAGCTCGGAAACGCCGATCTGGCGAACAGCATCCGCCATCGCCATGCCTTGGCCGCGCAAAACCTCAMCCTGCCGAAGCTTCGTGACGATCTCGTCGGGCTTGTGTCGCTTGTTTGCCATTGTGGTCCTCCTTCATGGTCAAAACCATACTTCAAGGTGGACCCGTTCAATGGGGGTGGATCACCGAGAGCGGCTGTTTCCGAACTTGTTCACCGATGCCGAAGTGACGGTGGCAGAAGCACCAGCGCTGTCATTCAGAGAGGTGTAGGCAGTTGGAAGTCGCACGGGCATAGTTTGAAGGCCGCATGATCTCAGATACGTCCAAGTGTAAGAGAAACTCGGATCTCCTGTCAGGAGATCGGCGATAACGGATCTATCGAGTAGGCATTAAGCAACATAGTTGCACCAAATTCGGGTGACCGATCTCAGCGAACCGAGAGCAGGGGTAAGGCTTGCCGGCGAACGCTGATTGAAGTTGATTTGGGAACCGAACCAATCCACAGAAATATTTTGTTGGTATTTCTTTTGATTCGCAGCCCTCGCCGAACAACATCAACGATTTGAAAAACAAGAGTAATTTTCAAATCTTCGATTCCGCCCCTGGGCACCATCCCCTCTTCTCCCGACATTCCCTTCCACCGAAGCTTCTGTGTTGCAGTTTCGTAAATGACTGAACTTGTTGGTTTTCACCTACCGACATGAAATACTGAACCTTCGTCCACGGGCAAAATCCAAAACTCTCTGATGGTGGTGGTCTTCAGCTCTGGGTTCGTCCAAGACGTCGTGGCTGCGGCACTTCGCCTTTGCCAAGCTATGGCCGCTGCAAGATCAAGTATTGTTCTGAAACTGGCTGCGGCCGCCGGCTAGACCGGTCAGCATGCCCGTTCCGGGCGGCGGACAACCCTCACCTTTCCACTGTTTCCGCCGCCGCAGAGGAATTGGCCATCTCCGTCCGCTTCAAGTCCGGAGACGCCTGTTCCGGTTGGCATATCCAGGCGCTCCCGCACTTCTCCCGTCTCGGGATCGATGCGCCGGACATCGCTTGCCTCGTTCTCCCAGGTGCCGTGCCAAAGTTCGCCGTCCACCCAAGTGACACCGGTCACGAAGCGGTCGGATTCGATTGTACGCAGCACGGCTCCAGCTTCGGGATCGACCTGATGGACCTTCGCCGTCATGGCATGGGTTGCGACCGTCGATACAGCACCGATCTGCTCATCAGGTTCCGGCATGCTCCCGGTGGACGTAATGGCCTGGATGTATCTGCTCATGAGCCTTTTCCATGTGTCGCCATGGCTGAGCCTTGTTTCCCGTCGCGCCGGGATTGTTCAAAGCCTTGAAATTCAATCGAAGGAGACTGACCATAGCGGATGGGCTGGAGGTCCCGTGGGTTTCATCGGATGATCGTGACTTCAACTATGATTTCGGCGTGTCATTTACGCCGGAGGAGCGCGCGGCCGGCCGTGCCCTCTATAATTACGGACTCACGCCAATCCGCAATGCGTCCGACATGTTCGGGCTCAGTGTCTTTGCAAAGGATGAGAAGGCTGACATCTTCCACACCTACTCGACCTACCACCGCGGCACGGAGCTGCTGATGGGGGCATTCAACTGGCTCGATCTTGCCCCCAAGGGCCGCAACGAGAACGGTACAATGAGCTGGGTAAAGCTGCACGACGAGTACTAAAACGGGTACAACCCAAGGGAGAGCGATCCCACGCAGTAGTCATTTCAGCCATGGAGCGGTCGTTCGATACACATCGGGACCGGCCCGAGCAAGGAGGCAATCGAAGCGTGTTCCCTGAAAGACGCAAGCCTTGTCGGGAACAATGTCGGGAACAATTGCCCGATCTGCCGGTTTATACCTCCCAGCGACTGGGTGATCCAATGGTCCGTCCCCCCAACCAGCCATCGCCCGTTGCTTGGGAAGGTAGCAGTAGAAGGCCTCGCTGGCTTAAGCCAGCGAGGCCCTTCATTGCTGGTGCTCCTGCGCAACACATATGAATGTATCAATGCCGATCATCGCCCAAGCGGCTGGCTGGCAAGCGTGACGAGTTCGTCTTCGCCCCGCACACCTGCCAGGAAGTAGCTGATTATACGGGAAGCGCGAGCCTCGCGTTCCACATCGCTTTCGTCCTGCGCAGAGGATCTTTCGAAAGCCCGCCCAAGTAATGCAAGATCATCGGGATGGACAATGCGGGCTTCTGCGGCGTGTTGACGATAAGGCATACCCCCTCCGGTAACCATGTGCAAAGGCAAAGACGGGGAGCCCGCCTGCTGTCGGGAACTGGACTTGGGGTCCGCTCTGCCAATCTTTCAGACAGTTTGCCTTATAGGTGAATGCTGTTGCGGGATTTTGGTTCCGGATGAACCGTTGTTTCCAAGGGAGCGGCCGAGTGTGATGTCCGACAAGGATCATTCCTGAGGAGACGGATGATGCTGCCGGCATCCGGCCAGCGCGTCAGGCACGGGTTAAGGTGGTTTTGCGACAGAATTGGCAATTCACCCATGCCAATTCTGTCATTCAAATCCGCATCCCAATGCCCACATGAGACCGCGGCCGACCTCGCGGGTTCGGCCCGCCCCGTCGGTGGTATCGGTCCACCAAGCATGCCGCCGGCGGGGTTCTTGTGGTTCATGGAACGCCACATATCTCTTGACCGAAATGTCACAGATACACAGATCGCAATCCTCGGCTGGTATGGTCTCCTTCCCATGTCATAATCCTTTTGTCGGAGGATGCGAAATTTAACTCAGCCCGATGGTTGAAAGAGGGTAAGCTTCAATTATCCTTTGCAGAGCTTGGTGAGTGCTACGGGAGGCACGGGTGCACAAGTCGGTCGATAAGGAATTGATCTGGACACCATGGGGATGGCTGCCACCGTCGACCCGCTACCGCTCCTTGCAGGGAACGGTGGAGGTGTCGGAAGCGCCTCGCATGGATAGGCGTTCCTCAAGGAACATCAGGAAATACCTGCCTCGCCACCAAAAGCGCGTTACCAGCTATCCGGATGTGATTGGTGACGACCTGGTCTTTCACAGCCCGCCGCATCCAACTTTTGCTCGTTGGCTCATATCCGCGCTGCCACGTTCTTTGCGCCACGAATGATCCGGCAGACGCCGCCGGTTGCCAGCGGGGACTTTGCAGCAACCGACGGCGTGAGGCACCACCAAGCGAAAAGAGCCTCACAGCCAACCGTAGTATAAATCGCGCAGACGAAAAGATGACGAAAGTCATGCTGCCTTAGTGCTCTCCTTTGCTGAAGGCTCTTCTTTCGCGTTGGAAAACCGAAACACGCAGCGATGCGGTCAGCTTCCGTTCATCATTTCTCTGTATCTTCGGCGCGCGGGGACATATTGGAGACTTCATAATGAACAAATTCACACTGGCAGCTCTCGCAGCCACCGTGCTTTCATTGGCTCTTGCTGGCTGCCAAGGTACAACACCGCAACAACAGCGGGCGGGTACCGGTGCTCTTATCGGCGCAGCGGGCGGCGCCTTGGCTGGCCAAGCGATTGGCCGCGACACCAAGAGCACAGTGATAGGAGCCGCCGGCGGCGCTCTGCTTGGCGCGGTCGTCGGCACTGCCACCACCCCGCAAGGACAGCGTGATGGAGATATGTGCCGCTATCGCGCCCCGGACGGTCAGATCTACGTGGCACAGTGTGACGAGCGCTACTACAGCGGACAATACTGACCCCTCAGCACACATGGTGCGGCGTTCATGATCTAACAACAATAGATCAGGGCGCCGCGTTCAGCGTCTGGCTTAGAAGATTCCCCCCTGCCACGTCAAAAATCCCAGGGGATGCGAGATCGAGACCTGTTGTCTCGGAACCAGCCGGATTGCGAGTCGCCAGGCAGCCACCGCTTACCCGCGCGATCGGCGCAACCATGCCGTTGGGTGCCGACATCGATGTGCTGGCAGTGGTTGCCTGCGCTCGTGAGCACGGATAGGTTGCCGGAATCGTTACGAAACGAGGTTTCAATGCAGGCTGACGGCGGTCTCGAATCTCCCCAATGAGGTCTTCCCGATTTCGATATCGATAGCCCCGTTTTGAGGCCGCCATATCAGTCAGGCCTGGCAGATTGAGTGGGTAAATTTGCGACCAGAGGTCAAGAAACAGATATCTACCGACGCGCTTCGCAGAGCCCGGCCTTATGATCCCGGTATCCGCAAAGCCAATTATCAAGGTTGGTCAAGAGTAATCGAGGCTAGCGCATCGCCCTTGCGGCGCGTAACCTCGTGATGGGATCAGGATCAGATAATGAAAATTCAGATGTCGAAAGATGAGATTGCGCTTTTGAGCAATTTCATGCGCAAGTCCGATCATTATTTCGAATTCGGCATGGGCGGCAGCACCTGTCTCGCGGCCGAACTGGTCGCCAAAAGCGTTTCCGCAATAGATAGCAGCATCGAATGGGTGCAAAAGGTCCGCGAGAAGATAGGCGAGTCCCCCAAGGACATCACCTTGACACATGTTGATATAGGCCCGATAGGAGCTTGGGGGTCGCCAAAGGGGAGTTCGAGCAAGCATCTCTTTCCTGCATATTCAGACACCATCAAGCAGCAGCGTCGCGATATAAACCTCTGCCTTGTCGATGGTCGTTTTCGCGTTGCGTGTTTCCTGAAGGCGCTTGCTTATCTGGACAGTGATGCTGTTTTGGCGATGCATGACTATCGTGTACGCGACTACTACCATGTCGTCGAGGAGTTCGCCCGCCCGATCGCCGCAACAAACACCTTGGTATTCTTTGTCAGACGGAAAGGGGTGATGCCGCCAGAAATCGAAAGAAGCGCTGCCTCTTTCGTTTTCGACAGTCGATGACTACCAGACCTTTCTGCAGGCCATCGAGAAGAATTCCAGGACGAAGCTAACCGAACGGACGATCAAGCGGATACGACAGACAGCCACGGCTGCTGCATGGGCATTTACAATAGGGTTTGAAAATGAACAACGATCTGTCAGCTAAGCCGAGTGTCGTTTACCACCTCCTTCGACAGGCTGTATTCGAACAATCGCTCATCTTCATGCAGGGGGTTCTTGGCAAGAAAGGGACCCTGATAGATTTGGGGGCTGGTCATTGCGCCTTTTCACGCATGGCCCATGCCATGGGATGGAAAGCCACCGCCCTAGATGTCCGGAAGGAACGGGTACCTGACCTGCCGGGTGAGATCGGTTTCATCCACGGCGATATAAATTCCATGGTCTGGAACCCTGCTGACTACGATGTCATCCTTTGCCTTGGCGTATATTATCACCTCGATCAGAATATGCAGCATCGGCTTCTGGAAAGGTGCAAGGGAAAGCCGATCATCATCGATACGCATATTGCCAACCCTCCTGGCATGCCTACACGCTACGGCAGGATGCTTGGTGAGACATACGAAAAAAATGGCGAATGGGGAGCGGACTACAAGGAGGCCCCACATCTTGACGACAAGGCAAGGAAGGAAACAGGGCTGCTTGCTTCCTACGACAATCCAACAAGCTGGTGGCAAACAAAGGATTCGCTTCTTCAGACACTCCATCAATATGGATGGCCCCACGTTTGGACTTTCGACTATGACGGACTCGATTTTGTTCAGCGAACCTTTTTCGTGTGCAACACAGTCGATCAATCCGGCACTGGGTTGAGTGGCATCCGTATCTAGGATCAATGCAGGAATGCTTGAACAGCTCGCAAACGACGGCATCGCCTATTTCAACAACCGACCGCCCAGCGGTGGCAACACCATTATTGCGATGGGGCCGCCGCGGTCGGGCACCAGTATGGTAATCACGACCCTTCAGGCCCTTGGCGTCTTCATCGGAGATGACCCCGTGCGCGGTACACTTGAGGATCGACGCCTGACATTAGCGTTGGAACGGAAAAATGGTAACCCGAAAGAGGTCATCACCGACTACAACCGCCACTCCGTTTGGGCTTATAAGCGGCCTTGGGCCTATGAGTATATCGAAAGAAAGGCGCATCTTTTCAGGCGACCGCGTTATATACTGACGTTTCGCGACCCAATCGCAATCGCCAAGCGAAACGAGTTGTCTATGGGGCTGCAACTCGCTGAGCAGGTGAAGCTGGCCGCTGATAGAACGGCGGCTGTCGCTGATTTCATGCTCAACACCAGTCGACCAACCATGGCGGTCAGCTATGAGAAAGTGCTGAGCGACCCACGCAAATTCACCATGGCACTGGCTGCGTTTTGCGGCATCGAGGCCAACACAGAGGCGATCACTGCGGCCTCGCAGAAGATCGAGAACGGCCCGGACGCCTACCTTATTGCCACTCAGACCCGCTTCCGCAAAAGCAAGGCATCTTGAATGTGCCCTGCCAACCGGAAACCTTCTTCGAAGAAGGCAGCCAGTCGAGAATTATCTACAAGCTTCCTCACAATACCTATCTAATCTTTCGATTTTACGTAAACTGTATCTCTAGACTGCGCTTTGCGCCGAAAAGACTACATTGCAACATCGTCCTGTGCTAAAGTTCCATCTGGGCCAGGCGTCAGATACGGAAATGTGCCGGTATTCTACCGAGATCACATGCGACAACGGTCAGCATGCCACAGTGGTATGGGCATGGTCGGAAACCGAGCAGTGCGCCTATATACTGGAGGCATGGGACACAGAGACGGGATACGAGATTCCGATCATGTCATTCTCGGATCATGATGTCGCGCAATTTGCGGACTTGGTTGCGGCGCTAGATCCTTTTCCACCTTACGACTTCAGCTTTTAAACCAACTACCAACCACGATAGAGCTTTCCATGTCTGTGTCCGAGATCAGCTTCGCCAGAGCCGTTGGCATGGGGCCGAATGCGCGGGCGATCCGAGAGGCACTTTCACAACCTCTCCTGATCGCAAAGCTCGAGCCGAAGCAGGCGCGACAGCTGGCGGATAACGTGGAGGGCATGCTGGAGGAGAGCCGGCAGGAATGGCCGGGAATGGATGATGCCGTACGGCACAGACTGGCGCTGTTCCTCATTGGAGCCTGGCGGCTTTTCGGGCCAGTCATGCGCGAAACACAACCCCTGCCCCGCACGATCATGCACCGCTTCCTGCACGCGGTGGAACTGCACCTGCGCGACCACTGGACGATCGCCCGCTATGCGGAAGAGGTCGGCGTGACGGCAGAGCGGCTCAATGTCACTGTCCGACGCGTTGCCGGACGCTCGCCGCTCGCAATCATCCATGCACGGCTGGTGGAGGAGGCAATCAGCCTGCTGGAAGGGAGCAATCTTCCCGTAGCCGACATTGCCGAGACGCTCGGCTTTCAGGACCCGGCCTATTTCAGCCGTTTTTTCAAGCGCGAGACGGGCCGCTCGCCCAACAAACACCGTCAGGCCTCCGCGCTGCGCGCGCACAACCGCCATTCCTTCGCGGCATGGCCGTAACTGAAGCGACCCCGCTGATATATCCGGGCTGAACAAGACGACGGAGCTGGCTGGTTGGCAGAAAGCAAAGCCGAGAGATCAAGGCAGAAAACAGAAGCATGGACGACGGCTTATCTCTCTGAGGAAACCGTTTCAGGATAGCGGTGAGTGCGATCACGTCGGATGTCTGGCAGGAACCTTGGGACAACCCAGATAGAATGAAGTCGGGTTGATTTCTTGTCAGCGAATGTCCCTCACCGACAAGACGGCGGCGTTTTCAGGTATTCGATCACTTCGGGCTCCTCGCCCGACTGTCGGAGCATGACGAGCACATTGCGGGAAGTCCCGCAGGCAGGATCGTGGTAGATCGTCATCGTCATTCTGCAGGGCTCCTTGCCTGGGACGCGGTCACGGCCGGGGCCCGCTCGTACCAATCACGGCTACGGTTCACGATCCATACCACGGAAAGCATTACGGGAACCTCGACCAGCACCCCGACCACGGTAGCGAGCGCGGCCCCCGAACTGAAGCCGAACAGGCTGATGGCGGCGGCCACCGCGAGCTCGAAGAAGTTCGATGCGCCGATCAATGCCGACGGTCCCGCAATGCCATGCTGCTCGCCCGAAGCGCGGTTGAGCAGATAGGCCAGACCGGAATTGAAATAGACCTGGATCAAGATCGGTACCGCCAGCAGGGCGATAATGAGAGGCTGTGCGATGATCTGCTGGCCCTGAAAGCCGAAGAGAAGAACCAGCGTTCCCAACAGCGCGACAAGGGACAGCGGCTGCGCTTTCCGCAAGAATGCCTGGAGCGCTTTCTCCCCTCCTTTTGCCAAGAGGTTTCGCCGCATGACTTGCGCGATAATGACCGGAATGACGATGTAGAGGACTACCGACAGGGCGAGTGTGCCCCAGGGGACCGTGATGGCCGACAGTCCCAACAGCAGGCCGACGATCGGCGCAAAGGCAACCACCATGATCGCGTCGTTGAGGGCGACCTGGGACAGGGTGAAATGGGGTTCGCCCTTGGTCAGGTTCGACCATACGAATACCATCGCCGTGCAGGGGGCCGCCGCCAGGATGATCAGCCCCGCAATATAGGAATCGATCTGCTCCCCAGGAAGATATGGCCTGAAGAGCCAGCCGACGAAGACCCAGCCGAGCACCGCCATCGAAAAAGGCTTCACGGCCCAGTTGACGAACAGCGTCACCCAGATTCCGCGCCAGTGCCTGCCGACCTCGCCCAACGCCCCAAAATCGATTTTCAGGAGCATCGGGATGACCATCAGCCAGATGAGCATGGCAACCGGGATGTTGACCTTGGCGATCTCGGCACTGCCGATCGCATGGAAAAGTACTGGCATGAGATGACCGAGGGCGATGCCCGCGACTATGCAGAGCACAACCCAGAGGGTCAGGTATTTCTCGAAAGGGCCCATCCTGGCCGGATTTGTCTCGCGGGCCGCGGCTGCGCCTTCAGTCATGGGATTCTCCGGTTGTTCACCCAGCTTGCGGCAGGTCGCGGCCGATCTCGTCCAGACGCTTCTTGAGCGCCAGCCCATCCAGCGTTTTCAGGGGCAGCGCAGTGAAGATCGATATGCGGTTGTTGAGCATTCGGTAGGCTTCGGCAAATGCCAGGTGCTTTTCGGCATCCGTTCCCTCGGCCCTGGCAGGGTCAGGGACACCCCAATGGGCCGAAATCGGCTGTCCGGGCCATACTGGACAGGTTTCGTTGGCGGCATCATCACAGACCGTAAATACGAAATCCGTTTTGGGAGCACCAGGTCGTGCAAACTCATCCCAGCTTTTGGAGCGGGCGAAGGACGTGTCGTAGCCCAGGCTTTGAAGAAGCTGGACAGTATAGGGATGGACCTCTCCTTTCGGATTGGAGCCGGCCGAAAAGGCCCGGAACTTCCCCTGCCCCGCACGGTTCAGGATCGCCTCCGCCAGGATGGACCGCGCGGAATTCCCCGTGCAGAGGAACAGCACATTCAACGCTGGTTCGCTCATGACGAACTCCTCAACGGTTGCAGGTAACGGCTTCGATCACCGGGCGGCACAGTTCCACAGAGCCGTTGCAGCAGTCTTCCATCAGGAAGGCCAAGAGATCCCGGAAGCCTGTCATGTCTGCGACATAGCGGATGACGCGGCCATCGCGTTCGGCCCGCACGAGACCTGCATGCGAGAGCACCTTCAGATGGGCTGATGCAGTGTTCTGAATCACGCCCAGACGGGACGCGATCTCTCCTGCGGGAACGCCAACCGCACCGGCACGTACCAGAAGGCGGAAGATATCAAGGCGAGTCTCCTGCCCGAGCGCAGCTAATGCGGACAAAGCCAATTTTCTATCCATATATCTATAAATCCAGATTTATTTATTTATTGATAGCACTATCCCCTGCCCCTGTCAAAGGAGGCGGCGCAATTGCATCCTGTTCAGAGGTTGCCCATTCAGATGAGCCCGGTGCATCGTCGGGTAACAAATTGCCGTCATGGAAAAAAGAGCCGAGGAAGCCGGCTGCCAGCCAATACCCGTGCAATTCGGCGACGATCTGCCCGCCAGCGATCCTACCGAAGTCGTTTCCCGGTCAATACCGACCAGCCCGACTCTCGCAACACACGCAGGAGACGGGGGGCACACAAGGCTGCAGCAACGACCTGGCCAGCCAGGAAGATTTCGCCGGAAATGGTCAAATTGCCATCGGGCAACAGCCAAGCCGTCAGCCAGAGAGGCAAGGCTGTGGCAATGGAAATGACGACGCCAGCATCCACAAGTCGCATCTGGTTATTATAGCCAATCCAAGTGGACAAACAAAGGCGACATCTCCCTTGCATGCAAGAGGGCAGGCGTCGATCCTCCCCGCGCGGATGACGATCCTCAATCGGGTTACGCCTATCCCAGACGCATCCTCAGCCGAACCCGATCAGAACGCCTCCGATTGCGGCAATAATGACCACGATCCATGGCGGGCTTTTCCATGCTGTGAGAAGTACAAAGCAGGTCAGCGCCAGAGCGAATTCATAGCCACCGGCAATGGCGCTGGTCCAGACCGGCTGATAGAGAGCTGCCCCCAGGATACCGACAACCGCCGCATTGGCGCCGCGCATGAGCGCCTGCGCCATGGGTCGGGTTCGAAACATGTCCCAAAAGGGAATAATCCCGACCAGCAGCAGAAATCCCGGCAGAAAGACGGCGACAAGCGCAATCGCCGCCCCGGCCAATCCGTTCGGCTCTGGACCAAGCACCGTGCCGAGATAGGCGGCGAAGGTGAAGAGCGGACCGGGCACAGCCTGCGCAGCGCCATAGCCGGCCAGGAACTGGTCGGCGTTTACCCAGCCCGAGCGGACGACTTCAGTCTCCAGCAGGGGAAGCACCACATGGCCGCCGCCAAAAACCAGCGAGCCGGCACGATAGAAAGAATCGAAAATTGCCAGACCTTGTGCAGAAACGCCCGCAGTGAGGATTGGCAGGCACAACAGCAGGACAAAGAACAGCAATAGAGCAGCCACACCAGCGGCGCGTGAAACAGGAAAGCTGACGTGGCTCGCGATCGCCTCACCATCGGACCGGCACAACCACAGCCCGGCAAGACCGCCGATGACAATCGCGGCGATCTGTCCGAACGAGCCGCCGACAAGCGTCACGACCAGAACCGCCCCCAGCGCAATGCTGGCGCGCTCCCGATCGGGGCAAAGACTTCTTGCCATGCCCCAGACGGCCTGGGCAACGATAGCCACGGCGACCACTTTCAAGCCATGGACGATGCCTGAGCCGATCGGTCCATCAAATGCTGCCGCCCCGAAGGCAAACAGGACCAGCAGGATCGCCGAGGGAAGCGTGAAGCCTGTCCAGGCGGCTGCCGCCCCCAGCGCGCCGCCACGAAGAAGCCCAAGCGCAAAGCCCACCTGGCTTGAGGTAGGCCCCGGCAGAAACTGGCACAGCGCCACCAGATCCGCATAGCCTTTTTCGTCGATCCAGCCCCGGCGCACAACGAGTTCGTCGCGAAAGTAGCCGAGATGGGCAATCGGCCCGCCGAAGGATGTCACACCCAGCTTCAAAAAGGCTGCAAAGACCTCGCTTGCTCTTCCCTTCGGATTGTTCAGGCGCGGGGTTGCTTCGATCGCAGTATCATTCATCGGTCACGGCCTTGCCCCGAACTTCCACTTGGCTGTCCTGACGGAAGCACAATCCACGCCTCATCGGGATCGGCCAATGCCGCCATCTTGGGCCGGACCCCTTGCGCGTATTTTTGGGCCGGAATGCCGCCCTGCTTGGCGGTGCAGGCATTCGGGAGGAATCCATATTCGCCGCTTCCTGGTCAAATCGGCGCCGCAAAGGGACCCGAGAAACTGCATATGGAACTTCCCTTTAACTTGTGGTTGTATAAGTGAATGAAATACAATTTATCTACGCATGATCATGCGCTGACATTCGCACATTCAGGTCTTTCGGGGCAGGGCTTGCTGGTTCAGATCGACACGGTGACGGAAGTGGAAAATGACCCCTCTTCCGGCGCAATAGAGATTTCAGGAATGACCGGACAGGACCGTTGCAAGGTCCGGATACCGACGAGCGCGCTTGGCGAAATTCTGCAGGCTTCGATCCGGGCCGAAGAATCGGGCTACCTGCTGGAAGACGATTTCCAGGTCGAAATGCCGATGCTCGTCCCGGAGAGCGTCACGATCGAAGCAGCAAAGGACATGGGACTGGTCTTCCGTTTTCATCTGCACGACGGAAGACAAGCCGCGTTCATCATCCCAACAGGCATCCAATTCGAGCAACTCGACAAAGCCGCCCGAACCGTCTCGGAAGGTATCCAGATGGCTGATGACGGCGTGACGGCAGATTGCGGGTCCGAACCGGGTCCAGCTTTGGTCTGATCTGCAAGCGTCTTTTTTCAGATGGTCCAGCCACCGTCGATGGCATAAGCTTGGCCGCTGGTGTAGGTGGCGCCGGCCAGGTAAAGCGCGAGATCGGCGATCTCCTCCGGCGTTCCGAGCCGCCCCATGGGCTGGCGGGCGATGAAGGCCGCGCGGGACCTTTCGTAGTCTCCTTGCGCGCGCATCCGATCCTGGAGTGACGGACTTTCCACCGTGCCCGGGCAGATGGCGTTGCACCGTATCCCCTGTCCGACATAATCGGCAGCGATTGCCTTGGTGAGGCCGATCACGGCAGCCTTGGTGACGCCGTAGGCAAAACGGTTCGGCACGCCTTTGACGCTCGAAGCCACCGAGGACATGTTGATGATGGACCCGCCGCCGCGTTCCAGCATGCCGGGCAGCACGGCGCGGATCGTCCGCACCATCGACTTCACGTTCAGATCGAAGGCGAAATCCAGTTCCTCGTCCTTCATGTCGAGGATGGTGCCGGAATGGACGAAGCCGGCGCAGTTGAAGAGGATATCGACGGATCCGATGTCTTTCACGACCTGCCGGACCGCCGTATCATCAAGCACGTCGAGTTTCCCGATTACAATGCCTGCCTGCGAAGACAGCTCCGCCAACAGCTTTTCATTGATGTCGGTGGCATAGACCCTGGCTCCGGCCCTGGCGAAGGTGATCGCGGTCGCCTTGCCGATGCCCTGTGCGGCGGCCGTGACCAGCGCCGTCTTTCCCTCCAGACTGATGCTCATTTCTTCCTGCCTCTTTATCCGGCTCGTCAGACCTATTTGTTTCCACATCGATAACATAGATGTGATCGACCGCCAGGAGGATCTTGTCCCATTCGATCGACCACCTCGTAGCCCGGCAATCATTCACATGTCGAGAATCCGAGCTTGTCGTCGTATCTGCGGTGGAAATCCATCTGGACCGCAATTCCGGCCCATTTCATGGGAAGGTCACAGAAGCAATCTATGCGATGTTTATCGGACGAGGTCCCATCGCCCAGACAGGCGGCACCTGCGCACATGCGACAAAAATGCTCATCCTCTATGCATTTATGATACTTGCCAAAAGCTTGGGCAGATTCTAGATTTGGATCGTCGGTGATCTACCTCCTCCCAGAAAGCCGACAGACTGATGCGGTGCTCCTCCTCCCGCGCCGCAATTCAGATTGAAGCCCGCCGCTCCTCCTCCCGCGGCGGGCTTTTCTTTTTTGTCGAAAATCAGCCGACAATCCGGGTCGGAACCGGGCCAGGGTCCGGTGCCGGGTCCGGGGGGATCGGGCGCGGAATGGGCGGCTCCGGATCGGGAGTGGGAAAAGGTCTGGGCGGCGTTGCGATCATGTCCGTCCAACGCGCGGGGATCATATTGCGTTCCTCTTTCGGAACGGTGCCAAAAAAGAGCGGGCCCGTAAGGGGTATCGACCGGGCCCGCCCAGCGGGATCATTCGATGCGACTATGGTTGCACCACAGTGACGCAACATGACTGTCACGAGACATCGCATCTATGGCCAAGGGCAGGACATGGGTCCGCAAGAGCGCGTCACCCGAACGGTAACGGCAGGCAGCCGCCCGCGCGATGCAATGGTCACTCCGGCAGCCTGCGGGGCTTCTCCGGCTGCTTTGCCGCTTCCGTCGGCTGCTCGGTGAAGCCCTCGATGTCCGACACCTCGCGAACGTCGCGTTCGATCTCCACAGGACTCATCACATAGGCGGTGACGAGTTCCGCCACCGAGCGCAGCGCATGGACATGAATGCGCTCATAGCCATGCGAGCCATCGACTCCAAAGGCGATCAGCGCCGTGCGCACGTCATGGCCCGCCTCGATCGCCGAAGCCGAATCCGAACGGTAGTAGCGGAAGAGATCCTTCTGGAAACGGATGTCCTCCTCGCGGCAGAGATCCACCAGCTTCTTGGTCAGATGGTAGTCGAACGGTCCGGCCTGATCCGCCATGGCGATCGTGACACCGAATTCCGACGAGTTCTGGCCAGGCGCGGTCGTGCCGTTGTCGATCGTCACCATGGATGCGATCTCCGGCGTAATGATGGAGGCGGCGCCGACGCCCACCTCCTCGGCAATGGTGAACAGCCAGTGCGTGTCGACCGGAGGCGTCATGCCTTCACGCTTCACCGCCTCGAAGGCCGCAAGGGCGATCGCCACACCAGCCTTGTCGTCCAGATGGCGCGAGACGATGAAGCCGTTGTCGAGGAATTCCGGCTGCGGGTCGATGGCGACGAAATCCCCCACGTCGACGCCGAGCGCCAGCACATCCTTGCGACTCCATGCAGCCGCATCGATACGCAACTCGACATAGGGCCAGCCGACCGGCTGCGTATCCACCTCCTCGTTGAAAGTGTGGCCGGAAGCTTTCAGGGGCAGGATGGTGCCGCGATAGCTGCCCCTTTCCGTGTAAAGCGTAACTCTCGCGCCCTCCGCGAAACGGGCAGACCAATGGCCGATCGGCACTAGTTCAAGGCGGCCGTTGTCCTTGACATATTTGACCTGCGCCCCGAGCGTATCGAGATGCGTGATGATGGCCCGGGCAGCGCGGCGCCGCTCGCCCTGCCTGATGGCGCGGATCGCGCCGCGCCGGGTCAGTTCCGGCTCCATGCCGAGGCGCTGCAACTCTTCCGTCACATGGCGAACGATCGTGTCCGTGTAGCCCGTGGGACTGTCGATCGAAAGCAGCGCCTTCAACTGCTCCGTCAGATAGGAAATATCGATCTTGAGCCTCGGCACCAGCTCTCACCTCATGCCCAGCGCTTGGTTTGCCGTCTTTGCCCCGGAACGCGGGAACAAAAGGTCCACGAAGCGTTCGGCCGTCGGCTGCGGCTCATGATTTGCGAGTCCGGGCCGCTCATTGGCTTCAATAAAGACATAGTCCGGCCGGCTCGGTGACTGCACCATGAAGTCCACACCTACGACGGGTATGTCGATGGCACGTGCGGCCGTGCATGCTGCCCTTACCAGCTCCGGGTGCACGATCTCCGTCACGTCATGGATCGAACCGCCGGTATGCAGATTCGCCGTTTTGCGCACGACGATCTCCTCGCCTTCGCTCGGCACGGTGTCGAGCTCATGGCCGGAAGCGGCCAGGCAGCGCCGCGTCTCATCGTCAATCGGAATCCTGCTCTCTCCGCCAGTAGCGGCTGCGCGCCGTCGCGATTGATGCTCGATCAACGCCTCTATGGTGCGCTGTCCATCGCCGACTACGGATGGTGGCCGCCGCACGGCTGCCGCGACAAGGCGGAAATCGATGACGACCAACCGCAAGTCCTGGCCCTCGAAGCAGGCTTCAACCAGAACGCGATCCGAAACCTCCCGGGCTGCCTGGATGGCCCGTTCGGCCTCATCGACCGTCTCCAGGCCGACAGCCACGCCTCGGCCCTGCTCGCCACGGGCCGGCTTGACGACGATGCGGCCATGTTTCTTCAGAAATTTTTCCAGCGCGGCACCATTATCGGTCGCCTCCATCTGCTCGGGCACCTTGAGCCCTGCAGAGGCAACGACCCGGCGGGTTACCGCTTTGTCGTCGCAGATCGACATGGCGACCGCCGAGGTCAGCTCCGACAGACTCTCGCGGCAGTGGATCGAGCGCCCGCCGAAGGAAAGGCGGAAGAACCCGCCTTCGGCATCGGTGATGTCCACGCCAACCCCGCGCCGATGCGCCTCGTCTACAATGATGCGGGCATAGGGGTTCAGCCGGTCGTAATCCTCCAGCGGCTGCGTGAAGAGCTTTTCGTTGATGGGATTCTTGCGCTTCACGGCAAAGGCGGGAATCCGATGGAAGCCGAGTTTCTCGTAGAGGGCGATCGCATGTTCATTGTCATGCATGACCGAAAGGTCCATGAAGCTTGCGCCCCGCGCCTTGAAATGCTCCGCCAGGCGGCGAACCAGCAGTTCGCCCACGCCGGGATGCCGCGTCTGCGGATCGACCGCGAGGCACCAGAGCGAACTGCCGTTCTCCGCATCGTCGAAAACACGCCTGTGGTCGACGCCGGTGACGGTGCCGAGTATGTCGCCAGTCGTCTCGTCCTCCGCGACGAAATAGGTGATTGCCCGGCTGTCGCGGTTGGTCCAGAAGAAGTCGGGGCGAACCGTGACCATCCCGCGCGTCGCATAGATGGCGTTGACCGCCTCCGCGTCGGCCTCCGAGGACAGTCTTCGGATAAAGAAACCGCGCGGCTGCCTCCGGCTCGGCCGATAGGTGGCAAGGTTCAGCCGGTATGTGTGCGACGGGTCGAGGAAGAGTTCGTGCGGCGCCAGCGAGAGCAGCACATGCGGATCGCGTATATAGAAGGCGATGTCCCTACGGGCGGGGCCTTCCTCGCGCAAGGCTTCAGCCAGGTCCGCATTGGTTTCGAAAGTCTGGGCGAAAAGAAGCCTGCCCCAGCCGAGATCCACTGTGACGGAAGTCGGCGATCCCCCGCTTCCGTCGTCGCCGTGGCTGATCGCGGGCTTCATGGATTCATCGCGCAACCGCTTCAGCCGGTAACCAAGCGCCTTGTCGCTGCGGCTGCGCGGTGCTCGTGTCAAAGCCTCGGCCCTCTTGTTCACGACGAAGACTCCCGCATCTGCTGGACACAGTCAAATCTGGAAATTCTGGATGGATATGTCTGGCTGGTCATATTCCGTGCGTCTGCAGCCAAAGTTCCAGGAGGCCTACCTGCCATAGCTCCGAACCCCGCAGCGGCGTGATGTGCTCGGCCGGATCGGCAAAGAGCTTCTCAAGATAATCCTTCCGGAACAGCCCGCGCTCCCGTGCAGCTTGCGCGGTAAGCGCATCGCGAACGAGATCGAGATAAGGACCGGCGACATATTTGAGCTGCGGCACCGGGAAATATCCCTTCTTGCGGTCGATGACCTCGTGAGGGACAACGAGCCGCGCCACATCCTTCAATATGCCCTTGCCGCCATCCTTCAGCTTCTCCTCCGGCGGGATGCGGGCGGCGAGTTCGACAAGTTCATGGTCGAGGAACGGAACGCGCGCCTCCAGTCCCCAGGCCATGGTCATGTTGTCGACCCGTTTCACCGGATCGTCGACCAGCATGACGGTGCTGTCGAGCCTGAGCGCCGCATCTACGGGCGACCCGGCACCTGGACGGTGGAGATGCCCGGCGACAAGCTGGCGGCTGAAGTCGTCTTCGGTGATCCAGTCCTCGCCTAGCTGGCCACGCAAGGTTTCGTGGCTGCGATCGAAGAACACCTTCGCATAGTCGCTGACGACATCAGCGGAGTTCATCAGCGGCGGATACCAGTGATAACCGCCGAAGACTTCGTCGGCGCCCTGCCCCGACTGCACGACCTTGATGTGCTTCGAGACCTCCTTGGACAGGAGATAGAAGCCCACATTGTCATAGGAGACCATCGGCTCCGACATGGCCGCGAAAGTACCGGGCAATGCTTCCATGAGCTGATCCGACGGTACGAATATCTTGTGATGTTCAGTGCCGAAGCGTTCGGCGATCAGGTCGGAATAGACGAATTCGTCGCCCTTCTCGCCGTTCGCCTCCTCGAAGCCGACGGAAAAGCTCATCAGGCCGGTCTGCCCGGCTTCCGCCAAGAGCCCGACGATAAGGCTGGAATCGACGCCGCCCGACAAAAGCACACCAACCGGCACGTCGGCCACCATGCGACGCTTGACCGCCAGCCGCAGCGCCTCGAAAACCCTGTCACGCCATTCTTCCGGGGAAAGGCCGGAATATTGCGGATCTCGGTCGAAGGGTGGATTCCAGAAAATCCGATCCTTCACCGCACCGTCGGGTTCGATCATGCGAATCGTGGCCGGCGGCAGCTTCTTCACTCCGTTAAGGATGGTGCGCGGCGGCGGCACCACGGCATGGAAGGTCATGTAGTTGTGCAGCGCGTGTCGGTCTATCGATGTGTCGACGTCACCGGCCTTCAGGAGCGCGGGAAGCGAGGAGGCAAAGCGGATCGTCTTGCCTTTCTGTGACAGGTAAAGCGGCTTGATGCCGAAACGATCGCGCGCCATCACGATGCGGCCGGTGTCGCGCTCCTGAATGACGAAGGCGAACATGCCGTGGAAGCGCTCGACGCATCTGTCACCCCAGGCATGCCATGCCTTGAGGATCACTTCCGTGTCTCCGGTGGAGAAGAAACGGTAACCTTCGTCCTTCAGTTCGGCGCGCAATTCAGGATAGTTGTAGATGCAGCCGTTGAAGGCGATGGTCAGGCCAAGTTCCGGATCGGCCATCGGTTGCTGGGCCTTCTCCGAAAGATCGATGATCTTGAGCCGGCGATGACCAAAGGCGGCGTTGCCATGCACCACGACACCCGCTCCGTCCGGCCCTCGCGGCGCGAGACAATCCATCATCTTCGCAACGACGACGGGCGATGGCTGTCCGCCGTCGAAACGCAATTCTCCGCATATTCCGCACATGAAGTGTGCCGGTTCCTCTTAGTTCAATTCGTTTGCAGCTTGCCGTAATAATTAGAGTTCATATAATTAGATGTCAAATTAATGAGCATGGCCCATGTCCGAGAATGTTGCGAACGCGGGGCGCAAACGAAGGTTCCGACCGGAAGAATTGCGCACCGTCGAAAAGGCGATCCGCCGCATCGTGCGCGCCAATGACCTTCAATCGAAGGCGCTGGTCAAGGCGGTCGGCCTGACATCGGCCCAGCTGGTCATTCTGAAGGCGATCGCCAATCTCGGCGAGGTGACGACGACGGCACTATCCGCTCATGCCGATCTCAGTGCGGCCACGGTCATCACCATTCTGGACAATCTCGAGGAGCGCGGGCTCATCGAGCGCTACCGCTCCATGAGCGACCGTCGCATCGTGCATACGCGGCTGACAGGCTCCGGCAAGGCCCTCGTCGCCAAGGCACCGGAACCGTTGGGGGCGACATTCGTGGAGCGCTTTGCCGCCCTGCCCGACGAGCGCCGCCGGGAGATCGTGGCGGCCGTCATGGAGCTTGGGGACATGCTGGCAAGAGACGGAGGGACTGGCGCGGAGCCTGCCGATCTGTTGCCTCCCGGCCAAAAGACCGGTGCGTCCCAGGAAAGGCCATGAATGGCGGATGAAATCCGCCCGATCCGTCGTTTTACAGCGGCAGCCGTGGCAATTTGACCGAAGGGCAGCCGTGGACGGAAGGGGAGCCGGACATTATGATCCGGCGTAAATTCAGGAAGGTCAGATGGACTATCAACGGTTTTTCGAGGACGCGATCGACCAGTTGCACGCCGAGCGTCGCTACAGGGTCTTCGCCGACCTGGAGCGCATCGCGGGCGAGTTCCCGCGCGCGATCTGGCGCGCCAATGGCGAGGCGAAAGAGATCACCGTCTGGTGCTCCAACGACTATCTCGGCATGGGCCAGCACCCTAACGTGATCGCCGCCATGCAGAGCGCGGCGGGCAGCATGGGCTCCGGCGCCGGCGGCACGCGCAATATCTCCGGCACCAACCATCCGCTGGTCGAGCTGGAACTGGAACTGGCCGATCTGCACGGGAAGGAGGCCGGGTTGGTGTTCACCTCCGGCTTCGTCTCCAACGAGGCCTCCATCTCGACCATTGCACGGCTCTTGCCGAATTGCCTGATACTTTCGGACGAACTCAACCACGCCTCCATGATCGAGGGCGTGCGCCGCTCCGGCGCGGAGAAGAAGATTTTCCGCCACAATGACGTGGCGCATCTGGAAAGCCTGCTGCAGGCGGCTGGGCGCGAGCGCGCCAAGCTCATTGTATTCGAAAGCGTCTATTCCATGGACGGCGACATCGCGCCCATCGAGGCGATCGCCGACCTTGCCGACAAGTACAATGCCATGACCTATATCGACGAGGTCCATGCCGTTGGCATGTATGGGGCCCGTGGTGGCGGCATTACGGAGCGTGACGGGCTTGCCCACAGGATAGACGTCATCGAAGGTACCCTCGCCAAGGCATATGGCGTAATCGGCGGCTATATCACCGGCTCGGCGGCGCTGATCGATGCGGTGCGCTCCTACGCCCCGGGCTTCATTTTCACCACGGCCTTGCCGCCGGCGATCGCCAGCGCCGCGACTGCCTCGATCCGCCATCTGAAAGCTTCATCCGCGGAACGGACCGAACATCAGCGCCAGGCGCAGCGCACGAAGGACGTGCTTTCGGCTGCGGGCCTGCCGGTCATGCCGTCCGAGACGCATATCGTGCCGGTGCTTGTCGGCGATCCGGAGCTCTGCAAGATGGCCAGCGACCGGCTTCTCGGCAAGCATGGCATCTACATCCAGCCGATCAATTATCCCACCGTACCACGCGGTACGGAGCGGCTGCGCATAACCCCGACCCCGTTCCATTCCGACGCTTTGATCGAGACTCTGAAGGATGCTCTTCTGGAGACCTGGCAGGCGCTGGGTATCCCATTCACCGAAACACAGCAACCGGAAATAGCGAAGTCCGAACGGATCGTCCCGTTGCTGGTCTCGAAATCGGGCGGCTGAACCGTACCGTTCGGTACGGTTCGTCGAATCCGCAAGGGCGAGCGCCGGAAAGCCGGAAGACCGGCCACCAAATCCGTCGGAATAACGATTTGAGCCGTACCGGCGGGTACGCCTTCCTTGTCAATCCTCGAACATATCGGGCCTCGAACATATCGGGAATGGGCCCTGATCGGACCCTTTAACTCTGGCGTGCAGCGATCCAGCCGGCAAGACGGCTGGCGGCTTCCTCAAGCTGATCCAGCCGGCGATTGAAGCAAAGCCGGAAGAAGCCTTCACCGCCCGGACCGAATGCGCTGCCCGGGGCGAGACCCACGCCCGTTTCGTCGACGATCTCTATCGCGGCCTGAGCGGTGTCCTTCACTCCGTCAATCGCGAAGAAGAGGTAGAAGGCGCCGGCCGGTCGGGCAAAACGCACGCGGCCGGTTTGGCTGAGAATGCTACTGACAATGTCCCGCCCCTTCCTGGCGCGCTCCACCTGTCCGGTGACGAAGCCGTCACCGTGATCAAGAGCGGCGACCGCTCCCCGCTGCATGAACTGCGCCACGCCGGAAGTGGAATATTGGATCAGGTTTTCAAAGACTTGCTGCAGTGACGGATCGGTGCGAAGCCAGCCAATGCGCCAGCCCGTCATCGCCCAGTTCTTGGAGAAGCTGTTGACGAAGATAATGCGGTCATCCGCCTCCATCACGTCCATGAAGGAAGGCGCCCGCCCACCAGCATAGTGGAACAGGGCATAGATCTCATCGGCCACAATCCAAAGACCGCGACGCCGGGCAAGGTCCAGAACGGCCTTCAGAGTCTCGCGGTCAGCGGTCCATCCGGTAGGGTTGGAGGGCGAATTGAGGAAAATGGCACGGGTTCTGGGCGTGATCGCTGCTTCCAGACGGCCGGGATCAAGGCTCCATCCGTTCTCCGAGAAATCGAGTTGAACGGGCACCGGCGTGCCGCCTGCAATGCCGAATGCCGCCGGGAAATTCGGCCATGCCGGCGAAAGGTAGATGATCTCGTCCCCGGCCCCTGCGACCGCATCGATCGCAAGCTGGATCGATTGCATGCCGCCACCTGTCACGATGAATTCTTCCGGCGCGAAACCCTGCCCGAAATGCCGCTGGTGGTACCGTGCCAAGGCCGCTCGCAGATCAGGCGTGCCACGCTGCCAAGTATAGAAGGTCTCACCTCCGGCGAGACCGGCTGTCGCCTCTTCATGGATGAAGGCCGGGGTCGGCCGGTCTCCCTCACCGACCCACAGCGGGATGAGGCCCTCGCGGCCGCGCGCATGGTTCACTACCGCGACAATGCCGCTTTCCGGCGCGGAACGCGCTTCGCGCCGAAGAGATTCTGCAAAAGACATCGGTACCGTATGGACTAATTCGGAAAGCGGCGGGGCGCCGCTTCCGAATGTGCTGCATCCAGCCTCTGCTTCAAAAGCCGGAAAAGACAACCCTTAGACTGCCTTGCGACTGGCGAGTAGATCACGGATTTCGGTCAGAAGCTGCACATCAGCGGGCGCCGCCTCGGGCTCCGCTTCCTGTTCCTTTTCGAAGCGCCGGCGGATGTTGTTAACCCCCTTGACCATGAGAAAGATGATCCAGGCGAGAATAAGAAAGTTGATGATGACCGTGATGAAGTTGCCGTAGGCGAGCACTGCTCCCTGCTCGCGTGCAGCTTCAAGAGTGCCGGCGTTCACGCCGGAAGCAAGCGGAAGGAAGTAGTTGGAGAAATCCAAGCCGCCGAATATGGCCCCGACGATCGGCATGATGATGTCGTCGGTGAGGGATGACACTATCAATCCGAATGCACCGCCGATGATGACACCCACGGCAAGGTCCATGACATTACCGCGAGCGATGAATTCCTGAAATTCCCTCAACATCCCGATGGCCTCCTTGAACGAGGTTGCGACAGCTCCGTCAAAAACGAATCCCCCGACGGAGCCTTCCTATGAAAAGCGCAAACTGGGCCGACTCGCAAGCAAGGGTGGAAGCAAAGCATTGGACAGCGGGTTTGAGCTGTGCTTGCCTGAAAGTGCATGAATTGGCTGACATGGGAGGGTTTGGCTGTCGTGCAAGGCTGGGCCATAGGCATTATCGCGATCGCCTATGTCACGCTGCTGTTCGCCATAGCGAGCATCGGCGATCGCCGTGCCGCGGCTAACGGAAACATCCATTCGCGTCCCCTCATCTATTCCCTCAGCCTTGCCATCTATTGCACTTCCTGGACCTTCTTCGGATCGGTCGGACTGGCGACCGAACGCGGACTGGAGTTCCTGACGATCTATATCGGGCCGATCCTGGTTTTCCTCTTCGGCTTTCCACTGCTCAAGCGCATCATCCGGCTCGCCAGGACCGAGAGGATCACCTCGATCGCTGACTTCCTCGCCGCGCGTTACGGGAAAAGCTTCGCCGTCGCTTCCATTGCGACGCTGATCGCGACCTTCGGAACGGTTCCCTATATCGCGCTCCAGCTCAAGGCGATCTCCGATTCTGTGAGCCTGATGGTGAAGCATTATGACGGCGCGCCGCCTTCGATCGACTTCCTCATCGGCGACATCTCGCTCATCGTCGCGATATTGCTGGCGCTTTTCGCGGTGCTCTTCGGCACGCGCCATGCCGACGCAACGGAGCATCAGGACGGGCTGGTGCTGGCGGTGGCGGTGGAATCGATCGTCAAGCTTGCCGCTTTTCTTGCTGCCGGCATGGCGGTGAGCTTCTTCCTGTTTGCCAATCCGGCCGAGTTGATACGGTCCGTCAGCGCCAATCCCGCCGTCGTGGATGCTTTCAATTATCCGACATCGCTTGCCACCTGGATCGTGCTGACCACGCTCAGCGCCTTCGCGATCATCATGCTGCCGCGCCAGTTCTACGTCACCATAGTCGAAAACCGCGATCTAGCCGAACTGAAGAAAGCAAGCTGGATCTTTCCTCTCTACCTCGTTCTCATCAATCTCTTTGTGCTGCCAATCGCTTTTACCGGCATGACGATGATCGGCGACCAGCGTCATGCAGATCTCTACGTGCTGGCTATACCACTCGCCGAGGGGCAAGAACTGCTGGCGCTTCTCGTCTTCATCGGCGGTCTTTCGGCCGCGACTGCGATGGTGGTGGTGGCCAGCGTGGCGCTCTCGATCATGATTTCCAATGATCTCGTCATCCCGCTTTTCGTGCGCCGGCTCCTCCGGCCCGACCGGCGAGAAAAGGAAGACTGGTCGGTGGTAATTCTCAATATCCGCCGCGCCGCAATCTTCCTCATACTGTTTGCAAGCTTTCTCTACTATCGCGAGGCAACCAGCAATACGCGACTGGCTTCCATCGGCCTGATCTCCTTCGCCGCCATCGCACAATTCGCACCGGCTTTCTTTGGCGGCCTGATATGGCGGGGAGCCAACAGCCGTGGCGCCGTCCTGGGGATGTGCACCGGCTTCGGCATGTGGTTCTACACGCTTTTGTTCCCATCCCTGGCACCGCCGGATGCAGATATCCTCCTGCACGGTCTTTTCGGGCTCGAGGCGCTGCGCCCGCAAGCGCTATTCGGCACCGTGGGCGAGCCGCTCAATCACGGCGTGTTCTGGAGCCTTTCGGTCAATACCCTGTTCTTTGTCCTCGGTTCGCTGTCGCGCGAAGCAATGCCTCTCGAAAGAATCCAGGCAGCCATTTTCGTGCCCCGCGACGTAAACCCGATGCCCAGTCTTCGACGGTTCCGCACAGCCGTGACGGTGGATGACCTGAAAGAGACGATCGCACGCTATCTCGGCGTCGAGCGGATGGAACGGTCCTTCCAGACTTTCGAGGCCAACAATGGCATTCGCCTGGACGGACACGCACAGGCAAGCATGCCGCTGATCAGGTTTTCCGAGCAGCTACTGGCAAGCGCGGTGGGCTCGTCCTCGGCCCGACTGATCCTGTCGCTCCTTCTCCAGCGCAACGACCGTTCGCCGCGTGAGGCCAAGCGCCTGCTCGATGACGCTTCCGAGGCGCTGCAGCAGAATCGCGACCTCTTGCAGACAGCACTCGACCAGATGGAGCAGGGTATCACGGTCTTCGATCGTGACTATCGCCTCATCTGCTGGAACCGGCGTTATCGCGCATTGTTCGAACTGCCCGACGAGATGGGCCAGGTCGGGGTCTCGCTCGATCAGATCCTCGACCATCTTGCAAAGCGAGGCGATCTGGAGCTGGGCACCGAGGCTGCAGTGCTCAACCGGTTCACGCCGTCGGACACGCCGTGGCAGATTGAACTCGTCAATAGCGGCCGCATCATAGAATTGCGTTCTAATGCAATGCCCGACGGCGGCATCGTGGCGACCTATACGGATATCACAGCACGCGTCGAGGCGGAGACGGCGCTCAAGCGTCTCAACGAAACCCTGGAGCAGCGGGTGAGCAGCCGCACCGCCGAACTGATGCGCGTCAACGAGGAACTCGCGCTCGCGCAAATGCTCGCCGACGAAGCAAATCTCGGCAAGACGCGCTTCCTGGCGGCGGTCGGCCATGACATCCTGCAGCCGCTGAACGCGGCCCGGCTCTATTGTTCCGCACTCAAGGAAAAGCTACGCGGGGGCGGAGAAAGCAATCTGATCGTAAATATAGAATCTTCGCTCGATTCCGTTGACACCATTCTCAGTGCCGTGCTGGACATTTCGCGGCTCGATACCGGAGCATTCAAACCGAACGAAACCACTTTCAGGCTGGATGCCCTTTTGAGACAGATCGGCACCGATTTCCAGCCTCTCGCAGCGTCGAAGAATCTTGATTTGCGGATCGTGCCTTCCTCCCTCGCCGTCAGAACCGACCGCAATCTCTTTCGCCGGTTGGTACAGAACCTCGTTTCCAACGCCATCAAATACACGCGCAAGGGCCGCGTTTTGATAGGCGTCAGGCGGCGTGGGGACCTCGTCGAACTACAGGTATTCGATACCGGCATCGGCATCGCGGAAAACGAGCTCAACACCGTATTCCGCGAATTCACCAGGCTGGATGACGGCATGAGGGAAGCGGAAGGGCTGGGTCTCGGTCTATCCATCGTCGACCGTATCGCACGGGTCTTGCGGCGCGAAATACAGTTGCAATCGCGCCTGGGGTCCGGAACACGTTTCTCCGTGATCCTGCCGGTTACGGAAGCCATAGAAGCCATGCGGGCAGAAGGCATCCAGCCGCCCGTGCACGGCAACATGATGCTGAAGGGCATGAGCGTATTGTGCATAGACAACGACCCACGCATCCTCGATGGAATGCGGCTGCTTCTGGCCGGCTGGGGCTGCGAGGTCACCACCATTGCCGGTTCGTCAGATGCGGACGCGCTGGCGACCGCGCCGTCGCTCATACTTGCTGACTATCACCTCGACAGGGAAGATGGGCTGGAAGCGATCGCCAGGCTGCGCGCACGCTTCGGGTCGGATATCCCGGCGATCCTGATCACGGCAGACCGTTCGAACGAAGTGCGCAGGGCGGCAGAAAAAATGGGCATTCCCATCCTTAACAAACCCGTGCGGCCGGCGGTTCTCAGAACCATCCTGACGCAACAGCGCAAAATGCCGGCTGCCGCCGAATGACTATCTTGCGACAAGTAGCTTGTCGCCGCTGATACGCGAAAGGCGAATGACGGCCTGTGTGCGGCTATCCACGCCCAGCTTCTGCAGAATCGCGGAGACATGCGCTTTGATGGTCGCCTCCGAAACATTGAGTTCATAGGCGATCTGTTTGTTCAGAAGGCCTTCCGCCAGCATGGCGAGCACGCGCGCTTGTTGCGGCGTGAGCGTCTGGATACGCTGGACCAGGTCGGAAATCTCGTGATCGCTCTCGACGCCGAATTCGATCCCTTCCGGCACATAGATCTCCCCGTCGAGCATAAGCCTGACAGCCTGTCGAATCTCATCCATTCCCGCCGACTTGGGGATGAAACCCGAAGCACCAAGATCGAGTGCCCGGCGTATGGTTTCGCCATCGTCATAAGCTGAGATGACGGCAATCGGTGTGGTCGAATGGATGCCACGCAACGCGATGAAGCCAGAAAGGCCTCGGGTGCCGGGCATGGCCAGATCGAGGAGTACAAGGTCTATCTCCTCATTTTCCGTCATTAGTGCCCTGACGCTGTCGAAATCGCCAGCTTCCAGAATTTCAGAGCCTCCGCCGATCCCGGAGAGCGCCTCCCTGAGCGCGCCGCGAAAGAGGGGATGATCATCGGCGATCACAAATCTGTAGCTTGACGGCAAGCCATCCTCCCTTTGATCCCGCCGCATGTGTTTGTTCTGATCGAGCAACGGGACGAACACGCGGATTATGCGCCGCAGCAGGCGGTTTTCAAGATGAAAGCGACAGGCTTGATCCAGCTATGGATTTCCGGCCGTGGATAATGCAAAGCTTCGCGCCCCTCCTCCAATTTTACAGGACCGTTCGACTTGCAAGATATGCTGGAAACGCACCGATCCTTTGTCAATTCATGGGAATCCGACGAAAATGACCATATGAACGTGCAGTTCTATTTCAGGCGTTTTGACGAGGCAGCACGGATTTTCAGTCTTCTTTCAGCGGAGGGCGCGCAGCAAACGACGCTGCCACGCGACCGGCATGTCAGATATCATGCGGAACTCCACGCGGGCGCGCGGACCCTTGTCCGCTCCGCTGTGATAGCGGGCGGATATTATAACGGCCGCGTCGTTCATTTGCTGGAAAATGCCGAGACCGGCGCGCTTGCCGCCATCGCGCTCGAGGCCACGTCCGGCCTTGCTTACAGGCACCAGATTTCGCCCGAACAGGCCGAAGCCGCGCTGCCGCGCAGCGCCGGCAGTGATCCGTTGCAGCCGATCGCCGCGGATCGGATCCTCGCGGAAGGTGGCCTGCTTGCCAATGCATCCGTGGTGAGTCCCGCCGAGTGCGACGTCGATGGCGAGATGAATGCACAATACTATATCGCTCGCTTTTCCGATGCCGCTCCGCATGTATGGGCTTGCGCCGGTCTCGATACCAGCTGGCTGCGCGAGCGCGGACTGGGGCGCGTCGCGGTTGAAATGAAAATCACCCACCATCTTCCCGCTCGAGCCGGGGAAGCGATCGCGCTTTATTCCGTCCCCAGGATCAATGGCGCAAAGACCTTGCTGCTGCGGCACGAGATTGTGCGGATAGCCGACCGGGAACCGATCGCCAGCGGAGAGGTGGTCGTGCTCATGCTCGACCTGAAAACGCGACGTTCGCAGGCATTGCCCGATGCACTGGTCGAGCGCATGGGCACAAAACCCGCCTCGGACTAAGTGCGATCCTGCGTCGGCGGTGCAGGCTCCTCTTCCTGACGGAACTCCCGCTCCAGATCCCTCGCAATATCCATGAAACGTCGGAAGAAGCGCTCCATCAGCCCCAGCGTCTTCTCGACCTCCTCGTCGGAAGGCAGGTCTTCACTCTTCGCCGCGGCGCCGCCTTCTTCCAGCGCAGCGATCCGATCCTCCAGCGCATCGAGGCGGGACTGGAGGGAGTCGATCTCGTCCTGATAAGCCTGACGTTCTTCCGTCGCCAGCCTGCAAACCAGCTGGCCGTTGCTTTCAGTGCAGGTCGATATCTGGCCCGTTCGCGTATCCATGCGGACATAGCCGTTTTCCGTTCTCTCGATAGTATAGTGTTCGGTTTCCTGCGCCGGAGCGGCAACGGCCGTTCCGACGAGCAAAATGGCCGCAGCCGGAATGATATTTCGCATCTGCATCGCTCCCAGCATGATCACCGATATGTTGCAGCCGATTGCGCCATAATTTCGATTGCGACCGCATCGGCACTTTCGCCGATCCGGCGTTGCGACTATAGCCGGACCATGACGACACTCATCTACAAGATCTGCACGAAGGCCTTGTGGCGGCAGGCCGAAGAGGACGGTATTTTCCGGGGTGCTCCGGTCGATGTCGAGGATGGCTATATCCATTTCTCGACCGCCGCGCAGGTCAGGGAGACGGCGGCCAAGCATTTTGGCGGACAGAGCGGTCTGGTGCTCGTCGCTGTTGACGCGGAAGCCCTCGGCGATGACCTCAGATATGAAGTGTCACGCGGCGGCGCGCTGTTTCCGCATCTTTATGCGCCGCTGCCGCTTAGTGCGGTGCGCTGGGCCGTACCCTTGCCGCTCGACAAGAACGGGCTGCATGTCTTTCCGGATCTCGCCGCATGATGCGCCTTTTCGATGCAGCCGCACGGGGAGTGCTGTTTTCCTTTGATCCGGAGACGGCGCACGGTCTTTCCATCGCTGCGCTGAAAACAGGCTTCCCCGTCTGCCGTCCGCCCAGACCAAGCACCCGACTGGCAACGACCGTGGCCGGCATCGCCTTCCCGAACCCGATCGGCATGGCGGCCGGCTATGACAAGAATGGCGAGGTGCCGGACGCCCTGTTAGCGCTCGGCTTCGGCTTTGCCGAATGCGGGACGGTGACGCCGCTGCCCCAACCGGGCAATCCGCGTCCGCGCATTTTCAGGCTGGAAGCGCATGAAGGTGTCATCAACCGGCTCGGCTTCAACAATGAGGGCAATCAGCCCTGCCTGGAGCGCCTGAAAGCGCGCAATGGCCGTCCGGGCATCGTCGGGGTCAATATCGGCGCCAATAAGGACAGCGCCGACCGGATCGCCGATTACGAGGCCGGCGTGCGGACTTTCGCCGGCATTGCTTCCTATCTGACGGTGAACATCTCCTCGCCCAACACCGCCGGCCTGCGCAATCTGCAGGACCGGGACAATCTTTCCGAACTGCTGAATCGGGTCGTCGCAGCAAGAAGTGAGACTGGGGCGCAGGTTCCGATTTTCCTCAAGATCGCGCCGGATCTCGATGACGAAGCACTCGGCGATATTGCCCGCATCGTGAAGGAATACAGGCTGGACGGGCTCATCGTCTCCAATACCACCCTTTCCAGGCATAATGTCTCCGGTCCATATGCGCAGGAAGCTGGCGGTCTTTCCGGGCGGCCTCTCTTCGAGCAGTCGACGATCATGCTGGCGAGAATGCGCCTGCTGGCCGGGCCCGACCTGCCTCTGATCGGGGTCGGTGGTGTAAATTCCGCCGAAACAGCACTCGAAAAGATCCGTGCCGGAGCCGATCTGGTGCAGCTCTATACCGGTATGATCTATGCCGGCCCGTCCCTTCCCGGCCGGATCCTGCGCGGGATGGAAGCTTTCATGCGCACCGAAAGAATCGAGAATCTGCGGCAGATTCGAGATAGCCGAGCCGGCTTCTGGGCAGAACGCAAGGCGGATTAACTTTCCCGGAAGACCACCTGCCGCCGCGACGGCAGCACAGCAAGCAGGCTCAGACCGCGCACGATCAGGAATATGTGGAGCGCAATCCAGAGTCCCGTATTGCCGAATGCAGCGGCGAGGCCATAAAGGCAGGCGAGATAGACGCCAAGCGACAACAGCATCATGTTGCGCATGTCGCGCGACCATGTGGCGCCGATGAACACGCCGTCCATCTGGAAAGCCAGAACGCCACTGACACCTGTCAGCGCGGCAAAGGGAAGATAGCGGATCGCCATGTCCCTCACCTCCTCGGCATTCGTCATGAAGGAGACAAGCGCTTCACCAAAGAAGAGGCAGATGGCGGCGGCTGCAAAGGCGAGGGCAAAGCCCCAACCGGCCGTCAGCCAAATAGTCTTGTCGAAAGCTGGCCTGTAGTGCGCTCCCACGGAGCGGCCGGCCAGTTGCTCGGCGGCGCTGGCGAAACCATCCAGGAAATAGCTGGACACGAGGAAGAAGTTCAGCAGAACTGCATTGGCGGCGAGCGTCTCTGTACCGAGTTGAGCGCCCTGGCGTGTGAAGAGTGCGAAGGCCGCCAGCAGGGAGAACGAACGGATCACGATGTCCCTGTTCATCGCGAACATGCGCCTGACAGGTTCCAGATCGAAAACGCGCCTAAGCGCCAGCGGCGGAGCGTGGCGGAAACGCGTGAGCACAACTGCCATTCCGAAAATGGCGCCGACCAGTTCGCCTCCGACCGTTCCCCAGGCAACGCCCTCGATCCCCCAGCCGAGAACCAGGCCGAGATAGATCGACAGGACGATATTGGTACCGTTGAGGACCGCCTGCAGCAGCAGGCCGAGAACACCTTCACCCCGCCCCAGCACATAGCCGAGAACGGAATAATTCACGAGCGTCAGAGGCGCGGCCAGCATGCGGATCGCGATATATGTCTGCATCGCTTCTGCCACGCGCGGTTCCGGATCGACGAACAGCTTGCCGCCGCCGGCGATCAACGGTGCGAGCAGGATCAGCAGGATACCGAGCACAACTGCAACGAGAAAGGCACGCCAGAAGACGGCCTGCTCTTCCGCCGTATCGCCGCTGCCGAAGGCCTGGGCGACGAGACCGGTGGTCCCGGAACGCAGAAAATTGAATGTCGTGAAAACAACATCGAAAACGACCGCGCCGGCGGCCAAACCGCCGAGAAGGGCAGCATCGCCGAATTGGCCTACTACGGCCATGTCTGTGACGCCGAGCAGAGGCGTGGTCAGAAAGCCCAGCGTCATGGGCACGGAAATCGCCAGTACGCTGCGATGTGTGACCTCGAAAGGGCGGACGGAAGGGAGTTGCTGGCGTACCTGATCCACGTCTGTATCCTGGGACGAATGGGGCTACCGAAGAGGCCACAGATCCGTATGGAAACGGATCATGTCGCCCGCAACGGCCGCCGGCCGCATCCAATCTGCTATTTGCGGTAGCTCAGGAGCCGCAGGATAAGGAAGGCCGGAATGACGATCACTGCGCCAAGCAGGATATAGCCGAGGAAGCGGTCTATCGCGGCAAAGCCCAGATTCCAGATGCGCAAGAGGCCGTCCCGTATGCCATAGAGGACATCGAAGGGAGACCAGTCGAAAGCCGCCATGATCATGCCGACGATGAAGGACAGGACGAGCAGCTTCAGCGCTATTCGCAGCGGACTGTCGCCGAGGAAGCGGGTTATGGCCGACAACGGGCACACTCCTTTGCCGTTTTCGCACCCCAGATACGCGCTCAACCGTCCCGATTCAACTCTTTCGCGCCGACCGTGCCATGCTTGCCGAATATGCGTCAATGAGATCCTCCACAGCATCATAGTACCAGATGCCACCTGCAGTCAGCAGCAGGCCGCAATCGCAATAAGCGCGGATCTGGCTCATGGAGTGCGAAATCATGACGATGCGGGAGTTCGGCAATTTCTCCTTGAAGACGGCCTGCGACTTCTTCTTGAAGCTCTCGTCGCCCACCGCCGTAATCTCATCGATGAGATAACAATCGAAGTCGATGGCCATGCTCATCCCGAAGGCGAGACGGGCCTTCATGCCGCTGGAATAAGTCCTGATCGGCAGGTTGAGCGACCGGCCGAGTTCGGAGAAATCACGCACATAGTCTATGACCGCTTCGGTATCGGCTCCGTAGATGCGCGCCACGAAGCGAACATTCTCTATGCCGGTCATCGAGCCGTTGAAACCGCCTGAGAAACCCAGCGGCCAGGAGACGCGGACGTGGCGAATGATCCGCCCTTCATCCGGCTGTTCAGAGCCGGATATCAATCGCATCAAAGTCGATTTCCCGGCTCCGTTCGGCCCTATGATGGCGACATTCCGATCGCGAGGGAAAGTGAAGGAAAGGCGATTGAGGACATGCTTCCTGACAGCCTTCACCTTGTAGCTCTTCGAAACGCCGTGCAGCTCGATCATGCGCTGCTTCTCCTGATGCGGGTGAGCCTTTCCCCCGCAAGTCCTAGAAAGGTCAGGAGCAGCGCGACCCATAGGATATAGCTCTTGTCGAGCACGGTGCTGTCGTAATTGACGTAGTAGCCGCTCCGCACCCATTCGACGGCGTGCAGCACGGGGTTCCATTCGAGCCACTCGATCGCACGTCGCGGAAGATAGCTCGGAACATAGAAGACACCCGACACGAAAAACAACGGACGGGTCAAGATTTTCTCTACATGTCGCCAGCTCTCCCAAAGCGAGAGGATGACGGCATTGACGGTCCCGAAGCCGAACCCGAGAAGGGAGGTGGTCGCAAAGGCAGTCATCAGCTCGCCCGGATGGGCAGGCGGACCGGCCAGGCCAAAAAGCATCAGGCCCGAGAAGAAGACGGCCATGATCAGCACATAGGTGACAGCGATCAGGATCGCGCGGGCGAAGAGAACATCCGTCTCCTTGATCGGCGGATAGGTCAGCAGCGCCTTATTGGCGTCGAATACCGTCATCAGGGAGTTGCCGAGTTTGTTGAAGAGCTCCAGCGTCAGGACGCCGGTAGCGAAAAACAGCGCAAGGCTTGCGCCGAAAGGCGGTTGCCGGCCTATGGCGGAAAAGATAGCGACCAGAACCGCCGTGCTGGCCGCAGGCGTGATGATGGCCCAGAGATAGCCAATCTGCGTCGTGCCGAAGGTGGCCCGCGTCTCGCGCAGCACCAGCGCGGCCAGGACACGGAACTGCAGCGCAAGCACCGCCTGCATCAATGCCTCACGAGACATGGTCGCGTACGGCGTAGACGATGAGCGTGCCTATGCCCCAGATCAGCGACAGCCCGGCGAATATCAGGAAGGAATTCAGCACGCGCCTGGGATAGAGGGGATATTGCGGCACTGCAGGTGTCGAATAGACCGCCAGATATCGCTGCTGCCGGTCAGCTTCGACGCGCGCCTTTTCGAGCGAAGACAGGGCAGACGTATATGCCTGTTGAGCGAAATTGCGCTCGACCTCCAATGTCTCGAAAGTCGCAAGCTGTCCCGTCAGAGCCCCGCCTGATGCCTCGTCGGGAGCACTGGTCTCCGACCTTTGCGCAGCGATCTGTGCCTCCAGTGCCTCGGCCTGCCGGATCAGATTGCGCAGCGACGGTGAACTTACATCGACTGTTTCCCTGAGCGCTGCAATACGGGCGCGGTATTCGGCAAGCTGCTTTTCCAGGTTCCCGATCAGTTCGAGTTGGATGCGCGCACTGCTCGCCGGATCAAGCGCCCTTTCGTCCTCGCGGAAACGGCGCACGGAATCGAGCGCCGCCTTGAGGCGCTCCTCCGCCCGCTCCACCTCCATATTGGCATAGGCAACGGCGTCATTGCGCGCCTGGCGCGAGAGTTCGTTCACAAGAGCCTTGCTGTAGTCGAGCACAAGCGCGGCAATGTGCCGGGCATCCTGCGGCGTGAATGCCTCGACCTCGAAGGTGATGATGCCGGAGGTGTTGTCAAAGGCGGTGTGAATGCGGCGCTGCCAGTATTCGACAACCTGCTCGATTTCCAGATCAGGGTCCATGCGGGAGAGGATATCGGCGTCATCCGTTCCATAGCTTTGCCGGAAGGGGAAATCCGCTTCGAGGTTTTCGACAATGTCGCGGCTTTCGAGATATTTGAGCAGGATGTAGGAATCGGATGTCGTCGATCCATTGCTCGCAAGCCCGGTGAAAGAACCAAGAAGATCGACGCCCGAGCCCCCATCCATGCCACGCACGGCAAAGCCCGCGCCAGCCACATAGCGATCGGATGCAACAAAGGCATAGTAGAGCACGCCCAGCAAGGAAGGAAGAAGGACACAGAGCGCGAAGGAGGCCGCCAGGATACGCCGACGCAGATCGCGCGGACGGAGCGCAGAGGTCGAAGCGGGCGCAAGTAATTCGCCCTCCCGACGCTCGGGGAGAGGGACGAGTTTTGGCTTTCTGTCATCGGCCATGATTTGTCTCCATGACTGCAGCCGATGCTGACTTTGTCCAAGGGACTTGTGGAGAAGTCAGCTTCTTCGACAGAGAAAAGAGGGGCCGCAAGGTCCTCCGCCAAAGCGGGAGCCCTCCACCTCCCGCCGCACGCCATGCGATCAGTTCCTCTACTGCCCGTTCCGGCGTCGTGAAGCGGCCGGTGACGCGGCTGACATAGGCCGGATAGAGGATGAGGCTTCCCGCAACGAGTTCGTCGAGGCTAAGCCTGCGACGGCGATGCCCGATGGGATACATATCCCTGGTCAGTCCCCATCCGGCATAGAAGGGCTGGCCGTAACAGACAACATTGCGTCCGCGCATCAGAGCCTCAAAACCCGTCAGCGACGTGAGCGTATGAACCGCATCCACCTGCTCCAGCAGATGCGCCATGGAGGGGCCGACGACGATCTCGTCGCACCAGGAGGCAACCTCCCCTTCGTCGCGTCCTGCCGTGCGCAAACCGGCGGCGACATCCGGATGTGGCTTGTAGACAAGATACGCATCCGGTTCGGCAACTCGTACGGCGCGCACCAGATCGATATTGGTTCTGGGCCCCAATGTGCCAAGGCGTAGGGAGGCGTCATCCTCCACTTGACCGGGGACAAGGATCACCTGCCTGCGCGTATCCGGCCTTTTCCAGGGAACCGTCCCGATATTGTATTTGGTGATCCCCGCTTCCGAAATCCGCAGACGCAACCTGCGCGCCCGGGCGACCAGCCCTGCGTCGAAATCGGTCTCCTGCAAAATGCGATCGAGCCGCGATGGAGACCGGGAATTGTAATATATGCCAAGATCGTCCGAGACCCAGGACAGAGGATGCGTGAGATCGGCGCCCAATCCGACCGAGCGGAGAAATCCGTCCTCGATCCTCAGGACAGTGGAATCCGCCGGCAGCCCTTGCGGCTTGCCAGAGCCCCAGACGGCAACAGTCGCGCTTGCCGGAAGGTTGGAGGGATGCCGTGTGAAACGGATATCGGAGCCGGCCAAAAAGCGCCGCAGGATCGGCCTTTTCCACAGCGAGAAGCCGACCGCATGGACCTTTCTCGCAAAACGCTCCCGCATCTGCCGCTGCAGCGCGAGATGAGCAAGAAACCTCTCGACCTCGCAGCGCCCACCGGTTTCGGGATCGACATAGCGGGGATAGGCCACGAGCGCGGCATGGACGAGTTGTTCGAGGTCAGCCTTCCCTCGACGCGCAGGAGCCGGCAGCTCGTCCCCGGTCAGGCCCCAGCCGGCATAGAATGGCATTCCGAAGCAACGAACCTTCCGGCCCCAGATCAGTGCCTCGAAGCCCATCTGTGAGGTAACGGTGTAGACGGCTTCCGCTCCCTCGATGAGGCCAACCGGATGACAGTCTTCTGCTACAAGGACGATGCGGGGGTTTTTCCCCAGCACGGAATGATCGAAATAGCCGCGCTTCTTCCTCGCAAAGGCGTCCGGATGCGTCTTTATCACGACCGCGCAATCTGGATTTTCGGCAATTGCCGCGTCCAGCATGCGGGTGAAGCTCGACTTGTCAGCCTGACCGTAGCCGATGGAAGCGTCGCCGAAGGTCTGGTCGCATACGAGGACGTATCGGGCCAAACGGTGCAGGAGCCTGTCCTCGCACTCCCGTGCATGGTTGTATTTGGAAACTCGTGCCTTTCGCCAGGATTCGATCAGAGCGCGGGCGCGGATAGCCTGTTCCGCATCGAGCGGGTCGGCAATCAGCTTCTCCAGCCGCGAAGGACGACTGGCATCGTAATAGATTCCGATATCGTCGACGACGAGCGACAAAGGCGGGTCGTTGCGCTTCACCGAGCGCAAAAAGCCGTCTTCCAACAGCAGATAAGGGACACCGGCTTTCGCAGCCATGGTCCGTGCACGATCTCCCGAAGGCTTGGTGCCCCAACCGGCTGCGGCTGTCGCCCCCGCCGCAGCGCGCATGAAGACTGCATCTTCGCCCAGGAAAACGCGAAGATGCGGAATATCTGCAATGCCCCGGGAGGCGAGCGTGATCATCTCGCCCCCTTAATGACGGCTTTCATTGCGACACTCCCGCACGGAGACAGTCATGGACATGGACCAAGCCAAGCAGCTTCCCGCCTTGATCCTCAACCGGCAGGCAGGTGATGCCATTGGCGCTCATGATTTCCAGCGCCTCTGAAGCCAGACAATCCGGCTCGATCGAAAGAGGTTTGCCGAGCGAAACATCCCGCGCGCGGGACTGCCACAAGCGGTCCACATTGCGGCGCATATCGCCGTCGGTGATTATTCCGCAAACAGCTTCGTCTTCGACCACGAGCGCCACTCCGAAGCCCTTGGCGGACATGGTGATGACGACCTCCTGCATCATAAGGTCCGGATCAACGATCGGCAGGCTGTCTCCCATATGCATGATGTCGCAGACACGCAGGAGTTTTGCTCCCAGCTTTCCTCCGGGATGGTAACGTCTGAAATCCTCCGGCGTCGTACCGATCATCCTGACGAGCCCGACGGCCAGCGCATCGCCTATCGCCAAGGCCAGGGTAGTGGAGGTAGTCGGGGCTAGGCCATTCGGACAGGCTTCCTCGATCGTTCCATAGGCAAGTACGACATCAGAATGCTTCCCCAGCGTGCTTTCGGCATTCGATACGATCGCGATCATCGGCACGGCGTTCAGGTTGCAATAACGGATAAGATCCGACAGTTCCGCCGTCTCGCCGGAATTGGAGAGGACGACGACCGCACTCTGCGGACCTACAAGGCCAAGGTCGCCGTGGCTCGCTTCCGCCGCATGGAGAAAAACCGCGCTGCGGCCAATCGAGCGGAAGGTCGAGGCGATCTTGCGTGCGATGTGGCCGGATTTGCCGATACCGGCGACGACTACCGGCTCCCGTGCATCACGAAGGATCTTGAGGGCGGCCAGAAACTCGTTGCCCAAGGTCTCCGAATAGTCAGCGATGGCAGCGGCTTCCAGCCTCAGCGAAGCCTTGCAGAGGGAGAGCAGGGTCCGATCGGAAATGTCGAAACTGTTTTTGGTCGTTACATGAGTGTTCATGGTCAATTTCCGATCGATGAAGCCGACCTCGCCGTCCCCAGGAGCGGCGAGACAATGGTTGCAAGGAACTTGCCGAGTTCGGCGGTCGGATGGTTGGCGACGTAGAGCACATCCTTGTCGCGCATCCGGAAGCCCTGGGCGGTGAAGAAAGCCTGCGGGTTCTTGAAGTCGAGCCGGTAGATCACCGGCGTAACACCTGGCGCATAGCTATCGAGCTTGCCGATGCCCTGGCCGGTTTCGACCAGCCACTGGGCGAGCAGACGGTCCTCCAGGCGCAGCAGGAAGACCCCGCCGGCATCGGCCCGCGTGTCGATCAGCCCGCCGACTTGCGCCAGCGCCTCGGCAAGCGAAACAGACTCGCTCTTGAAGGGAATAAGGCCGCTCGTCTTGACTGCTCCAAAGGCGGAATAGGTGCGGGGCTTGTGCAGGACCAGCACATTGTCGCCCGGGGCCAGCCAGATATTGTTGGATGGATGGCTGACCACCTCGTCGAGCCGCACGGCGCCGGAATGATCGCCGCGGGTGATCGTGGCAACCGTTTCGTAGGTAGCCTCGCGTGTTCCGCCAGCCAGCGCAATCGCCTCCACCAGCCTCAGGCCACGGATGGGAACGGGCAGTTGGCCCGGCCGGGCAACATCCCCCACCACCACAACGGAATTGGCCTGATTGTCCTCGAGAAGCACCTGGACCTGCGGTTCGACGGCCTTGCCCCTCAGCCCCTCCTCTATGGCCGAGCGCAGCTCCTCCACCTTGCGGCCGGCAGCCCGAATCCTCCCAGCATAGGGAATATAAACCTTGCCATCCTCGTCAACGACAGCCCTGAGCGAAGTTTGCTTGTGCTCGGCCGTGGCGAATACACCATCCTGGGAAGGCTCCCAGATATTGATCACAAGCCGGTCGCCGACGCCGATCCTCGGACGCCATTGCCCGCCCAAAGCCCTGAACTCGCGGGGAAACGAAACCGGCTGGAAAAAGTTGATCTTGTCGAGCGCTGCCGTATCGAGCCGCACCATCACATAGGCATTTGGGGCAGCCTTGCCGTCAGCTTGATGCAAAGCGATGTCCATCGCGGTTGGTCCGTTACCCGGCAGGGTCGAGCACGCAGCGATGGCGAGCAGAACCGCGGCCGCCATGGCCAAACGGCAGCAGTCGAAAATCTTACTCAGCATGCTTGTGCCAGGACCTCGTCGAGTATGGCGTCATGCGCCCTCGAGGCAGCCTGACGAAGCCTCTCCACAATGCCGTCACTGGCGAGCGCCATCCCTTCAGCAGAATAGAAGTCGCCGGGAATCAGGGCTTCCCATGCAATCCAGGCTAGATAGCGCCTGCGTGTTTCCACGTCGGCCACAGGCCCGCCAGCCCAGAACGCGTTGAAATCAGGGGCGCCATGCGCGCATGTCGCCAATGCCTCATTAGCGTAAAGCGCATTGCCGATCACCAGCAGCGGCGCGCCGTGGTAGATCGCCGACAGACCCGAAGTGGAATTGATGGTTATCATTCCCGCCGAATGACGCGTCAGGAGGCCGATGGAACCCGTTTCCACGACATCGACCCTGTCCCCGACGCCGAGCGCTTCGGCAATCTCGCGCACCAACTGTCTGGCATTGCTGTGACCACGCTCAAGCGGATGGATTTTGAAGACCAGTCGATGGGTCTTCGGGGCGGAGCGGGCAAAGGATCGAAGCGTTTCGATTATCAGCCGCATGCTGTTCCAGCCATAGGCGGATCGGCTCAACTGGCTGTCGGCGGAAACCTGAAGCGGCACCAGAAAATACCGGCTGTCGTAAATCTCCAGCAGGCGCTCGATCGTGCGGAAATCCCGCGACCGCCCCCGAAAGTGCCGCCAATAGTTGCGAGCCCATAAAAACGGCTCCACGAGCGCCGCGAAGCGTCGGTGGAAGAGCTGCCGCTCCCGCGGGCGGCTGAATAGGGCGCGAATGGCATAATAGGCAGCACCATATCTGCACATGACCTGAAAGGATTGAAAGTCCCTCGGTGCCTGAGGAAGCTGGCGCCTGTCGAAGGAACGGGGAGGCATCCTGCCGGCCAGCGGCGAATAGGCATTGTTGCCACCTGCCTCAGCCGTCACGAAACCGGGACGGATATAACCTTCCTCCAAACACAGGGCGTGAATCCCCGCCTTGGCAGCTACTCTCCGGGCGACCTCGTGCGCCGGCCGCGAGCTACCGAAAAGGATGATGTGATCGACCTCATTGCCTGTGATGAAGGAGTCCAGCCACGTCTGCCATTCCCCGGCGGTTCCGGCAAAACCGATCCATTTTCTACCACGGATGAAAAAACGGTCTCCGGCATTGAAGGAGATCCGCCAGGCATCGAATCCCGCGCTTTCCAGTCTTTCCTGCAACAGGGAGAAAAACGGCCCGACGGGCCCTTGGAGCAAGACCACGCGCGGCTTTGTCTTTGCCGGAAGGCGGGAACGCGGAGAGAAGCCGCTGCGTACAAGACCAAGACGTCCTGGCAACAACCAATCCCGCCTGGGAAAAAGGCGGGACGGGGGCGTGGACAGGGGAACCGCTGGTTCCTTCGAATAGTCTCGGTAATTTTCCTGGAGGTCGGCAGGGGGAATCCAGATGGCTTGAGTACCGTCTGACCAATCATTGGCTGGGCGGGCAGCTCTTATGGATTCCGCCTGCAAATAGATGCCAGTAGACACCTGGCTTCCCCCTATGCCCGTTCCCCAATGCCTTGCCCCTTATATACAACTCCTGATTACGATTAGAGCCCCGTATAGTCAACCTATAAGTGTGTATCTGCCTGTCACTGGATAGTCAGCCGAGAAACAGAGCTGACCTCCTGACAAGGAAAACACAACGAGTTCCGGTGAAATGCTGTGGGTGCCCCGGGTCGGATCGCAAACGCCTTCGCGCAACCATAACGTGCATATAGTTAGCGATCCGGCAGCGCGGCGATAGCCCGGATCTCCACCAGCCCACCTGGCACGATCAATTCTGCGACACCGATTGCAGTCCAGGCTGGCCACGGCTCCGACAGATAATGATCCCGGACCTTAATGAAGGTTGGCATGTGCCGTGCAATATCGACATGATAAGTGGTAATCTCGACCAGATCGGAGAGACTGGCTCCTGCCYCCSCCAGTATGGCTGCGAGTGCCTTGAAGGCTGTTTCGAACTGCGCCTCAGGATCACGGACCGCTTGCAGCTCCGAAAGCTTGGCATTCGACCTCTCGGTGGTTGCGCGGGCACCTTCCAGTGCCGCCTTGCCGGGCGCCTCGCCGTCAATGCTGGTGCCTATGATGCCGGAACAATAGACCATGCCGTTCGAAACTACGGCAGGCGCAAAATGCCAGCGCCGGTAAACGGCCTCGAGGGCATTGGGTACTATGGTCCTGCGTTGGGTCATAATCCCCATCCGATCCATTAGCCGATGTTCGCGGACACACTCAGCCAGCCCAGCCAATTTTTCAGGCTAGATTCTCAGCCCTGTATCGGCATCGAAAAAATGCGTCTTGCCGGTCTCTACGGCCAGCGGCAACCGTTCCCCGGCTGCTATTTTGGCATCGCCGGGAAGGCGCGCAACGAAGTCGCCGGAGCTATCTTCGAACCGGCCATGGGCGAGCGTGTCGGCTCCCAATGTTTCAACCGCCGTCACACCGAGGGCGAATGTCGCCTCATTCGCCGCCGCCAGCTTCAGATGCTCAGGCCGCACGCCTAAAAGAACGCGCCGACCGGTTTCCAGCCTCTCGGCTTCCGGCACGGCCAGGATCCTGCCGCTTTCCAAGGCGATGCCCGATCTATCGACGGTTCCCGGCAACATGTTCATTGCCGGCGATCCGATGAAACCTGCGACAAAGCGCGTGGCCGGCCGTTCGTAAACGGCCATGGGCGTGTCGATCTGTTCTGCCACTCCGCTGTTCATCACGACGAGCCGATCGGCAAGCGTCATCGCCTCCACCTGGTCATGCGTGACATAAAGCGACGTCGTCCCGACAGAACGTTGCATCTGCTTGATTTCCAGGCGCATCTGGACCCGCAGCTTGGCATCCAGGTTGGACAGAGGCTCGTCGAAGAGAAAAGCTGCCGGATCACGCACCAATGCACGCCCCATGGCAACACGCTGACGCTGGCCCCCAGATAATTCACGTGGCTTGCGCTCCAGATAGGGCTCGAGTTGCAGCATCGCTGCCGCCTTGTTGACGCGGTCGCGAATCTCCTGCTTCGTCTTGCCGGCGATCCTCAGCCCGTAGGCCATGTTGTCGAAAACAGTCATATGCGGGTAGAGGGCATAGTTCTGGAAGACCATGGCAATGTCGCGCTCGCGCGGCTCCAGTTCGTTCACCACGCGCCCGCCGATCTCGATGGTTCCGCCGCTTATGCGTTCCAGCCCCGCAACCATGCGCAGAAGCGTCGATTTCCCGCAGCCCGAAGGCCCGACGATGACGATGAACTCGCCGTCGGCGACATCGAGGCTGACCCCGTGGATGACTTCGGTGGTGCCGTAGGATTTACGGACATCTCGAATGGAAATCGTCGCCATACCCGACTGCGGTCCTTCCTATTTTTCCGTCTCGACGAGACCTTTGACGAAGAGGCGCTGCATGAAGATCACGACGGCGACAGGCGGCAATATCGCCAACATCGCTGCCGCCATGGTCACTGGCCAATTGCCGTAGTCATCGGCGGTCGGCATCATTTGCTTCAGCCCCATGACGATGGTGTTCATCTCGGGCTTTGTCGTAATCAGGAGCGGCCAGAGGAACTGGTTCCAGCCATAGATGAATAGAATGACGAAGAGCGCGGCGATGTTGGTCACCGACAGCGGCAGGAGGATGTCCTTGAAAAAGCGTACAGGCCCTGCTCCATCCACCCGCGCCGCTTCGAGGAGTTCATCCGGTACCGTAAGGAAGAACTGGCGGAACAGGAAGGTAGCGGTAGCGGACGCAATCAGCGGCAGGATAAGGCCGGTATAGGAATTGAGGAGATTGAGCGAGGCCGCCACTTCATAGGTCGGCACGATACGCACCTCGACGGGCAGCATCAGCGTCACGAAGATCGCCCAGAAGGCGAGCATGCGGAAGGGAAAGCGGAAATAGACGATCGCATAGGCTGACAGGATGGAAATGACGATCTTGCCGACGGCAATGCCCATAGCCATGACGAAGGAATTGAACAGCATCCGCCCCACCGGTGCGTTCACGCCGGAAGCCAGTGCCTGCGCGTAATTGTCGATGAAATGCGGCCCCGGCAGAAGCGGCATGGGCGGCCTGATGATCTCGAGATGGGTCAGTGTCGAACCGACGAAAGTCATATAGATCGGAAAACAGACGACGGCGATCCCGGCAATCAGCACCAGATGCATCATGATCATGCCTATGCCGCGTTTCTCGACCATGAAGCCCTCAGTAGTGAACGCGCCGCTCGATGTAGCGGAACTGAATGAAGGTCAGCAGGCCGACAACCACCATCAGAATGACGGATTGCGCCGCGGAAGAGCCAAGATCCTGGCCGACGAAGCCGTCGGAAAATACCTTGTAGACGAGGATGTTTGTCGATTGGCCCGGCCCGCCCGACGTCATCGTATGGATGATGCCGAAGGTTTCGAAGAAGGCGTAGACGATGTTGACCACCAGGAGGAAGAAAGTGGTCGGCGAAAGCAGCGGAAAGATGATGGTGCGGAACCGGTGCCACTTGCCGGCGCCGTCGATCGCGGCCGCCTCGATCAGGCTGCGCGGGATGGCCTGCATGCCTGCCAGGAAGAACAGGAAATTGTAGCTGATCTGCTTCCAAGCGGCTGCAGCTATCACCAGTGTCATCGCATGGGTGCTGTTGAGAATCGGATTCCAGTTGAAACCGGCAGCTTTCATGTAGAAGGCCAGAACACCGATCGACGGCTGGAACATGAAAAGCCACATCACGCCCGCCACCGCTGGTGCCACCGCATAAGGCCAGATCAGCAGTGTTTTGTAGGTCCCAGCCCCCTTGATAACCTGATCGGCCATCGCTGCGAGAAGCAATGCGGCCGACATGGAAACCAATGTTACGAAAAAGGTGAACACTGCCGTCGTTACGAAGGATTGCAGGTAATAGCGGTCGCCTGCCAGATACTCGAAATTGGAGAACCAGACGAATTGCGCGCCGAGCCCAAAAGGATCCGGCAGCAACAGCGACTGGTAAAGCGCCTGCCCGGCAGGCCAGAAGAAGAAGACAATGGTCACCAGCAACTGCGGCAGGAGCAGCAGATAAGGCAGGAGCCTGTTGTCGAAGGTGACACGCTTTTCCATGAAAACGACAATGAAACGCGGCCGGCGGATCGCTATGCCGGCCGCATTCCTTTATCCGTCAGCGTGCCGTCTGCTCGAAGCGGCGCAGCAATTCGTTGCCGCGGGCAACCGCCTCGTCCAGCGCCGCCTTGACATCCTTCTCGCCCTGCCAGACAGCTTCCAGTTCCTCGTCTATGACCGTGCGTATCTGGTCGAAATTCCCGAGCCGGATGCCTTTTGAATTGGCTGTGGGTGCCTTGCCGGTCATTTGCAGGATGGCAATGTCGGTGCCGGGATTCTCCTCGTAGAAGCCCTGTTCCTTGGTCAGATCATAAGCCGCGGTGGTGATGGGCAGATAGCCTGTATCCTGATGCCATTGGGCCTGCACTTCCGGGCTGGACATATAGGTGAGGAACTTGGCAACGCCTACATATTCCTCTGCCTCGTGCCCTGCCATCACCCAGAGCGAAGCACCGCCGATGATCGTATTGAACGGTGCGCCTTCGACATCCGGCCAGTAAGGCAGGTTGGTCACTGTAAAGGGGAAAGAAGCCTCTGCCTTCACGCCGGCATAACCTGCCGAGGATTCCGTCATCACGGCGCATTCGCCGGAACGGAAGAGCGCGCCCGGTTCGCTGCGGCCGCCATACTTGAAGAGTCCGTTCTTTACCCACTCGGCCAGCATGGAAATGTGCTTCACGTGCAGATCGTCGTTGAAGACCAGCTCCGTATCGGTGCCTTCAAAGCCATTCGATTTCGTGGCGAAGGGCAGATCGTGATAGGCGCTGAGGTTTTCCAGATGAACCCAGGACTGCCATGTGGTCGTGAAGGGACAGGCCGAGCCGGATTCTTTAAGCTTGACGAGAAGCTCCTCCAATTCCGGCCATGTCTTGGGCCTGGATTCCGGATCGAGCCCGGCTTTCTCCAACGCATCCTTGTTGAGATACATCACTGTCGTGGACGAATTGTAAGGCAGCGAAAGCATCTCGCCGTCAGCCGTGGTGTAGTAGCCGGCAACGGCCGCCAGATAGGCGTTGGGGTCGAATGGCTCCTTCGCCTCGGCCATGACCTCGTAAACAGGCTTGATAGCGCCCTTGGCGGCCATCATCGTGGCCGTGCCGACCTCGAAGACCTGCAGGATGTGAGGCTGTTCGTTGGCGCGGAAAGCTGCAATGCCAGCATTCAGTGCTTCCGTATAATTTCCCTTGTAGGTGCCGACGACCTCATATTCGTCCTGGCTCTCGTTGAAATCAGCGATCTGTTTGTCGATCAGTTCGCCAAGCCGGCCGGAAAAGGCATGCCACACCTGAATCTGGGTTTGCGCCTGCGCGGCGCCAACCATAGCCGGTAGCGCCACCGCCAGGGCAGTCGCCACGGAAAGGACTGAACGAAGCTTTGTCATTGTTTCTCCCGCTCTCTTGTTTTGCCGGATTGAGGACCGGTCTCTATTGGTCGGCTTATGTTACGGTTGGATGACAGCATCTGGAGAATGCGTTGTCCATCATTTTCAGCCCATGGCTGCAATTCCCACAACTCAGGGCGATGCTTTTCGGCCCCAACTGTTTTGCAGCCGGCAAAGTTGAGAGCGACACCTTACCTCAATTAAGCCGCCGCATTGCCGGCGGGAAGGCGATTGCGTTCGCTTGTGCTGGGCTTCAGTTCTGCAAGCGATGGCGGCGATCCACCGTTTTCGGCCGGCCCGGCAGATCGAGCTTCGCCGCACTGCTGGAGCGTTCCGCGACCACTTTCCCCTTTGCGATTACGCAGAGCCTGTTGGCGCGCAACCGGAGCGCCTCGACCGGATTGCCCGCCTCCAGAACGACGAGGCTCGCCGTCTTGCCAACCTCGATGCCGAGATGATCGAGGCCCATGATCGCCGCATTGGTCTCCGTCACCATGCGGAAACACTGCGCCATGTCGGCAGGACTCGTCATCTGCGCCACATGCAATCCCATGAAGGCGACGTCCAGCATGTCGGCCGTGCCGAGCGGATACCAGGGATCGAGCACGCAATCCTGTCCGAAGCCGACCCGGATGCCGGCCTTCAGCATTTCCGGCACGCGGGTCTGGCCGCGCCGCTTCGGATATGTGTCGTGACGACCCTGGATGACGATATTGATAAGCGGATTGGGGATCGCCGAAACTTCAGCTTCCGCAATCAGCGGCAGGAGTTTGGACACATAGTAATTATCCATGGAATGCATCGAAGTGAGATGCGAGCCCGCCACTCGCCCCTGCAGGCCGAGGCGCTGTGTCTCATAGGCCAATTGTTCGATATGCCGCGACTGCGGATCGTCGGTTTCGTCGCAATGCATATCGACCATAAGCCCGCGCTCGGCGGCAATCTCGCAAAGCTCGGTGACGGAGCGGCGGCCGTCTGCCATGGTGCGTTCGAAATGCGGGATGCCGCCAACCACGTCGACGCCCATGTCGAGCGCCCGGATCGTGTTCTCTCGTGCCGTCGGGTCGCGATAGAAGCCGTCCTGCGGAAAGGCGACAAGCTGCAGGTCGATATAGGGCGCGACACTCTTCTTCACGTCAAGCAGCGCCTCGACAGCCAGCAGCCGATCGTCGCATGTATCAACATGAGTGCGGATGGCAAGCAATCCCATCGATACGGCCCAGTCGCAATAGGCCAGAGCCCTCTCCCTCACCGCTTCATGCGTAAGCAGCGGCTTCAACTCGCCCCAAAGCGCGATGCCTTCGAGCAACGTCCCGGATGCGTTGATGCGCGGGATGCCGTAGGACAAAGTAGCATCCATATGGAAATGCGGATCGACAAAGGGCGGGGCTACCAGATTGCCGGTCGCATCCACCACCCTGCCCGCCTCGGACTCGATCTTCGGCTCGATGGCCGTGATCCTGCCGCCCGCTATACCGATATCGGCATTCCTGCCATCGGGCAGCGTTCCACCCTTTACGATCAGATCCAAGCTCATCTCTCGCCTTTCTGGTAAGGCACCATCAGCGCCTTGGGGTAGCTGGCCCGACGCGACATCGCGATCAAGGCCAGGATGGAAAGCGCATAGGGCATCATCAGGAAGATCTGATAGGGCACGACTCCGCCCGTCAATTGCTGCAACCGTACCTGATAGGCATCGAAGGCCGCGAAGAGGATGGCACCGAGCAGCGCCTTGCCGGGTCGCCAAGACCCGAAGACAACGAGCGCGATGCAGATCCAGCCTCGCCCGTTGATCATCTCGAAGAAGAAGGAATTGAAGGCTGACATTGTGAGGAAGGCTCCGCCTATGGCCATCAGGGCGCTGCCGACCATCACCGCGCCCATGCGGATGGATGTGACGCCGATCCCTTGAGCTTCCACGGCCGCGGGATTTTCGCCTGCTGCGCGCACGGCCATGCCGAGGGGCGTTCGGTAGAGAACCCAGGCGACCACCGCCACTGTGACAAAGGCAAGATAGGTCAGCGGCGTCTGATTGAAGAGTGCCGCGCCGACCACCGGGATCTCCGACAGGAGCGGGATTGGCAACGGCTGGAACGGAGCGATCTTAGGCGGCGAAGTAACCTCCGGCAGCGTAATACGGTAAGTGAAATAGGTGAGGCTCGTCGCCAACAGGGTTATACCGATTCCGACCACATGCTGCGACAGGCCAAACGGGACGGTCAACGTGCCGTGCAGCAGTCCGAACATCGCCCCGACAAGTGCCGCGATGATGACGCCGGTCCAGAGATTGCCACCGGCATAGACTGTCACCCAGCCCGCAAAGGCGCCTGCTGCCATGATGCCTTCGATGCCGAGATTGAGCACCCCGGCACGCTCGCAGATCAGTTCGCCCATGGTAGCGAAGATGAGCGGTGAAGCGATGCGGATTGCCGCGACCCAGAACGAGGCCTGGAGGAGTATGTCAAAGGCTTCCATCACCGCCACCTTATTCGGTAACGCGTCAGCATGATCGCCGTGACCATGGTCAGGAGAGCGGTGGCGACCATCACTTCGGCGATATAGCTCGGCACGCCCGCCGATCGGCTCATGGCATCGGCGCCAACGAAGATGCCAGCCACGAAAATCGCGGCAGCCACGACGCCGAGCGGGTTGAGGAGCGCCAGCATGGCCACGACGATGCCCGTATAGCCAAAGCCCGGCGACAGATCGAGTGTCAGATTGCCCTTCAGCCCGGCCACTTCGGAAAAGCCGGCAAGCGCGGCCAGGCCGCCGGAAAGCAGCGCCGTCTTCATCAGAACGCGGTTGACCGGAATGCCCGCGAAACGCGCCGCGTCCGGATTATGCCCGACTGCGCGCATCTCGTATCCCAGTGCCGTCTTCTTCATGATCACCCAGGTCACCACGGCGGCAGCGATTGCAATGACGAAGCCAAAATGGAGGCGCTTTCCAGTAATGAGCCGCGGCAGTTGCGCATCGGCTATCACGCGCTTCGATTGCGGCCAGCCGAGCCCCATCGGATCCTTCAACACACCCTCGAGAAGCATCGAAACGAAAAGCAGCACTATGAAATTCAGGAGCAGCGTAGTAACGACTTCGTCAACCCCGAAGCTGGTCTTCAGGACGGCCGGGCCGAGCAGAAGCAGGGCACCCGCAGCCATGACCGCCAGCATGATGACGGGCAGGAGGATCGGTGCCGGCAGCGGCAGCGCTCCGGTGCCCAGGACTATGGTGACGACGGCACCGATATAGAGTTGCGCCTCGGCACCGATGTTCCACAGTCTGGCCCGGAAGGCGACAGCAACGGCCAGACCGGTGAAAATAAGCGGCGTGGCTCGTGTCAGCGTTTCCAGAAGGGCAAATTGCGACCCGGCCGCCCCCTTGGCGACCAGCGCGAAGACGCTGAACGGCGAAGCGCCGGCCGCAAGCACAAGCAGAGCAGCAACAGCAAAGGTCGCGACGATGGCGCCGAGAGGATAGAACAGCGTTTCCGCCAGTGACGGCTGCGGCTTCGGCTCAAGCCGCATTGCCGGCTCCTGCCAGTTCGAGCGCCGCGTCCTGATGCCCCGCCATCAGTTCTCCGATTTCGCGGACCGAGCGTTCGCCGCGCGCGGAAGGGGCGGAAAGGCGGCCCTTGGAAATGACCACTATGCGATCCGCCAACGCCAGGATTTCATCGAGGTCTTCCGAGATCAGGAGGATGGCGGCTCCCCTCTCCCGCGCCTGGAGAAGCCGCTGATGCACATAGGAGACCGCGCCGACGTCGAGACCGCGCGTCGGCTGATTGGCCAGAATGATCGACGGGTCGGAATCGAGCGCTCGGCCCAGAATGAGTTTCTGCATATTGCCGCCCGACAGGAGGCGGATGCGCGTTTCAGGAGATGGACATTTGACGTCATAGTCGCGGATGATTTCCTCGGCGAAGCTGCGCGCAGCGCTCCAGTCCAGAAAGCCATGGCGGCTGAAACGCGTGCGATACCGCTCCGAGATTGCATTCTCCGTCACGCTCATATCAACAATCGTGCCAATCGCGTGACGATCCTCCGGGATGCGGCCTATACCGGAACTGAGCGCTGCTTGCGGAGACCAGTTCGCCACAGGCTTTCCACCAATCGTGATGGAACCTGACATAGGCCGCTCGATACCAGAAAGCAGGGCGGCGAGCGCCGCCTGCCCGTTACCCGACACTCCTGCAAGGCCGGTGATCTCGCCGGCATTCAGGGAAAAGGAAACCTTGTCCAGCGGCGTGCCGGTTCCCGTGCGGGCAGTCGACACCTCGTTGAAAGTCAGGATGGGGCCGCCCACCGTCGCGGGAGCGACCGAGGGAGGCGGAATTTCGCGCCCGACCATCAATTGCGCCAGCTCGGCGCGGGTCGTCCGGGATGTCACCGACTCTCCCACCAGCCGCCCGCCGCGCAGGACGAGAACCCGGTCGCTGACCGCCATCACCTCGTTGAGCTTGTGCGAGATGAAGATGATCGAAAGTCCTTCGGCAACCAGAATTTTCAGCGTACGGAACAGGGCTTCCGTCTCGTTAGGCGTCAACACGGCGGTCGGTTCATCAAGGATCAGCACGCGCGCATCCCGATAAAGAGCCTTCAGGATTTCCACGCGCTGACGCTCACCAACCGAAAGTGCTGCGACCCGCTTGTCAGGATCTACGGCCAGACCGAAATCATTCGCCAGTTTCCCGATACGCGTGCGCGCCGCACGGTGATCGAAACGGATAAGCCACATGCTCTCCGTGCCGAGCACTATGTTCTCCAGAACGCTCATATTTTCCGCGAGGGTGAAGTGCTGATGCACCATGCCTATGCCGGCATTGAGCGCAGCGCGCGGGTCGCCCGCAGGAAGCTCTTTCCCGAAAGCCTCCACGGTTCCCTCGTCGGCCACATAGTGGCCGAAGAGGATATTCATCAGCGTTGTCTTTCCGGCGCCATTCTCGCCCAATAGCGCAACGATTTCCCCACGCCGGACAGAAAAACTGATCGCGTCATTTGCCGTGAGCGATCCGAACCGCTTGGTCACGCCCGACAGCCGGAGGACCACCGGCGCATTTTCAAAGGATTCTTCGGGCGAGGGCATGTCGCGATTGAAGCCTGACATTAACTCTGGTTCAGGATCGGCCGATCCAAGGCGGGGCGATGGAAGAAGGCGCGAGAGCTATCACGCCTTTCTTCCGGCGGTTCAATATAAAGGCCGCTTTTTCCCCGCGAAAGAACCTTCCGTCAGCTCGACTGGGGCTCGCTATCGTCAATCTCTACCGTAAAGGAACCGTCCTTGATGGCGGCTTCCGCCTCGGCGACCTTCGCCATTGCCTCCTCCGGCACCTTACCCTCGAAAGTGCCGAGCGGCGCCAGCGAGCATCCACCCTCCTTCATGAAGGAATAGACACCGTAGTCATCCGCCTTGAAGGTGCCAGTATTGATCTCTGCCACGGCCTTGTCGAGCGTCGGCTCGAAATGCCAGAGCGCAGAGGCAACGACGGTTTCGGGATAGTCGGCCTGGGTATCGATGACATTGCCGATCGCCAATATGCCGCGCTCCTTCGCGGCGTCCGATACACCGAAACGCTCTGCATAAAGGATATCGGCGCCGGCATCGATCTGGGCGAATGCCGTCTCCTTGGCCTTGGGCGGATCGAACCAAGACCCGATGAAGGCGACCTGAAACTTGATATCCGGCTGCATCTCGCGCGCGCCTGCCATGAAGGCATTCATCAGCCGGTTCACTTCGGGGATCGGATAGCCGCCGACCATACCGATATTCTTCGATTTGGTCATGGCACCGGCAATGATGCCGGTGAGGTAGGAAGCGTCCTGGATATAGTTGTCGAAGACGGCAAAATTCGGCACCGCCTCGTCCGGCTTGAAGCTGGACCCCATGAGGAACGCCGTTTCCGGATAGTCGCGAGCGACCGCCCGGGCGGCCTCTTCAACGCCGAAAACCTCGCCGATGATCAGCTTGTGGCCAGCCTCGCAATATTCGCGCATGACGCGCTCATAGTCATTGTTGGATGTGTTCTCCGAGAACACATATTCTATATCGCCGCGCTCCTTCGCGGTGTTGGCCGCTTTATGAATGCGGCTCACCCATTGCTGCTCGACCGGCACAGTGTAAACTGCTGCCACCTTGACCGGATCGGCAGCCAGAAGCCGGCGCGGAAAACCGCTCACCGCCGTCAGGGCCGTACCGGCGGCGGCGGGAAATTGGAAACATTGCGGAACGTGAAGAAA
>NZ_VLJP01000004.1:51282-66484 GCF_007829525.1 Mesorhizobium sp. J18
CGGCAGCCAGAAGCCGGCGCGGAAAACCGCTCACCGCCGCCAGCCTGCAGCAGGCGACGGCGGGAAATTGGAAACATTGCGGAACGTGAAGAAAAGCTCGACATTAATTGACCCTCTGAATGGTTTCTTGTGACGCGGTGGAATTCCGCTTTTTTATCGTTTGGTCAAGGATAGGCGAAAAGCAATCCACCAGCAATTGGATGATGTAGAGATCATTCAGATCAGGAACGGCACGTCCGTTTCGGCATGGGTGCTGACCTTGAAAGCGAACTTAACCCGTAAAACAGGCTGCAAAACTCTCAGCATCAGACACCGCTGACTATATCTAAGTCATCGAAAATACTGGAGCGGGCGATGGGGATCGAACCCACGACATCAAGCTTGGGAAGCTTGCGTTCTACCACTGAACTACACCCGCAACGACCTCATTAATTCGCGACCGGAGCACGCGCTGTCAAGCGTGTTGTGCACCGGGACACGCCCCGGCCCACTCTTGCTGAGAGGAACTTTTTGCCGAGGGCCCGGTTCGGTCACGGCAAAGGAGCATTTCGATGAACAGCATCATCTATCTCATCGGTCTTATCGTGGTCGTGCTGGCGATCTTCTCCTTCCTCGGTCTGGCATGAAGAAGGAGGAAGGACAGAAAGCCGATGGGATCCGATTGACCGTCCAATGATCAAGGCCTGAAGTGCTTCGAGAGCTTAAGCGCCTGGCCCTGGTAATTGGATTTTAGTTCGGCTCCGTAGAGTGCCTCCGGGCGGGAGCACATATATTCATAGACCAAGCGGCCGACGATCTGGCCGTGCTCGAGGATGAAGGGCACTTCATGGCTGCGTACTTCCAGCACGGCGCGACTTCCTTGCCCCCCTGCCGACGAATGGCCGAAACCCGGATCGAAGAAGCCGGCATAGTGCACACGGAACTCACCGACAAGCGGATCGAACGGCGTCATTTCCGCCGCATAGGCGGGCGGGACATGCACCGCCTCCCGCGAAACCAAGATATAAAACTCGTCCGGATCGAGCACCAGATCGCGGCTGCCGTGGTTATATAGCGGCTCCCAGAAATCGTGAATGGCATAAGCGGCAGGTTTGTCGACGTCGATCAGGCTCGTATGATGCTTGGCGCGGTAGCCAACAAGCCCTTGCTCACCACCCCTCAGATCGATCGACAGCGCAATGCCGCCGCCGGTGATGTTAGGCTTCTCGGCGGCGACGAGAGTCTCGCGCACATGGAGTTCATTCAGTTCCTTCTCACCGAGTTGCGCATTTCCGATGCGGAAACGGATCTGTGACAGACGCGAGCCGGTACGTACGACAATCGGGAAGGTGCGCGGACTGACCTCCATATAGAGCGGACCCGAATAGCCGGCAGGGATCTTGTCGAATTCCTGTCCGTAATCCGTCATCACGCGGGTAAAAATGTCCAGCCGGCCAGTCGAACTCTTCGGGTTGGCAGAAGCAGAGATGCGGTTCGGAAGATCCAGGTTTTCCAGCAGCGGCACGACATACACGCAGCCGGTCTCGAGAACCGCACCACCTGCCAGGTCGATCTCGTGAAGCTTCAGACGGTCGAGTTTCTCGGAGACGCGGTGGCCTGGACCCGGCAGGAAACTGGCACGGACACGGTAGGCAACCGCGCCGAGACGCAGGTCCAGGCTGGCTGGCTGGACCTGTCCGCTCACCAAGGCGCGCTCCGCGCGGAGCGATCCCTTGTCGAAAAGCGCCCTGATATCCTTGTCGGGCAGAATTCCCGTTTCGCGCAAGCCTGTTCCTCTGCCTTTGACGCCGAGGCAATTTCCCGGACAGGCAGGTTTAATGAAGCCGTCGATTGACGCAAGCCGAACGCGGGTCTAAAGGAACCTTTATCCCGTGGTGATTTGGCCGGTCGGCTTGCAGCCACGTTAAACAAGTCGCTAAAGGGCCGAATGCAAAACCGGCTTGCGGCTTTCGCGGCCGGTTTTTTTGTTGGACAAAGATGATGAGCGAGAATTCTGGAGAAAGCTGGCAACCGCAAACGAGGCTCGTGCACAAAGGCACATTGCGATCGGAATTCGGTGAGACATCCGAAGCGATCTATCTGACTCAGGGCTTCGTCTATGACAGCGCGGAAGCCGCCGAAGCACGCTTCAAGGGCGAGGAGCCCGGCTTCATCTACTCGCGCTACGCCAATCCAACCGTCGACATGTTCGAAAAGCGCATGTGCGCCCTCGAAGGAGCCGAGGATGCCCGCGCAATGSCTYCCGGCMTGGCCGCCGTCGCCGCTGCCCTGCTTTGCTCCCTGCAGGCCGGAGACCATGTGGTCGCGGCGCGTGCGCTCTTCGGCYCCTGCCGGTGGATCATCGAGAAGCTCATACCGAAATACGGCATCGAGACGACGCTGATCGACGGCACGAAGATCGAGGAATGGGAACAAGCGGTGCGGCCGAACACCAGGCTTTTCTTCTTCGAAAGCCCGACCAATCCGACGCTCGAGGTCATCGACATCGCTGCCGTTGCCGCGATCGCCAATTCCATCGGCGCACGTGTGGTGGTCGACAATGTCTTTGCCACGCCTCTTCTGCAGAGCCCGCTCGAGCTCGGCGCCCATGTGGTCGTCTATTCCGCGACCAAGCATATCGATGGGCAGGGCCGCTGTCTCGGAGGCGTCGTGCTATCCGACAAGGCCTGGATCGATGAGCATCTGCACGACTATTTCCGCCATACCGGACCGAGCCTTTCTCCGTTCAATGCCTGGACACTCCTGAAGGGTCTGGAAACACTGCCCCTGCGGGTGCGCCAGCAGAGCGAAAGCGCAGCACGGATCGCCGATCACCTGGCCGGCCATCCTGCGGTTGCTCGCGTCATCTATCCCGGCCGGGAGGACCATCCGCAGGCCGATATCATCAAAAGGCAGATGAAAGGAGGCTCGACGCTGGTCTGTATCGAGCTCAAGGGCGGCAAGAAATCCGCCTTTACTTTCCAGAACGCCCTGGAAATCGTCCGGATTTCCAACAATCTCGGCGATTCAAAGAGCCTCATTACGCATCCGGCGACGACGACACACAAGAACCTGTCGGAGGAAGCCCGTGCGGAACTCGGCATCAATCCCGGGACACTGAGGCTGTCCGCCGGCCTCGAAGACACCGGCGATCTGATCGCCGATATCGACCGGGCGCTCGAAAAGGCTGCCTGATTCAGGAGAAGATACGCCAGGCAAGCACGATGCGTGACAGAGCCGTGTAGAAGGTCAGCGCGGCAAAGATATAGGCAAGCGCCGGGAACCAACCAGGAAACAGGCAGAAGGCGGCGAAAAAGGCGATGGTTTCCGTCGCCTCGGTCAGTCCCGTCGTGAAGAACAGTGATTTCGGCCCTCTCGCCTCGCTCGTCATGCCGCGTTTTTCCGCCATGATCGCATAGGCGAGAAAGCTCGACCCGTTCACGTAGAAGGAACAAAGAAGCACGCCGCCTGCGACGGCATTCGCCGCCGGATCAGCAAATATGAAGCCAAGCGGTACGGCGCCGTAAAAGGCGAAGTCGAGCACGATATCGAGATAGCCGCCGGTGTCGGTTCGGCCATTGATCTTCGCCACCATGCCGTCAAGACCATCAGCCAGCCTGCTCAGGAGCAGGAGCACGAGACCAGGCCAGAACTGCCCGAATGCAATGGCCAATGCCGCAGCCATACCGACCGCGAAGCCGGCAAGCGTCACGGCATTCGCCGATATGCCGGCGCGCGCAATCGGCTGCGCGATCATCGAAAGCGCCGGATCGATCCTTGATCGTACCCAGCCGTCCAGCATGATTGGGCTTCCCTTGGATGGTCAATGGACGACACATGCATCTTGACCGGCAGCCGCACAAGGAACAAGTTTTCTTGGGCGTATCCCACGAATGCGGCAGGACGTATCAATGTATCGCGCGGTCACACATGGTATAGAAGTGCTGGTCGAGCCCTTCTATCTCGAAGACCGTTCGGATCCGACCGAGAACCACTATGTCTGGGCCTACCGCATAACCATTGCGAACAATTCAGACGAGTTCGTCAAGCTGGTGTCGCGGTACTGGCATATCACTGACGGACTTGGCCGCGTGGAAGAGGTTCAGGGGCCAGGAGTCGTCGGCGAGCAGCCGGAACTCGATCCCGGAGACAGTTTCCAGTACACGTCGGGATGCCCGCTTTCGACGCCGTCCGGCATCATGGTCGGCCGTTACACCATGCGTAATGCACGTGGAATGGAATTCGAAATAGACATACCCGCCTTCTCGCTCGACATTCCGGGAACTTCGCGTTCCGTCAATTGAACGGGCATATGGCTGTCAGGCGAATTCCGAGGGATCGAACTCATATTCCTTCGAGCAGAATTCGCAATTCACGTGGATCTTGCCGTTTTCGGTGCTTTCCTCGATTTCCTCGGCGGTGAAGCCGTCAAGGATCGCCTTGATCCGCTCGCGCGAGCAGGAGCAATTGTCGATGACCGGATTGCTGTCGAAGACACGCACGCCCTGTTCGTGAAAGAGGCGGTAAAGCAGTCGCTCGGTGCCTACCGAAGAGTCAACAAGTTCCGTCTGGTCGATGGTCGAAAGCAGCGCTAATGCCTCCTGCCAGGCATTGTCCGTTGGATGATCCTCACCGTTCCCGGTATCGCCGTCACCGCCGTGCAAGTCCGGCACGCGACGGCGCTCCGGGGAATCCGGCAGAAACTGTATCAAGAGCCCTCCGGCGCGCCAGAGCTCGCGTCCGCCGTTTTCGCCCGGCACCACCATCCTGGCGACCCCGAGCCGCACCTCTGTCGGGATCTGCTCGGACTGTCGGAAATAAAGCCGCGCGATATCCTCGAGCGTCGAGCCGTCGAGCTGGACAATCCCCTGATAGCGCTGGGTATGGGCGCCTTGGTCGATCGTCAGGGCGAGGATGCCCGTGCCCAGAAGGTCTTCGGGCGCGTCCCGTCCCTGCCCGACTGCCTCCGCAAGCTTCTCCTCGTCGAAGCGGGCATAGGCCCTGACCGAACTCGGCGTGGCGAAGTCGGCCACCAGCATGTCGACTGGGCCGTCCGAACGGGTCTGGACGATGAACTTGCCTTGAAACTTCAGCGACGTACCGAGCAGCACCGTCAGGACGATGATCTCGGCCAGAAGCCGGGATACCGGCTCCGGATAGCCATGCCGATCGAGGATCTGGTCGAGCATAGGCCCGAGTTGCACGGCGCGGCCTCGCACATCCAGGACATCCACCTCGAAAGGCACCACATGGTCGTCGCCGGCGAAGCCGAATTCGCCCAATGTGCGATCGCTTGTGCTCAATGGCCCAGGCACCAAGCCAGCACGGCCTTTTGCGCGTGCAGTCGATTTTCCGCCTCGTCGAAGACCACGGAATGCGGCCCGTCGATGACCTCGTCCGTGACCTCCTCACCCCTGTGCGCCGGCAGGCAATGCATGAACAGCGCATCCGGTTTGGCGTGGCTCATCAAAGCGGCATTCACCTGATAGGGCATAAAGACATTGTGGCCACGGGCCCGATGCTCCTGTCCCATGGAGACCCAGGTATCCGTGACGACGCAGTCGGCGTCGCGCACAGCCTCCTCGGGAGAGCGCATCAGCGTGACACAGCCGCCATTCCTGCCGGCCCATTCGACAAAGCGTGCGTTCGGTTCGCTGCCTTCAGGCGTCGCCACATTGAGGCGGAAACCGAAGCGGCCCGACGCCTCAACAAGCGAATGCAACACATTGTTGCCGTCACCGCTCCAGGCGAAGATGCGGTCCTTGAGACTGCCGCGATGCTCTTCGAAAGTCATCAGATCGGCCATGATCTGACATGGATGGGTATCGTCGGTCAGCCCGTTGATGACCGGGACAGTGGCGTGCTCGGCCAGTTCCAGAAGCCGGTCATGCTGGGTTGTGCGGATCATTATGGCATCGACATAGCGCGACAGGACCTTCGCCGTGTCAGCGATGGTCTCGCTGCGTCCGAGTTGCATCTCGGTTCCGGTCAGCATGATCGTCTCGCCCCCGAGTTGCCTCATGGCAACATCGAAGGATACACGAGTGCGGGTTGACGGTTTTTCGAAAATCATCGCCAGCACCTTGCCGGCGAAGGGCTTTTCCGCCGTTCCGTTCTTCAACGCCCTCTTGCGGTCGCGCGCATCATCCAGAATGCGCCGCAGATCGGCGGCTGAAACGGTCGACAAATCGATGAAATGACGCGGCCCGGTTCCCATGGTTCTGCCCTAGGCCCCTACAGTTTCAGTCGACAAGGTCATGGCCGCCGCGCGGATGCGCCCGAGCGCATCGCGGATTTCCTCATCGCTTACGGTCAGCGGCGGCAGGAGGCGCACGACATTGTCGCCTGCCGTCACGCTCAGCAGCTTTTGGTCGCGCATCGCCGTCTGCAGAGCGGCGTTCGACCCCTTGCATTTCAGGCCCAGCATCAGGCCCGTTCCGCGAATTTCCTCCAACACATCAGGAAATTCGTCTGCGACCGAGGCCAATCCCTGCTTGAGCATCAGACCCTTGCGTGAAATTTCTTCCAGAAAGCCGTCCTCGAGCACCACATCGAGCACCGCATTGCCGACCGCCATGGCAAGCGGATTGCCGCCGAAGGTCGTGCCGTGCACACCAGCCGTCATGCCCTTGGCTGCCTCGTCGGTCGCCAGGCAGGCCCCCATCGGAAAGCCTCCGCCAATGCCCTTGGCGATCGCCATGACATCCGGCGTGATCTCCGCCCATTCATGAGCAAAAAGCTTGCCTGTGCGCCCGATCCCGCATTGTACCTCGTCGAGAAGCAGGAGGATGCCGTGATCGTCGCAAATCTCGCGCAAACGCTTGAGACTCTGGAGGGGAAAGGCGCGAATGCCGCCTTCGCCCTGGATCGGCTCGACCAAGATCGCGGCGGTCTCTGAGGTTATGGCGTTTCTGGCCGCCTCGAGATCATTGAAAGGAACCTGATCGAAGCCTTCGACCTTCGGACCGAAGCCCTCGAGGTACTTCGCCTGCCCGCCGGCGGCGATCGTAGCCAACGTGCGACCGTGGAAAGCGCCTTCGAAGGTAATGATGCGATAGCGTTCCGGGTTGCCGCTGACGAAATGATAGCGACGCGCCGTCTTGATGGCGCATTCCAGCGCCTCGGCACCCGAATTGGTGAAGAACACCTTGTCGGCAAAAGTGCTTGCCACGAGACGCTCGCCGAGGCGGCGCTGGCCCGGGATCTCGTAGAGATTGGAGATATGCCACAGCTTGGCCGCCTGCTCGGTCAGCGCGGCGACAAGATGCGGATGGGCATGACCCAGCGAGTTCACGGCGATGCCGGCGGCAAAATCGAGATATCGCGCGCCATCGGTCGTCACCAGCCACGACCCCTCACCGTGATCGAAAGCGAGGGGAATACGCGCAAATGTCTGATAAAGCGCCGAACTGCTCATCCAAGAAGTCTCCGGAAGCCCTTCGGGTGGATGACGCCTCCCCGCCGGGCGATGAAATCAAAAAGCCGCCCAAGGGGCGGCGGAGCGCTACTTATATCAGTTCTTTCCCCGGGGAAGTCAACGGCCGGCAAACGCCCTTCCCCGAGGGAAGAGCGCAAGCGGCAGTTTCACGACAGCAACGGCCCAAGTTGGGGAAAACCGAAAAAACGGATTCAGCATCCGCCAAGGACTCTTGTCACGGAGTCAACCGATAAGGTAGTTTTGAGATCAAGAACGACTATATTTCGTGCGGCGGACCATTTCACCCATGTATATGTGGTGCCTACCCGGCTTGTGCCGGGCAGTGAAGCGATTCTGGGTCCGTGCGCTGACCGAGGAGCGTGTCCATCATGAACTGGACTGACGAACGCGTCGAAACACTGAAGAAGCTATGGGCCGAAGGTCTGAGCGCCAGCCAGATTGCGGCACAATTGGGCGGTGTCAGCCGTAATGCCGTCATCGGCAAGGTTCATAGGCTGAAGCTTTCGAGCCGGGGCCGCGCGACGAGTTCTCCGCCACGGCAGAAAAAGTCTTCCCATTCGAACGCACCCGTCCGCTCGCCTCGTCCGAGCAGGCCGGTCACTGCCTCGGTCGGCGCAACTGCCCTACAGGCCCAGTTCGACGCCGCCGAGCCGGTCACCCGCCAATATCTTCGGCCCGTCGAGGATGTTGTCGTGCCCATATCGCGTGACCTGAAGCTGGTGGAGTTGACCGAGCGGACGTGCAAATGGCCCAACGGCGATCCCTTGTCGGAAGATTTCAGCTTCTGTGGCAATGATGCGGGCGAAACCGGCCCCTACTGTGCCTATCACTCCAGGATCGCTTATCAGCCGGCAGCGGAACGGCGACGCAACCGCTGAGGCTTGCATACCAGCTTTCCGCGCTATCGCCCGTTGTTATCGGGGTTGTCGACCGTCACCCGGTGGCTTTTGTCTTCCTTTGGACGCTCCACCGGCATCTGGGCGCCCGTTACAATGTGAAAGACCGTCTCCGCGATATTGGTCGCATGGTCGCCTATGCGCTCTATATTTTTCGCGCAGAAGAGCAGATGTGTACAGGCGGTGATATTGCGCGGATCCTCCATCATATAGGTCAGGAGTTCGCGGAACAGCGACGTATACATGGCGTCGATCTGGTTATCACGATCGCGAACCAGGGCGATCTTGTCTGCTGACCGGGTCGCGTAAACATCCAGAACGCCTTTGAGCTGCGTCAGCGCCAGATCGGATAGCGCCTCGAGACCGCGAAATAGCCGCACCGGCTGCCTCGTTTCGGACACTGCCGAAACACGTTTTGCGATATTCTTGCCTAGATCACCCACCCTTTCGAGATCGGCGGAGATGCGGATCGCGCCGACGATCTCGCGCAGATCTCCCGCCATTGGCTGTCTCCTGGCTATGACAATGACAGCCTTTTCATCGATCTCGCGCTGCTTTTCATCCAGGAAGGCGTCGTCGGCAACGACCTTCGCCGCCAATCCTGTATCCGAATTAACGAGAGCCGTGACAGCCTGCTCCACCATGCGTTCGGCGTGACCGCCCATTCCGGCGATCTGATTGGCCAGAAATTTCAGTTCCTCGTCAAAGGAACGCATGATGTGTTGCGTCTGCATTTCGAGAATCGTTTCTTCCAGCGAAGCGCCTGTCCGTCTTTTCAATAGGCTAGCCGGATGACGAGAAAAAGAAAGCCCGTCAGACCTTTTGCCGAAAGGCCAGGTCAAGGAGCCGGGAAATGGACCATGAACTCGGCGCCCTCGCCCAGTTTCGACCTTATGGATAGGCGCGCACCATGCCGGGTCAGGATATGCTTGACGATGGCGAGCCCCAATCCGGTACCCTTCTGTGCACGGCTCGTTTCAACATCAACACGATAGAAGCGCTCGGTGACGCGGGGAATATGCTCTTCCGCAATCCCGGGTCCGAAATCCCGCACCGAAACCGCAGACTCCCCGGTTTCTCCGCCCTTGACCATGACGATGACCTTGCCGCCGGAGCTGCCATATTTGCAGGCGTTCTCGATCAGGTTCTCGAAGACCTGCACCAGTTCGTCCCGATTGCCGGCAACTTCGACGGGAGTATCGGGCATGTCACGCTCGATGGTCACACCTGTTTCGGCGGCCAGATGGGTCATGGCGTCGATCACGCTGCCGACCAACTGTCGGATATCGACCTTTTCGCTTGGCCGCAAATAAGGCTTCATCTCGAGGCGTGAGAGCGAAAGTAGATCATCGATCAGCCGCGCCATGCGCGAAGTCTGATTCTGCATGATCTGCAGAAAGTTCTCCCGCGCCGCAGGGTCGTCACGTGCTGGCCCGCGCAGCGTCTCGATGAAGCCGGCAATGGAAGCGAGAGGGGTCCTCAATTCGTGGCTGGCATTGGCGATGAAGTCGGCGCGCATTCGATCTATGCGACGGGCTTCGCTCTGATCCTTAAAAAGGAGCATGTTGAGCCCAGGCGCATGACCGATCGGCGTTGCGGAGACGCGATAGACGCGTTCGATGGGGACCCGTTCGGAATAGTCGATCGTTCCGGGTCCTTCTTCGCGTTCGAGGATCTGCCGGATAAGTTCGTGCATTTCCGGTGCACGGAACTTGAGCTGCAGGGAAACGCCGGGCAGGGAAGGCCCGAAGGCATCGTTGGCGGCTCCATTGGCGAACAGCACCGTGCCTTCACCGTCGAATATGAAAAGAGGATCCGGCACGGCGGCAGCAAGCTCGACTGCCGGAAGCCGATCGAGGGCGGTCGGTGCCTCCGACGATACGAGGCGTTCCGACCCCGCCGGAGGCGAGCGCCAGCGCTTGACGAGGCGCGCGAGCACTCTGCCGCCGAAGCCTGCTTCCTGTTCGTCAGCACTGCTCATCCATGCACCTCTGCCGGAATATCTGGACCGCGCTCGAAGCACTCAATAGCATGCCTTGCTATCTCCACAGAGGAACGAGTTTATGAACAAGCCTTTGGAAAAGTCGTCCAGCGCCGAAGTCGGCCCAATGAAGATGAACATAGACGGTGTCGAGCACACCTTCGACATTGACGATCCGCGTTTGCCGGAATGGGTCGAGGCAAAAGTCATCACCGCCGGCGGCTTTCCTTACGAGAAGAAGCTGAAACGCAAGGAATACGAAGAATCGCTTGAGAAGCTGCAGATCGAACTGGTCAAGATGCAGACCTGGATGCAGGCGACCGGCGCACGCGTAATGGCCCTTTTCGAGGGGCGCGATGCGGCCGGCAAGGGCGGCACGATCCAGCGCGTGCGCAAATACATGAATCCTCGCACAGCACGTAATGTCGCGCTGCCGAAACCTACGGAGGCGGAAGCCGGGCAATGGTACTTCCAACGTTATGTGACACATTTTCCGACCCGGAGCGAATTCGTGACCTTCGATCGCTCGTGGTACAATCGCGGAGTTGTGGAACCCGTCATGGGTTTCTGCACGCCGGAACAGCATGAGCAATTTCTGGCGGAAGCACCCCGTTTCGAGCAGTCGATCGTCATGGACGGCATTCATTTGTTCAAATTCTGGCTGAACATCGGGCGCGAGACACAGTTGAAGCGCTTTCACGATCGCCGCCACAGCCTGTTGAAACACTGGAAATTCTCACCAATGGACATTGCCGGCATGGCGAAATGGGATGACTACACAAAGATGCGCGACCTCATGATCGAGCGGACGCACACCGACTATGCGCCCTGGACCATTGTGCGCGCCAATGACAAACGCCGTGCCCGCCTGGCCGTAATGCGCCGCATCCTGGTCAGCGTGCCCTATGCCGGGCGTGACACGGAGGCCATCGGGGCCGAGGACGAGCGGATCATCGGCTCGGGCCCGGATTTCCTCGATTGATGGCGGGGTGCAACCGGCGGCTCGGCCAGTGTGGAGTCTTGGCCCAATGGTGCGGCCGCCGATAAAGTTGCCAGAGCGCTTGCCATGCCGCCACTGAAATCAGCATCCAGTAGATGGCCGTGAAAGGGACCAGCTTCCAAAAGCCCTTGCGCTCCGCCCGTCCGAGCGTCCGCCAGCCGAGGACCAAGAAGGCCGTATAGCCGCAGGAGATATTGATGCTGTCGATGACGAGCAGGGCGGAATGGGTGGCCGAGAGGTCCATTCCGAGGACAAGACGGCCAACGACCAGAAATACCGTAGCCAGGAATACCGGATGGATCAGCGCCGAAACTATCATGCCGGCAGTCAGTATCTGCGCGACAATAAATGAAAACGGCCCCAGATCCCGAGCCAGCATGGCCGGGTCGCGCATATGCACAAACCAGGTTTGCATCCAGCCTTTCAGCCACCGGGTGCGCTGCGGCAGCCATGTGCGAATATCGGTCGGCGCATCTTCATAGGTCGGGTAGTGGATTGTACCCACGCGATAGCCGAAGCGTTTGAGCCGCAGGCCGAGATCGGCATCCTCCGTGACATTGCACGGATCCCAGCCGCCGACATTTTCAAGTACGCTGCGGAGAAAATGGTTCGAAGTGCCACCAAGCGGCAGGACGAGGTTCCTGCGCGCAAGCCATGGCAGCATGCCTCTGAAGAGGCCCGCATATTCGAGCCCGAACATCGCCGCGATCATACTCTCCCTGCGGTTTGAGATCACGAGCGGCGCCTGGAGACAGGCGAGTTCGGCGCCTTCCGACTGGAACCGCTGCCAGGCTTCGATCAGCTGGAAAGGATGCGGTCTGTCCTCGGCATCATAGAGGACAACATATTCACCACTCGTCATCGGTAGAGCGTAGGACAGTGCCTTCGGCTTGGTCCGCGGCCCTCCGGGAGGAACTTCGATCACCTCCATATAAGACCCAAGCGTCTGCGATCGGATCGCGGCAAGGGTCTCGGCATCATCTGCCTCGCAAACCAGCTTGATCTCCAGCTTGCCACGCGGCCATACGAGCCTGGACAGTGCAGTGATCAGGTCGGGAACGATCTCCGCTTCCTTGTAGAGTGCCACGAGCACCGTATAGGTAGGCATTTCTGACGGAGGCGTGGCTTTGAGGGGTGGCAACCGCAGAGGTTTGGCGCTTGCGCTCGCTGCAAGCCGCAACACGACACAAGCAAGGAATAGGAGCGACGAGCAGCTATGCAGCAAGAGCGTTGTCGTCGTCGGGAATAGAAGGAAGCAGGTCGGCAGGCCGATCAAAGCCATGCCAAGCACTGCGCCCTGCCATGCATTGACGACGTAACGCGCCGAAAACTGGGGAATGGAATTGAAGAGCCGATCTTTCGCCATGCGCGCAAGTGCCGGCCGGCTGCGGGCAATCAGGGCCTGGCGCAAGGCGCTTGGCGGGGTAATTCGCAATCGGGCCCGCTCGTCGGGGCAACGTTGGAGAAAACTTCGCAACTGCCCGATCTGAAAGCCGTCCGGCGTAAGCAGGAAGGCGTTGCGTTCGGGCGCTTCCAGCATGATGGCGAACGGCATGCCGCTGTGTCGCCGCAAAGCGGCCAAACAGGCTCTTTCGTCCACAATGAGTTTTTCCGGATCGACCTCGTGAAGAAAGGGCAAACCAAGTTCCGATGCGGCCTCGCGAAAAAGATCGCGCTCGCCGACCAGACCGGCCGCAAGCAACTCCGCATGAAAGGATGTGCCGGCGACTTCGGCATGGGCCGCTATGGCCCTTGCATCGTCACATGAGACGGAGAGGCGGTTCAAGATCGGCTGCCATTCTTCCAGAGAGGCCCAAATGCCGGCACCAACTGCCGGTGCCGCCCTGCGAGGCGCAACAATGCCAGAAACACCGCCGATCCTGCGGCTCTCTTGCTCAACCAATACCATCAGTAAAGGCGATCAGTTGCAGCCGCTTCGGAAAGAACTTCGCAAACAGTGCGATGAAACCGATATGGCTCGAAGGCCATCATGATCTCCCCTAACCATGCTGCTCGGACCCAAAGCTTCCAAACAGCATTCCCCTGTGCCGGGCGAAATTTGTCGGGCAAGGAGAGGCTCGTCAATTATAAAAAAATCTTGGACTGCCCGTCAGCACGGGCGGCAATAGCTATTCGGACTATTCACCAGGGAGCCAGCGTCGATTGCATTTTTTCAGCGTCGCGATATAGGCGATGCACCGGGATCGGTCGGAGGTACCAGTGCGGATAGCCGCGATAGCGATTGCAGCCATGGTGACGATCAGCGCCGGCACGCTCACCCTTGCTGCCGCGCCTACGATCCCCGGTTTTTGGGACGCGCGGGAACGGCTCATCAAGCCTGACATGTCGACCCTCGCGCGGCTGCGTTTCCTGACCACCGTGGATTTTCCACCATTCAATTTCCTGGACTGGAACGGCCGGCTCTCCGGTTTCAATATCGATCTCGCAAGAGCGATCTGCACGGAGCTGGAGATCGAAGACCGCTGTCAGATTCAGGCACTGCCATGGGAGGAACTTGCCGGCGCACTGGAGGAAGAGCAGGGAGAGGCCGTCCTGGCTGGCTTGGCCGTAACGGATGCATCGCGCCGGCAATATGCCTTTTCGCGCAGTTATCTGAGATTTCCCGCGCGTTTCATCACACGGAGGGCAAAGCCGTTTTCCGAACCATTGCCGAAAAGGCTTGCGGAAAAACGCGTCGGCGTATTGGCTAATTCCGCTCACGAAGCGATGCTGCGCGATCTTTTTCCTGAAGTCCGGGTCGTTACCTATACACGCTCGGAATGGCTCCTTGACGACCTGAAAGAGGACAAGCTCGATGCCGTTTTCGGTGACGGCATGCGGCTGGGCTTCTGGCTGGCGGACGAGCAATCCCTCAATTGCTGCATCTTTGCGGGCGGTCCTTATCTTGCTCCCGAATATCTCGGGCAGGGCCTCGCAATAGCCGTTTCACGCGACAATCCTGAGCTGGCGGAAGCTCTCGACTATGCCCTGCAGCAGATCGACAGCAAGGGCGTCTTCGCTGAACTGTATCTGCGCTATTTCCCAATAAGCTTCTACTGATCGGAGCGACGCAGGGAAGTGAAGGGCAGCTTCAGGGCCCAGAAAAGACCGGCGGCATAGCTTCCGCGATATTGCGCCAGGCCGATCTCCATCCCCTCATGGCCGAGTTTCGGCTGCGGCACATAAGTGCCAAAAAGCCGGTCCCAGAAAGAAAAATTGAAGCCGTAATTGGAATCGGTCTCGCGATGCATGCTGGAATGATGCACCCGGTGCATGTCCGGGGTCACGAAAACCCTCCGCAGCAGGGAGTCGAAACGCTTGGATATCGCGACGTTGGAATGGCTGAACATGGATGTGCCGTTGAGCACGATTTCGAAAACGAGCACCGAAAGCGCCGGAGCGCCAAGAAGGACGACTATGCCGGCCTTCCAGAACATGGAGAGCAGGATCTCGACGGGATGGAAGCGCAAGCCGGTGGTGAGATCGAAGCCGTTGTCGGCATGATGCACCCGATGAATGCGCCAGAGCAGCGGGATCTTGTGGCTGGCGACATGCTCCAGCCAGACTGCGAAATCAAGAATGACGAAGGAGAGAATGCCGGCAACGATCGGTTCCATGCCGATGATGCGGAACAGTCCCCAGCCTTTCGTCTCGGCCCATAATGCTGCTCCTACGGCCGCCGCCGGGAAAATAATACGCAGCACCATCGAAGAGACGAGAAGGATGGAGAGATTGGTCACCCAGCGGCGCGATTTCAAGGCACCGGCCATCTCCGATCTTTCAAGTCGCGGCGACCAGAGTTCATATATCGCCATTGAAGCGAATATCGCGACAAAGGCGCCGAGGCGGGCAATGATCTCGCCGGAAATCACACCAGCCGCCGGTTACGCGCCTGGGCCGCTCGTTCG
>NZ_VLJP01000004.1:66564-100849 GCF_007829525.1 Mesorhizobium sp. J18
CCGCCACGAGCGGCTCGAGCTGCAGGCGATTGCGGATGATCTGCAGCATGCGTAGTTCCTCCGGCTCCACGTAACGATCCGCCGCCGCTACTTCGACGGCCAGTGCATAGGCCGTATCATGCAGCTTTTCCGGCACTACCTCGCGGGCTGTCGTCAGGATACGCTCTACACCATCCTCTTCCTGCAATATCTTCTGGCACTGACCGGCGACTTCGATGATCCGCTGTTCATCGAACCCCTGAAAAACCGGCAGAGTGCGGATCATGTTGCCTATTCTGGCCAGTTCCGAATCCGTCATGTCACGGTCGGCAGCCGACATGATGACCATCAGGTGGATCAGGGCTTCATGGACCGTCTGTGATGGCATCCAACTCTCCGTTGCGTCATCCAAACCTTACGCAAGGTAGGAGCAGCCATGCCGTCTAGCAATGAAAAACATTCGCTCCGATTGACGCATGGCGCATGCGCGCTTAGACGCTTGACGCCAATGGGCCGCCGAGCAGGTCGGCCGGAAAAGCGGAATGAAGAACATGCGCAACAAGGCAGTCGAAATGACCCCGGAAATTCTCGAAGCGGCGGCCGAGAGCAAGGCCTGGACCTTCGAGGAAGCGCGCAAAATCATCGACCGCTACAAGGGGCGCGACTTTCCAGAAACCGTGCTCTTCGAGACGGGTTACGGACCCTCTGGCCTTCCGCATATTGGGACCTTCGGAGAGGTGGCCCGCACCTCGATGGTGCGACATGCCTTCCGCGTGTTGACCGAGGACAAGGTAGCAACCCGTATCCTCTGCTTCTCCGACGACATGGACGGGCTGCGGAAGGTGCCCGGCAATGTTCCGAACCAGGAGCTTCTGGCGCAGCACCTCGGCAAGCCGCTCACCAAGGTGCCGGACCCGTTCGAGCAATATGAGAGCTTCGGCCATCACAACAACGCTATGCTGAGGCGCTTCCTCGACACTTTCGGCTTTGACTACGAGTTCGCCTCCTCGACCGAATACTACCAGTCCGGCAGGTTCGACGCGACGCTGCTGAAGATGCTGGAGCGCTATGACGAGGTCATGGCCATCATGCTGCCCTCTCTTCGAGAGGAGCGTGCGCAGACCTATTCGCCTTTTCTGCCGGTCCATCCGCGCACGGGCGTTGTCATGCAGGTGCCGATCGACGAACGCAACATCAATGCCGGCACCATCGTCTGGCGCGACCCCAACAGCGGCGAACGCTTCGAAACGCCCGTGACGGGTGGCCAGGCCAAGCTCCAGTGGAAGCCGGACTGGGCCATGCGCTGGACCGCTTTGTCGGTCGACTACGAGATGTCCGGCAAGGATCTGATCGACAGCGTAAAGCTCGCCAACCAGATCTGCCGTGCGCTCGACGGGCGCCCGCCGGAGGGCTTCAACTATGAACTCTTCCTGGATGAAAAGGGACAGAAGATTTCGAAGTCCAAGGGCAATGGGCTCACCATTGACGAATGGCTGACCTATGCGCCGACGGAGAGCTTGTCGCTCTATATGTATCAGAAGCCAAAGACGGCGAAGAAGCTCTATTTCGACGTTATTCCGAGAGCGGTCGACGAATACTATACGTTCCTTTCCGCCTATCGTGCGCAGGATTGGAAGAGCCGGCTTGCCAATCCCGTCTGGCATATACATGACGGCAATCCCCCGGATATCGTGCTGCCGGTCCCCTTCGCATTGCTCCTCAATCTCGTCAGTGCATCCAATGCGAGCGAGAATGCGGTTCTGTGGGGTTTCATCTCCCGCTATGCTCCGGGCGTTACGGCCGAGACGCATCCTGAGCTCGACCGCCTCGTCGGCTATGCGATCCGCTATTTCGAGGATTTCGTGAAGCCTGCGAAGTCCTTCCGTGCGCCGGACGAAGTCGAAAGGACCGCCCTGGAGCGCCTTTCGGAGAAGCTTGGGAAACTACCCTCCGGAGCCGATGGCGAGACAATCCAGAATGTCGCCCTGGATGTGGCGCGGGGCATCGAACGCTACCAGGATCACTCCAAGCAAAGCCCGCAGGGCGGACCTGGTGTCTCGGTCGCCTTTTTCCAGATGCTTTATCAGGTGCTGATCGGGCAGGAGCGCGGGCCGCGCTTCGGTTCCTTCGTCGCCCTTTACGGTATTGCCGAGACCCGGAATCTGATCGACAAGGCACTGAAAGGCGAACTCGTCGCCTGAACGGCTTTACGGCAAAGGATCCCCGTCGCCGTCTCCAAAGATGCCGCGTTTGTGCTCACGGGCCGTCTTGGCGATGTCGGCATAAGGTCCGGTATCGGCGGCCAGTGCCCAGCCGTTAGCGACCAGCCATTCGCCCACGTCCTGATCCGCCAGCATGCATCTAGCCGCAACAGGACCGTCAGGCGCTTCATCCGGCAATTTGCAGTCGAGCGCCCGACCGCGCAAGAAGGAACGGAATGCCGTACGGGCCTGCCTGCCGCATGGCCAGGCACCTCGGGGCGACTGACACTCCCGGGAGACGTCGACGACCTCGATGCCGGCTATCACGATTTCGTGGCCTTGAGCCTCGATCCAGCCGGCTGCTGTCGCGATCGGCCGAAAGAGGCGGGTGAACTCGGGTTTTTCCGGTTCCTTTGCCCTTGCGATCGGACTTAGGGGCGTGCGTGGCTCGACCCGCTCCAGGGCTTCTGGATCGATCGGATCGCCGAAAGACGGTGTGACCGATCTGGAGTCATGAGAGGTCTGGCTGTCGGGAGCGGCTGCTATGGCCTCGGTGTCGTCATGCGAAGCCGAACGTTGCTCCTTCTGTGCGACTTGGCCAGGAGAAGCGGGATTCACTGCTTCTTCTCCAGGCGAGGTCCTGTCAGGCGCGACCGAACGCACCATGATGACAAAGACGATCAGGCCCATCATTATGAACAGGTTCGTGCCTAATGGGCGCGACATCGTTCGCCCGTCTATTGGCTTGCCCAGACGATGCGGGCGATCCATTCGATCTCCCCCCGTTCGAGAACCCGGTTCGGATGCTCGATATTGATGGAGACGAGCTCGATCGACCTGGTTGTCTGCCGGAGGAGAACCTTGGCCATGACCTCTCCGCCAGTCGTCTTGACGACGACGCGGTCGCCGCGGCGCACCGGAGCTCCGGGCTCGACGATAAGGATATCGCCGTCCCGGTAAAGCGGCAGCATGGATTCGCCCTGAACCTGCAGGGCATAGGACCCTTCGCCAGTTCCGGCCGGCAATTCGATATGTTCCCATCCTTCGCCAACAGGAAAGCCGGCATCATCGAAGAAACCGCCGGCGCCGGCTTGGGCGAAGCCGATCAACGGAACCGTCGGCGCATTGATGTGGCGGGGAAGGCCACCCGGCCCTGCTTGCGCCTTCACGAGAGCCACAAACTCCTCGAAGGAAGAGCCGGTCGCTTCCATGATCTTGGAGAGAGATTCTGTCGACGGCCAGCGCGGCCGGCCATCCGCAGAGCAGCGTTTGGATTTGTTGAAGGCGGTGGAATCCAGTCCCGCTTTGCGGGCCAGACCTGACGGAGAGAGGGAATAGCGCGCAGCCAGCGCATCGATGGCGGCCCAGACCTGCTCATGCGACAGCATGGTGCACCCACTCCTTCACGCACGACCGGCAGGRAAAAATACCTTGGATGTGTTCTATTCCCTCGCGAAAGCCTTGTCTAGAAGCGAGACAGTCGAGACTTTCATGGCATGAATGGCTTGCGGCCGGTCGCAAGCGCATGATCCAGATACTCGACCCGGTCCTGTCCCCAGAAAGCCTCGCCGTTCAGCACATAAGCCGGTACGCCGACCACATCGGCTGCGATGGCGTCCTTGGTGTTTTGGGCCCGTATGGCCGCAATGGCCGGTTGCTTCGCGCACTCCAGAATAGCTGCAGCGTCGGCACCTTCGGCCTCCAGCATCTCTGACAGTGTCGCCTCGTCGGTGATGTCGCGCTCATTGGCCCACAGACCCGCAAGCACTCGCTCCATGTAGTTCAGCGGATTGTGGCCTGCTTCGATCAGGGCAATGATCGTATGATCCGCCAGCGCCGGGTCGCACGGCCAATGCTTCGGCTTCGTATTGATCGGCGTGGCTCGATAGTCCGCGATGCGCTGCAGTTCGACCAGCCGGTATCGCTGGCGCACAGGCGGCCTTTGCGCCGGCCGCACGGCACCGGAAACTTCCCAGACGCCGAAGAGGTCGACCGGCTTCACATTGAGCTGTGCTCCATGCTTCTCGACAACCGCCCGGAGAGGCTGATGCCCAAGATAGGTAAAAGGCGAAAGCGAGGTCATATAGTAGTCGATCGTCACGGGCATGGATCTTCTCCTCTTTCCATTTCGGAGACAGCAATCGGGCAAGCTTACAGAAAAGGGCCGATCATTTGACCGTTTTCGCCAGCCTGCGCAAATTCTGATGCGAAGCCAGAAAGGATTGTTCGGCCGGATCGGGTTCACGCGGCCGCGCACCCACGCCAAGGGTCCCGAGGACTTCGGCTATCTCAAGAAAACGGCGATTGCGGAGGTCATAGACGCCCGCCGTCGTCAGGATGATGGCCGCGGTCTCTCCGTTTTCCAGAACGAACCGATGTCGGCCAAGCACCTGCGTACCGTCCCAGGTCTCGATGGTAGAGATGACATCGAAGCGTCGCCACAGCCGGATTTCGCGCACATACACCGATTGCAGCCCGCCCATCATCGGCCCCCAGCCATTCCTGCGTGCCAGCCCCAGGAGTCCGCTACGGAGAAAGATGTCTAACCGTCCGACATCGGCCAGCATCATGTAGCGGGCATTGTTCAGGTGCATGTTGCTGTCGATATCCGTCGGCAGACAACGAAACGTCAGCCGACCTTCGTCGCCGATCCGATAGGGACCGCGGGGCTTGGCGGTAAGCGCCATTCTGGCGAGGCGAGCCCAGACATACATGGATGTGCTCCGGCAGTGCGCTTTTACCCCGGCGGGAAGGGTCGGCGAGCATCGCTTACGATGCGAAATGGGGTTGGTGAAAGGAGATGCTGAGTCCCCACATACCCTGCCCCGCTCTCCGCGTCCCTACCCTCCCCATAAGGGGGAGGGCAAAGGGGTCACTCTACGCCGCTTTCTTCACCTCTCCTTTGCCATAGGGGTCAAAGCGGTCGTAGAAAGTCTCGCCTGCCTTCTCCATGTCGGCTAGAAGCTTCGGCGCCTTGAACTGCTTGCCGTATTTCTTGTGCAGCGCCCTGGCGAGCTTGTTGAACTTCGCCACGCCCATGCCGTCGATATAAGAGAGCGCACCACCCGTGTAGGGCGCGAAGCCGAAGGCAAGGATCGAGCCGACATCCGCCTCGCGCGGATCGGTGACGATGCCCTCTTCCATGACACGCGCTGCCTCCAGCGCAATGGTGACGAGGAAGCGCTGCTTCAATTCCTCGACGTCGACCTTGTCCGGATTCTGCTGCGGATAAAGGTCCTTCAGGCCGGGCCACAGATGCTTCTTGGCAGGCTTTTCAGGATAGTCGTAAAAGCCCTTGCCGTTCTTCCGCCCATGTCTGCCATAGGTATCGACCATGGTGTTGATGAGAGCCATCTGGTCCGGATCGACGGCCTTTTCGCCGAGATCGCGAATGGTCTGCTTCATGATCTTCTGCGCCAGATCGATCGCCGTCTCGTCGGTCAGCGCCAGCGGACCGACCGGCATGCCGGCCATCTTGGCGGCATTCTCGATCATCGGCGCGGGCACGCCCTCGATCAGCATCTGGTAGGCTTCCGACATGTAGCGGAGCACGCAGCGATTGACGTAAAAGCCGCGCGTATCGTTGACGACGATCGGCGTCTTCCTGATCGCCCGCACGTAGTCCATCGCAACTGCGAGTGCCTTGTCGCCGGTCTTCTTGCCGAGGATGATCTCGACCAGCATCATCTTGTCGACCGGCGAGAAGAAGTGGATGCCGATGAAATTCTTCGGCCGCGCCGAATTCTTGGCGAGCGAAGTGATCGGAATTGTCGAGGTGTTGGAGGCAAAGGTCGCGGCAGGTTTCAACACCGCCTCGGCCTTCTCCGTTACGCCCTTCTTGACCTCCGAATCCTCGAATACTGCCTCGATCACCAGATCCGCACCTTCGAGCTTGGAATAGTCGTCCGTGGCGGTAATGAGCGAGAGCAGCTTTTCCTTCTCCTTCTCGGTCGCGCGACCCTTCTTGATAAGCCCGTCCATCAGGCTTGCCGAATGGGCCTTACCCTTTTCGGCAGAGGGCATGTCGCGGTCGAGAAGCACCACGGGAATGCCGGCCTTCGCCGTGACATAGGCTATGCCTGCGCCCATGAAGCCGGCACCAAGAACGCCGATTTTCTTGAACTTCGCCTCCGGCACGTTTTTCGGACGACGGGCACCCTTGTTGAGTTCCTGCAGCGAGATGAAGAGCGAGCGGATCATCATCGCCGCTTCCGTGGTCTGCAAGATTTCGGTGAAGTAGCGTTGCTCGATCCTCAGCGCCGTGTCGATCGGAACCAGCAGGCCCTCATAGACGCATTTGAGGATGGCAGTGGCGGCGGGATAATTGCCGTAGGTCTCACGACGCAGGATGGCGATCGCTGGCGGCCAGAGATTGGCGCCGGCTGCCGAATAGACCGGACCGCCGGGCAGCTTGAAGCCTTTCTCGTCCCAAGGCGCGACAGGCTTAAGCCCGTCCTTGATCATCTTCTTGGCGGTTTCGACCAGTTTCTTGGGCTCGGCAACCTCATGGATCAGCCCCATGGCCTTCGCTTTCCTGGGAGAAAGGTTCTGGCCCGAGGTCAGCATCTGGAGGGCTTCCTGCGTATTGGCAAGACGCGGCACACGCTGCGTTCCGCCGGCGCCCGGGAAGAGGCCGACCTTCACCTCGGGGAGCGCCATCTTCACATTGTCGCTGTCCGCGGCAACACGACCATGGCAGGCAAGCGAGAGCTCAAATGCGCCGCCCATGCAGGTGCCGTTGATGGCCGATACCCAGGGCTTGCCGCAGGTTTCCAGCTTGCGGAAGAGCTGGCTCATGCGCCCGGCTCCTTCGAACAGCATCCTGATCGCCTTGTCGCGGTCCCTGGCTTCTTCCTCGTGGAAGAGCTTCAGCATGCGCTGCAGCATGGTGAGGTCGGCGCCGCCGGAGAAGCTGTCCTTGCCCGACGTCACGACCGCGCCCTTGATCGTCTCGGTGGCGCTCACGTGGTCGATGATCTTGTCAAGCTCGTCCATCACCTCCTCGGTGAAGACATTCATCGACTTGTCCGGCATGTCCCAAGTGACGAGCGCAATGCCGTCGGCGTCGGTTTCAACGGTGAAATTCTTGTAGGCTACCATTTTCTTGTCTCCTCCGGCCGATCAAACGCGCTCGATGATCGTTGCCGTGCCCATGCCGGCACCGATGCAGAGCGTCACAAGGGCGGTGTTGAGATCGCGGCGCTCCAACTCATCCAGTACTGTGCCGAAGATCATCGCACCGGTGGCCCCAAGCGGATGGCCCATGGCGATGGCGCCGCCGTTCACGTTGATCTTCTCGTGCGGAATGTCGAAAGCCTGCATGTAGCGCAGCACGACCGACGCAAAGGCCTCGTTGAGCTCGAAGAGGTCGATGTCGGAAAGCTTCATCTTGGCCTTCTTCAGGAGTTTCTCCGTCACATCGACGGGACCAGTGAGCATGATCGCGGGCTCCGAGCCGATATTGGTGAAGGCACGGATGCGGGCGCGCGGCTTGAGGTCCATCATCTTGCCGCCCTTCTTGGAACCGAGCAGCACGGCGGCGGCACCATCGACGATGCCGGAGGAGTTGCCGGCATGGTGGACGTGGTTGACCGCCTCTATCTCCGGATAGCGCTGGACGGCAACAGCGTCGAAGCCGCCCATCTCGCCCGGCATGACGAAGGAAGGGTTGAGTGAGGCCAGTGATTGCATGTCGGTCGACGGCCGCATGTGCTCGTCATGGTCGAGAATGGTAAGGCCATTCTGGTCCTTGATCGGGATGACGGAATCCTTGAACCAGCCCTTTTGCCAGGCCTTTGCGGCGCGCTTCTGGCTTTCCACCGCATAGGCGTCCACATCGTCGCGGGAGAAGCCGTATTTGGTGGCTATCAAGTCGGCGGAAACGCCCTGCGGGACGAAATAGGCAGGAAGACCCACGGACGGATCCATGAACCATGCGCCGCCTGACATGCCCATGCCGACGCGCGACATCGATTCGACACCGCCGGCAATGACGATGTCGTCGGAACCGCCGGCAATCTTGGCGGCTCCGAGGTTTATGGCATCGAGGCCCGAAGCGCAGAAGCGCGAGATTTGCATGCCGGGGGCTTCCGTCTTGTAACGCGCCTCAAAGGCGGAAGCGCGTGGGATCACTGACCCGGCCTCGCCAACCGGATCGACGCAGCCAAAGATGATGTCGTCAACGGTCGAGGTGTCTAGTTCATTACGGTCGCGGATGGCCTCCAGCACACGGGCACCGAGGCGAACGGCCGGCACCTCGTGCAGAGAACCGTCCTTCTTGCCGCGGCCGCGCGGGGTGCGTACCGCGTCATAGACATATGCATCAGCCATCAGATTTCTCCTTGGGTTTCCGGGCTGCGTTGCCGGATTGAATATTGTCGCGAAGGAATGATCTCCATTCGGGCTTTTACAGGCTCCGCGCGATCAGCAGCTTCATGATCTCGTTTGTCCCGCCATAGATCTTCTGCACGCGGGCGTCGCGATACATGCGCGCAATCGGATACTCGTTCATATAGCCGTAGCCGCCATGCAGTTGCAGGCACTCGTCCACGATCTTGCATTGCAGATCGGTCAGCCAATACTTGGCCATGGATGCCGTCACCGGATCAAGCCCGCTTTCGATGTGGCGCGCAACGCAGTTGTCGTAGAAGACGCGGCCGACCGTCGCCTCGGTCTTGAGTTCCGCCAGCTTGAACTGCGTGTTCTGGAAGTCGAGGATCGGCTTACCGAAGGCCTTGCGTTCCTTGACATAATCAATGGTGACGGCAAGAGCACGCTCGATCATGGAAATGGCCTGGGCGCCGATGAGCAGACGCTCCTGCGGCAATTGCTGCATGAGTTGGACAAAACCCTGCCCTTCCTCGGAGCCGAGCAGGTTGGCAGTCGGAACACGTACGTCGTTGAAGAAAAGTTCCGACGTGTCATTCGACTTGAGGCCGATCTTGTCGAGGTTGCGGCCGCGCTCGAACCCTTCCACTTCATCCGTCTCCACCACGATCAGCGAGGTGCCCTTGGCGCCCTTCTCCGGGTCGGTCTTGGTGACGACGATGATCAGATTGGCGAGCTGGCCGTTGGTGATGAAGGTTTTGGAGCCGTTGATCCGATATTGGTTGCCGTCCTTCTCGGCGCGCGTCTTGACACCCTGGAGATCGGAGCCAGCGCCGGGCTCGGTCATGGCTATGGCGCCGATCAGTTCGCCGGTCGCCATCCGCGGCAGCCATTTCCGCTTCTGCTCCTCGGAGCCGTAATGCAGGATGTAGGGCGCAACGATCGCATTATGCAGCGCGATGCCGAAGCCGTCCGTGCCGACATGACCGAGCGCCTCGGCAATCACGCTTTCATGCGCATAAGTGCCGCCGGAACCGCCATATTTCTCCGGCATGGAGGCACAAAGCAGGCCGTTCGCGCCGGCCTTCAGCCAACTCTCCCGGTCAAACTTCTCGGCCTTCTCGAATTCCTCATAGCGCGGCGCAATCTCGGCTTCGAGGAAGCGGACCGCCATGTCATAGAGCATGGCAACGTCATCGCCGGCCCATGCGGGCTTCGGCAGCGAAAGAACGGATGCGGGATCGGTGGCCAAGAGTTCCTCCTTCTCTCCAGTCCGGCTATATCAAGAAACTGTTCAAGTTAGAACAGAAATGCCGCGTACCGGATCAGAAAGCTTCCGCCGGAAGCGCCATCATGGAATCCGCCCCGGAAGAGATGCGCGCAAGATGTGCGGAAGTCTCCGGCATCACCCTCTCCATAAAGAAGCGTCCGGTCACGATCTTGTTCTCATAGAAGGATGACAGGCCGTTGGCACCTTCGGCCAGTCTGGCCTGCGAAACCTTTACCATCTCGGCCCACATATAGCCCAGCGCGACAAGACCGAAGAGATGCATATAGTCGTTCGAGGCCGCACCCGCATTTTCAGGTTTCGCCATCGCATTCTGCATCAGCCACATGGTTGCCGCCTGAAGATCGTTGAGCCCCTTCTTCAACGCCTTGGTGAAGGGTGACATCTTGTCGTCGGAGCGGTTTTCCTCGCAGAAAGTCCCGACCTCCTTGAAGAAGGCCTGCACTGCGCGACCGCCGTTCAGCGCCAGCTTGCGGCCAACAAGATCGAGCGCCTGAATGCCGTTGGCGCCTTCGTAGATCATGGCAATGCGAGCATCTCGCACGAACTGGCTCATGCCGTGCTCCTCGATATAGCCATGCCCGCCGAAGACCTGCTGGGCCATCACGGCATGCTCGAAGCCCTTGTCCGTCAGCACGCCCTTGATGACGGGCGTCATCAGGGCAAGATGATCCTCCGCCGCCTGACGCTCCTTTTCGTCTCCGGAACGATGGGCGATATCGGCCTTCAGCGCCGTCCAGAGCACGAGGGCGCGACCTGCTTCGTTGAAGGCACGCATCGTCATCAGATTACGGCGGATGTCGGGATGAACGATGATGGGGTCCGCCTTCTTCTCCGGCGCCTTGGGGCCGGAAAGCGAACGCCCCTGGATGCGCTCGCGTGCGTAGCTGGCAGCGTTCTGATAGGCAGCCTCGGAAAGCGAGAGCCCCTGCATGCCGACCCCGAGCCTGGCTTCGTTCATCATGGTGAACATGGCCTTGAGCCCGCCATTCTCGGCCCCAAGCAGATAGCCGGTCGCCTCATCATAGTTCAGAACACAGGTGGCATTGCCATGGATGCCCATCTTCTCCTCGATCGAGCCGCAGGAGACGCCGTTACGCTCGCCCGGATCGCCATTTGCGTCGAGCTTGAACTTCGGCACGATGAAAAGCGAGATGCCTTTCACGCCCTCCGGCGCGCCCTCTAGGCGGGCGAGAACCAGATGGACGATGTTTTCGGACAGGTCATGCTCGCCGGCCGAGATGAAGATTTTCTGCCCCGAGATCCTGTAGGAGCCGTCGCCAGCAGGAACAGCCTTGGTACGAAGCAGACCGAGATCGGTGCCGCAATGCGGCTCCGTGAGATTCATGGTGCCGGTCCATGTGCCTTCGATCATCTTCGGCAGCCAAGTCCGTTTCTGCTCGCCACTCCCATGGGCGAGGATCGCGGCAACCGCGCCCTGGGTCAGTCCCGGATACATCATCAGCGCCATATTGGCAGATGAGAGATATTCGCCGACAGCGGAATGAAGCGTGTAGGGCAGACCCTGGCCGCCGAATTCGGTCGGGGCCGCCAGTCCCATCCAGCCACCCTCGCAATAGTGCCGATAGGCTTCCTTGAAGCCCTTCGGCGTTGTCACGGAGCCGTCGTCGTGCCGGGTGCAACCCTCGATGTCGCCCACGCGATTGAGCGGCTGCAGGACGTTTTCCGCCAGCTTGGCCGCTTCTCCGAGCACCGCCTCGACCACATCGAGAGAAGCATCTGCGAAACCTGGAAGATTGTTATGGCGCTCGTAGCCGAGCACTTCATCGAGGATAAAAATCGTGTCGCGGACAGGCGCCCGATAGGTCGGCATGAAATCCTCCGATTCAGAAGAACCGCGCCGGCAGCAAGCGGCGCCAACAGATGGGAAGGCTCTAGCAAATTTTGACGTGTGCGTAAACGTCAATTATGCGTGAGATTGCACCATAAAAAAGCGCACCAGAAGGCTCGCTTTTTTCAAGCTCACTCGTATGTATGAGAAATTATCGCTTCGCGGCGGTGGCGCGAGCCTCCATCTGCGCGCGCATATCTGCAGTCAGGCGCGTAAGTTCGGCGATGGCATCCGCGATCGCGGCGCGCTGCTTTTCCAGCCTTGCAAGCTGCCGCTGGGACTTTTCCAGAACCACTTTGTATTGCCGCATGTTGGTGCCAGCCGGATCGTAGAGATCAATGATCTGCTTTATGTCGCGCAGGGAAAAACCGACGCGTCGGCCAAGCAAAATCAGCTTCAACCGGGCCTTGTCGCGATACGTATAGAGGCGGGTGATTCCTTCCCTTTTTGGCTGGATCAGCCCCTTGTCCTCGTAGAAACGCAGAGCGCGCAACGTTACGCCGAATTCCTCGGCCATTTCGCCTATACGGGTGTAATTGTCTTTCTTGCCAGCCTTGTCGGCGACAGCCGACGCATTGGCCATCGCCTTGCTGGCCGGGATCATGTTCATGGTCATGCTTTCCTGTCCGAAACGGTCCAGCCAATCGGCGGCACCATATTAGTACGCCCCCGCCTCCGCATTCTTTTCCGGGACTTGGGCACGATCTAGCGGATGCGCATAGGGGCTTCGGTTTGCGGCGCATATAAAACCAGGCCTTTCTTGCTGCAAGTGCGAAATAGCCGCAGGTGCTTCGGAGAAGGCCGGACCTTGCCTGCATGATCGCCTGCAAATTAACCGCGTATTTACCACGTGCAGGAAATGGTGTGCCTCATCGGCACCCGTGTTTATCCTGTCTGTCGTTTCTCACGGTTGTTTTGATCGAGGGGATCAAAATTCCGAATTGGCGCACGCGCAGCGCGACGATTCCGGAACGCTTCTCCCGAGAGAATGACGAATACTTCCGGCCTTCGCGACTAGAAAGCGGCGTTTCGATGAACAGCAAACGGTCATACCTCGACAGCCTCAATGCTGGCCGGCAGCACAAACCCGCTACTGCCCTCGAACAGATCAGCCGCACGCTGGAGGAACTGGAGCGGCGTCTCGACCGTACAGTCGAAAATCGGAAACGGCCGGCCCTGCCCGAACACAGCACAAAGTCCGAGCCGGGGCTGCGGAGTGTGCCGCCCGCGCGGGAATCGCTGCATAGCTCTGCGCGCCGAAATGGGACTGCTCGGTGGCAGGAAGATCAATACGCCTCCGTCAGCAGGATCACGGACGAACTGAGGGTGCTGCGCGAGGAATTGCGGGAGACCGTGGCCGCCGAGCTGCACGAGGAATTCCAAATCTTGCGTGGGGAGATACGCAGGACAGATACGGCCATGGCTTCGGCCTCCGACAGCAGCGCATTGGGCATGAAATTCGAACGCCTCGCCGATATGGTTGGTGCGCTGGCCGAACGCAGCGACGAACGCGGCATCCAGACGCTGCGGCTCGAACTCGAAAAGATACGGTCGGAAATGAGTGCCTTGGCGCGGGAAGAAACCCTGCGTTCCGTCGGCGCTCAATGGGACCCTGCAATCGACGCACTCAGCCTGCGCGTTGAAGAGATCGGCGAAGCGATCCGCAAACTGCCCGAATCCTTGGCGCTGGATTCATTGGAAGAGAAGATGCGTGCGCTGGCAATCGCGCTCGACCATCTGCTCGGTCATGCGGACAGCCACTCCTCCGATCTCTATCGACTGATCGAGGAGCGTCTCGACGAGATTTCGCGCGCCATTGCTGCGTCTTTCTCGGTCGAACGATCCTACAGCATGGATCCCGAGCCTTTCGAGCGGATCGAAGCACGCGTCTCGTCGCTGGCGCGGCAGATCGAGGAACTTGTCGAGGACCAATCCTCTGCCGGGATCGCTGACCGCCTCAACCACCTTTCGGACCGTATCGACCATATCGGGCAACGGATAGAGCTTCCGGAAAAAGCCGTCGAGCAATTGGCCAGGCAGATGATGGTGATCGCCGACAGGCTGGATGCCGTGAGCCGCGCACCCGACGTGGAATCCTTGCTCCGTCAGTTCGAAGATAGTTTCTCTGCGCTTGCCGCTCTGGTGGAGCAGCAAGGAGGCGATCTCCTGAATCAGGAAAAGGTCCTGTTCAGGGAGTTGGAAAGGCGTGTCGATGCGCTAGCCGAAAAGATTGGCCATAGCGATTCCGCTGATGAATCCCATTCGGACCTTCTTGCCGCCATCGATGCACGTTTCGCCGAATTGACGGCAAAACTCGACGCCAGGGCGCAACCCGCTGACGAGCCTTTCCGATCGCTCGAGGGGCGGCTGGAGGATATTTCCCGCCGCCTCCAGGGCTCCTCCCCTCCTGACGCTGGTGTGGATGCCGAACTCATCCGCAGGCTTGAAGCGCAGGTCGCCGATCTTTCCGCACATCTCGCCGAGCCGACCCTGCGCTTGCCAGAGCTGGATGATCTTGGTCCGCGGCTTGACGAGATCGAACGTTCCATTGCGGGCAATCGCGACGCGATCTTCGACGCCGCCCGAAGAGCGGCACAGGAAACGATTGAAACCCTGAAAGGGACGTTCCTCGGCAGCACAGCCGAACTCGCGGCAGAAGTGAAGGTCTTGGAAAAGCTCACACGCAGGGCTGACGACCGCAATACGAGGACCTTCGAAGCAATCCACGACACACTCCTGAAGATCGTCGACCGGCTGAGCCTGCTCGAGAACACCATCGGAAGGGACCAAGGAGACAGGCCGGCAGCCAAGTTTTCGATCGAACCCGCGCCTTCGATCGAGCCGAAGAACGAGGAGACTGTTCTTCGAGATTACGATGCGGCCGAGTTCGATCCCCTGGACGCGCCCGGCGAAGACAGGTCCAAGCCGATGTCGAAGCAGGAGTCGGATCCCATTGCACGGGTAGTGGAACGGCCGGAATCTGCCGCGGAAGTGGAGACCGATGCCATCCTGAGCAAGCCGCTGGAGCCCGCTTCCGGCGCTCTCGATCTCAATGCCATCATACGTCGCGTGCGCGATGAAAACGGTCCACACATGCATCGAGCGCCGCCTGATATCTCGAAGTCCGATTTCATCGCCGCGGCGCGGCGTGCGGCACAAGCGGCGGCTGCGGAAGCAGATGCGGTGAAGAAGAAACAGCAGGCGGATGCCCGCGGCACGCCGAACCGTTTCGGCTTAGGCCGGATCCTGCGTCCGCGCAAGGGCATGGCATTGATGACGGTCGCAGGCACCGCGATCATCACCGGCGGCCTGCAACTGAGCGGCGTCCTGGCTACCTCCGAGGGCCAGACCGCCCAAGCGGTCCAGGAAACCGAAAATGCTTCGCCGGCAGAATCCGATGAGGCTGCTGCTCCGAGCACTGGCGCGGAATCGGAAAGGCTCGCTGCCGAAGCGCCTGCTGCCGATGCCGAAGCTGAGGTTATTCCCGGTATAGATAGGGAAGCAGCTTTAGTCGTGCCTGCACCGATCGAGCTTCCGGCGGAGGCCGGTCCTGCCGCGCTACGCGAGGCCGCCGAAGCCGGTGACCCGAAAGCACTCTTCGAGATCGGCAGSCGATATGCCGACGGGCGAGGTTTCGACACCGATATGGCGAAGGCGGCCGCATGGTACGAGAGGGCTGCCGAGGCAGGCCTGGCTCCGGCACAGTATCGCATCGGGAATTTTTACGAAAAGGGTACCGGGGTCGAGCGCGACATCGAGAAAGCCAAAGCCTGGTACCAGCTTGCCGCCGAACAGGGCAATGCGAACGCCATGCACAATCTCGGCGTGCTTTTCGCCATGGGAGCCAATGGGATGGCCGACCATGAATCCGCCGTCCGCTGGTTTCAGAGAGCGGCCGAACTGGGCGTGCAGGACAGCCAGTTCAATCTCGGCATCCTCCATGCGAAGGGCATCGGCGTTACGAAGGACCTTGAAGAATCCTACAAATGGTTCGCGCTGGTGGCGGCCGGGGGCGACAAGGACGCTGCCGCGAAGCGGGACGAGATTGCTGAGCTCCTTCCACCGAAGCAGTTGGAGCGTGCCAAGGCAAAGGCCAAGCTGTGGAAAACCAAGCCGGTCGACCAGGAAGCCAATACCGTCGACATTCCAGCAAGCTGGGACGACAGCGCGGCCAATACGACCGGCATCGACCCCAGGCAGGCTGTAGCGAGCATCCAGCATATTCTTAACGAGAACGGCTATGGCGCGGGTCCCGCAGATGGCCTCATCGGTGAACAGACGAAGTCTGCAATCATGGCCTTCCAGAAGGATCATGGCCTGGACACGACGGGCGACGTCAGCGAAAAGTTCGTGCAGGCACTGTTCGAGAAAAAGTAGGCAAGGCATCGCGCAAAGCCTTGGGCGGCGGCCGCTTTCGGCCGTCGGATGCTTTTTTCAACTTTAATCCGCGGTTGGTTTGACTTCGCCGTAATGTAGGCGCAAGAACGTCCAAAGATTTCGGATGTTTTTACGCTAGCTGCTGTTGGCCACGCATGTTGAGTTGAGTATTCCGGGTGGGCATTTATCTCCCGATTGCCGAAATGTCCGTCAATGTGATCGTGCTGCTCGCCATGGGCGGGGCGGTCGGGTTTCTCTCGGGAATGTTCGGGGTCGGCGGCGGCTTTCTGATCACCCCGCTGCTCATTTTCTACAACATACCCCCCGCTATCGCAGTCGCGACCGGCGCCAATCAGGTGATCGCGTCGTCATTCTCCGGCGCGCTTGCCCACATCAAGCGCGGCACTCTTGATTTCAAGCTCGGCGGCGTGCTCCTCGCCGGCGGCATCGTGGGCTCCTCGATCGGCATCTATGTCTTTGCCCTCCTGCGCAGGCTCGGACAGCTCGACCTGATCATTTCGCTGCTCTACGTGGCTTTGCTTGGCGCAGTGGGCGGACTGATGCTGGTCGAGAGCGTGCGCGCCATCCGCCGGGCCAGCGGCGGCCAGACGGCCACCCTGCGCCGGCCCGGACAGCACAACTGGATTCACCGCCTGCCGCTCAAGATGCGCTTCCGCGCCTCGAAGCTGTTCGTCAGCGTCATTCCGGTGCTTGGCATCGGTGCGATCATCGGTTTCCTTGCCTCGGTCATGGGCGTCGGCGGCGGCTTCATCATGGTACCGGCGCTGATCTATCTCCTGAAAGTGCCGACCAACGTCGTCATTGGAACCTCGCTGTTCCAGATCATCTTCGTCGCCGCCTATACGACCATCGTTCACGCCACCGCCAACCAGACGGTGGACGTGGTGCTTGCCTTTCTGCTGATGGTGGGCGGCGTCGCGGGGGCCCAATACGGAACCAGGGTCGGTCAGAAGCTTCGCGGCGAACAGTTGCGGGCGCTGCTCGCCCTTCTGGTGTTGGCGGTCGCGCTTCGCCTTGCCTTCGACCTCTTCGTGCGGCCCTCCGACATCTATTCCATCGCACCCTTGAGCGGGGCTTGACCCATGAGGAAGACAACACTCGCCCTTGTCTTTTTCCTTGCCGGCGCCCTGGCATCCGGCAGCGTCCGGGCGCAGCAGGAAGGCCAGGAAAGCATCGAGATCGGCCTTTCAACCGACAGCGTCTCGATCACCTCGGGCTTTTCCGGAACCAATCTCACCATCTTCGGCGCGCTCGACAATGCCGACCCTCTTGTGAGCCGTCAGGGCCGATATGATGTTATCGTGGTGCTCGAAGGACCGGCGCGGCCTGTCGTGGTGCGCAAGAAGACTCGTGTTCTCGGCATGTGGATCAATACGGATTCGCAGGAATTCGCGAATGTGCCGACCTCCTACGCTGTCGCCATGACGCGAATGCCGCAGGATATCACCAATACCGGCAACTACAGCCGGCTCGCGGTCGGCGCGGAGAACCTGCATATCAGGCCGCAGAACGGGGAGAGCCCCGCAACGATCGAGGAATTCACCAAGGCCCTGTTCGATGAGAAAAAGGCAAGCGGGCTTTATACGGAGCGTGTGGGCGGGGTGCAGTTCCTTTCCCGCAACCTCTTCCGGGCTACGCTCATGCTGGCGCCTAACGTGCCGGTCGGCACGCACCGCGCCCGCGCCTTTCTTTTCCGTAACGGTACCTTCATCAGGGAAACATCTGCAGCGCTCACCATCCAAAAAGCGGGTGCGGAACAGCGCATCTACGAAGTCGCCCACGATTACAGCTTCGCCTATGGCTCCGCTGCCGTTTTCCTTGCGATCATAACAGGCTGGATCGGCCGGCTCGTCTTCCGCAGGGATTAGACCGGAACAAGCATGTGTCCGGCGATCGGATAGATGCGTTTGGCGCCGAGCATGTAGGCCATCAGGCGATCCCGCCGGAACAATCCGGCATAGGCGCGGTCAAGCACGTTGAGGGTGCCGGTGAGGCTGCCGAAGGCCGGCATGACGAGGCGTTCGCCGTCGCTGGCGAAACAAGCGCGCCGCACAGAGCGTCCCCGGCGGACAATGCGCGCTCCTGGATGCAGATGCCCGGCGATCTCGCCACGCCCTGCGCCGAGGAGCGGTTCATGGCGAAACACCAATCCGGAAACCGCAAGTTCCGTCGCGGAGCGGCCGGGCAAGACACGCGGCGGCTCGGGGTCATGATTGCCGGAAATCCAGTACCAGTCACGGCCCGCCATCAGGTTCACCAGCGTGTCGCGGAAGACGGCGGGCATGCGGTCCGCACCGCCGCCGTCATGAAAGCTGTCGCCTAGGCTGACGACGATCCCGGGCTGGTACTCGGCCAGCAGCATTCCCAACTTCGCGAGAGTCACTGCCGTATCGTAAGGTGGCAGGAAGCTGCCGCGGCGGGCGAAGGAGGAGCCTTTCTCCAGATGCAGATCGGACACGGCAAGCAGACCGAGTTCGGGAAAGACGAGCGCGCCGCGATGGTCGCAAAGCGCCCGCTCGCCGGCAATTTCTACCACCGCCGAGCCGCGCTCCGTCACTATGGCGACCGCACTCATCCGCCCATGGCCTCTTCGATAAGACTATCTGCCGTTTCGCCCAAAAGCACCTCGTTCGCCTCGCCCGGAACCTGCTCCTTGCCGATTTCCAACATGATCGGAACGGCAAGCGGCGAAATACGCTCGAGATCCTTATGCACGATTCTCCCGCGGATGCGCGACAGCATTTCGCCGAGCCGGCGCACGTCAAGGAGACCGGTCGCGGCGTCGGACCATGTCGCCTGCAAGAGGATATGGTCCGGCTCATGCGTTCGCAGAACGTCATAGATGAGGTCCGCCGATACCGTAACCTGGCGCCCGGTCTTTTCCTGGCCGGGATGGCGTTTCTCGATCAAGCCGGATATCAGCGCGCAGTTGCGGAAAGTGCGCTTCAGGAGCCAGCTATCGGCCAGCCAGGCCTCAAGATCGTCGCCCAGCATGTCGTCGTCAAACAGGGTTTCAAGGCCATATTCCTGCATCCGGAACATGCGGCCCATGTCGCGCAGCGCCCAGATCGCTATCGAATAGTCGGTGGCCACAAAGCCGAGCGGCCCGCCCCCGGCGCGCTCCAGGCGGCGTGTCAGCAGCATGCCGAGGGTCTGATGGGCAAGCCTTCCTTCGAAAGGATAGGCAACCATGTAATAGCGATTGCCGCGCGGAAAGGTCTCGACAAGCAGATCCTCCCTGCGCGGCAGAACAGACTTGTCCGCCTGGACGCGCAGCCAATCAGACACCTGTTCGGGCAGTGCCTTCCAGCGATCGGGATCTGCGAGCATGCCACGTACCTCTCCGGCCAGATAGGTTGAAAGCGGGAACTTCCCGCCTGCATAGACCGGTATTCTCGCATCCTCTCCCGCAGCGGCGGAGACATAGCATTCATTTTCGCGGATGCCCTCGAAGCGCAACACCCGTCCCGCGAAGAGGAAGGTATCGCCCGGCGCCAGAGTTTCGAGGAAATATTCCTCGATCTGGCCGAGAACGGGCCCGCCACGCACATTGCTGCCGCGTCCACGCGACCGGGTAAAGCGCACGTTCAATGTCGGCGCCTCGACGATCGTGCCCACATTGAGCCTGTATTGCTGCGCCACCCGCGGATGGCTGACGCGCCAGCGGCCGTCCTTCGTCTTGCGGATGCGGGCATAGCGTTCATAGCTTTTGAGAGCATAGCCACCGGTGGCGACGAAATCCACGATGCGATCAAAGGTTCGGCGGTCGAGCGCCGCATAGGGCTCCGCCCCGCGGATCTCCTCGTAGAGCGCATCAGCCTCGAAAGGCGCGCCGCAGGCACAGCCCAGCACGTGCTGCGCAAGGACATCAAGCGCGCCCTCCACCAGCGGCGGCGTGTCTTGCGCGCCGAGATAATTGGCTTCGAGTGCGGCGCGGCATTCCATCACCTCGAAGCGGTTGGCCGGGACCAGGATGGCTCGGCTCGGCTCATCCATGCGGTGATTGGAGCGCCCGATGCGCTGGGCGAGACGGCTGGCTCCCTTGGGCGCCCCGACATGGACGACCAGATCGACATCGCCCCAGTCAATGCCGAGATCGAGCGTAGACGTGGCGACGATGGCGCGCAGGCTGTTCGTCTCCATCGCTTTCTCGACCTTGCGCCGTTGCGCAACATCGAGCGAACCATGATGAAGCGCGATCGGCAGATTGTCCTCATTGACGCGCCAGAGCTCGCGAAAAAGCATCTCAGCCTGGCTGCGCGTATTGACGAAGAGCAGCGTCGTGCGATGGGCGCGGATGGCCTCGTAGACCTTCGGGATCGCATAGCGGGCGGAGTGCCCTGCCCAGGGAACCCGCTCCTCGGTTTCGAGGATGGTTATCTCGGGCTTGGCGCCTCCCGCCACGGTGACGATATCAGCCATCGCGCCCGGCGGATTCTGGTCCACAAGCCAACGGCGCAGGGCGTCCGGCTCGGCAACCGTCGCCGAAAGGCCGACCGCCGTCAGCGAAGGGACGAAGCGGCGCAACCGTGCCAAGCCCAGGGAAAGCAGGTGGCCACGCTTGGAGATGACCAACGAATGAAGTTCGTCCAGCACGACATAACGAAGATCGCAGAAGAAGCGCTCGGCATCCGGTGAAGCGATGAGAAGTGCCAGTTGCTCCGGCGTCGTCAGAAGGATGTCCGGCGGAGCGATCTTCTGGCGCTGACGCTTGTGGGAGGGCGTGTCGCCGGTGCGCGTCTCCATCGTGACCGGCAGACCCATTTCCTCGACCGGCTTTCTCAGGTTGCGTTCGATATCGACCGCCAGAGCCTTGAGCGGTGAAATATAAAGCGTATGCACGCCCCGCAGCGCCGTGCCCGGCTTTCTCTTCGGCCGGCCGGCCAGATCGATGAGCGAAGGAAGAAAGCCGGCCAATGTCTTGCCCGCTCCGGTGGGGGCAATCAGGAGAGCGGACTTGCCGGCCCGTGCGCGGGCGAGAAGTTCGAGCTGATGGGGCCGCGGCGACCAGCCGCGGTCGCCGAACCAGTTCAGAAACAGTTCGGGCAGGAGCCCCAGGGGCTCGCCGGAAAAGTGGATCGGTTGCTCGCTCAAGGGAGATCAGAACTAAACCAGAACGTCAACCGCGCCAAGCCGCTTGTGTCTCTCCGCGAAGACATTGTTCTAGTTTGGGACGGGAAGCTCCTCTTCAGCCGGTTTCGGCGGCTCGATCACGGTTGCCGAATGAACGGCACTGCGGCGGGCGACGACAATCAGGCCTTCGATCGGCTCGCCGCGATCCATTCGGATCATCGCTCTTTCGAGGCTTAGAAGCTCGAACCCGCATGCTGTCAGTGTGGCGGTCACACAGGCTTCGGAATGGGCATAGCGGCGCGAGGGTTGGAGCATCAGGGCCTCCGGTCCCTCGTGCCGCTCGACGGAGAAGGCGAAAAGCCCCTCCGGCGGCAGGGCGGAGGATACCATGGCGAAAACCCGGTCCAGCGCGCCGATATACATGAAGACGTCGGCCGCCGTCACCAGATCGGCACCTTTCGGCAATTCAGCAACTGTCTGCAGGTCGCAGACCGTCAGCCGGTCGTAGATGCGCTTGGCTTCCGCCCGCTTGAGCATTTCCGGCGAGATGTCCATGCCCTCGAGGAAGCTCGCGGCTGCCCGCATCCTTTCACCCATCAGTCCCGTGCCGCAGCCGATATCCAGCACGTGGGCGAAGCTTTCCCGGCCAGTTGCGAGAACTGCCGCAAGCAGGCGTTCGGGCACGCTGTAGGCAAGCCGTTCGACAAGGGCCGCGTCGAATTCAGGCGCATACTGGTCGAAAAGTGTCTGCACGAAGGTGCTGGGCACTATGTCGATCCCGCTCATGGCGCCTGCCAAAGCAAGCTTTAGCGTCGCGCCGAAACGATCCTCCGGGTCCAGCCTCAACACCGCCCGCCAGCACTCGACAGCCTCTGCTATTCTACCTGCCGCCTCCAGCATCTCGCCAAGGCGGAAGTGGCCGGCGCTCCAGTCCGGTGCCAGCGCCAGCGCATCGCGCATGAGATCGGCCGCCGGCGGATTCGTCACCCTCGGCGAACAGCATTTCAGCGAAATCGGCGCGGCGATCGGCAATGAGATCGCCCGAAGAGAAATTCAGCGGGATCACGAATGAGGCCAGCCCGACAATGAGCGCGCGGCTTATGATGCAAAGACGCAGAGCTTGCAAGAGGCTTTTTCCGGCGCGCGGATCGCCTATGTTCATGACGCAATGAACGCACGCGATCTTCTTCATCCGCGGCCCGAAGGACTGTATTGTCCGCCCGGCGATTTCTATATCGACCCCGTGCGCCCCGTTGGCCGCGCACTGATAACCCACGGCCATGCCGACCATGCCAGGGCGGGCAACCGGGCGGTGCTGGCCACGCGCGAGACCCTCGACATCATGGCGATCCGCTACGGCGAGGATTTCGCCGGGACGGCCCAGGCGGCGCGGTTGGGGGAGACGATCACGATCAACGGCGTGCGCGTCACCTTCCATCCGGCCGGGCATGTGCTGGGCTCGGCGCAAATCTCGGTGGAGGCAAACGGCCTGCGCATCGTGGCCTCGGGCGACTATAAGCGGCAGCCGGACCCGACCTGCGCCGGTTTCGAGACCGTCCCCTGCGACGTTTTCATTACGGAGGCGACCTTCGGGCTGCCGGTCTTCGTGCATCCGCCGAGCACGGAAGAGATCGAAAGGCTGTTGAAGTCGGTCGCGCAGTTCCCCGAGCGGTCGCATATTGTCGGCGCCTATGCGCTCGGCAAGGCGCAACGCGTCATCACACTCCTGCGTCAGGCGGGCTATGAAAAGCCGATCTTCATCCATGGCGCGCTGGCAAGGCTTTGCGGCTATTACGAAAGCCGCGGCATTAATCTCGGCCCGCTGGAGCCAGCGACGGTGGAAGGTCCGGGCCGCGAATCCTATGCCGGCGAAATCGTCATCGGGCCGCCTTCGGCCTTCGTCGATCGCTGGTCGCGCCGCTTCCCCGACCCGATCGCCTGCTTCGCATCGGGATGGATGCGCATACGCCAGCGTGCCAAGCAGCGCGGCGTCGAACTGCCACTCATCATCTCCGATCACGCCGACTGGACGGAACTGACCGACACGGTAAGGCAGACTGGAGCGCGGGAGGTATGGGTCACCCATGGCCGTGAGGAGGCCCTTGTGCGCTGGTGCGAGATCGAGGGCATCGCCGCGCGGCCGCTGCATCTCGTCGGCTACGAGGACGAGGGCGACTGATGGAGCGCTTTGCCGAACTCCTTGACCGTCTCGTGCTGACGCCCTCGCGCAATGGCAAGCTTACGCTGCTGGTCGACTATTTCCGCGCGGTCCCCGATCCCGATCGCGGTTTCGCGCTTGCGGCGCTGACCGGCGGCCTCGACTTCCCGGCCGTCAAGCCGGCCATGTTGAGAACGCTGGTAACAGAGCGCATGGATCCGGTTCTTTTCGCCTATTCCTACGACTATGTCGGCGATCTTGCCGAGACCGTGTCTCTTGTCTGGCCGCATCGTCCCCGCCGGGAGGGCGGTCCTGCGCCGACATTGTCGGACATCGTTCAGGAACTCGCGACCGCCAGCCGGTCCGACGCGCCGGCACGCATGGCCGGTCTTCTCGACCGGCTGGAGGTTCCGGGGCGCTTTGCGGCGATCAAGCTCGCTACCGGGGGCCTTCGCATAGGCGTCTCCGCCCGGCTGGCAAAACAGGCTTTGGCGGCATTCGGCAATGTCGAAGTCACTGAGATCGAGGAACTTTGGCACGGGCTCCATGCCCCTTACATGGAGCTGTTCGCCTGGCTCGAAGGCCGGGCAGCAAAACCGGAAAGCGCGGCGAAAGCACTCTTCCGGCCGGTCATGCTTTCCCATCCCGTCGCCGAGGGCGATCTGGAGAAGCTCGACCCCGCAGACTATTCGGCGGAATGGAAATGGGACGGCATCCGTGTTCAGGTCACCTGCGAAAGCGGGATCTCGCGCCTCTATTCACGCACCGGCGACGATATTTCCGGCGCCTTTCCGGACCTTATGGAGGAAATGCGCTTTGAAGGCGTGCTCGACGGCGAATTGCTGGTCGGAGACCCGACCGAGCAAACCCGCACCTTCGGCGATCTGCAGCAACGGCTGAACCGCAAGACCGTCTCTAAAAGGATGATGACGGACTATCCAGTCTTCGTGCGCTGCTACGACCTCCTTCAAATCGGCGACCGGGACACGCGCTCCCTGCCCTTTGCGGAACGCAGGAAGCTGCTGGAGGAATTCGTCGGCAGGCTACCGCCGGAACGGTTCGACCTCTCCCCTATCCTGGAATTCGAGGATTGGAAGACCTTGGAAGAAATGCGCCGCAACCCGCCGCATCCGGTCGTAGAGGGCGTCATGATCAAGCGGCGGGATTCGACCTACGTGCCCGGTCGGCCGAAGGGGCCGTGGTTCAAATGGAAGCGCGACCCGCATGTGATCGACGCGGTGCTGATGTATGCACAGCGCGGCCATGGCAAACGTTCAAGCTTCTATTCCGACTATACGTTCGGCGTCTGGTCGGGCGACCCCGAGGAACCGGAACTGGTTCCCGTCGGCAAGGCTTATTTCGGCTTCACCGATGAGGAGCTCAGGCAGATCGACAAATTCGTGCGCGACAACACAATCGATCGCTTCGGGCCGGTACGCGCCGTGCGTGCGGACCGAAACCAGGGGCTGGTCATTGAGGTCGCCTTCGAAGGCATCAATCGCTCGACACGTCACAAATCGGGGGTTGCCATGCGCTTTCCGCGCATCTCCCGTCTGAGATGGGACAAGCCGACCGTCGAGGCCGACCGCATAGAAACCTTGTTCGACCTGCTCGGGGACTGAACTCAGTCCGCCGTCGAAACCCTGATCGAGAAGATGTCGAGCGCCCTGCCCTGTCCGGCCATGTCGGGAACGATCGTGATCGTTCCGCCTGAGCTCGGCTGCTGGTCTGGCAGGTCGACCTCAAACAGATAATCGGAACGTTCAAAGCCGACGACATAACGGGTACGTCCGCAATCGCCGAGCGCACCGAAATCGCAGGATATCGATATTTCAGTCCCTTCGCCCTCGGCGCCGCGGGCAATGACGTTGAAAACGGCATGACGGCCGGCAATCTGCTCAAGCACTCCCTGGCCGACATCGAAGGCGATCCCGGAGTCCGGTCCCGATGAGCGTATCTGGATGAACGAAGCCTCATCCCCCTGTTTCACGTCAGCCTGAGCCCCATTGGGTGCCCGCACCGTGGTTGGGTCGGAAGGCGTGAACACGTTGATCCAGTTGCCTTCCGGCGTCACGGTCTGGTTTGACTGTCCTTGCTGGGATGTTGTTCCCGCAGAACCGGGTTCCGAAAGGCTACCACGCGAACCGAAGCCACCCGTCAATGCCCACCACAGACCGAGGCCGATCAGAACCATCACAGCAAGCAGCAACAGACCGGGAAGGAAAGACCACCGGGATCGCTCCCGGACGGCGCGGGGCGCAGCGGAACCGCGCCGGTCCTCGCCATCCATCTCTGCGCGATCCTGCCGTAGATGCGCATCAGCATCGTCTCGATCGAGTTTGGGCAGGAAATCCGTATCCCGGTCAGTCGCATGCTCCCGGCTCACAGACACAAGCGGGGCATCGACCTGCGGACCGGCTGCGGCGGGAGCGGTCGGCGAAGCCGTAACCGGGCAGGACGGCGGAGCCGGTATGAATTCCGATTCGATCTCGGTGATCTTGGACTTCAGGTGATTGCGCCGCTTGATCGCCGCCTCGACCGTTAGCTCGGGCCTGGCCTTCAGCGAGCGTTCCAATGCCGAAAATGCGGAGCGATACACCTTCTCGCGAAAGGCCCGATCCTGCGCGTCACCCTTTTCCAGGGCGGTCCTTATCGCCTTCTCAACCGCGTCCAAGGCGTTCCCCATGGTTGCTGATGCCCCACTGGCAATGGTTAGCACAGGCAGACCGTCAATCAAGTCAAGCCGTTACGGCTCATGTCGATATTTGCGACCGTCGCATGCTTGTCCTTATAACGGTCGAAGAGCCATCGACAGGCAATTCGCGCCAGCATTCACTTCGACAGGACTTGGAGACCAAGTTCTGCCCGGATGCTCTTGGGCAAACCGCCGGCAACAATATTGTATGCTTCTTTCAGGTAGGCGGCCAATTGGTCGTCGGGCCAGTCGCCAATATTGTCGAGATGGACCCATTTGGCACGGGCGAGATACGGTGCGGGCCGCGCTCTGCCGCTTTCGGTCAATATCTCGAAGGCGATATGCGAAACCTTGAACGACAGTCCTCCCATCGCGCCGACAAGAGCGAACATCTTGCCACCGATCTTGTAGGCGTCGTGATCGTCGCCCCAGGGATGCTCCAGCTTCACGCCGTCAAAGGCGAGGCAAGACTTGTGAACACCCTTTCGATCCATGTTCCATGCCTTCGTTCCGGCGTGGTCGTGAAATTATAAAATGATCTTCGAATTCGCGGCGCAACTGTTTAATGATGCCCACACTGCCTGGAACGTCAGAATGCCGATTGCAAAAAATTCCTTTGTTCGAACAACAGCCGTTCTCATCATAATCGGCGCACTGGCCCTTCTTGCCATTGTCGGAACCAACATATGGCTGGTCGGTCAGGCGCAGAATTATTTCAACAATGTCATCCAGGCGCGCGACGTGCGCAGCGCAGCGACTGATCTGCGCAAGTCGCTGCAGGATATGGAAGCCGGGCAGCGCGGCTATCTTCTGACGGACGATGCCCGCTATCTGGAACCATATCAGGCTTCACGCAGCAAAATTGCCGCGCAATACGAGGCCCTCGAAAAGGCACTGATCCCCTATCCCCAATATCACGAGCGTTTCCGCGATCTCGTCTCAGCCCTCGACCAGAAGATCGCCGAGATCGAAACCACGATCTCCCTTTATCAGGACGGGCGGCAGGCCGAGGCGATTGGTATCGTCCGCACCGATCGGGGCAAACGGCTGATGGATGAGGCCAATCTCATTTTTGACGGCATCATCGAAGCCTCGGACCGCCGCATGGTTGCCGGCGTGGAAGACCAGAGCGCGATCAACAGCGCCATGCGCTGGATCACAATCCTCGGCGGTCTCGTGATTGTCGGCGTTGTCGGGGGAGCCGTATGGATGGCGCTCGCCTATACCCGTGAGCTGATCAATGCGCGCCTCGAACTGGAATCGCTGAACACGGATCTCGAAGAGCGCGTCAAGGAACGGACGCAGGATCTGATCCAGGCCAATGAGGAAGTGCAGCGCTTCGCTTATATCGTCACGCATGATCTTCGCGCGCCGCTTGTGAACATCATGGGTTTTACCGCCGAATTGGACGAGACGATGAAGTCCATACAGGCTTATGTCCTCGCAGATGGCGAGCCGTTGAGTGAGCAGGAGATCGAGGACGCGCGAACAGCCGCGGCCGAGGACCTGCCGGAGGCGATAGGCTTCATCCGCAGTTCGACCCGCAAGATGGACGGACTGATAAATGCCATCCTCAAGATTTCTCGGGAGGGCCGCCGGCCCCTCAAACCGGAGCAGATCGACCTCAAGGCTCTTCTGGAAGCGACGGCCGCCACCGTGCATCACCAGGTTTCGGAAACGGGAGGCGAGGTTGGCATCGAGGTGGACGTGCCGGAGATTGTCTCGGATCGTCTTTCTCTCGACCAGATCTTCGGCAATCTCCTCGACAATGCGGTAAAATATCGGGCGGTTGACCGACCCATTGAGATCAGGATAAGCGCCAGACGGGAATTGGCAGGGCGGGTGCGGATCGATGTGAGCGACAACGGCAGGGGCATCCCGTCCCAGGACTATGAGCGTGTCTTCGACCTGTTCCGTCGGTCCGGCTCTCAGGATCAACCTGGTGAAGGCATCGGCCTCGCGCATGTGCGCACACTGGTACGCGGCCTTGGCGGTGATATAACGCTGAGCTCGGAAGTCGGGCAGGGAACGACATTTACAATCATGCTGCCGACCGATGTTCGGGTCTTCATGAGGAGAAACGGAAAGTGAGCGAGGGAAAACCGGTCACGATCGTCATGGTCGAGGACGACGAGGGCCATGCGCGGCTGATCGAGAAGAATATCCGGCGTGCCGGCGTGAACAATCCCGTCGTGCCGTTCGCCAACGGGACTGACGCCCTGGACTTTCTTCTGGGCAAGGATCGGTCGGGCCGCGTGAGCGCCGGCCGGCATATGCTGATCCTGCTGGATCTCAACCTGCCCGACATGACCGGCGTCGACATCCTCGAGACCGTCAAGGGCAACGTTCATACGAAGCGGACGCCGGTCGTCGTGTTGACGACGACAGATGACGAGCGCGAAATCCAGCGCTGTTACGACCTCGGCGCCAATGTGTATATCACCAAGCCCGTTGACTACGAGAACTTCGCCAACGCCATCCGGCAGCTCGGCTTGTTCTTCTCGGTTATTCAGGTTCCGGAGACGGCATAAGTGCAGAACACCCCGTTTCGGGTCCTCCATATAGATGATGATCTGGCGCTCGTGCGACTGGTCGAAAAGACTTTGACGCGGCACGGATTCGAGGTGGAGAATGTCAGCGATGCCGATGCCGGCCTGGCACGCATAGCCGAAGGCGGCATCGACGTCGTGGTGCTTGACCATTACCTGCCGTCCGGAACCGGCCTGTTCGTGCTCCGCAAGCTCGTACAGAATCCTGATTCCCCGCCGGTCGTCTATGTAACAGGTTCGGCGGAAACCACGCTTGCCGTGGAAGCGCTCAAGGCGGGGGCGGCCGATTACGTGCTGAAAACGGTCGGCGAGGATTTCCTCGTCCTGCTTGAGGGCGCAATCAACCAGGCCATCGAGAAGTCGAGACTGAAGCGTGAAAAGGAGAAAGCCGAGCGGGAGGTGCGCGCCGCCCGCGACCGGGCAGAAATCCTGCTCGCCGAGGTAAATCATCGCGTGGCCAACAGTCTGGCCCTTGTCGCCTCCCTGGTGCGCATGCAGTCATCCGCCATCAGCGATCCGCAGGCAAAGGACGCCCTGGCTGAAACCGAGGTTCGAATCTCGGCCATCGCGAATCTCCATCGCCGCCTCTATACGTCGGATGACGTGCGTTCGGTCGAAATGGATTCCTATATCAGGTCACTCGTCGCAGAACTCGAATCCTCGATGAAGCAGGCGGGCCATCAGGCAAGAATCCGGCTCGATCTCGACGCGATCGCCTTTCCTACCGACAAGGCAGTGTCCCTCGGAATGATCGTCACCGAGCTCCTGACGAATGCCTTCAAATACGCATATCCCGACAATATGCAGGCTGGCGAGGTGCGTGTCATCATGAAGCAGACAAGCGACAACCGCGCCAGGCTCACGGTCGAGGACGACGGGATCGGCTGGAACGGCAAGGATCAGCCGCAGGGCACGGGGCTCGGCACGCGGATCGTGCATGCCATGGCCCATACGCTCGAAGGCGAAATCGTCTATGGCGACGGCTCCGGCGGCACCCGGACCAGCATCGAACTGGCCTACCGCTGAAAAAAGGGGCTTCCGGATGATCCGGAAGCCCCTTTCGCCTGGAACGAGATGTTTCGATAGGCGTCAGCTCTTTGCTCTCGCCACGGCGCGCTTGGCCATGACCAGTATCAGATTGGCCCGGTATTCGGCCGAGGCATGAATGTCGGACATGAGATTGTCGGAGGGGATGCTTAACCCGTCCAGTGCCGCGGCGTCGAAATTCTTCGAAAGCGCAGCCTCTATCTCGGACGAGCGGAACACCCCTTCCTCGCCGGCTCCCGTCACGGCGACGCGCACACCGTCCGCATCCGCCGCCACGAACACTCCCGTCAGCGCGTAGCGTGAGGCTGGATTGGGGAATTTCTCATAGCCGCATTTGGCGGGCGCGGTAAATCTGACCGCTTTGATGATCTCGTCATCCTCCAGCGCGGTCTCGAAAAGGCCCTGGAAGAAATCGTCCGCCGCGATCTCACGCCGGTTGGTCACCACCGTTGCATTCATTGCCAGGATTGCCGCGGGATAATCGGCGGCGGGGTCGTTATTGGCCACCGATCCGCCGATCGTCCCCATATGGCGCACATGGGGATCACCGATATGGGAGGCAAGATGGCAAAGCGCGGGGCAGATTTGCGCGATCTCCTTGCTCGCCGCCACTTCCGCATGAGTCGTCCCGGCTCCGATCGTCACCTCCCGGCCGGAAACGGTGATGCCCTTGAGCTCCTGGATATGGCGCAGGTCGATCAGGACGGAAGGCGCGGCAAGGCGCGCCTTCATGGTCGGGATCAGTGTCTGGCCGCCGGCGACGAGCTTGCCATCCTCGCTATCGCCGAGAAGCTTGACGGCGTCCTCCAGCGAGGAGGCGCGGTGATAATTCAGTGCATACATGGAAATCTCTCCGACCGCATTCAGTGTTTCGTTGCCGCCCTAAGCGCCTTCCAAACCTTCTGGGGCGTCGCAGGCATGGTCAGGTCGTTGGTGCCTATGGCATCGGTGATGGCGTTTATGACCGCCGGCGGAGAGCCGATCGCACCGGCTTCACCGCAACCCTTGATGCCGAGCGGATTGCCCGGGCAAGGCGTGTTCGAGGTCGAGACCTTGAAGGACGGAAGGTCGCCTGCACGCGGCATCTGGTAATCCATATAGCTCGCCGTGACGAGCTGGCCGGTCTCGGGGTCGTAATGGCAGGTTTCCATCAGCGCCTGCCCGACGCCCTGGGCAATGCCGCCATGCACCTGGCCCTCCACGATCATCGGATTGATGATATTGCCGAAATCATCGGCTGCAACGAACTGGATGATCTCGGTCTGGCCCGTATCGGGATCGACCTCGACCTCGCAGATGTAGCAGCCGGCCGGGAAGGTGAAATTGGTGGGATCGTAGAAGGCCCCTTCCTTAAGGCCAGGCTCCATGCCGGCCGGCAGGTTGTGCGCCGTATAGGCAGCAAGCGCCACCTGGAACCAGGGGACCGACTTGTCCGTGCCTGCAATCTTGGCCTCGCCGTTCTCGATCACCACATCGGCCTCGTCGGCTTCCAGGAGATGGGCGGCAATCTTTTTCGCCTTGGCCTCCATCTTGTCCAGGGCCTTGACGACGGCGCTCATGCCGACTGCCCCCGAACGCGAGCCATAAGTGCCCATGCCCATCTGCACCTTGTCCGTGTCGCCATGGATGACCGACACGCTTTCGATCGGCACGCCGAAGCGGTCCGCGACAAGTTGCGAGAAGGTCGTCTCATGACCCTGGCCGTGGCTGTGCGAGCCGGTCAGGATTTCGATCGTGCCGACCGCATTGACGCGGACCTCCGCCGATTCCCACAAGCCGACGCCGGCTCCCAGCGAGCCGACCGCGGCCGACGGCGCGATGCCACAGGCTTCGATATAGCAGCTCATGCCGATGCCGCGCAGCTTCCCGCGCGCCTTCGCCTCGGCACGGCGCTGCTCGAAACCTTCATAATCCGCTGCCTGCATGGCCGCGTTGAGCGAGGCTTCATAGTCACCGGCATCGTAATTCATGATGACCGGCGTCTGGTGCGGGAATTCGCGGATGAAGTTCCTGCGCCGAAGTTCGGCCGGTGAAACGCCCAGCTCGCGCGCAGCCGTTTCCACCACACGCTCTATGAGGAAGGTCGCCTCGGGCCGGCCGGCTCCCCGATAGGCATCGACCGGCGCGGTATTGGTGTAGACCGCTCTGACATTGCAGTGGATGGCCGGGATGTCATACTGGCCCGACAGCAAGGTAGCGTAGAGATAGGTCGGCACCGAGGAGGAGAAGAGGGACATATAGGCGCCGAAATTGGCGATCGTGTCCACCTTCAGAGCAGTGATGCGGTTGTTCTGGTCGAAAGCCAGCTCCACTTCGGTGTGGTGGTCGCGGCCATGGGCATCCGTCATGAAGCTCTCGGTACGGTCGGCGACCCATTTCACCGGCACGCCTGTCTTTTTCGACGCCCACAGGCAGACGATCTCTTCCGGATATATGAATATCTTCGAACCGAAGCCGCCTCCGACATCCGGCGCGATGACGCGCAACTTGTTTTCCGGCGCGACATTGTAGAAGGCGCTCATGACAAGCCGGGCCACGTGCGGGTTCTGGCTCGTCGTCCAGCAGGTATAGTGGTCCTCGCCCTTGTCGTAATGGCCAAGAGCGGCCCGCGGCTCCATCGCATTCGGGACGAGACGGTTGTTGACGATCTTCATGCGCGTCACATGCGCGGCCTTCGCGATTGCCTCATCTGTCGCCTTTGCGTCGCCGATCTCCCAATCGAAGATCAGGTTGCCCTCGGCCTCCGGATGAAGCTGCGGCGCGCCGGGCTGAAGCGCCGCAACCGCATCGGTGACGGCGTCCTTCTCGTCATAATCCACCACCACCGCTTCGGCCGCGTCGCGGGCCTGTCCCTTCGTTTCGGCGACGACAATTGCCACCGCGTCGCCCACATAGCGCACGCGGTCGACGGCCAGCGGCGACCAGGCGCCCATTTTCATGGGCGAGCCGTCCTTGGAGTGGATCATCCAGCCGCAGATCAGATTGCCGATGCCGTCGGCCTTGATCTCGCGGCCGGTGAGAACGGCGATGACACCCGGCATCTTGCGCGCCTGCTCGACATCGATGCCCTTGATTTCGGCATGTGCGTGAGGGCTTCTGACGAAAGCAGCATGCTTCATGCCCGGAACGACCATGTCGTCCACATAGCGGCCCGTTCCGGTAATGAACCGCCTGTCTTCCTTTCGCGCCACCCGCGCGCCTATGCCTTCCATTCCCATCGCGAAAACTCCTCCGGATCTGAATCTGAACGGCAGTGGGCGGCTGGCAATTGTTCAAAGCAGAACGTGACGATCCAGCACCCTTACCGTCGCTACTCCCAATTCCGACTGCCGACTATCGTCAGGCCGCCTTTGCCTTTCCCTTGCTCATGGTCTCGGATGCGGCCAGCACGGCTTTCACTATGTTGTGGTAACCCGTGCAGCGGCAGATATTGCCTTCCAGTTCCGCGCGCACCGTGGCTTCGTCGAGACCTTCCGGATGGCGATTGATCATGTCGACGGAAGCCATGATCATGCCCGGAGTGCAGAAGCCGCATTGCAGGCCATGATGCTCCTTGAAGGCGGCCTGAACAGGATGAAGATCGGCACCGTTGGCGAGCCCTTCAATCGTGGTGATCGTCGAGCCGGAAGCCTGGGCCGCCAGTATGGTGCAGGATTTCACTGCCTTGCCGTCGAGATGGACGACACAGGCCCCGCACTGGGACGTGTCGCACCCCACATGCGTCCCCGTCAGCCCCAGATGTTCGCGCAGGTAGTGGACCAGCAATGTTCGATCCTCGACGGCCCCGGTGACCTCCCGGCCGTTCACCACCATGGAAACTTCTGACATGAATTCTCCCTCCGCTGGTCTTGCATGTCTTCGCTCTCGTCATGGAGCGAGAGTCAGGTGAGATTACCGCAGGAAGCAAAAGAGTCCATTATCATTTCGGCAATCTGCGACCGGTCGGCCGTCGGATTTTCTGATTGGGGCGGACCGCCCTCTGTCGATACCGGCGAAATTCGGCCATACTCTGCCGCGGCGGTCTCTTGATCTTGGTGGCCGATACGGCTATCACGCCGCTCACATCCGGCGGCATGAGCCGCCGGGACCCCAGGCCGCATTAGCTCAGTTGGTAGAGCACGTCATTCGTAATTAGCGGGTCCGCTAGAGAATGAGGTTCGAAGCCAGTGAGTTGGGGCTGGTGAGTGAAAGTTAGTAGGGCCATAGTATGGCCGTGTGTGAAGGGTTAAGCCGCTTTAGCTCAGTTGGTAGAGCACATCATTCGTAATGATGGGGTCGCGTGTTCGAGTCACGCAAGCGGCACCACTTCCCAGCTTGAGGAAGTCGAAGTGCGCAGATGACCGGTGGTCCATACGATCCGAGAGCCGTCGCCAACCTCATGCTGGATGAGGCTGACAGGTCGGGGATCAAGGTCACCAATCTTGCACTTCAAAAGCTCCTCTACTTTGCCCATTCCATTTTCCTGATCGAAGCCAAGCGACCTCTGATCCTCCCCCAGTGAAGTGGTCCGCCGTTATGATTAGGAAACGGAGGATCGAGAATGGCCAACAAGCGACCGAAGCCGGAAGAGATTGTCTCGAAGTTGCGGCAGGTTGAGGTTCTGATGGGGCAAGGCCTGTCCCGTCTTGATGCGATCAGGCGGATCGGCGTTGTCGAACAGACTTATTACCGCTGGCGCAAGCAATATGGTGGGATGGGCGTAGATCAGTTGAAGGAAC
>NZ_VLJP01000005.1 GCF_007829525.1 Mesorhizobium sp. J18
AGGATCGTGTCACTACTTACTATTCGGAAGGCACGGCCCTCGCGCCCCGCTTCCCGACTGCCCTCATTCTCTCAATGGCCAGACCGGCAACGGGGAGGCATGTGCCGCGGTTCACCCTGTCCTTTGAGGGGGAGGGTCGGCGAGCAATCGGGAGCAGAGCGAAGGATTGCGAGACGAGGTGGGGGTATGGAGGATCAATAGGCCTTGACCCTAAACAATCCGCAAGACGCGCAGGAGCTTCAGCAGCCGCGGCAGGGCAGGCTCGGTGTTGATCGCGCAATAGGTCTGTCGGATGTCACCGCCATAGCTCTCCTTGTGCTGTGCCAAAGTCTTTGTCGGATAGACGAAGCGGTTTGCGAGCGCGTTGGTATAGATGAAGCGGAAAGCGCGCCTGATCAGCCAGTTCTTGGTGAATTCCTTATCCTCGATCCGCCGGAAGGGCATGATGCCGAGATACAGGGTTTCGATGCCTTCGGACTGGAATTTCTCGATCGCCGTCCGCAGGAGGAAATAGGTGGCAAGGGAATCGGTTTCCGGCAACCAGCGCCGCGTGGCGGAAAGATAGCCGATCAGCCTGCCGTCGCGGTAAAGCGGATCGAAAAAGGCGAAGGCGACCGGTTGCCGGTCCCTGTCGAGGATGAAGAATTTGCGCACGCCCGGCTCGTCGTCGAGCACGACCGGCCGCACGAGAAAGGAAAGCTCGCGGCTCTTGGTCGTGCGAGTACGACGCCAGCCTTCGGAGATCGCGCGCACACGCCCGGGATCAAGATCGCCGAGCGACATCTCCTCGACCACATGGCCGCTGCGCGTAAAACGATTCACCGCGGTGCGGAAGCTGCGCCGCCTTGGCCCGGCAAAGTCATAGGAACGGAGATCGACGAAGGTTTCCGCGCCAAGCTCGTTGACGAAGAAGCCGCGCTCGGCAAGCAGCTTTGCCATGCCATGCGTGGTCTGCCAGAAGCTCACATCGCCCTTCTCGGCGATGAAGGCGTCGATCAGCGCGCCCCGACGCTCCCTTGGAGCCAGGGGATCGGCGAGGACAAAGGCCGCGCTGCCGACCATCTTGTAGCTGAGAAAGCCCTGCTCGTCGCCGAAATGCAAAAGGCCCGGCTGATGCGCGACGGAATAGGCGAGCACGAAATCGCCATGGCGCTCGAGAAGCCGGTGGCGCGAGGAAACGTCTATTTGGTGCATCAGGGAGACTTTAGAACGAATATCGCAGGCGGAATCGGCCTGGCGGCCGCATCACATGCGACAAGACCGATCACACTGGCCGCTGTCAACTCCGCCTTGGAAAAACGTGCCCCGACTCGGCACCGGAAAGCGGCGCGGATGCCGCGCGAAAGCTGCGGCTATTTCTTCCCGCGGGCAGGCCGCCCTGCATGGATAGACGAGGTGGCGGAAACGGCATCACTGGCCGGAAACGTATCCTCGAGCCCCTCCTGCAATTCCTCCTCGAGATTCTCGGCCTTCTTTTTCGGCGGAAGCGTCTTCCGGTGTTCATCCGGACCGCCGGTGCGGGTTGTGCCCGTCACCGATACGGGGTCGCTTGCCGGAAAGGTGTCTTCCAGGCCTTGCTCGAGTTCCTCTTCCTCGACCTGCGCATCCCGTTCCCGCCGGCCGGGTTTGTCCTTGATCTGGCGGGATTTCGGCCCCTTCTTCGCATCGGACATTCGATGTTTCTCCATTTGCAAAGAAACGCAGCCGACCGCGTCCGGGTTCCCGCCATCGAGGATTTATGCCGCGTCGCGCGCCGCCTCCGAAAGGAAGGTGAAGACATAGTCGGAGAAGGAACGCCAGCACTCGACGCGGAATGTCTGCTCGTCCGTGCGCAACAGCACGATTTCTGCCTTGCCGAGCACGGTCCGGGAGCAGGCACCCACGGGAAATGCCTCAAGGGAAAGGTCCTGCGGACAGCCGCCGTTCAGCACCGCCTCGGCATTCGGGCCGGAGACGAAGATCGCGAGATTGCGATGCGAAACATCGACCGCGGAATGGAGCGCCCTGACCCTGGACAGGGCGGCGGCAAGGTCGGCCTCGTCCTCGTCGATGATCAGCCATTCGTCGGGGCCGAGCCAGAGCGCCATGCGCGATCCCGATGCCGCGGATGCTTTCGGCTTCTGCGGAAGCTTCACGCCGAGCGCCTTGGAAAGCGCGGCGATGCTGGCATCCGGTGCGCGCAGGGAAATCCGGCTTGCCGGCTCGCCAGGAACCACGGTGACGCCCTCGCCCGCCGCATGACGGCCGGCAAGCGCGAGCGTTCTGCGTGCGACCTCAACCATGGAGATGCTCCCCTTTCTCGTCGAAGAAGATCGGCGACACCACTTCCACTTCGATCACCTTGTCCGGCATCGGCACGAAGAGCCTTTCGCCCATGCGCGCCCGGCCATCGGCAATGAGCGCAAGCGCGATCGAATGGCCGCAATTCTCCGACCAGTAGGAGGAAGTCACATGACCGATCATCTTCATCGGCACCGGCTGCTTCGGATCGGCAACGATCTGCGCCCCTTCCTCGAGCACCGTCTTCGGGTCCCTTGTCCTCAGCCCGACAAGCTGCTTGCGTCCCTTGGCGGTCAGGTCGGGGCGCATCAGTCCGCGAATGCCAACGAAATCGCTCTTCTTCTTGCCGATGGCCCAGTCGAGCCCGGCATCGTTTGGCGTCACCGTGCCGTCGGTATCCTGCCCGACGATGATGAAGCCCTTTTCGGCGCGCAGGACATGCATCGTCTCGGTGCCATAGGCGACGGCGTCATGCTTCTGCCCCTCGGCCCAGACGGCTTCCCAGACGGCAAGTCCATAGTCGGCCGGCACATTGATCTCGAAGCCGCGTTCGCCGGAGAACGACATGCGGAAAAGCCGGGTCGGCACGCCGCAGATCCTGCCTTCACGCACCGACATGTGCGGCATCGCCTCGTCGGAAATGTCGATGCCCTTGACCAGCGGGGCGATGATCTCACGGCTCTTCGGTCCCTGCACCGCAATGACGGCCCATTGCTCGGAGATGGAAGTCAGCCAGACCTTGAGATCGGGGAACTCGGTCTGGAGATAGTCCTCCATGTGGTTGAGCACCCGCGCCGCGCCGCCGGTCGTTGTCGTCACATGGAAGCGGTCCGGCGCAAGCCGGCCGACAACGCCGTCGTCATAGATGAAGCCATCCTCGCGCAGCATGACCCCGTAGCGGCAGCGGCCGACCTCGAGCTTCTGCCACGGATTGGTGTAGAGTAGTTCCATGAAGGCGGCGGCATCCGGCCCGACCACCTCGATCTTGCCGAGCGTGGAGGCGTCGAAGATGCCTGCCGTGGTCCTGACCGCCTTGCATTCGCGATTGACGGCCGCATGCATGTCCTCGCCCGGATTCGGGAAATACCAGGCCCGCTTCCACTGGCCGACATCCTCGAAGACGGCTCCATGACTTTCGGCCCAGGAATGCATGGCGGTGCGGCGTGTCGGCTCGAACAAGGCTCCGCGCGCATGGCCGACCAGCGCACCGAAGGTGACCGGCGTATAGGGCGGGCGGAAGGTGGTGAGACCCACCTGCGGGATCGGCTTGCCGAGCGTCTCGGCCGCGATTGCCAGACCGTGCATGTTGGAGGTCTTGCCCTGGTCGGTCGCCATGCCGTTGGTGGTGAAGCGCTTGACATGCTCGATGGAGCGCATGCCCTCGCGCACCGCAAGGCGGATATCCTTCGCCGTCACGTCGTTCTGGAAATCCACGAAGGCCTTGGCATTGGAGTCCTCGCCCGGAATCGAACCCAGCATGCCGCCGGTCCAGTTTTCCGAGGTTTCAGCCTTGATGCTGACGGGTTTACCTTTTTTCCCGCTGCTTTCCCGAGCAGCCTTCTCGCCCGCCGCGACTGCCTCCTCGATCACGGACGCCAGATCATCCGTGCCGTTGCAGGCGCCGACGGAAACAGCATCTTGAGCATATTCGCCCGGCAAGAAGCGCTGGGTCGCCTCATCAAAGGCGAGCTTGCCGCGCGATTGCGAGAAGAGATGGACGGCCGGCGTCCAGCCGGAGGAAGTCAGCAGCGCATCGACAGGAATAACACGCGTCGAGCCGCCGGATTTCGGCTGCACCGCGATAGAGGAGACCCGCAGCCTGCCGCCAGTCCTCACCACCATACAGCCGACGAGCACCTCGATGCCGAGCGCGCTGGCCTCTTCCACCGCCGGGCCGGCCGGCGCGTCGCGAACATCGACGATCGCAGCGATCTTCACACCGGCTTTATGCAGGTCGATTGCCGCCGCATAGGCCGAATCGGTAGCGGTATAGACACCGACATTGCGGCCCACCGCGACGCCGTAGTGGTTGAGATAAGCGCGCGCCGCCGAGGCAAGCATGATGCCGGGGCGGTCGTTGTCGGCAAAGACCATATGCCGCTCGATGGCGCCCGTCGCGAGCACGACACGCCTTGCGCGCACTTCCCACAGACGCTCGCGCGGTGCAGCCGCATCCGGCGCGGACACATGCTCGGTGACGCGCTCGACAAGCCCGACCATGTTTTGAGCGTAATAGCCGAAAGCCGTGGTGCGGGTGAGCAGGCGGACATTGTCCATGGTGGCCAGCTTCACAGCAGCCTCTTGCGCCCATGCCCAGCCGTCCTGGCCGTCGATCCGCGCTCCCGCCTCGAAACGCAGCGCGCCGCCGACCTGGGCCTGCTCGTCCGCAAGGATGACGCGGCAGCCCGTCTCCGCCGCCGCCAGCGCAGCGGCAAGGCCGGATGCACCGCCGCCGATCACCAGCACGTCGCAATGGGCATAGCAATGGCCGTAACGGTCCGGGTCCGGCTGGTCGGGTGCAACGCCGAGGCCGGCCGCCTCACGGATACGCGGCTCGTAAAACTTCGTCCAGGCGGCCTTCGGCCACATGAAGGTCTTGTAGTAGAAGCCGGCAGAGAACATGGGGGAGGCAATGTTGTTCATCTCGCCCACGTCGAAGGCGAGCGACGGCCAGCGGTTCTGCGAAACGGCGGTCAGGCCGTCATATAGCTCCTGGACAGTTGCCCGCACATTCGGCGTCTTGCGCGCGGCGTCGCGATGGATGCCGACCAGCGCATTCGGCTCCTCGGCACCGGCCGAGAGGATGCCGCGCGGCCGATGATACTTGAACGAGCGGCCGACCAGGTGCACGCCGTTTGCCAGCAGTGCAGAGGCGAGCGTGTCGCCTTCGAGGCCCGAATAGGACTGGCCGTCGAAGGTGAAGCGGGCGGTTCGGGCGGGTGTCAGACGGCCGGCCGAGGAGAGGCGATAGGTTTCGGACATCAATATTCTCCAGCCGGCAAAGTGTCTGCCCTATGTCGCCTCATCGAGAACTCCCCTTCAACTCCGGCTTCGGCTCTCCGGCCTTGTAGGTCATGAGGAACTTGTCGCTCACGGTGTCGCGCACCGCATTGAAGAAGCGCGCGCAGCCATGGATATGCCGCCAGCGCTCGTAGACGATGCCCTTCGGGTTCGAACGGATGAAGAAATAGCCCTCGAAGTCATCGTCCGAAATGTCCGTGATGGGTGCGGGGCGCGCGATATGCGCCTCCCCGGCATGACGGAATTCGAGCTCCGGACGCTCTTCCTCGCAATAGGGACAACGGATGAGAAGCATGGACCTAGATCTTCTCCTTGACGACGGCTGTCTCCGGGTCGCCCGTATTGGGCGTGCCGGCAGGCTCTATCAAAAGCAGATGGGTTTCTTCTTCCGCGACGGGGCAATGCTCCACGCCCTTCGGGACGACATAAAGCTCGCCAGGACCGAGCGTGACGTCGCCTTCGCGCATCCTGATCGTGAGCCTGCCCTTCAGGACAAGGAAGAAATCGTCCGTTTCGGGATGCGAGTGCCAGACGAACTCGCCCTTTACCTTCACCACTATGACGTCGTTGCCGTTGTAGGCGGCGACGATCTTCGGCGACCAATGCTCGCTGAACAGCGAAAGCTTCTGCGCCAGATTGACGGGTTCGGGCATCGCTTTCTCCCTAATGCGCCACGGCCGCCGCGGCGGCTTCGTCGATCAGGCGGCCGGTGCGGAAGCGCTCCAGCGTGAAGGGCGCATTGATCGGATGCGGATTGTCGTTGGCGATGGTGTAGGCGAAGACGTGGCCGGAACCGGGCGTGGCCTTGAAGCCACCCGTACCCCAGCCGCAATTGACGTAAAGGCCCGGCACCGGCGTCTTGGCAAGGATCGGCGAGCGGTCCGGCGTCACATCGACGATGCCGCCCCAGCTCCGCAGCATCTTCATGCGCGCGAAGACGGGGAACATCTCGCAGATTGCGTCCAACGTGTGCTGGATGATGTGGAGGCCGCCCGTTTGCGAATAGGAGGTATACTGGTCCGTCCCCGCACCGATGACGAGTTCGCCCTTGTCCGACTGCGAAATATAGGCATGCACCGTGTTCGACATGACGACGCAGGGGAAGACCGGCTTGACCGGCTCGGACACCAGTGCCTGCAGCGGATAGGATTCGAGCGGCATCCTGAGATCGGCCATCTGCATGATGACCGACGAATGGCCGGCGGCCACGACGCCGATCTTCTTCGCGCCGACGAAGCCGCGCGTCGTCTCGACGCCGGTGACATGCCCGTTGGGGGAGCGGCGAATGCCGGTGACCTCGCAATTCTGGATGATATGCACGCCGCGCGAGGAGGCTGCCCGCGCATAACCCCAGGCGACCGCGTCGTGTCGCGCCGTACCACCCCGCCTTTGCAGCGCCGCCCCCATGACCGGGTAACGCGCATTTTTGGAGATGTTGAGCGGCGGGCAGTATTCCTTCGCCTGTTCCGGCGTCAGCCATTCATTGTCCACGCCGTTCAGTCGGTTGGCATGGATATGACGCTTGAAGACCTGCACGTCATGGACATTGTGCGCCAGCATCATCACGCCGCGCGGGGAATACATGACATTGTAGTTGAGGTCCTGGGACAGGCCGTCCCACAGCTTAACGGCGTGGTCGTAGATCGCCGCGCTTTCGTCATAGAGGTAGTTGGAGCGGATGATGGTTGTGTTGCGACCTGTATTGCCACCGCCGAGCCAGCCCTTTTCCAGCACCGCGACATTGGTGATGCCATGCTCCTTGGCGAGATAATAGGCCGTCGCCAGCCCGTGGCCGCCGGCACCGACGATGATGACGTCATATTCCTTTCGCGGCTCGGGCGAGGACCACTGCTCCTCCCATCCCCTGTGGCCCCGCATGGCCTCGCGGGCTATGGCGAATACGGAATATCTACGCATCTGTCTCGGCTCTCTCGGCTGAATGCGCACGGGGACGCGCATTGCTGAAGCGAGCTTTATCACTGGTGTGGTGGATTTGAAATTCGTCATACAATGGATCGAAGGCGACAAACGAATTTCCAATCCGAAAACCACACCAGGATCATAAGCTTGCTAGTGTCCTTGTCGAAACCGGAATTCGCCTAGCGCCTCCCGGAAGTGATACGAATTTCGGTTTCGGGACACTAGCCAAAAGCTTCTGCCAGTTTTGCGCTGTTTGCGACGGGCCTTGCCGCTTTGCGTCGGATCGGAGATTCACGGCAGGCAGTTGTCCGGTTTCGGGTGGCAGGTAGCGGTATTTCCATAAATCGTGGTTCATGGACATTCCGCTGCCAAATACCGAAGCTCTGCGCGGTTTCAGGTATTTTTACCGCCGATCTCCCTCGACAAAGTCGCGCTGTTCTGCTATCAGCCGCCCCATTTCGCGGTGGAAACGCCGCGGAGGCATGAGGGTTTTGCCCAGTGCCTTTCGTCATCAACGGCTAGACAGGATCACCAGGTGCAGGTACTCGTCCGCGACAACAATGTTGACCAGGCGCTTCGCGCGCTGAAGAAAAAGATGCAGCGCGAAGGCATTTTCCGCGAGATGAAGATGCGCGGGCACTACGAAAAGCCCTCCGAGAAGCGCGCCCGCGAAAAGGCCGAGGCCGTCCGCCGCGCCCGCAAGCTCGCCCGCAAGCGCGCCCAGCGTGAGGGTCTTGTCGGCGGCGGACGCGCGCCGGCCCGTTGAGGCCGCGCCTAGATTTCGTCCTTTTCGAAGGTTAACGGCCAAAGGGTGGCGCGATCGATGTATCGTCGCCGCCTTTTTTGTTGACCAGGATGGACCCGACGGACAACGGGACATAGATTTTTTTGCGAGAGGAAGAGGCGGGACCGGGATGGAAAATTCAGCAGCCGTCAGCAGCAATCTGATCAAGCGCGGCAATTTCATATTCGCGCTGTCGGCATTGGTCATGCTCGCCGCCTGCCAATCCTCCAGCGGTCCGGTTGCCGACCTGACGCGGATCGACACCGCGCAGGGCTCCGAAGAGAACATCGGCTCACTCAGCGCCGTCATTCAGCGCAGCCCTAACGATCCGCAGGCCTATAATGTGCGCGGTTCGGCCTATGGCCGGGCGGGCAGGTACAATGAGGCGCTGAAAGATTTCGACCGCGCCATTCAGCTCGATCCGAACTCGGCGCAATTCTACGCCAATCGCGCATTGATCTATCGCTATATGGGCGAACAGGAACGGGCGATAGCAGACTACAACCGCGCCACCCAGCTCGATCCCAATTACGATTCCGCCTATATCGGCCGCGGCGAGGTCTACCGGCTCGCCGGCCGCACCAACGAGGCATTCCAGGACTTCGACAGGGCGGTCAAGCTCGACACCACCGATCCCCGCGCCTATCACCGCCGGGGCCTGCTCTATCAGGCGAGCGGACAGCATCAGTTCGCCATCGAGGACTTTTCCACGGCGATCTCGCTGGCTCCCAACCAGCCCTATGGCTACAATGGCCGCGGCATCTCCTATCTGGCGCTTGGTGACGACGAGAACGCGTTCTCCGATTTCAACACCGCGATCCGCCTCGACGAGAAGGTTGCTGAAAGCTGGGCCAACCAGGCCCTGGTTTACGAACAGCGCGGCGAGACAGCCAAGGCGGCGAAGTCCTATGCCCGGGCGGCGCAACTGGACCCCAATTACAAGCCGGCACAGGACGGCCTCCTCAGAACCCGCAGTTCCTGACGCGGTTCGTGTAAGGCACCGCCAGGACCAGGGCGACCGGGAGAGACGCGGACAGATCGGCTTCGAGAGCTACCTGCCGGAAGCCCGCGAGCGGACGATCTGACGTTTGATCTTCATCTTGTCCTCCAGCGTCAGCTCGCGCGACGCGCCCGTTCGGGATTCCACGGACATAGGGGACCCGCCGCAGCCTGAGAGCACTGCGGCAGCTATCGTCAGGGCGAGGAGTGCGGCAAATGTCTTCATGCGTCGGACATTAGCCAAGGCCGAGCCTGTTTGAAACCGGATTTTGTCGCAACTTCTGGCGTCATTCACATCTGTTGCATGTCTTTCTGGAACCAGACACCGCACCCACGGGTTTTGCCAGACGACAGGGACATCAACAGGGATTTTACCTATGAGGAAACAGATATTGACCGCTGCGGCGCTGATGACGCTTGCCGTCACACCCGCTCTTTCGCAGGATCGCGTGGAATTGGGCATGCTCGACTGCCTCATCGAAGGCGGCGCGGGCTTCGTTGTCGGCTCCTCCAAGGATCTTGCTTGCACCTTCACCCCGGCCGGCGGCCAGCGACCGCCGGAAAACTACTTCGGCGTAGTCAACAAGTTCGGCCTCGATGTCGGCGTGACGGGCGATGCTGTCATGCAATGGCTGGTGCTGGCTCCGACCGCCGATGCATATGCGCCGGGGGCTCTTGCCGGCGACTATGTCGGAGCGAGCGCCGAAGCGTCGGCAGTGGTCGGCGCGGGAGCCAATGTGCTCGTGGGCGGTTCGGATGAGACCTTCACACTGCAGCCGGTCAGCGTGCAGGCGCAGACGGGGCTGAACCTCGCGCTCGGCGTATCGTCCTTCCAGTTGCGCGCGGTGGCCGACTGACGATCATGGTCTGGATCAGGCGATGGAACGCGATGGCACTTTCGCCATCGCGTTTCCTGCTTGAAGCTCCGTTGTCCTGGAGGCGATGCGCCGGAATCGCTGAAAGTGACACATCATCGTCTCTCAAGGGCGGACAATGCCTGAAACAGCCAATCTCGTTGCCTTCGCCCTGATCGCGCTCGGAATGGTGCTCACGCCGGGCCCGAACATGATCTATCTGGTTTCGCGCTCCATCAGCCAGGGGCCCAAAGCCGGACTGATTTCGCTTGGCGGCGTGGCGCTGGGCTTCGTCTTCTACATGCTGTGCGCCGCTTTCGGCATAACGGCACTGGTCTTCGCCGTTCCCTATGCCTACGACGCACTGCGCCTCGCCGGGGCCGCCTATCTGCTCTGGCTTGCCTGGCAGGCCGTAAAACCCGGCGGACGTTCGCCGTTTCATATCCGGGAATTGCCAAGGGACCGACCGGGGAAGCTTTTCATGATGGGGTTCCTCACCAATCTTCTCAATCCCAAGATCGCCATGGTCTATCTGTCGCTGCTGCCCCAGTTTATCGACCCTGCCCGCGGCAGCGTGCTCGGCCAGTCGGTCGCGCTCGGCTCGACACAGATCGCGATCAGCGTCACGGTCAATGCTTTCATTGCGATAATGGCCGGGTCCATCTCGCTTTTCCTCGCTCGCAACCCGCTTTGGCTGAATATCCAGCGCTGGTTGATGGGCACGGTCCTGGCAGGCCTGGCGATCAGGATGGCAACGGAAGCAAGGCGATAGGGATGGCTCAGCCAGTGCGGGCGCCGGCTGCGGCCTGGCGGCGGCGCACGAACTCATAGGCGACTGCGCCCAGCACCGTCATCGCGATCATGATCAGCGCCAGCGCGTTGACAGCGGGCGTGAGGCCCGTCCGCACCTTGGTGGCGATGAACACCGTGAGCGGCGTTTCGAAGCCGCGCACGAACAGCGTGGTGTTGTAATTCTCGATCGATTGCAGCACGGCGAGGAAGGCCGCGGCAATCAGCGCCGGCCTGAGGAAGGGCAGGAGAATGCGCCGGAACACCATCAGCTTCGACGCGCCGAGGCTGAGTGCTGCCTCCTCCTGCGTGCGGTCGAAGCGCTGGAGCCGCGCCGCCACCATCAGCATGACATAGCAGATGATGAAGCTGGTCTGCGCCACGACGATCAGGAACACCCCGCCGCCGACGCCGAGCTGGCGCCATAGCACCAGAGTCGCGATGCCGATGACCACGCCGGGTGTCAGCAGCGGCGAAACCATCAGCGCATAGAGGAAGCCGCGCGCCCGCGCATGCAGGCTGGTGAGGATCAGTGCGGCGGCCGTGCCGATCGGCAGCGAGATCAGCACCACGAAAAAGGCGACCACAAGGGAGGTCCACACCGATTGCCACATGGCGCGGTCCCTCGCGAGCTCGGCGAACCATTGCAGCGTGGTGCCCTGCCACGGTGTCACTGTCGGGAAGCGGCTCGTGTTGAAGGTTGCCGCTGCCATGATCGTCAGCGGCGCGAACAAGTATACGAAGAATGCCGCCAGGTAGAGGCCGAACAGGAAGCGCGAGATGCGGTCGGCCCGGATCATTTCGCCACATCCGTCAGGTTGACGCGGGCAAGCTTCAGCGTCGCTAGCACCACCACCAGGCACAGCACCAGAAGCACCAGCGCATAGGCCGCTCCCCGGTTCCAGTCCCCGCCTTCGAAGAACCAGTTATAGATGATCTCGGTGAACCAGCGGCTGCCGGGCGCGCCGAGCAGCGCCGGCGCGACATAGGAGCCGGCGGCCAGCATGAAGGTGAAGACGCAGCCGGTCGCGATGCCGGCCTTTGCATGCGGCATCACCACGCGCCAATGGATGCGCCAGGTCGAGGCGCCAAGGTCGCGCGCGGCTTCGATCTGTGCTTTCTCCAGGCTCTCGATCGAATTGTAGATCGGGAACAGCATGAAGAGAATGTAGGCATAGACCATGCCGGCCAGCACGCCGGCATTGCCGTACCAGCGCACCGGCTGGTCGATGATGCCGATGCCCAGCAGCGCCGCGTTGAGGGGCCCGCGGAAAGCGAGCAGGATGTACCAGGCGAGCGTACGCAGCACCTCGTTGATCCAGAAGGGGATCGTCAGCGCCAGAAGCGCAATTCCCAACTGACCGGGCGTGGCGTGCTGGGCGAGCCAGTAGGCAAGCGGGTAGCAGACCACGAAGGTGGCGAAAGCGACGAAGGCGCTGGCCCACACGGTTTTGAAGAAGATGGCGCGGTGCACGCCTTCCTTTGCAAGATAGAGGATGTTGTCGAGCGAATAGACATCGTCCGGCCCGCCGACCTGCGCCGGCGGCAGGTTGGGCCTCAGCGCGTAGTCGATCATCATCACATTGGGCGCAAGCACCATGCCAGCCAGCCACAGGAAAACGAGCCCCACGAAGACGGTGGCGAGACCGCCGCCGAAACGCCTGTAAAGTTCAGCCATCGGGCAGCACCACCGCATGGCTGGAGGCAAAACCGAAGGAGGCGCGGCTGCCGATCTCCGGCGCGCTGGAAAGATCGGTCGATGGGATGGAGGCGATCAGCGCCGCGCCGTCATCGAAGCGGCCATGCGCGAGGGCGAATGCGCCCTCGAAGTCGATGCGCTCGATGCTGGCGGAAAGCGTGTTGTCGCCTCCGGCGCCCGGCACCAAGGCCTCGGGCCGCACATAGAGCTTCGCGCCCTGCCCTGCCGAAACGCCCGGCCCGGCGCGCCCGCGCAGGACGCCGAGCCCTGTCTCGACCGAGGCAATCCCGTTCTCCACGGCCATCACCTTGCCGGAAATGGCGTTGGTCTCGCCGACAAAGGTGGCGACGAAGGGCGTCGCAGGATTGTCATAGAGGTCGCGTGGCGCGCCGACCTGCTGCAACACGCCCGCCGACATCACCGCGATGCGGTCGGACATGGCAAGCGCCTCCGACTGGTCGTGGGTGATGTAGATGAAGGTGACGCCCGTGCGCTTCTGGAGCGCGCGAAGCTCGGCGCGCATGTGCTGGCGCAGCTTCAGGTCAAGCGCCGAAAGAGGCTCATCGAGCAGCAGCACCTGCGGCTCGACCGCAAGAGCGCGCGCGATTGCCACGCGCTGCCGCTGGCCGCCGGAAAGCTCACCCGGCATGCGGTCGCCGAACCCCTCCAGCGCGATCAGCTTGAGCAATTCGTCGGCTTTCCTTCGCCTTTCCGCCTTGGACGCGCCGCGCGCCTCCAGCCCGAAGGCGATGTTCTCCCACACGGGCATCAGCGGAAACAGCGCCAGTGACTGGAAGATCATCGCCGTCGGCCGCTGGTTGGGGCCGAGGCCGGCCATGTCGCGGCCGCCGATCAGGATACGCCCCTCGGTCGGCTGCAGGAAGCCGGCGATCATGCGCAGGATCGTCGTCTTGCCGCAGCCGGACGGGCCGAGAATAGAGAAGAACTCGCCGCCTTCGACGATGAATGTCACGTCGTCCACGGCACGGGTCGCACCAAAGGTCATGCCGACCTGGTGAAGCTCGACGGAATAGGACATCGTCCCCCTCTGGGTGGGCGGGAGGGGCCGCTCGCGGCCCCTCCCGCAAAGGTATCAGGCCGAGAGGAAGCGGTCCTGATATTCGTTTCGCTTGGTGACGTACCAGCTCTCCTGGATCGGCCACCACCACAGCTTGTCGAGCGCGTCGTCGGGATAGGCGGCGGCGAAGAAAGCCTTGGCGTCGTCCGAAAGCAGGTCGGCCGCACCGACCGCCGTCGAGTTGATCGAGGTGGCGTTGGTGTAGAGCGCACCGGCTTCCGGGGTCAGGAACCAGTTGATGAAGGCATAGGCTTGCTCGACATTCTCCGCTCCGGCCGGGATCGAGACGCCTTCCATCCAGGCGAGAGCACCTTCCTTCGGCGCGATGAAGCCAACGGACAGCCCCTCCTTGGCCAGAGCGGCGGCCGAGGAATCCCAGGTCTGGCCGATGGCCGCGCCATTCACACGGAACGCGCCCTGAGCTTCGTTCTCGTTGTTCCAGAACTGCATGATGTTGCCCTTGCGCGCGATGGCCTCGGCAAGGATCACGTCAAAGATCTCGACCTGCGCGTCGGGATCGGAGAAGGCGTCGAGCAGAGGACGCGGCAGCTTGCCTTCCGCCTCCAGCCACAGGCCGAGGCCGACGAGGCTCGAATGGGCGCGCACGGTGGCCTTGCCAGCCATCTCCTCTTTCCAGATGTCGCCGTAGGAGGCGGTGCCGTATTCCAGCGGAGCCTGCTCCTTGTCGAAGGCAAGCGCCTCCGTGCCCCAATCGGTCGGCACCTGATAGCGCTTGCCGTCCACCACCGCGCCGAATTTTGCGGAATTCTCCCAGGCGCTCGCCAAGCAGCGGGAGACCTCGACCTTGGACTCGTCGATCGGCTGGACCAGCCCAAACTCTACATAATTGGGCACGCGGTCGACCGACGGCCAGATGATATCGAAGCCCGTGCCGTTGTTGGCGCGGAGCTGGTTCAGGAGCTCGTCATTGGTGCCGTAAGGCGTGTAGTTCGGCTTGATGCCGGTGGCGGATTCGAAGGCTGCCAGAATCTCGTCATTGATGTAGCCCGCCCAGGCGAAGATGTTGACCGAGCCGGAAGATCCCTGCGCGAAACCCCTGCGGGAAACGAAGGGGGCCGCCAGCGTCAGGCCGGCGGTCGCCGCGGCACTTTTCAGAAGCGTGCGCCGTTTGATCATTGTCATCGGAAGTTCTCTCTGTTGGTTGCCTATCGATTGCGTTTATTTTCACTATGATACATTTCGATGACAATGAAAGTGCAATCCGGCAAGTGAGCCGGCTTATGTTTTCGTGAATGGAAAGCGGGATGCCCGGCCGTAGGGCCGGGCGTTGGACAAAGAGCGGCTGGAGCCGTTCAGTGATCCATCGCCTTGACGATGTCCTCGGTCATCTTCTTGGCGTCGCCGAGCAGCATCATGGTGCCGTCCTTGTAGAACAGCGTGTTGTCGATGCCGGCATAGCCGGAGCCGAGCGAGCGCTTGACGAAGAGGCAGGTGCGCGCCTTGTCCACATCGAGGATCGGCATGCCATAGATCGGCGACGACTTGTCGTCGCGCGCGGCGGGGTTGGTCACGTCATTGGCGCCGATGACATAGGCGACATCGGCCTGCGCGAACTCGGAATTGATGTCCTCGAGTTCGAAGACCTCATCATAGGGAACCTGCGCTTCGGCCAGCAGCACGTTCATATGGCCGGGCATACGGCCCGCGACCGGATGGATGGCGTATTTCACCTCCACTCCATTGGCCTTGAGCTTGTCGGCCATCTCACGCAGGGCATGCTGAGCCTGCGCCACGGCCATGCCGTAGCCGGGCACGATGATGACCTTCTGCGCGTTCATCATCAGATAGGCCGCGTCATCGGCCGAACCTTGCTTGACCGTCCGTTCGATGCCGTCTTCCGCGGCAGCCGTGGTCTCGCCGCCGAAACCGCCCAGAATGACGGAGACGAAGGAGCGGTTCATGCCCTTGCACATGATGTAGGACAGGATCGCGCCCGACGAACCCACCAGCGCGCCGGTGATGATGAGCGCCAGGTTGCCGAGCGTGAAGCCGATGCCGGCGGCGGCCCAGCCGGAATAGGAGTTGAGCATCGACACGACGACCGGCATGTCAGCACCGCCGATCGGGATGATGATGAGCACGCCGAGCACCAGCGACAGGAGAACGATCAGCCAGAAGACCGTGTGGCTCTGCGTCGTCACCAGCATGATGACGAGCACGACAAGTGCAACCCCGATCGCCGCATTGACGATGTGGCGCGCGGGCAGGAGGATCGGCTTGCCCGACATGCGCCCGTCGAGCTTGAGAAAGGCGATAATCGAGCCGGTGAAGGTTATGGCGCCGATGGCCACGCCCAGCGACATCTCGACAAGGGCCTGGGCATGGATGGCCCCGATCGTGCCGATGCCGAAGCTTTCCGGCGCATAAAGCGCGGCCGCCGCCACCATCACCGCTGCAAGACCGACCAGGGAGTGGAATGCCGCGACAAGCTGCGGCATCTTTGTCATGGCGATGCCGCGCGCGATATAGGCGCCGGCGCCGCCGCCAATGGCCAATCCCAACAGGATCAGGGCGAAGCCGCCTGCGGACGGTGTCGCAATGGCGAGCGTGGTGAGGATGGCGATCCCCATGCCGACCATGCCGTAGATATTGCCCTGGCGGCTGGTCGTGGGATGCGACAGGCCTCGGAGCGCCATGATGAAGAGAACGCCCGAGACGAGATAGAGGAAGGCCGCGATATTCTGAGACAAAGCCGCCCCCTACTTCTCTTTTTTCTTGTACATCGCCAGCATGCGCTGCGTGACGAGGAAACCGCCGAAGATGTTGACCGACGCCAGCACCAGCGCGATGAAGCCGAAGCCAGTGGCAAGCCCGCTTGCCGAGATTCCGACCGCGAGAAGCGCGCCGACCACGATCACCGAGGAGATGGCGTTGGTTACCGACATCAGCGGCGTGTGCAGCGCCGGGGTCACCGACCAGACCACATAGTAGCCGACGAAGATCGCCAGCACGAAGATCGCGAAGCGGAAGACGAAGGGATCGATCGCGCCGCCGGACACGGCCTGTGCGACGTTGCCGACTGCATCCGCCGCACCTTCCATGTCCTGCATGGCCATGCGGACCGCGGCCGACGCCTGGTCGAGCTGATCGAGCGCCTGTTCGAGAGCAGTCTTTTCCATCAGGCTTTTCTCCCTGACCTGGCCGAGGCGGCCTTGCGCGCCGGTGCTTTCCGGGTAGCGGTTGGCTTTGCGGCCGCCGCACCGGCTTCAACGGCAGCATCCTGGAAATTGGGATGCACCACCTTGCCGCCATGAGTAAGCATGGTGGCCTTCACAAGCTCGTCCTCGGGATTGATCGCCAGAAGCTTCGTCTCCTTGTCGATCAGTGTCTCGAGGAAGGCGTAGAGGTTCTTGGCGTAAAGCAGAGATGCCGAGGCGGCGACCCGGCCCGGCACGTTGAGATGGCCAATGATCTTCACGTCGTTTTCGGTCGTGACGATCTCGCCAGGGACCGCGCCTTCGACATTGCCGCCGCGCTCGACCGCCAGATCGACGATGACCGATCCCGGCTTCATGGAAGCCACCATCGCCGCCGAAACCAGCTTCGGCGCCGGCCGGCCCGGAATGAGCGCGGTGGTGATGACGATGTCCTGCTTGGAGATATGGTCGGCGACGAGCGCGGCCTGCTTGGCCTGATACTCCTTCGACATCTCCTTGGCGTAACCGCCCGCCGTCTCGGCAGCCTTGAATTCCTCGTCCTCGACGGCGACGAACTTCGCCCCGAGGGATGCGACCTGCTCCTTGGCGGCAGGCCGCACGTCGGTGGCAGTGACCACCGCGCCCAGGCGGCGCGCGGTGGCGATCGCCTGGAGGCCGGCGACGCCTGCGCCCATGACGAAGACCTTGGCGGCCGGAACGGTGCCGGCGGCGGTCATCATCATCGGCAGGGCCCGGTCATATTCGGCGGCTGCATCGATGACGGCGCGATAGCCCGCGAGATTGGCCTGGCTGGACAGAACATCCATGACCTGCGCGCGCGTGATGCGCGGCATGAACTCCATGGCGAAAGTGGTCAGGCCCGCCTTTGCCATCCGGTTCAGGGACGCGTTCGCCTGATAGGGGTCCATGGTCGCGATGACCAGCGCGCCGCTCTTGTAGCCGGCGGTCTCGGTATCGGTGGGCCGGCGCACCTTCAGCACCACATCGGCCCTGGCGACATCCGAAGCCTTGCCGATCTTCGCGCCTGCACCCTGGAAATCGCCATCGGTGATTCTGGAGGCGCGCCCGGCCCCCGCTTCGACAATGACGTCAAAACCGAGTGCCGCAAGCCGTTTCACCGTCTCCGGCGATGCGGCGACGCGCGTCTCACCGGCGTCCCCTTCCTTCGGCACGAAAACTGTCTGTCCCACCCCTCAATCCTTTCGGTTGGAACGCACTCCCCCCTGACGCCTGCCCAAAACCTGCCGCAGGCGGACTGCAAAAAGACAGCCAGCCCCGGCGCTATTCGCGCAGAAGCCAGATCCCCGCCGCGCTGATCAGGATGAAAAGAACGAAACTGGAGAAGAAGCCGGCACTGGTGAAGAAGCCGAAAGCCATTGCGATAAGGATCGCGATGACGTGAAGCGTGCCGTATTTCGCGAGCGTCAGGAACAGCGAATAAGTGCGCTCATGCTCCTTGTAGTCCATTTCAGCGCCGGTTTCGGCGGGAGCGTGCGGCGTATTATCGGCCATCGTTAAACCCTTTGGATTGCAACTCGCAGTCGGAATAGCGAAAAGGCAGGACAAGGGCAATGGGAGGATTGCCGCATCCTGTGTCTCGGCGGCGTTATCCGCTGCCGGTCGGCCGCCGACTGGCGATTGGTTCAACAGGATCAGGAAAGCCAGCGCTTGCGCCGCTTATAGTGCTTTACATCACGGAAGGAGCGCCGCCCCTCGCCGCCAACGCCGAGATAGAATTCCTTGACGTCCTCGTTCTCGCGCAGCGCGGCAGCCTCGCCGTCGAGCACGATGCGCCCGGACTCTAGGATATAGCCGTATTTCGCGTAACGCAGAGCGACATTGGTATTCTGCTCGGCGAGCAGGAAAGATACGCCCTGCTCCTCGTTGAGCTTCTTCACGATCTCGAAGATTTCCTCCACGAGCTGGGGCGCGAGGCCCATGGAAGGCTCATCGAGCAGGATCATCTTGGGCCGCGACATCAGCGCGCGTCCGATCGCCGTCATCTGCTGCTCGCCGCCCGAGGTATAGCCTGCCTGGCTGTTGCGGCGTACCTTCAGGCGCGGGAAATAGGTATAGACGAGTTCAAGATCCTCGCGGATCGCCGCCTGCCCGTCGCGGCGCGTAAACGCACCGGTCAGGAGATTGTCCTCCACCGATAGATGGCCGAAGCAGTGCCGCCCTTCCATGACCTGGATGCAGCCGCGCTTGACCAGCTCATTGGCCGACTGGTTCTGCACCTGGGCGCCATCGAAGACGATATTGCCCTTCGTCACTTCTCCGCGCTCCGCCCGCAGAAGGTTCGAGATCGCCTTAAGCGTCGTCGTCTTGCCCGCGCCATTGGCGCCGAGAAGCGCCGTGATGCCGCCACGCGGAACAGAGAGAGAGACCCCCTTGAGCACGAGGATGACGTGATCGTAAATCACCTCGATATTGTTGACCTCGAGGATGGTGTCCGCCGGGTCGAGCGAGGTTGCAGCGGCTTCGGCCATATCTCAAATCCTGCTTCGGGAAGGACCGGCCCCCGCCAGAGGCGAGGGCCAACCGCGAAGGCGCTTATTCACACTCGTTCATCGTCCACGGCTGGTTGGCTTTGGCGTATTCTTGAGCCGCCTGTTCCACCATCGGATCGATTATCTCGCGATCTGCGGTGAGGACGTCCGATACCTTGGTGAACTTCGAGCCGTCCCACTCGACCATCCATGCGCCGGCATTGCCGGTATGGTTCGCGCAGCTCGTAGAGAAGGGCGCCATCATGCCTTCCACGCCGATCTCCTGCAGCTTGGCCTCATCGATCTTGATGTTCTCCAAACCCCAGCGCAGTTGTTCCTGGTTGATCGTGTTCGTGCCCGCGTGCTCCTGCGCAGCCTTGACGGCCTCGGCAAGGATGACAGACATCAGGACGCCCCGCTGGTATGCGGTGCTATCGAATTCGCCGCTCTCCTTGTTGATCTGGGACTTCCCGGCATCGACCACATGCTTCTTGATGTCCTGCATGACCTTGGCTTCCGAGTCCGGGAAGTTCCAGCTCAGCGCCCGATAACCCTTGCCGTCCTCACCGACGAGCGCCAGGTCCGGCTCGTGTGCGCCCCMCCAGACACTGACGAACTGGTTCATCGGATAACGTGTCTTGACGGCCTCGTTGACGGCGGCGGCGTTCATCGCTCCCCAGCCCCACATGAGCACGAAATCAGGGCGCTCGCGCCGGATCTGCAGCCATTGCGCCGACTGGTTCTGCATCTCCTTCAGGCCGACAGGAATGGGCAGAAGCGTGAAGCCGTACTTCTCCGCCATCGTCTCCAGAAGCGGAATCGGCTCCTTGCCGTAAGGATGGTCAAGATGCAGCAGCGCGATCTTCTTGCCGTTCAGGCTTTCCGGATTGCCGCCGGAGATGCCCTGGATGATCATGGACGCGCCGTCCCAATAGGAGACCGGCGGATTGAACGCCCATTTGAATACCTTGCCGTCCTGCATGGCCGAGAACCCATAGCTCGGCGCGTACATCGGGATTTTGTCGACATTGGTCCGTGGCAATACCTGCAGAGTGATGCCGGTCGACCAGGGCTGGCTGACCAGCGCGCCTTCGGCCTTGGTTTTCTCGTAGCACTCGACGCCCTTTTCGGTGTTGTATCCGGTCTCGCACTCATCGAACTGGACCTTGACGCCGTTGATGCCGCCGTCGCGCTCGTTCAGCATCGTCATATAGTCGAGCTGGCCATTCATATGCGGCGTTCCTGTCGCGGCAAACGGCCCTGTCCGATAGGACATGTTCGGAAGCTTGATCACGTCCTCCGCAGAGGCCGGCATTGCGAATCCAACCGCAATGGTCGTGGCAAGCAGGGCTGCCTTGATCGAGATGTTCATATTCATTCCTCCATTCTCGCCTGATCTTTTCAGGCTCCTCCGTTCCAAGTCCTCAGGCGTCCCGCCATTTTAATGCGGGAACGGCCATATGATCAGCTTCTCGCGAATGATCGCCCAGAAACGAGCAAGTCCGTGCGGCTCAACAATCAGGAAGAAGATGATCACCGAGCCAATGATCATCGTGTTCAGATGTTCGGCGGTCGCAGGGGTGACGGGAATGCCCATGGCCTGCGGAAGGGTGCCGAGTATGACCGGAAGCGCGACGATGACAATGGCACCCAGATAGTTGCCGAGTATGGAGCCGAGCCCGCCGATGATCGCGATGAAAAGCACCCGGAAAGAGAGCGACACGTCGAAGAGGTTCGGCTCCGCCGCGCCTCGCCACGCGAAGACGAAAAGCGCCCCCGAGACGCCGATGATGTATGACGAGACGGCGAAAGCCGAGAGCTTCGCCTTCATGAGGTTGATTCCGACCAGCTCGGCTGCGATGTCCATGTCGCGCACCGCCTTCCACATCCGGCCGATACGGCCCCGCGTGATGTTGATCGCGAACCAGGTGATCACGGCGACGATCACGAGAACGAAATAATACTGGGTGACGGAACTCGCCCGCGGCCCCGCGAATGTGATCCCGAACACGGAAATGTTCGGAACCTGAATCGCTCCCGACACGCTGTAATTGTACAGCCAGCCCCATTTCTCGAAGAGCCAGACCAAGAAGAACTGTGCCGCCAGTGTCGTGATCGCCAGATAGAAGCCCTTGATCCTCAGCGAAGGCAATCCGAACGCCACACCGACTGCGGCCGAGAAGAAGCCCGATAGCGCGACCGCCACCACGATGTTCAACTCGGGAAAGATCGACATCAGCTTGTAGCAGGCATAGGCGCCGACACCCATGAACGCGCCCGTTCCGAGCGAGAGCTGTCCGGCATATCCCGTCAGGATGTTGAGGCCGAGTGCCGCCAGGGAATAGATGAGCACCGGAATAAGCAGCGCGCGGAAGGCGAATTCGCTCGCCGTCAGCGGAAAGACGACAAAGGCGAGCAGCAATATGAAGGCGAGCAGCCAGGCGTCCTGCCGTACCGGGAACAGGGCGTGATCCGCCTTGTAGGTGGTCTTGAACTGGCCCGCCGTACGATAAAGCATCCGCTTACACCCGCTCGATGATTTTTTCGCCGAAGAGGCCCTGCGGCCGGAAGAGCAGCACGATCAGCGCCAGCACATAAGCGAACCATGCCTCCGTATTGCCGCCGAGCAGCGGCTGGCCCCAGTAGATCTCGAAAAGCTTTTCCAGGATGCCGATGGCCAATCCGCCGATGATCGCACCGGTGACGCTTTCCAGGCCGCCCAGCATGAGCACCGGCAGCGCCTTGTAGGCGATAACCTCCAAGGCAAACGAGACGCCGGCCCGAGCTCCCCAGACGATGCCGGTGGCCAATGCGATGATGCCGGCGATGAACCACACGATGACCCATATGGTCGAAAGCGAAATGCCGACCGAGAGCGCGGCCTGATGGTCGTCGCCCAGCGCGCGGATAGCGCGGCCGATCTTGGATTTGTTGAGAAACACCAGAAGCGCGATCACCAGCAGGACTGCGCCTATGACGGCCGTCACGTCCTTCTGCTCTATCAGAAGGAAGCCGCCGAACGGCTCGAATTCGAAGCTTCCCGTCGGGATGTAGAGCTGTTCGGTGATCATCACCTTGTTTTCGCCGCCGAAGATGATCTCACCCAGGCCGATCAGAAAGAGCGTCACGCCAATCGTGGCCATGAACAGGATGATGTCAGGCTGGTTGACCAGCGGCCGTAGCACGACGCGTTCGACCGCTATTGCGAGGATCAGCATGACGAGAAGCGTCAGCGGCAATGCCAGCAGCGCCGGCACCCCATGTTCGTAAAGGCCGACAAGCGTCAAAGCGGCGAAGACGACCATGATGCCCTGCGCGAAATTGAAAATCCGCGACGATTTGAAGATCAAGACGAAGCCGAGCGCGATCAATGCGTATAGAACACCGCTTACCAGACCTTCCCACAGGACCTGAAGCAGGAAATCCGGCGCGCCGATCATATCGGCAAAAGGTTGGACGATGATGGAATTCAAGAAATCCACGGGTTGCCCCCTCTGTGATTATCCAACGCGTAGATCACCATCATCGTCCCTGTCGCTCCTATCCGGCGAGCCCTGGGAACAACCCCAGCAAGCCGATGATGATCAGATAGATGGCGACGATGTAATTCAGCAGCCGCGGTACGATCAGGATCGCCACACCGGCGATCAGTGAAAGAAGCGGGGAAAGCGGCAGATTTTCCATGAAGTCGTTCTCCTTCTCAGTGCGGAACGCCGAGATAGGCGTCGATGACCGCCTGATCGTTCTTCACTTCGTCAGGCGGACCGTCGGCAATTTTCTTGCCGTAATCGAGAACGACCACCCGATCGGAAAGATCCATGACCACGCCCATATCGTGTTCGATCAGCGCGATGGTGGTGCCGCGCTGCTGGTTCACGTCGATGATGAACCGGCTCATGTCTTCCTTTTCTTCGAGATTCATGCCCGCCATGGGCTCGTCCAGCAGAAGAAGGCTCGGCTCCATCGCCAGCGCCCTTCCAAGCTCCACCCGCTTCTGCAGGCCATAGGGCAGCTTGCCGACGGGTATGTGGCGAATGTGCTGGATTTCGAGGAAGTCGATAATCTCCTCGACCTTCTCGCGATGCTCGATCTCCTCGGCGAGCGCCGGCCCGTGCCACAGCATCTGCCAGCCTATGCCACGTTTCATCATGACCGAGCGGCCGGCCATGATGTTCTCCAGCGTCGACATGCCCTTGAAAAGAGCGACATTCTGGAAGGTGCGGGCAATGCCCTGACGCACGGCATGATGCGGCTTCATCGCCCGGCGCTCGATACCGCGAAAGATGATGGTGCCTTGCTGCGGCGTGTAAAAGCCGTTGATGACGTTGAGCATGGATGTCTTGCCGGCGCCGTTCGGGCCGATGATGGCACGTATCTCGCCCTTGCGCACGTCGAAGGAAATGTCGGTGATCGCCTTCACACCGCCGAAGGCGAGCGACACGTTGCGCACCTCCAGAAGCACGGCGCCCTTGGCGATCCCATCATCGGGTGCGGTGAGCTGCGTGTGATCCGGCCGCTGGTTCATTCGGCGGCCTCGCGGATCGTTTCGGCCGGGGCCTCATATATCTTCGCATCGACGATCCTGATCGTCGCGCTGATCTTGCCCTTGCGACCATCCTCATAGGTGACTTCCGTCTCGACATATTTCTCGGCCGAGCCGTCATAGAGGGCTTCGATGAGTTCGCCATAGCGCTCGGCTATGAAGGAACGGCGAACCTTCTGCGTGCGCGTCAGTTCGCCATCATCGGCGTCGAGTTCCTTGTGCAATACGAGGAAGCGCCTGATCTGTGAACCCGCCATCAGCGGCTCCCTGGCCAGCCGCCGGTTGGTCTCGTCCACATGGGCGGCGATGATTTCGTAGACGCGCGGATGGCCGGCAAGCTCCTGATAGGAGGCATAGGCGATATTGTTGCGCTCGGCCCAACTGCCGACGGACTGCAGGTCGATATTGACGAAGACGGCGCAGAAATCGCGTCCGTCCCCGAATGCGACCACTTCCTTCACATCGGGGAAGAATTTCAGCGCGTTTTCGATATATTTCGGGGCAAAAAGCGCGCCCGAAGCCAGACGCCCGACATCCTTGGCACGGTCGATGATCTTGAGATGCCCGTCGCGGTCGAAGAAACCGGCGTCGCCCGTATGCACCCAGCCATCGGCGGTCTTGGTCGACCTGGTCGCCTCCTCGTTCTTGTAATAGCCGATGAATACGCCGGGCGAACGGTAGAGGACCTCGCCATTGTCGGCGATCCTTATCTCGACCTCGGGGGAAGGAAGGCCGACAGTATCCGGCCTGATCTGCCCGTCCGGCTGGGCGGTGATATAGACGGTGGCTTCCGTCTGGCCGTAGAGCTGTTTCAGGTTGAGCCCGATCGAACGGTAGAAGCTGAACAGTTCAGGCCCGATGGCCTCGCCGGCCGTGTAGCCCACACGCAGCCGCGACAGCCCGATGCGGTTCTTCAGCGGGCCGTAGATGACGAATTCGCCGATGGCATAAAGCAAACGGTCGAGGAAGCCCACTCGCTCCCCGTTCAGCAGAGGTTCGCCAACCTTGCGCGCATGCTTCAGGAAATAGTCGAAAAGCCGGCGCTTGAACCGCCCGGCATCCTCCATGCGCACCATGATCGCCGTCAGCATGTTTTCGAAGACGCGCGGCGGCGCGAAGAAATAGGTCGGAGCGATCTCGCGCCGGTCCGCATCGACCGTGTCGGGACTTTCAGGGCAACTGACACAGAAGCCGGCCGTATAGCATTGGGCATAGGAGAAGAGATGATCGCCGACCCAGGCGAGCGGCAGATAGGCGATCGTGCTCTCGTCCGCGCCGAGATTGTCGAAGGCATTGCCATTGATGGCCGATTTCACAAGATTGTCGTTCGACAGCATCACGCCTTTCGGGCGCCCCGTCGTGCCCGACGTATAGAGCATGATGGCAAGGTCGGAGCCCCTGCCCTGCTCCACCTCCGCAAGCCATTCCTTCCCGGCGCCGGCATCTTCGGCAAGACGTTTCAGGCCGACGGCGCGCAAATCCTCGTAGGCGTGGAGATGCGTATGGTCATAGTCGCGCAGGCCGCGCTTCTCGTCATAAACGATCTCGGTGAGCGACGGGATGCGCTCGGCGATCGACAGGAGCTTGTCGACCTGCTCCTGGTCTTCCACGACGGCGAAGCGCACCTCGGCGTGATCCAGCACATAGGCCATCTCCTCGGCCACCGAATCGGCATAGACTGGCACCGGCACCGCTCCCAGCGACTGGATGGAGGCGAAACTCCAGTATAGCCGCGGCCGATTGGCGCCGATGATCGCGACCTTGTCACCGCGCCGCAAGCCGATCGCCTTGAGGCCGAGCGCGAAGGCGCGCACCTCGTCAAGCTGCTCGTCCCAGGTCCAGCTTTGCCAGATACCGTAGTCCTTGTGGCGCATGGAAGGACGGCCGCGGAAACGCTCTGCGTTCAGCAGCAGATATTTCGGAAACGTATCCGGTGACGCCGATATTCGCGTCAATCCTGTTCCTCCCGCAGCAGCGCTTGCCGCCATTCTCCCCACAACCATCCCGAATGTCAGAAATGGCGCTTTTCACCGAAGTTTCCACGAAACGCCCCTCCAGGCAACATGCAGCTTGACAGACACCGTGCCAGATTGTCTTTATAGTGAGCCTGCTTGTGTCACGAGCTATGGTCTTCGCACGTCTGGAAGCGGAAATTCAGGCTCCGTAGCCGTTCAGAGCGGCGATATCGAGCACGCTGATGCGGCCGTGCTCGGCCCGCACGACTCCTTCCTCCGACAATTCCTGAAGGCTGCGATTGACCACCTGCCGAGACAGGCCGACAAGCAGCGCCAGCTCTTCCTGGCTGATCTCGATATCGTTGCCAACGGCAGGATAAAGCACCGGATTGAAGAACCAGGAAAGGTTGCGTGCCACGCGCGCTTTCGGGTTCAGGATGCGGTCATATTCGATGGTGGCGATGAATTGCCCCATTCGCTCATTGAGCTGACGCACGAGAAAGCGGTTGAAGCCGGTGCTGTTCTCGTAGAGCCACATGAAAGTGGCGCGCGTCATCAGGATCATGCGCGTGTCGCGCAATGCCACCACGTCATATTTGCGGGGCTCGCCCTTGAGGACCGAACCTTCGCCGAACCAGCCGCCGGTGGTCACGCCGGCAAAGGTCATCGCCTTGCCGCTATGCGAAATCGTGCTGATCTTGATCAGCCCCTCGCCCACGCCGGTCCAATGGTCAAGCGGATCGCCTCGATGGCAGATATAGGCACCTTTGGAGTACTGCCTCTCAATGGTGCCGCGTCGCGCCCGTTCGAGTTCGTCTTCCTTAAGTTCGCCGGCCCATATCGTGGCGCGGACAATGTCCTCTCTGGTGCTCATCTTTCTCCGAAGCAACGGCGGAGACCGATCCGGCCGCCCATACCCATCGTGTTTATGAACGCGCGATATGGCGATGACAAGGAGAACACCGCAATTGGCAGATGCTTGGGCCAGCCCTGCCGATTTCACGTTGCAGGGCCGCTTCACGGTCCAGGATCAAAATAGTCTGATCGAAAATGGCGCCAGTCACTCCGCCGCGGCAAGGGCGGGGGGCCGCTCTCCCGACTTGAACCGCTCCACAAGCCGCTTTCTTTCGTCGGCGGCACGTTCGGCATTCGCTTCCTTCACATGGCCGAAGCCACGAATGAGCGCCGGCACGGATGCGAGTGCGGCAGCCGCGTCGATGCTATCGGTGGAAAGATCGCGCTCGATCATGTCGAGATCGGCTTCGTACTGGCGCAGCAAATCGCGTTCCATGCGCCGTTCCGCCGAATAGCCGAAGATGTCGAGCCAAGTGCCGCGCAGTCCTTTGAGGCCGGCAAGCACGCCGAAGAGCCTCATCACCCATGGCCCGAAACTGGATTTGCGCAGCCTGCCGTCTTCGTCACGCCGTCCAAGGATGGGCGGTGCGAGATGGAATTCCAGCCTGTCATAGGCTTCAAACTGGGCCGCGAGCTGCCGCCGGAAGGAGCCGTCGGTATAAAGCCGCGCCACTTCATATTCATCCTTCACGGCCATCAGCTTGAACAGATTGCGGGCAGCAGCCTCCGTCACCGTCGTCGAGCCGGGTGCTGCTCTTTCCTCAGCCGCCCGCAGCCGGGCGATGCGCTCGCGATAGCGGCGTGCATAAGCCTCGTTCTGATAACCGATCAGGAATTCCGCGCGCCGGTCGATCACCTCGTCGAGCGTTCGGGAGAGGGGTGCAGATTCCTTCTTGCCTGTCGCCCCGGCGACGACATCGAGCACGAATTCCGGATCATGCGCCGCGCGCCGACCCCAGCGGAATGCCACGACATTCATCGCCACCGCCTGTCCGTTGAGCTCGATCGCCTTCTCGATGGCCTCGGCCGAAACCGGCAATCCGCCGTGCTGATAGGCGAAGCCGAGCATGAACATGTTGGAGCCGAGCGAATTGCCGAACAGCGTGGAGGCCGTTCGGGTTGCATCGACGAAATGCGCCCTGCTTTCACCTGCGGCTGCACGGAGTGCCTTCTTCAGGCGCTCGACAGGAAGGGAGAAATCCGCCGAACGCGCGAAGTCACCAGGCATGACCTCGGCCGTATTGGCGATGACGAGCGTGTGACCCTCGCGGATCGCGCCGAGCACCTTCTTGGCGCCGGAGACGACAAGATCACAGCCGAGCACGAGATCGGCCTTGCCGGCCGAGACGCGGATCGCGTGAATATCGGCCGGGGATTTTGCGATGCGCAAATGGCTGAACACCGCTCCGCCTTTCTGGGCCAGACCGGCCATGTCGATGACACCGGCGCCCTTGCCTTCCAGATGCGCCGCCATGCCCATAACCGCGCCGATGGTGACGACGCCCGTGCCGCCTATGCCGTCGATGATGCCTGACCAGCCATTGTCCAGGGGATATGCCTTCGGCTCGGGAACCCCGGCAAGCGGGTCCGTCGTTCCTGCAGCGCCCTGCGCCTTCTTCAACTTCGCACCATGAACCGTGACGAAGGATGGGCAGAAGCCGTTGAGGCAGGAGAAATCCTTGTTGCAGCTCGACTGGTCGATGCGCCGCTTGCGACCGAATTCCGTCTCGACGGGCTGAACCGAGACACAGTTCGACTTGACGCCGCAATCGCCGCAACCCTCGCAGACAAGCTCGTTGATGAGCACGCGCCGATCCGGATCCGGAAACGTGCCGCGCTTGCGACGACGTCGCTTCTCGGCGGCGCAGGTCTGGTCGTAAATAAGGACGGAAACGCCCTTCACCTCGCGCAATTCGCGCTGCACCCGATCGAGATCGTTGCGGTGATGGATCGTGGTTCCGGCAGGGAACGCGGCCGGTCCCCCATATTTCTCAGGCTCGTCGGTGACCACGGCGATGCGCTCGACACCCTCGGCGCGCACCTGATGGGCGATCATGTCGACGCTGAGACCGCCCTCATGGGGCTGGCCGCCGGTCATGGCCACCGCATCATTATAGAGGATCTTGTAGGTCATGTTGGCGCCGCTCGCGATGGCGAAACGAAGCGCCAGCGTGCCGGAATGATTATAGGTGCCGTCGCCGAGATTCTGGAACAGGTGATCGCGCTTCGAGAAGGGTGCCTGGCCGACCCATTGTGCACCCTCACCGCCCATCGCCGTGAAGCCGACTGTCGACCGGTCCATCCACAGCGCCATGAAATGGCAGCCTATGCCGGCCGCAGCAAGGGAGCCTTCCGGCACCTTGGTGGAGGAATTGTGCGGACAGCCGGAGCAAAAATAGGGCGTGCGCGAGGCGACGTCCCTGGTGTCCGCGAGCATCGCCTGGAACTGCCGCAGGCGGGAGACGCGGGCCGAGATTTCCTCCGATGGGCCAATGACCTTCAGGACGCGCTCGCCTATGGCGATGGCGATGTCGTTCGGGTCCAAGGCGCCCATGGCCGGGAAGAGACGCTCGCCGCGCTCGTCCTTCTTGCCGATCACCTGCGGCTGGTTGGCCGTGCCGTAGAGGTTCTCACGCACCTGCACTTCGATCAGCGAGCGCTTCTCCTCGACAACAATGACGGTCTCGAGGCCTTTGACGAATTCCTGAAGGTGCTCCAGATCCAAAGGCCAGGCGCATGCCACCTTGAAAAGGCGTATGCCGAGTTGATTGGCCCTTGCCTCGTCGATCCCCAGGTCGTCCAGCGCCTGGCGTACGTCGAGATAGCTCTTGCCGATGGTGATGATGCCGAGCCGCGCCTTGCGGCCGCCCGAATAGACGATGCGGTTGAGATTGTTGGCACGCACGAAGGCGGCGGCGGCGGCGCGCTTGTATTCGTGCAGCCGCATCTCCTGGGTGATCTGATCAATCTCATGACGGATATTGAGTCCGTCAGGCGGCATGTCGAACTCCGGCAGGATTATGTTCAGCCGCTCGAGCGCCACATCCACCGCGGCGGTCGATTCGATATTGTCCTTGACGCATTTGATCGCCGCCCAGGTGCCGGCGAAACGCGACAGGGCATAGCCATAAAGCCCGTAGTCGATGAGTTCCTGGACGCCGCCCGGATTGAGCACGGGGATCATCGCGTCGATAAAGGCGAATTCCGACGCATGGGCGACAGTGGAGGATTCGGCGGTGTGGTCGTCGCCCATCAGGGCGAGCACACCGCCATGCCTGGATGATCCTGCCAGATTGGCATGGCGGAAAACATCCCCGCTGCGGTCGACGCCCGGGCCTTTGCCGTACCAGACGGCGAAAACGCCGTCATATTTGCCCTCGCCCAGAAGCTCCGTCTGCTGCGATCCCCAGCAGGCGGTTGCGGCCAGTTCCTCGTTGAGCCCCGGCTGGAAGACGATATTGGATTCCTGAAGCTGCCGCTTCGCCTTCCACAATTGCTGATCGAGACCGCCAAGAGGAGAGCCGCGATAGCCCGATACGAACCCGGCCGTATTGAGGCCGGCTCTCCGGTCGCGCTCGCGCTGCATCAGGAGCATGCGCACGATGGCCTGCGCGCCGGAAACGAAGATGCGCTCCTTCGACAGATCGTATTTGTCGTCCAGCATCACATCGTGAAGGGTCATTCAGTCATCTCCTCCCGGCCACCCGCGACTCATGGCCCGGATCAAAGGTATTTGCCGTCTAGTTTTTCGTCCCTTTGAAAGGGCGTCAAACGAAATCATGTCCGGCGCCGTCGGACGCAAGACAGGGTGCCCGAACGGGATGGAATGTGAAATATTGTTGCCCGGGCCCCGCAAACGTCAGGCTATCGGCCAGCCGTCCCGGATTCCATCCACTCACCGAAAGTTGAAAAACCGGCACCCTGCGCTCCCCACGAAGCCTTGGACATTTTCTTGCCATCTTTGCTTTTTCTGTGCGCGCAAAGCTGCTAAGGAACCGCCGCCTTGACCGGCACGAGTCGAGCGTGGCGGTGCGATCAAATGAAATATCGAAGACAAATCGCGCTTGCGGCATGCCAGATGGAAGCCGTCTCCGGAGAGGAGCAGCTCGATCCGGAAGGAAAGATAAAAGCGCGCACAGCGCTTGAGGGGGAATTGGGAGTGATCATGAAAAATTTGTGGCCCACAGGGCTGTTTCATGCTGGTTCGGAGGAATAGCCCGATGCGAGCCATAGCTTTAATCATCCGCATCATCAGCAGTATCAACAACATCATCGGAAATGTTTTTTCCTGGCTGTCGCTGGCCATCGTCCTGGTGTGCTTCACGGTCGTGGTGCAACGCTACGTCTTCGCGGTCAGCCATGTCTGGATGCAGGATCTGTATGTCTGGCTGAACGGCGCGATGTTCACGGCAGTGGCCGGCTTCGCGCTCCTGCGCAATGATCATGTCCGCGTCGACATCTTCTACCGCCCCGCGAGTGTGCGGCGTAAGGCGATCGTCGATCTGGTCGGCGTGATCCTGTTTCTTCTACCCTTCTGCTATATTGTCTACGCTTATGGCTGGACCTTCGTCGCCCGGTCATGGCGACTACACGAGGCTTCGGGCAATGTCGGCGGCATGCCCGGACTCTACATCCTGAAATCCTTCATCATCGCATTCGCAGCTCTCGTGGCCCTTCAAGGCATCGCCATGGCGCTGCGCAGCGTGCTCGTGCTGGCCGGCAGGGAAGACCTGCTGCCCGAGGATCTAAGATACGAGAGTCCACTGCAAGAACATCACGAGGCGACTGTCTGATGGACCCGGTATTTATTGGAGAACTCCTTTCCGGGCTGATGTTCTTCGGAATCATCGGCTTCCTCATGCTGGGCTTCCCGGTGGCCTTCACGCTGGCAGGCGTCTCGCTGCTGTTCGGCGCTGTCGGCATGTGTTTCGGCGTGTTCGACCCTTCGAATTTCGGCAGCCTCGCCAATCGGTATATCGGCTACATGACCAACGAGGTTCTCGTGGCCGTGCCGCTCTTCATCTTCATGGGCGTGATTCTCGAACGGTCGAAGATCGCCGAGCAACTGCTCCTGACCATGGGCAAGCTGTTCGGCAATCTTCGCGGCGGCCTGGGCATGTCGGTCATCGTCGTCGGCGCCTTGCTCGCGGCCTCCACCGGCGTCGTGGGCGCCACCGTCGTCACAATGGGCCTGATCTCCCTGCCGGCCATGCTGCGCGCCGGCTACAGCCCCAAGCTCGCCAGCGGCGTCATCTGCGCTTCCGGCACATTGGGGCAGATCATACCGCCCTCAACGGTGCTCATCTTCATGGGCGACATGCTTTCCGGTATCAATGCCCAGGTTCAGATGGCGAAGGGCAACTTCGCCCCCGTACCCGTCTCGGTGGGCGATCTCTTCGCCGGCGCCCTGCTGCCGGGCCTCCTGCTGGTCGGGCTCTACCTCGCCTGGACGATATTCAAGGCAGTTTTCGACCCCGAATCCTGCCCCGCCACACCTGTCCCGCAAGATGAGAAAAAGCACCTTTTCGGTGAAGTCGTCACCGCACTGATCCCGCCTCTGCTTCTCATCCTGGCGGTCCTGGGTTCCATCCTTGGCGGCATCGCCACGCCGACCGAGGCCGCTTCCGTCGGGGCGGTCGGCGCGATGATCCTGGCAGCCTTCCGCTGGCGGCTGTCGTTCAAGGTCCTGCGGGAATCGATGATCTCGACAGCTACCATTACCTGCATGGTCTTCATCATCCTGTTCGGAGCATCCGTGTTCTCGATCGTCTTCCGCCTCATGGGCGGCGACAATCTGGTGCATGAGTTCCTCTCCAGCCTTCCCGGCGGACCGCTTGCGGCGGTTGCTATGGTGATGCTGATGATGTTCCTGCTGGGTTTCATCCTCGACACCTTCGAGATCATCTTCATCGTCATCCCGATCACCGCACCGATACTGCTGGCCCTGGATGTGGATCCCGTCTGGCTCGGCGTGCTGGTCGGCGTAAACCTGCAAACGAGCTTCCTGACGCCGCCTTTCGGCTTCTCGCTCTTCTATCTGCGCGGCGTTGCGCCATCGAGCGTATCGACCAGCATGATCTATCGAGGCATCATACCTTTTGTTGGTCTTCAGGTGCTTGCGATAGCGATCATGTTCATGTTCCCCTCGATCGCCACATGGCTGCCGAGATGGATCTACAGCTAGGATAATCCTGTGTCGGTCAGATTTGACGATACCTACCAGTCTCTTCGCGAAACGATCGAGGAAACGATCGATGCCATCAAGGGCCGCGTCGTGACGCTGGGCGAGATAGTCGAGCTGACCGGCGAACAGGGCCTTCTCCTGCTTTGCTCCATCCTTACGTTACCGTTCCTCCTTCCCGTCTCTATCCCGGGAGTAAGCACGGTCTTCGGCCTCGCAATCATCCTGATCAGCGTCGGCATCACACTGAACCGGACCCCTTGGCTGCCGAAGAAGATCACCGAACGGCCGATCGACGCCGAGAAGCTGGTGCCGACGCTGCGGAAGGGAGCCGGGATCATCCAGAAGATAGAGGGCGTCATCCGCCCTCGTCTGCCGGGGCTCGCACAGGGAGCGGCGATCAACCGCATCAACGGCCTTGTCCTGATTCTCGGCGGGGTTCTTCTGATGTTTCCGCTGGGGCTGGTGCCCTTCTCGAACACCTTGCCGGCTTTCGGCATCCTGTTCCTGGCGATCGGCATCGCGCAACGGGACGGCATGTTTGTGCTTGCGGGCTATGGGATGACGATCGCCACGATCGTTTATTTCTCGGCTCTGGCTTATGCGGCTGTCGCCGCTGGCCGCGGGCTCGCCTCGATGTTCGGCGGATAGATCTATCCCGTCGATTGCATTTCTGCCAGATACAAAAAGCCCGGGCGCAACCCGGGCTTTTCATAGACCTGCTCTCGGCGATCAGAGCTTGAAGTACTTCTCGCGAGCGGCGATGAAGCGAGAGTCGGTTCCTTCGGTCTTCTGACGAACGATCTCGAGCGCCGAGATAAAGCTCTCGGTCGTCTTCTTGGTCAACTCGTCACCGGAATCGCGCAGCTCGGCAAGAATCTCGGCGGATGCCTTTGCGCCCGCTTCGAGAATGTCATCCGGGAACTGCTGAACCTTCACGCCGTGCTCGTCGATCAGGGTCTTGAGCGCGCGCGGATCATTGGCCTGGAAATCCGAAGCGACCTGGTCGTATTCGGCCTGGCAGACATCCTTGATGAGCGCCTGCAGGTCTTGCGGAAGCTCCTGATATTTCGCCTTGTTGACCACCAGTTCGGTCGCAAGGCCCGGCTCGACGAAGCTCGGGAAGTAGTAGTTCTTTGCGACCTGATAGAAGCCAAGCGCCAGATCATTGTAGGGACCGACGAATTCCGCAGCGTCAAGCGTGCCGGACTGCAGAGCCTGGAAGATTTCGCCTGCGGCCATGTTGGTGACGGTCGCGCCGAGCTTCTCCCATACGCGGCCGCCCAGGCCCGGAGTGCGGAAACGGATGCCCTTGATCGAATCGACGCCCGTCAATTCATCGCGGAACCAGCCGCCGGCCTGCGTGCCCGTATCGCCCGACAGGAAGCCTTGCACACCGAACTGATCATAGATCTCGTCCCAGATTTCCTGACCGCCGAGGTGCCGCACCCAGGCAGTAAGCTCGCGCGAGGTCATGCCGTAAGGCACGCCGGTGAAGAAGCTGAGGCCAGCACTCTTGTTCTGCCAGTAGTAGGCCGCGCCATGGCTCATTTCCGCCGAGCCGTCGATGACGGCATCGAGCGACTGCAACGGCGGAACAAGTTCACCGGCGGCATAGACCTGAATGGTCAGGCGTCCGCCGGAAGCAGCCGTGATGCGATCAGCAAGACGCTGTGCACCTACGCCGAGGCCGGGAAAATTCTTCGGCCACGTGGTGACCATGCGCCAGGTCTGGTTGCCCTGCGCGATTGCCGGTGCCGCGAGCGCGGCCACGCCGGCGCCGGCGAGGCCAGCCTTCTTCATGAATGAACGACGATCCATTGAGTTACCTCCCATATTTGGATCCCAAGAGCGTACGAGCGGATGGACGCAAACCTGTCATCCTCCCCCGAAGCCGGGCCGTATCAATACATGCTGGATTTCGCAAGTCCAATCCCATCTGCCTGCGGCAGGCCTGACGACATTGTGCGATGTGAGATTGGCAAACGACCCGCATCAGGCATAGATGTAGCCGTGGATCGGTGCCCGCACCGCCCTTTCAGGATCGAAAGCAATGCTACAGCCTCTGGTCGCCGTCTCGACCGATACGAAGCAATTCGAGAACTATCTCTGGCACTCCACGCCGGAGCAGTATCTCGAAGCCGCGATTTCCGCCGCCGGCGTGCTGCCGGTCCTCGTCCCTTCCTTCGGCGGCCGGCTCGACCTCGACAGCCTCCTGGCTTCGGTCGACGGCGTCATGCTGACGGGCTCGAAGTCTAATGTCGATCCGGAGCTCTATGGCGGAGAACGCAGCGAGCAGAACGGTCCCTACGATCCGAGGCGGGATGCCACGACCCTTCCGCTCATCCGCAAGGCCATTGAACAGGGCATTCCGCTGCTTGCGATCTGCCGCGGCATACAGGAACTGAATGTGGCGTTAGGTGGCACGCTGGCGACCGAAATCCAGGAGCGCGAGGGTATGCTGGACCATCGGGCACCGGAGAGCCCAAGCCAGGACGAGCGATTCGCCATCCGCCAGCCCGTATCGATAAAAGCCGGCTCATGTCTCGCCGATGTTTTGGGACCGGGCGAGGTCATGGTCAATTCGGTGCACCGCCAAGCCATCGATCGTCTCGGATCAAATCTTCAGGTTGAGGCCGTGGCGAGTGATGGAACCGTAGAGGCCGTCTCGGTCAGGAATGCCCGAGCCTTTGCCATGGGCGTTCAATGGCATCCTGAATACTGGGCAAAGAGCGACCAGGCGTCCGGCCGCATCTTCAAGGCTTTCGGCGAAGCCGTGCGCGCGCACGCCGCCGCCCGCCTTGCCATGAAAGCGGCAGCGGAATAGCCCCGCTCACCGCATGGCAACGAGCGAAACCAGCGGAGCGTGAGGCCGGAACGTCTCATAGGCGACGCCGTCGGCGACCGAGAATTCCAGCACGGCGCCGCCATCGGCCTTGGCGAAAGTGACGGAACCGTCACTGGCTTCGCGCCAGTAGCGGGCTTGCTCGAGGCCCGGCATTACTGTCGAACAGGTCCTTTCCACATACAGTTCCGCAAGTCTGTCCGAAAGGGCCTCGCCCTTGGTAACGGCACAGGTGCCTTCCTGGCCGACCGCGACGACGCGATAGCGCGAAGGCGCCGACGCTTCCTTCACGGCTGATACGGTCGAACCGCCGTCCTCCGGTGCCGACGTGACGGCTGCCGCGGCGCCGATGAAACCAACGGCGGCGACGGTCGCGATCAACAAGCGCATCTTTTCTGCCCCTTTTGTTTTGAGCTTGGCTGCCGCTTTTTGCTGCGGCCTGCCCGTTCCTTAGGAGCAGAATGTGGCGATTATGGTTAACGGATTCCTTATCAGGCGGAGCGCCGCGCGATTCCGACCGATTCAGGCACGGGTGTCAGAGCCTTCCCGTCATTGAACCAGCTTATCAGATTATCGACCATAAGGTCGCCCATTGCCTGGCGGGTATGCACGGAGGCAGACCCTACATGCGGCAGAAGGCAGGCGTTGTCGACCCGCAGGAGGCTTTCCGGGACATGCGGTTCCCTGGCGAAGACATCCAGCCCGGCTGAAAGGATCGTCCCGTCGGCAAGCGCCTGGGCGAGCGCTTCCTCGTCCACTGTGCTTCCACGGCCGACATTGACGAAAATACCGTTCGGCCCCAGCGCCTCGAACACTTCCCGCCCGATGACCTTCTCCGTGGCGGCGCCGCCGGGAGCCACGCAGATCAGCGTATCGACGGCTTCCGCCAGCGACAGCAGCGTCGGATGATAGGTATACGGACAGGCCTCCACCTTGTTCCGGTTATGATAGCTGATCGGCAGGCCAAAGGCTTCGAGCCTTCGCGCAACGGCCATGCCGATGCGCCCGAGGCCGAATATACCGATGCTGCGGCCGCGCAGCGTCCCTTTTGTCAGCGGATACGGCCCCTCGCCTGCCCAGCGCCCCGCCCGGAGCCAAGCCTCCGCCTTCGACAGCTCGCGGACGGTGTTGATGAGCAGACCGACGGCCAGGTCGGCCACTTCATCGGTCAGCACATCGGGCGTGTTGGTGACCATGATGCCCTTGGAAGCCGCATGCTTGGCATCCACGGCATCATAACCGACGCCGAAATTGGCTATGATCTCAAGATTGGGCAGCGCATCGATCAGGCGGGCATCAACCACAGTCATGGCAGCGATTCCAGCCACTTTTTCCGCCGCCTCGGGGCTAAGCAAATCCGGATCCGAACGCTCGATACGGATCACGCTGAAGTTCTCCTCCAGGCGCCCGAGCGCATGAGGAAGGAGCTTTCCGGGTACAAGGATGGTATTTGCTGACTGTCTCAAGATCGTCATCCCTTTGAAGATGCTCTTCCAGCCTAGGCAGCCGGAACGCGTCTCGCAAGGCTAAGCATGTCGGATGTTTACACAGTCCGGCCGTTTCGAGGCTACCGCTCCTGCGGCTTGCCGGTCGATTGGCGGATATGCAGTTCCGGCCGGATAAGCTCCTGCGTCAGATTGACCTCGGCACCGTTCAGCCGATCGAGAAGGACGCGCGCCGCCCGCCGCCCCACTTCGCGCTGCCCGTTCCATACGGTCGTCAGCGCGGGCGTGGCAATGGCTGCCTCTTCAAGATCGTCATAGCCGGTGACCGAAATATCCATGCCCGGAACCAGCCCCGCCCGCGCAATGCCGTTCATCAGGCCAATGGCGACGAGATCGTTCCAGCAGACGGCCGCGGTCGGCTTGTCCTTGGCCGCCAGGAACTCGCCGGCAACTTCAAATCCCGCCTGCTTGGTTCTTGGGCCGGGAAAGCGCCATTCGGGCCGGACTTCCAGCCCTGCCTTTTCCATTGCCGCCACATAGCCCTGATAGCGATGCCGGCCGGTGGAGGTCTGATCGGTGCCGCCGATCATGGCAATGCGGGTATGGCCGAGGGAGATCAGGTGATTGGTGGCGAGACCCGTGCCGTAGGCGTCATCGCCGCGAAATACGGGAACATTGGCGCCCTCGACGCTGCGGGCGATGAGAACGGTGGGCAGACCGTTCTGCTCGACCATGCGGATATCCTCAGGCGGCGTGCCGATCGCCGGGGACATGATGACACCATCGGCGCCGAGCTGCAGCAGCGTGTCTATGAAGGTGCGCTGTTTCTCGAGCTGGTCGTAGTGGTTAGACAGCAGGAATGTCTGCCGCGACCGGTCGAGCTCGCTTTCGATTGAGCGCAGGATTTCGGCGAAGAATGGGTTCATGATGTCGTGCACTACGACGCCAATGATCCCGGACCGGGATGTGCGAAGGCTGGCGGCACGACGGTTGTAGATATAGCCGATCTCGCGCGCATGTTCCTTGATGCGCTCGCGTGTGGAATCGGCCACCAGCGGGCTGTCACGCAGTGCCAGCGAAACGGTGGCGGTCGAGACGCCCAAGGCCTCGGCGATCGTCGAGAGCTTTATCTTCTGCGCCAGGGCTTCCCCTCCGCGGACTTGTCTAAACAGTTTAAATCCGCCTTATGGCACCGAGCCCGAAGGGTCAAAGCTTTTTTGCCAGCGTCTCGTTCTCGGCATTGGGCGCGGCACGGGTCCTGACCCGCAGGCGGTGTTCGCGATGCACGATGTAGAGACCGCTGGCCACGATCACCGCCGCGCCCGCAAGCGTCCAGCCATCGGGAAACTGGCCAAAGACAAAGTAACCGAAAGCAATCATCCAGACCATCTGCAGATAGGGATAAGGCGCCAGAGCGTGGGTCGTGGCCTGCCTGTAGGCCAGGATCAGCAGATAGTGACCGAGGCCGCCAAACAGGCCAAGGGCCAGCAGAATCGTCCAATGCCACAGCTCGGCTGGCAATGAAGCATATTGCGGCACGATCGGCAGCATCAGGATGACCGGCGTCAGCGCCGAATAGAAGATCAGGCTCTCGGCCGTCTCTCTCGCCCCCATGCTTCGCGTCATGATCACATAGAAGACATAGCTGAGCATCGAGCAAAGAGAGAAAACATAGCCAATGCCGAAAACACCGAAACCCGGACGCGTGATGATCAGCACGCCGACGAAACCGACCAGAACTGCGCTCCAGCGCCGCCAGCCCGCCCATTCTCCCAGAAGCGGCCCTGCCAGCGCGGTGGTCACCATGGGCGCGAAAAAGGCGATGGATACCGTTTCGGCAAGCTGCAATGTCTGCAAAGCGAAGAAATTGAATATGGTGGAGCCGAACAGGAAGCCGCCGCGGAGCACCTGCATTGGCAGGCTTGTGGTCCTGAAGGCAAGATGGCTTCTCCAGGTGCGCAGGAAAAAGAGCACCAGCACCAGATGCACGGCAAAACGCATCCATGCAATGAAAGGTGCGGCCATACCCGTCCCCACCAGATATTTCGCGCTGGTGTCCAGACAGGAGAAAAGGAAGCCGGCTGCGAAGACGAGCGCGATTGCCGAACCCGGCGTTGCGCTCTCGGTGGGTCTGTCGATTTTACTCACGCTCCGGGCGCGGATTTGTTGATGTCAGGCCTTCTTTCCGCGAGTCGGCGAGGCCTTGCAAGTCAAATTCCAATACGGATAAGGGAACGATCAGGCGGCCTCTTCTTCCGCCTCGCTTTCGTCGGGCAGTTGCTCCTCGCCATTCTGGGAAAGATTGGTCTCGACGCGCCGCAAAAGCTTCGCCAAGGCCTTCTGCTCTTTTTTATCGAGCCCTTTCAATGCCTGCTTTTCGGTTCGACGCACCGATTTCTCGATTGCGCGGATTGCTTCCTGGCCGGTTTCGGTCAGAAAGACATGTGCCTGGCGCGCATCCTGATCCGACGCCCGCTTTTCGAGAAATCCCTGGGCCATTAGCCGGTTGATCGTCTTTGTGATCGTGGGCGGCCGCACGCCCAGCTTTGTGGCGAGCTGACTTGGTGTCTGCCCATCCTCACTCGCAAGCGCGAGCATGATCTGATCCTGCCCTGCATAGAGCCCCAGGCTGAGAAGGCGTGTTGCGAGCGAAGTGCGCGATAGCCGGGCCGCCGATTGGAGTCGACCGATAACCGCGCCCTTGGCAGTCTTCGTCATGCAGGCCCTCCTTTGTTCCGGCACCTTGCCTGATGCCCATGCTGCACGATAACTTTGCCGGCACAATCGCGCCAATGCCAGAACGGCATGTCAATCTGATGACACGGAAACCGCCCATGCCTTCACGGCCGGAAAAGATTGCCGTCCTGCCGCTCGGCGCAACCGAGCAGCACGGACCGCACCTGCCCTTCGAGACGGATGCCATCATCGCCGAGGCTATCACCTTGCGCGCAAAGGCAAAACTGCCCGCCGACCTCAATATCGATTTCCTTCCGGTCGAGAAAGTCGGCTATTCGATTGAACATTCGGATGTCGCCGGCACGAAAACCCTTGCCTATGACGATGCGATCCGACGCTGGATCGGCATCGGCGAGAGCCTCTTCAGGACCGGCACGCGCAAATTCGTCATGCTCAACGCCCATGGCGGCAACTCGCCCCTGATGACGATCGTGGCGACGGAACTGAGAGCGCGTTTCGGAATGCTGGCGGTCGCCACGAGCTGGACGCGATTCGGCTATCCTGACGAAATCGTGACTGCAGAGGAAAAGGCGTTCGGCATTCATGGCGGACTGATCGAGACCTCGGTCATGCTGGCGCTGCGGCCCGATCTGGTCGATATGGCGAAGGCCCGGAACTTTCCCTCCAACCAGGAGGATTTCAGTCGCGAATTCAAGCATTTGCGCGCCTACGGGCCACATGCCTTCGGCTGGATGATGCGTGACCTCTCCAAGGAAGGAGTGGCGGGAAACGCTGCTGCCGCCACCGCCGACGCCGGCGAGAAGATCCTCGACAATGCCGTTGCCGGCTTCATCGAGCTTCTGGTCGACGTCGATCGCTTCGATATGTCCCGGCTGGCGTGAAGCGGGTCGTGCAATTTCGGATGTGCCGGCCTATATGGAAGCCATATTCATCACATACCGCCCGCGAGGGAATTCATGGCCGATACACAGACGCAAATCCCGGTCACGGTGCTGACCGGCCATCTCGGTTCCGGCAAGACCACGCTGCTCAACCGCATCCTCTCGGAGGATCATGGCAAGCGTTATGCCGTCATCGTCAACGAATTCGGCGAAATCGGCATCGACAATGACCTGATCGTGGAATCCGACGAGGAAATCTACGAGATGAACAATGGCTGCGTCTGCTGCACTGTGCGCGGCGATCTCGTGCGTGTCGTGGAAGGGCTGACCCGCCGTCCCGGCCGTTTCGACGCCATCATCGTGGAAACCACCGGGCTGGCCGACCCCGCACCGGTGGCGCAGACCTTCTTCATGGACGATGATGTGCGCGCCAAGACGCGGCTTGACGCCGTGGTGGCGCTGGTCGATGCCAAGCATCTGCCGCTGCGGCTCAAGGACAGCAAGGAGGCCGAGGACCAGATCGCCTTTGCCGATGTGGTTCTGCTCAACAAGACGGATCTCGTCAGCCAGGAGGAGTTGACCCAGGTCGAAGCGATGATCCGTGCCATCAATCCTTCCGCACGCATCCATCGCACCACGCGCGCCGGCATATCGCTTGACGAGGTTCTCGACCGTGGCGCATTCGACCTGAAGCGCGCGCTCGACAACGATCCCCACTTCCTCGACCACGATCATCCGGACCATGTCTGCGGGCCGGACTGCGATCACGACCATCATCACCACCATGATCATGATGGACATGACCACCATCATCACGGCGAGCTTTCGGCCATTCACGACGTGACGGTAAATTCGATCTCGTTACGCGCCGGCGAAATGGACCCGAAGAAGTTCTTTCCCTGGATTCAGAAAACGACCCAGATGGACGGCCCGAACATCCTGCGGCTGAAGGGCATCATTGCCTTCAAGGATGATCCGGAACGCTATGTCGTGCAGGGCGTACATATGATCATCGAGGGCGACCATCAGAGACCGTGGAAGGACAATGAGAAGCATGAAAGCCGTCTTGTCTTCATTGGCCGCGACCTCGACGCCGAGCGGCTGAAGCGCACCTTCGAGGCGTGCCAGGCGGCCTGACGAAAGAATGCCAACCGTTGCCCCGCTCGATCTCGATGGCCACTGCGTGGCCGTCGCATGGCTTTCCGACATTCCCCATTTCGCGCTTGCGGACGGGATAGTCCACCGTCTCGACAACGGCCACAAGCATGTCGAAGCGCATGATGGGCTGCTCTGCGCGGTTACAGACCTCGACGGCAGAACGTTGATCACCGGTGGCGAGGACGGCAAGGTCATGTCGGTCGCTTCCGACGGGACAGCGGTGCAGTTCGCCGAACTCGGTCGCAAATGGATCAGCAGCGTTGCATCGGGACCGCAAGGTGCGGTCGCCTATGCCAGCGGACGCGCCGCCTATGTCCGTTTTGCGGACGGGAACACCCGCCAGTTCGATCATCCGCGATCGGTGGAAGGACTGGCCTTCGCGCCGAAGGGAATGCGCCTGGGCGTGGCCCGTTACAACGGCGCAACGTTGCATTTTCCGGCAACCGAAGGCAAGCCGACCGAACTCGAATGGGCCGGAGCGCATACCGGCATCACCTTCTCGCCCAACGGTGAATTTCTCGTCACCACCATGCAGGAAAATGCGCTGCATGGCTGGAAGCTCTCCGACGGTCGCCATATGCGCATGACCGGTTACCCGGCCAAGGTGAAGAGCATATCCTGGAGCGTGAAAGGCCGCTGGTTGGCAAGCTCCGGAGCCCCAGCCGCAATCGTCTGGCCTTTTCAGGGCAAGGACGGCCCGATGGGCAAGGCGCCGCTGGAACTCGGCACGCGCGGCGACCAGATGGTCACGTCGGTTGCCTGTCATGTTACAGACGACATAGCAGCCATCGGCTATACGGACGGCATGGTGCTGGCGGCCCGCTTCGCCGACGAGAAGGAGGTCTTGCTGCGCCGGCCCGGCAAGGGAGCCATAACCAGCATGGCCTGGGACCGCGAAGGCCGCCGCCTCGCCTTCGGCACGGAAGCCGGCGATTGCGGCGTGATCGACATTTCGGCCTGAATATCTTGGGAACTTTTCGGCCCGCGGCCGCTTGTGCCGGCAGCGAGAATTTCCATGATTTCCCAGGATGACAAGGAAGCGCGGTCCAAGACCCTGAAAACGGTGCGCGAGGAGGCGGAGGGCTGCACACGCTGCGATCTCTACAAGAACGCGACGCAGACCGTCTTCGGTGAAGGCCGGCGCTCGGCAAGGGTGGTTTTCGTAGGCGAACAGCCGGGCGACAAGGAGGACATCGAAGGGCGCCCATTTGTGGGGCCGGCCGGGACGCTGTTCGACAACATCCTCGAGGAAGCAGGCATCGACCGGAAGAAGACCTATGTCACCAATGCCGTGAAGCATTTCAAATTCGAACCGCGTGGCAAGCGGCGCATCCACAGCAAACCCAATGCGGGTGAAATCCGCGCCTGCCGCTGGTGGCTGGACCAGGAACTGACCATCATCCGGCCGGACGTGGCCGTCGCCCTGGGCGCGACCGCAGCACGGGCCCTGACCGGAAAGCAGGTGCCGATCACCAGACTGCGCGGCAGCGTCGTGGAAAGCGCCGAGGGCGTTCCGGTTCTCATCACCGTTCACCCCTCCTATTTGCTGCGCATTCCCAATGCAGCCGAGAAAGAGCGGGAGCGCGAGCGGTTCGCAAAGGACATGCGCAAGGTGAAGGAGCTGATGAAGGGTTAGCGAGATGAACTCAGATGGGATCATCTCGCTCTGATGTCGTCGGTGCCGGGTTTACCGAACAAGCACCGCCCGCAGGTCGTTGACATTTGTTCCCGTCGGTCCCGGAACGAAGAGATCGCCCAAAGCTTGGAATGCGGCCCAGGCGTCATGTCCGTTGAGGAGTGCCTTCGGATCAAGCCCTGCCTCGCGCAGCCGCGAAGCAGTTGTGAAGTCGGCAAAGGCGCCTGCATTGTCTTCCGAGCCGTCGATTCCATCCGTATCGGCAGCAAAGGCATGGATACCCGCAATACCGTCTATGCCGAGCGCTAGGGCGAGCAGGAATTCCGTGTTGCGTCCGCCGCGCCCGCCCTTCTTACGGATCGTCACGGTCGTCTCGCCGCCTGAAAGCATCACGACCGGTTTTGCGAAGGGCCGGTTCTTCCGCGCTATCTCACGCGCGATGGCCGCATGGACCGAGCCCACTTCGCGGGCCTCCCCCTCGATGGCGTCGGAAAGGATCACGGCCTCGATACCTTGCCGCCGCGCTTCCGCGGCGGCCGCTTCGAGCGAGACGGCGGCCGATGCGATGACATGCACTTTGTTGCCGGCGAAACGCTGATCATCCGGATACGGGGCATCGGCCTCCGGCGATTCCAGATGGCGCATGGCGGCAGGCGGGAGATCGAGACCATAGGTCTTGACGATCCGAAGCGCGTCTTCGCGGCTGGCCGCATTCGGAACGGTGGGCCCCGAGGAGACCAGGGCAGGATCGTCGCCGGGAATATCCGAGACGACAAGGGTTACAACGCGCGCCGGATGCGCAGCAGCGGCCAATCGGCCACCCTTGATCACAGACAGGTGCTTGCGCACCGTGTTCATGGCGGAGATCGGCGCACCCGAGGAAAGCAGCGCCTTGTTGACGGCAATCTCGTCCTCCAGTGTCAGGCCGGTCGGAGGCGCCGGCAACAGTGCCGACCCGCCGCCCGAAATCAGCGCCACCACGAGATCGTCCGGCGTCAGATTGCTGACGAGATCAAGCAGGCGGCGGCTTGCCTCCAGCCCCGCCGCATCGGGCACCGGGTGCGATGCCTCCACCACCTCGATGCGTTCGCATGGCGCGCCGTAGCCGTAGCGGGTGACAACGAGGCCTTCCAGCAGCCCTTGCCATTCCCGTTCGAAGGCCTGCGCCATTTGCGCGGCGCCCTTGCCGGCGCCGACAATGATGGTGCGTCCCTTCGGCGGCTTCGGCAAAAAATTGCGGATTGTCTTTGTAGGGTCGGCCGCGGCCACAGCGGCTTCGAAGAGGGAAGTGAACAGAGTACGCGGCTCGATCATGCGGCAGCATCCTGTAAATGGATCTCAACCGCCGGCCTTCCCTTCATTCTTCACTGCCCTCCCCGCGACGTAGACCTCCCGCACGGCGCGGTCGTCGCCGAGTGTCTGCAGGAGAAAGAGCTCTTCCGCAAGGGTCCCGACCCTTTCCATACGCAGGGCCATCCCCGGTGTCGCCTTCGCATCGAGCACGACGATATCCGCATCCGTACCGGGCTCCAGCGTACCGACATGATCGACGAGCGACAATGCCTCGGCATTGCCGCGCGTGATCTGCCAGAAGGAAGCCAGCGGATTGAGCTTCTCACCCTGCAACGCGACCACCTTGTATCCCTCGTCCATGGTACGCAGCATGGAATAGTTAGTGCCGCCGCCGACATCGGTCGCGCAAGCCACGCGGAGCGGCTTCTCCCGCCTTTTATAGCGATGGTAGTCGAACAGGCCGGAGCCGAGGAAAAGATTGGAGGTGGGGCAGAAGACGGCTACGGACTGCGTTTCCGACATGGCATCCACCTCACGTTCCGACAGATGGATGCAATGCCCGAGCAGGCTCTTCGGGCCAAGCAGCCCGTATTTCTCGTAGATATTCGTGTAGTCGAGCGCAGACGGATAAAGCTCCTGCGCCACAGCGATCTCAGCAGCATTTTCAGACAGATGCGTCTGGATATGCAGATCGGGATGCTCTCGAGCGAGCGCGGACGCTACATCCATCTGCTCGGGTGACGAGGTAATCGCAAAACGCGGTGTAATGGCGTAATGCAGGCGGCCCTTGCCGTGCCAGGCGGCGATGAGCGCCTTGGTGTCGTCGTAGCTCGATTGCGGCGTGTCGAGGACTCCATCGGGCGCGTTGCGATCCATCATCACCTTGCCGGCGATGACGCGCATGTTTCGCTCCAATGCCTCCACGAAGAAAGCGTCGGCGCTTTCCTTGTGCACCGAACAATAGGCCGCGACCGTGGTGGTGCCGTGCCGCACAATCTCGTCGAGGAACAATCGTGCGATACGACGGCCGTGCTGCGTGTCGTGGAACTTCGCCTCCTCCGGAAAGGTATAGGTGTTCAGCCAGTCGAGCAGTTCCGCGCCGTAGCTGGCGATGACCTGCATCTGAGGCACATGCACATGCGCATCAATGAAGCCGGGCAGGATGAGGTTCGGCCTGTGATCGACGACGTCAACCCCTTCGCCGGCCTGGTGCGCAATATCGTCATATGCGCCGGCAGCAAGGATTCGCCCGCCTTCGAGCAGGATCGCACCGTCTTCCTCATATCGGTACGAGGCATGATCGTCAGGAGCCTTCGGTTCGCTGAGAAAGCTCAAGATGCGCCCGCGAAGGAAAAGCCTTCTCATTGCGTCTCCTCGAACCAGGTGACGAGCAATGCGCGCTCCTCAGGCGTGATGCCGGAAACATTCCCCGGCGGCATGGCATGGCTGCGGCCCGCCTGCAGGTAGATTTCACGCGCATGGGCGGCGATTGCCGAATCCGTATCCAGGACGACGTCCTTGGGCGGCCAGCGGACGCCTTCATAGCCGGGCTCGGCCGCATGGCACATGGCGCAGCGTCCCATCACCGTATCGCGAACGGCCGGGAAATGTGCCGAGGCGATGAGGTTCTTTTCGGCAGCCGACAGCTTCTCCTCGTCGGTAAGCATTTTCGGGACCGAGGATAGCCACATGACGGTGATGAAAAGAACGGCCGCCGCGCCCCATGTCCAGTGCGGATTGCCTTTTCGCGCATGCACCGTGTTGAAATAGTGCCGGATCAGGACGCCGATGATGAAGATCAGCGATGCGATTATCCAGTTGAACTCCGTGGCGAAGGCCAGCGGGTAGTGGTTCGAAAGCATCAGGAAGACGACGGGTAGCGTCAGGTAGTTGTTGTGCAGCGAGCGCTGCTTGGCGATCCGGCCATATTTCGGATCCGGCTTGCGGCCGGCGATGAGGTCGGCCACCACGACCTTCTGGTTGGGGATGATGATCAGGAAGACATTCGCCGTCATGATCGTCGCCGTGAAGGCGCCGAGATGCAGGAAGGCCGCACGGCCGGTGAAAAGCTGCGTGTAGCCCCAACTCATGAAGACAAGAACGGCGTAGAGGACCAGCATCAGGCCGGTATCGCTCTTGCCGAGCGGCGACTTGCACAGAAGGTCATAGACGATCCAGCCGAGGCCGATCGAAGCGAGCGAGATGAGGATGGCGACCGGCACCGAAACGTCGAGCACATTGCGGTCGATGAGATAGAGTTCGGCGCCGCCATAATAGACGATGCAGAGCAGCGCGAAGCCTGAAAGCCAGGTAGAATAGGACTCCCATTTGAACCAGGTGAGGTGTTCCGGCATCGCAGCCGGCGCAACCAGATATTTCTGCACATGATAGAAGCCGCCGCCATGCACCTGCCATTCCTCGCCATAGGCACCCTCGGGCAGACCGGGCCGCTGGCGCAAGCCGAGATCGAGCGCGATGAAATAGAAGGATGAGCCGATCCAGGCGATGGCGGTGACCACATGCAGCCAGCGCACGCCGAAGCTCAGCCAATCCCAGGCAATCGCGAACTCGTTCATTTTCTTGGTCCCTCGCCTTGCGACGATGCGACTTTACGGCCTCGCATTCAAACGGAAAGGGGAGTCATGCACGATGACTTTCAAAAAAATCTGGAAAATAATGGTCCGTTTAGGAGGGGAACCGAAAAATGACGTGGTTCTGAATGGCCTATCTCGACAATATCGCGGTGTTCGTGCGGGTGGTTGAACTCGGCAACCTGTCTGCTGCCGGTCGCGACATGCGCATTTCGCCCGCCGTGGCGTCCAATCGTATCAAGGAACTGGAAAGGCATCTGGGCGTGCGGCTTCTTAACCGCACCACGCGCCAGCTCACACCGACCGAGCAGGGCAGCGTGTTCTACAAGGGCGCCAAGCAGGTTCTGGAGGCTGTCAGCGAGGCAGAGGCCGCCGTCGCGGCCCTTTCCGGCAAACCGCGCGGCACCATCCGGGTCACCGCGCCGCTCGGGCTCGGACGCCGCCTCATCGCAAGCGGCATACCCGAATTCCACGACAAATATCCGGAGATCGAGGTGCGTCTCAGGCTGTCCGACCATGAGGTCGACATGATGAAGGAGGGAATCGACGTCGCCTTCAAGCTCGGCCTGCTGGAGGATTCCAGCCTGCGCATGCGCGGCATCATGGATTGCGAACGCGTGCTGGCCGCCTCGCCGAAATACCTCGAAAAGCGCGGCGAGCCGACAAAGCCTCGTCAGCTCATCGATGACCGTCACGACTGCCTGATGCTGCGATTTCCGGGCGTGCGGGAGCACTACTGGACGCTTCTAACGGAAAACGGACCGAAAAAATTCGAGGTTAGCGGCCCGTTCGATTCCGATGATGGCGACGTGATCACCGGCTGGGCGCTCGCTGGACGCGGCATCATCAACAAGCCGCGTTTCGAGATAGAACCTTTCATCCGGGACCGCCGACTGAAAGTCATCCTGGCCGACAATCCGCCTGTACCGGTGAAGTTGGCTGCCGTTTACCCGCACAAGAAGTTCCAGGACCCGAAGGTGCGCCTGCTCCTGGATTTCATGGCCGAACGCTGTCAGCGTATGATTGGCGACATTCTTGCAGGACGGTAATCACAACAGCTCCGACGAGCTTATCTTCCAGCCAGCGCAACCATCACCTCCGCTGCCGCCAAGGCCGCAATGACTTCGGGGCGCTTGTCGCGAACCGCCTTGCCGCCGATCGGTGTCACCAGGCGAGCAAGGCGTCTCTCGTCGCCGCCATTCTTCAGATACCAGCTTCGGAAACTCGCCTTCTTCGTCTTCGAGCCGATCATGCCAACATAAGCAGCGTCCTCGCGCGCCAGCGCCTCCGAGACGATCAGAAAATCCAGCGCATGATCATGAGTCAGCACCAGGAAGGCGGAATGCAGCGGGGCAATCCGCACCTGTTCCTCGGGGACCGGAGTCAGCTTCCGTTCGACCTCCGGAGGCAGCCTTTCGAGCGCTTCGGCACGGGTCTCCACGACAATGGCCCGCACCGGCAGCAATGAAAGCGCGGCGGCAAGCGCGTGGCCGACATGCCCACCGCCGAACAGGTAGACATGCGGGCGCGCCGCATCCTCGGCATCCACCCGGCGCAGAAGTTCTGCCCGCCGGGCATCATCAATGATCGAGATATCAAGACTGACCCTGCCACCGCAGCATTGGCCGATTTCCGGTCCCAGCGGAATGTCGAGCGTGCCGGAAGCGGCATTCGCAATGATCAGCTCGCGCGCCTTGGCAATAGCGAGAAATTCGAGCTGTCCGCCGCCGATGGTGCCCAACGATGACGAGGATCCCACCACCATCCACGAGCCTTTCTCGCGCGGGGTCGATCCTTGAGCTTCTCGGACTTCGACCAGTGCAAGGCGAGGCTCTGTATCGAGAAAGGCCGAAAGGCGATTGGATGCCGAGTTCATTTCTGTCTGCCGGCTTCAGTCCTCAGCCGTTCGATCGTCATGAGCACGCGTTCGGGGGTGGCGGGTGCATCCAGCCGCGGGCAGAGCCGGTGATCCGCGACACTCGCCACCGCATCGGAAAGGGCGTGCAGGACCGACATGGCAAGCATGAAAGGCGGCTCGCCGACCGCCTTGGAGCGATGGACCGTCTTTTCGGCGTTCTCCGCCCATTCGGCCAGCGTGACGTTGAAGACCTTAGGGCGGTCGGAGGCGAGCGGGATCTTGTAAGTGGAGGGGGCGTGGGTCCGAAGCCGCCCCTTCTCGTCCCACCGCAGTTCTTCCGTCGTCAGCCAGCCCATTCCCTGCACGAACCCGCCCTCGATCTGGCCGATATCGATCGCCCGGTTAAGGGAGCGGCCTGTTTCGTGAAGGATATCGGTGCGCTCCACCATATATTCGCCAGTCAGCGTATCGACCGACACTTCGGAACAGGCAGCCCCGTAAGCGAAATAATAGAAGGGATGGCCCCTGCCCTTGTCGCGGTCCCAATGGATCTTCGGCGTCTTGTAGAAGCCGGCGGCCGATAGCTGGACGCGCGCCATATAGGCCTTGCGGACGAGATCAGCGAAAGCGACCTCATGATTGCCGATGCGCACGCGATTGGGCAGGAATTTGATCTGCTCCTTTCCGATGCCATACGTCTCGGCGGCGAAGGCTATGAGCCTTTCCTTGATCTGGCGCGCAGCATTCTGCGCCGCCATACCGTTGAGGTCGGAGCCGGACGAGGCAGCGGTAGCGGAAGTGTTGGGCACCTTGCCGGTCGTGGTGGCGGTGATCTTCACCTGATCGATGTCGATCTGGAATTCCTCAGCGACGATCTGGGCGACCTTCACATAGAGTCCCTGCCCCATCTCCGTGCCGCCATGGTTCAGATGCACCGAGCCATCCGTATAAACATGGACCAGCGCGCCTGCCTGGTTGAAATGGGTGGCGGTAAAGGAGATACCGAACTTGACCGGCGTCAGCGCGATACCATGCTTGATCACATCGCTGTTGGCATTGAAAGCGGCGATCTCGCGCCGACGACGAGCATAGGCGGCACGCTCCTCCAGTTCCGACACGATCCTGTGGACGATATTGTCCTCGACCGTCTGGTGATAGGGCGTCACGTTACGCTCGCGCTCGCCATAGAAATTGCACTTTCGGATTTCCAGCGGGTCCTTGCCGCAGGCGAAAGCCACCTCGTCGATGATGCGCTCAGCGCCCAGCATCCCCTGCGGCCCGCCGAAGCCGCGGAAGGCGGTGTTCGATACCGTGTTCGTATAAAGCGGCGCGGAAACCGCCTTCACCGCCGGATAAAAATAAGCGTTGTCACAATGAAACAGCGCCCGATCCGTCACGGCGCCGGAAAGATCGGCCGAAAAGCCGCAACGGGCGCCGTAGGTGAAGTCGACGCCGAGGATGTTGCCGTCGTCGTCAAACCCGACTTCGTAGTCGATCACAAAATCATGGCGTTTGCCCGTAGCAGTCATGTCGTCGTCGCGGTCGGGGCGGATTTTTACGGCACGACGCAGACGCTTGGCAGCGATGGCGGCAATGGCGGCAAACTGGTTGGCCTGCGTCTCCTTGCCGCCAAAGCCGCCGCCCATACGCCGCACTTCCACGGTTACCGCATGGGAGGGTACGCCGAGCGCATGCGCCACCATGTGCTGCACCTCGCTCGGATGCTGCGTGGAGGAATGCACGGTGACATCCATATCCTCGCCGGGAATGGCAAGCGCGATCTGCCCTTCCAGATAGAAGTGATCCTGCCCGCCACAACGCATTCGGCCTTTCACGCGCCTTGGAGCGGCTGCGATGGCCTTGGCCGCCTCGCCGCGCGCAAGGGTGAGCGGCGCGGTAACGAGCTTGTCCTTGGCTGGATCGAGGTCGCCTATATCGATCACTGCGGGCAGTTCGTCATATTCGACCTTGGCAAGCACGCAGGCGCGTCTTGCCTGGTCGCGGGTACCGGCGATCACCGCGAAGATCGGCTGGCCGAAGAATTGCACCACCCCGTCCGCCAGCACCGGCTCGTCCTGCTTGCCCGTTGGGCTGATGTCATTGACGCCAGGGACATCCTTCGCAGTCAGCACATCGACCACGCCCGGTGCTGACCGGACAGCGGAAAGATCCATCGATCGGATGGTGCCATGCGCAACGGTGGAAAGGCCGAGATAGGCATGCAGCGTGCCTGCCGGCTCGGCCATGTCATCGATATAGACGGCCTCGCCGGTCACATGTTTGTGGGCCGAATCATGCCGCTGGTCGGTCGCCACACCGCCGGCAATCCTTTGCGCGGTCAAATCCTGTGCGGCATGCTTGTTCATGCCATCACCTCATACCGCTTCACCTGCAATGGCCGGCCGGAATCGGCGCTTTCGAGGAAGAAGCGTTTCAGAAGGTTCCTGGCCACCAGCATACGATATTCCGCAGAGGCCCGCATATCGGTGATCGGTTTGAAGTCGGAAGGATAGGCACCCACAGCCTTCTCGACAGTTTCCATTGTCCAAGGCTGACCGACAAGTACCGCCTCTACCGCCCGCGCCCGCTTCGGTGTCACCGCCATACCGCCATAGGCGATGCGGGCTGATGTCACGGTGCCATCGGAGTCGATGGAGATATTGAAAGCTCCAAGCACGGCCGTGATATCCTCGTCGCGCCGCTTTGTGACCTTCCAGACGGCAAAGCGCGCACGCTGCTTCGGCAGTGGAATATGCACTGCCTCCACGAACTCGCCGGGGCGGCGGTCCTGCTTTCCATAGTCGATGAAGAAATCTTCCAACTCGACAGTGCGCCGGCTGTCTCCCTTGCGCAGTGTGAGCCTTGCTCCGAGTGCGATCAGCGGCGGCGGCATATCCCCGATGGGCGAGCCGTTGGCAATGTTGCCCCCGATCGTGCCCATATTGCGGATCTGTTCGCCGCCGATGCGGTCGAGCAGGGGCCCCAGCGAGGAAATGCGCGACGAAAGTACCTCAAATGCATCGGTGTAGCTGACGCCGGAGCCGATGGTTATTGCATCATCCTCCACCGAAATGCGCCGCAACTCATCGATGCCGCCGACAAAGACGACCGGCGCGATCCGACGCATGAACTTCGTCACCCAAAGCCCGACATCCGTCGAACCGGCAACGATGGTTGCAGTCGGTTCGGCTTCGAGGATGCGCGCCAGATCATCGGCGTCGGCGGGGATCAGCAGTTGCTCGTCGCCTGATCCGATCTTCACACGCTTTCCATCTTTCATCTCTTTCAGCGTTGCAAGAACGCTTGCGCGCTCGGTTTTCAGCGGGTCCCTCGTCGCATCGCCATAGGATGAAACAGCACAGGCGGCTTTCACGATCGCCTCATAGCCCGTGCAGCGGCAGAGATTGCCCTGCAAAGCCTTTTCGATCGCATAATTGGAGGGCGACGGATTGCGCATCCACAGTGCATAGAGCGACATGACGAAGCCAGGCGTGCAGAAGCCGCATTGCGATCCGTGGAAGTCGACCATTGCCTGCTGCACCGGGTGCAGCGTCCCGTCAGGCCGCTTCAGATGCTCGATCGTAACAACATGACAACCATCGAGCGACCCGAGAAAGCGTATGCAAGCATTCACGCCCTCATAGACGAGGTCGCCATTCGCCAGCCGTCCGACAAGCACCGTGCAGGCTCCGCAATCGCCTTCGGCGCATCCTTCCTTCGTACCGCGCATGGAGCGACGCAGCCGCAGGAAGTCGAGCAGTGTCTCATCGGGCCTGACGTCAGCCAGCGCGACGGCCTCTCCGTTGAGGAGAAAGCGGATTTCAGAGCGGGTAGTGCTCATTGGGGTGCCGCTCCGAAACACGTGTCAGGCTTACTGCAAAGCGTACAGGCTACCGACATCTCAACTTCCCCTGTAGGTCGAATAGCCATAGGGCGAGAGCAGCAGCGGCACATGATAATGTGCGTTTTCGGCCACGCCGAAGCGAATGGGGATTTGATCAAGGAAAGGCGGGTCCGGCAGCACAGCACCATTCGCCCGAAGATAGTCGCCGGCGAAGAAGACCAGTTCATACCGACCTGCCTCGAAGGCGGGACCTTCAAGCAGCGGAGCACCGCAGCGTCCGTCCGCATTGGTGACCACCTCTTTCAGCTTGCGGTGCAAATTGCCGCTAATGCGGTAGAGCGCGATCCTGAGGCCCGCCGCCGGGCGGCCGGAAGCAGTATCCAGCACATGGGTGGTCAGGCGTCCGCCTTGTTCATGCGGCATGAAATCTCCCTTATCGTTCTTGTCCGACGCCAGCTATTCGATTGTGCTGCAATTTCAGGCACTGCATAAGGGGCCGGCATCTGAAACGGCACGAAAAGAGTTTCAAATTTTTTCAGGGGAATGATCCCCTGTCGTTCGATTATCGTCGGGAAGAGAATAGCAGAATGTCCTAGTGGAGCGAATTTGACATTTGGGTCCCTGAACCGTCACCCACTCGCTCAAATGTCAAATTCAAAAGTTCCACTAGAATCAAATAACTGGCTAGTGGTCCTTTGATTCCGACATTTGCTCAGGCAGGTCCACAAACGGGTAGCAAATGTCGGAATCGGACCACCAGGATCGGAAAAGCATGAAGCGATATCCCAGAGATATGCGCGGTTATGGCGCCAATCCGCCGAATGCCGACTGGCCGGGCGGAGCGCATGTGGCCGTGCAGTTCGTGGTCAATTACGAGGAAGGCGGCGAGAACTGCATTTTGCATGGCGATGCGACATCCGAGGCTTTCCTGTCCGAGATCGTCGGTGCCGCGCAATGGCCGGGCATGCGCCATTGGAACATGGAATCGATCTACGAATATGGCGCGCGCGCCGGTTTCTGGCGGCTGCACCGCATGTTCACCCAGGCCGGCGTGCCCGTCACCGTCTATGGCGTCGCGACTGCGCTTGCGCGCGCGCCGGATCAGGTAGCGGCCATGCAGGAGGCTGGTTGGGAAATCGCATCTCACGGCTACAAATGGATCGAGTGCAAGGATCTGGATCCCGACACGGAGCGCAAGCAGCTTGCCGAGGCGATCCGGCTTCACCGGGAAGTCACCGGCGAGCGTCCGCGCGGCTTCTATCTCGGCCGCAGTTCGATCAACACGGTCCGGCTCGCGGCCGAAGAAGGCGGCTTCGATTATATCTCCGACACCTATGACGACGACCTGCCCTATTGGCTCGACCATGACGGGCACGGCAACGCCATCACGCCGCAGCTCGTCATCCCCTATACGCTCGACGCCAACGACATGCGCTATGCTACTGCGCAGGGATTCAATTCGGGCGACCAGTTCTTTGCCTATCTGAAAGATGCCTTTGACACGCTCCGTGAAGAAGGGGAAGCCGGTCGACCGGCCATGATGAGCGTCGGGCTGCACTGCCGGCTTGTCGGACGTCCCGGAAGGGCCGCCGCTCTCAAGCGCTTCATCGACTATGTGAAGAGCCACGATAAAGTCTGGCTGGCGCGGCGCATCGATATTGCCCGGCACTGGATGGAGCATCACCCCTACCAGTCGCGCGAATTGCGGCCAAGCAGGATGGATCGCGATGCTTTCGTGAAGCATTTCGGCGGCATTTTCGAGCATTCGCCCTGGATTGCCGAACGGGCCTTCGAACTCGAGCTAGGCCCGGCACACGACTCCGCCGGCGGCCTTCACAATGCGCTTGCCCGCATGTTCCGCGCGGCCAGCGAGCAAGAACGTCTCGCAGTGTTGACGGCTCATCCGGATCTGGCCGGCAAGCTCGCCCAGGCGAAACGCCTGACGCCGGAATCTGCCAGGGAACAGGCTTCAGCCGGCCTTGATGCACTGACGGATGTCGAACGGGAAAGATTCACCGAGCTGAACGAGGCTTATGTGCAGAAGTTCGGCTTTCCCTTCATCGTCGCTGTGCGCGGGAAGACCAAAGGCGAGATCCTTTCGGCATTCGAACGCCGCATCGAGAACAACCGCGAGACCGAATTCGAAACGGCCTGCAAGGAAGTGGAGCACATCGCATTGCTCCGGCTGAAGGAGATCCTGCCCCAGTGAAGGACACCACCATGCCCGCCCGCAGCTATTACGCGCCGCATGGCGGCCTGCCGCCTCAGGATCAGTTACTGACCGGCCGCGCAGTATTCACCGAAGCCTATGCCGTCATTCCGAAGGGAGTGATGAGTGACATCGTCACAAGCTATCTGCCCTTTTGGGAGAAGACGCGCGCCTGGATCATCTCACGGCCGCTTTCCGGCTTTGCCGAGACCTTCTCGCAATACATCCTGGAAGTGGCGCCCGGCGGCGGAAGCGAAAGACCGGAGCCCGACCCGCAGGCCGAGGGCGTCCTTTTCATCCTTGAAGGCGAACTCACGGTTACGCTTGCCGGCCGAAGCGAGATCATGAAGCCAGGAGGCTTTGCCTTCATTCCTCCTTCCAGTGACTGGACTGTCCGCAACCATGCCGACAAGCCTGTGCGCTTCAACTGGATCCGCAAGGCCTATGAGGCTGTTGAAGGGATCGAGAGGCCGGAAGCCTTCTTCGTCAACGAGGCGCAAGTGGAGCCTTCGCCCATGCCCGATACGGAAGGTCGGTGGGCGACGACGCGCTTCGTCGACCCGGCCGACCTGCGCCACGACATGCATGTGACCATCGTTACCCTGCAGCCCGGCGCAGTCATCCCTTTCGCCGAAACGCATGTGATGGAGCACGGCCTTTATGTGCTGCAAGGCAAGGCTGTCTATCGGCTTAACCAGGATTGGGTGGAGGTGGAGGCTGGCGACTATATGTGGCTACGCGCCTTCTGCCCCCAGGCCTGCTATGCCGGCGGTCCGGGGCCTTTCCGCTACCTTCTCTACAAGGACGTCAACCGGCACGCGAAGTTGGGCTGAGGCGCCGCATGAATGTGATCGTTGCCCGCCCCCTCACCCGCGATGCCTTCGCCCCTTTCGGCGATGTGATCGAGACGGAAGGCGCGCAAAGCTTCCTGATCAACAACGGTAAGACACGGCGCTTCCACGATCTCGCAAAAGTGGAAGCGACCGGACCCAATGCGCGTGTGCTGGTCAGCATATTTCGCGGCGAGCCCTATGATTTCCCGTTGAGGCTCGAAATGGTGGAGCGTCATCCTTTCGGCAGCCAGGCCTTCATGCCACTATCGCCGCGCCCATTTCTCGTCGTGGTCTGTCCGGACGAAGACGGCCGCCCTGGCCTGCCGCATGCCTTTCTGACGAAGCTCGGGCAAGGCGTGAATTATGCCCGCAACACATGGCACGCCGTGCTTACGCCGATTGGAGAGACGCAGGATTTCCTTGTTGTCGATCGCGGTGGCGACGGCAACAATGTCGAAGAGTTCTTCTTTCCAGAGCCCTTCAGCATACGGCTTGGGGATATGCCGTAAGGAGCCGGATTTTCCGGCTTTTGTGCGCGGCCGGCACAGCCTTCCACAACTTTTCGGACGGCCGGCCGAGATTGACGGTATCGCACGCGCCGCTCACCGTCCCGGCACCCGCGAAACACATGTCTTGCATCCGGCAAATGGATGATCCGGGTCTTTTTCAAATCATCCAATTGTACGTTTCCGACAAGCAAATGTCGCTAACGGAGCAGGCTCGTAGCGCTATCGGACTTGCCGTGAATGTTAAGCTGCTGAATAATCGACATGGGAAAAGATCACGCGGCTCACCGCGGAAGAATGGGAGCAGTCTTCATGTCAGACGAACTTGCTTATCTCGGCCGACGCGTCGTGGCCGGCAAAATGAGCCGCCGGGATTTTCTCGGCCGCGCGGCAGCGCTTGGTGTTGCCGCTCCCTTCGCCAATATGATTCTTGCCAATACCGCCGGCGCCCAGACGCCGAAGAAGGGCGGCGCGCTGAAGATGGGACTAGTTGGCGGCGAATCGACCAACAGCCTCGACCCTGCCTTGTGGCTGACGCAGGTACCACAGAATTTCGGCTCGACCTGGGGCGAACTCCTGGTGGTGCAGTCGCCGGAAGACGGTTCGCCGCAGCCGGTACTGGCCGAATCCTGGGAAGCTTCTGACGATGCCGCCGAATGGCATTTCAAGATTCGCAAGGGCATTACCTTCCACAATGGCAAGGACCTGACGCCGGACGACGTCGTGCAGACGATCACCCGCCACGCAGACGAAGCAACCAAGTCGGCCGCTCTCGGCGTTCTGGGCGATATCGATACGGTAACGACCGACGGTGACTATGTCGTCTTCAAGCTGAAGCGCGGCAATGCCGACCTGCCGCTGCTGCTGACCGACTATCACCTGGTCATCCAGCCCAATGGCGGGCGCGACAAGCCGGATGAAGGAATCGGGACAGGCCCATACAAGGTTGAGGTGAACGAACCCGGCGTGCGCCACATGTCGGTGAAATATGACGGCTACTGGCGCGACGATGTCGGCCATGTCGATTCCGTCGAGGTGATTGTCATGAACGACAACACCGCCCGCATGTCGGCGCTGCAGTCGGGCCAGGTGCACATCATCAACCGTGTCGAGCCGAAAACGGTTTCGCTCCTGGAGCGGGTGCAAGGCGTAGTGATCGAAGCCGTGCCGTCCAAGGGGCACTATGTCTTCATCATGCATTGCAATACCGCGCCCTTCGACAATGCGGACCTTCGCATGGCGCTGAAATATGCCGTTGATCGCCAGCAGATGATCGACCAGATCCTGCTCGGTCATGCCTCACTCGGTAATGATTTCCCGATCAACCAGTCCTACGCGCTCTTCCCCGAAGGCATCGAGCAGCGCGCCTATGATCCTGAAAAGGCCGCCTTCCACTACAAGAAATCCGGCCATTCCGGCCCGATCCTGCTGCGCACATCGGAGGTCGCTTTTCCCGGCGCCGTCGATGCTGCGCAACTTTTCCAGCAGCAGGCACAGGCCGCGGGCATCCAGATCGACGTACAGCGCGAGCCAGGCGACGGCTACTGGACCGAGGTGTGGAACAAGCAGCCCTTCTGCGCCTCCTACTGGGGTGGCAGACCGACGCAGGATTCCATGTATTCGACAGCCTACATCACCGATGCGGACTGGAACGACACGCGCTTCTTCAATGAAGGCTTCGACAAGATCATTCTCGAGGCGCGCGCCGAGCTCGATGATGCCAAACGCGCGGAACTCTACCGCGAAGCTGCGACGATGGTCCGCGACGATGGCGGCCTGATCCTGCCGATGTTCAACGACTTCCTCGACGCTCATCGCGAGGAGGTTAAAGGATGGGTCAAGGACCCGAACCACGAAACCTCCAATCTAAGGGCGGCGATCCGCGTCTGGCTGGATCAAGCCTGATCGGACGGTCGGATGGGGAGTTCCCGAATCCTGATACTTATTGCCCAGCGCATTGCGATGGGCGTTCTTCTCCTCTTCGCCGTGTCGGCGCTGATCTTCGCCGGCACCCAGATCCTGCCGGGTGACGTTGCACAATCGATCCTGGGACAGGCCGCCACGCCGCAGGCACTCGCCAATCTGCGCGAGGAGCTCGGGCTAAACGATCCCGCCATCGTACGCTATTTCCGCTGGCTCGGCGGTGTGCTGACCGGCGATCTCGGCACCGCTCTCTCCAACGGCCGCGACATAGCATCCTCGCTCGAGGACAGGCTGGGCAATACCCTCTTCCTCGCGGCGATTGCAGCAATCGTCTCTGTTCCGCTGGCGATCCTGCTCGGCCTGCTCGCGGTGCGCTACCGCAATGGCGCCATAGACAAGATCATCTCCGGTCTGGCACTGGCCTCGACCTCGTTGCCGGAATTCTTCATCGGCTATGTGCTGATGCTTTTCTTCGCCGTGAAGCTGCAATGGTTCCCGAGCGTCTCGACCGTCTATGACACGATGAGCTTCGTTGAAAAGCTCAGGGCGGTCGCGCTGCCTGCAACCGCGCTCACCTTCGTCGTGCTGGCGCATATGATGCGCATGACACGCGCCGCGATTCTCAACGTCATGCAGTCCGCCTATATCGAGACCGCCGAGCTCAAGGGCCTGTCACCCTTCCAGATCATTCGCCGCCACGCTTTTCCGAATGCCGTTGCCCCCATCGTCAATGTCGTGATGCTGAACCTCGCTTATCTGGTCGTAGGCGTCGTGGTCATCGAGGTGATCTTCGTCTATCCGGGTCTAGGCCAGTATCTTGTCGATCATGTCACCAAGCGTGACGTGCCGGTTGTCCAGGCGGTCGGTCTCATATTCGCTGCCGTCTATATTGGGCTGAACATGATTGCCGATATCGTGGCGATCCTCGCCAATCCGCGTCTCAGGAATCCGAGATGAGAGGCGCGGCGAATGCTTGATATCAGACAGATCCCGATCGGCGCGCTCCTTGGTCTGATCATCACGACACTGCTTGTCCTTTCCGCGATCCTCGCGCCCCTGATCGCGCCCTACGGCATCGGCCAGATCGTCGGCGGCGTATGGGAGCCGGCAACATCAGAGCATTGGCTCGGCACCGACAATCTCGGCCGCGATTTGCTCACCCGCATGATCTACGGCGGCCGGATCACCATCTTCATCGCCGCGCTCGCCACGGCCCTCTCCTTCATCCTCGGCTCCGTGCTCGGCTTCACGGCTGCAGTCGTCGGCGGCTGGTTCGACACCATCATGTCGCGTCTGGTCGATCTTCTGATGTCCATCCCGACGCTGATCTTCGGCCTTGTCGTGCTTTCGGTTCTGCCCTCTTCCACTTTGACGCTCATCCTCGTCATGGGCATCCTTGATTCCACGCGCGTCTATCGCCTGGCGCGCGCCGTGGCCGTCGACATCAATGTCATGGACTTCGTGGAAGCGGCCAAGCTGCGGGGCGAAGGCCGCGCATGGATCATCTTCCGCGAGATCCTGCCGAATGCGCTGTCGCCGCTGGTGGCCGAACTCGGCCTGCGCTTCATCTTCGCCGTGCTTTTCCTTTCCGCCCTGTCCTTCCTCGGGCTCGGTGTGCAGCCGCCGGAATCGGACTGGGGCGGCATGGTGAGGGAAAACAAGGAAGGCATCGTCTTCGGCATTCCCGCCGCACTGATACCCGCTGGCGCCATCGCCGCGCTTTCCATCTCGGTCAATCTCGTGGCCGACTGGGTCCTGAACCGCACCAGCGATCTCAAGGGAGGCCGCGGCAATGCCTGACGCCGGCGGAACCGAAACGCTCCTCGACATCCGCGATCTTCGCATCGAGGCAACCGTTTATGCGCCCGGAGAGGACCCGCGCGATGTCGTGATCGTTGACGGCATCTCGTTCAAGCTTGCCAAGGGCCGGGTACTGGGCCTCATAGGCGAGTCCGGCGCCGGCAAATCCACCATCGGATTGTCGTCCATGGGCTACGGCCGCGGCGGCGTCCGCATCACCGGCGGCGAGATCATCGTGAATGGCCGCGACATCAGGAAGCTCGGCCCGCGGGGCTTGCGGAAACTGCGCGGCAGCGAAGTTTGCTATGTCGCCCAATCGGCTGCCGCTGCCTTCAATCCGGCACACAAGCTGATGGACCAGGTGGTCGAGGCCGCGCTGAGGCACGGCACCGCCAATCGACGAGAGGCCGAGGCGCGCGCGGTGGAGCTCTTCCGCAAGCTCAGCCTGCCCAATCCGGAAACCATAGGCAAGCGCTATCCGCATCAGGTCTCCGGCGGGCAGTTGCAGCGCGTCATGACGGCAATGGCCTTGTGTTCCAAACCCGATCTCATCGTCTTCGACGAACCGACCACGGCGCTCGACGTGACAACCCAGATCGACGTGCTGGCGGCGATCAAGGACGCCATCGCCGACACCCATGTCGCCGCACTCTATATCACCCATGATCTGGCGGTCGTCGCACAGGTTTCCGACGAGATCATGGTTCTGCGCCATGGCAAGATGATCGAGCATGGCGAGACCCGGCAGATCATCGAGGCACCGCGCAAGGACTATACGAAGGCACTTGTCTCCGTGCGCTCCATCGAGCACGAGGAGAAGAAGCCGGCCACACAGCCGATCCTGCGGGTGGAGGACGTGACTGCCGCTTACGGCGGCGGGGTCGTGAGGGTTCTGCAGGACGTTTCCGTCGATATCTTCCCTGGCCAGACGCTGGCGGTGGTCGGCGAATCCGGCTCTGGCAAATCGACCCTGGCGAGGGTCATCACCGGCCTGTTGCCGCCCCTCGAAGGAACGGTCAGCTTCGAGGGCAGGCCTCTGCCTCCGAGACTGGCAAATCGCACCAAGGACGATCTCCGCGAATTGCAGATGATCTACCAGATGGCGGATGTGGCAATGAACCCGCGCCAGACGGTCAAGACCATCATCGGCCGGCCGCTTGAATTCTATTTCGGCATGCGCGGCGCGGAGCGCGATCGGCGCGTGGCGGAACTGCTTGAAGAAATCGAGATGGGAAAGGGTTTTGCCGATCGCTATCCAGCCGAACTCTCCGGCGGCCAGAAGCAGCGTGTTTGCATCGCACGGGCGCTTGCCGCCAAGCCGAAGCTGATCATCTGCGACGAGGTGACGAGTGCGCTCGACCCGCTGGTGGCCGACGGCATTCTGAAGCTGCTGCTCGACCTGCAGAAGCGGGAAGACGTGGCCTATCTCTTCATCACCCACGACCTTGCAACCGTACGCGCGATCGCCGATTCCATAGCGGTCATGTATCAGGGAAAGGTGGTGCGCTATGGCACGAAGACGGAAGTGCTGACGCCGCCTTACGACGACTATACCGAACTTCTCCTGTCCTCCGTGCCGGAAATGGAAGTCGGCTGGCTGGAAAAGGCCATTGCCGGCCGAAGGATGGAAGCGGCGGGGAATTGAGAGCTGGGCTTCCTGGCCGCTTTCGAATAATCGGCAATCTCAGCGCCCCTTCCATACCGGATCGCGCTTTTCGGCAAAGGCACGAAAGCCTTCGAGATTGTCTTCCGAGACATAGAGCCGGTCGACCGTGCGGAACTTGCGCTTGGTGATCCAGTTCATCGCTTCCTGAAAGTTCATCGCCTCGGCCTCGCGCGCCACTTCCTTGACCGCCGCGAAGACGAGCGGCGGCCCGCCGGCAAGCAGGCGGGCGATCTCCCAGACGCGGTCTTCCAGCTTCTCCTTGGGCAGGACTTCATTGACGAGACCCCAGCGATGCGCCTCCGCCGCATCCATCCAGCGACCGGTCAGCAACAGCTCCATGGCAACATGATAGGGCATGCGTTTCGGCAGCTTTACCGTGGCGGCATCGGCAAGCGTGCCGGCGCGAATTTCCGGCAGCGCGAAGCGGGAATGCTCTGCGGCATAGATCAGGTCGCAGGAAAGCGCGAGTTCGAAGCCGCCGCCGACCGCCATGCCGTTGACGCATGCTATTACAGGCTTGTTCATGTCGATGAGTTCCTGCAATCCGCCGAAGCCACCGACTCCGTAGTCGCCGTCCACTGCATCGCCCGCGGCCGCCGCCTTCAGGTCCCAGCCGGCGGAGAAGAACTTGTCGCCCGCTGTTTTCACAATTCCCACGCGCAGACCGGGATCATCGCGAAACGCCTTGAATGTCTCACCCATCAGCCGTGAGGTGGCGAGATCAATGGCGTTGGCCTTCGGCCTGTCGAGCGTGACCTCGAGGATTGCGCCTTCCCGGCGGGTAGTGATCACTTCAGTCATTCTTCACTCCTTCGAACCACCAGCGCATCCGCGATCCAGGCGCCTTGTCTTTCGGCGCAGACAATCAGCGGATTGATATCCATCTCGGCGATCTCGCTGGCATGTATCCGCGCAAACTGCCCAATTTCCCCAATCGCCTCGACCGCGGATGAGAGATCGGCCTTCGCCCGCCCGCGATAACCGTCGAGCAGTGGAAACAGCTTCAGGCCGCGCAAGGCTTCATCGATTTCCTCGCGGCTCGCCGGCAAAAGCAGCGTCGCGCTGTCCTGTAGGAGTTCGACCAGCACGCCGCCGAAACCGACAGTCATCACCGGTCCGAACACAGAATCGTGCCTGACGCCGACGATCAGTTCGGCGGCACCGCCCGCCACCATACGCTCGACATAAAGGCCTGAACCGAGCGGAAGCAGGCTCTCGGCTGCCGCCTTCACCGCCTCGGAGTCGCGCAGGTTGAGCCGCACGGCTCCGTGCTCGCTCTTGTGGGGGAGACCGAGCGCCTTCAACGCTACCGGGAAACCAATCTCTGCGGCGGCCGCTGCGGCCTCTGCCACCGTTGTGGCGCGCCGGCCTTTCGGCACGGGCAGACCGGCAGCGGCCAACATGGCCTTGGCGGCGGCTTCGTCCAAGAAATTCGCCCCCCTGTCCGCCTCGCTTACGCTCGGCACCCCTCCCCCGATCAGCGGGGGAGAAGAAGAGCAGCCGTCATCGCGGCCGGCATTTCCTTTCCCCCATGACACGGGGGAGAGGTGGCTCGGGCTAAGCCCGAGACGGAGTGGGGTTTCCTCGGCAACGTCCGCTCGAATAGAGGCGGACGTGGGTCTCTTCCACATCTCCCCAATCACGGCCGCAGCTTCGGCCGCCGCCAGCGCCTCTTCGATACCACAGAGCGGCACCATGCCATCTGCCAGCAGGACGGACGCATAGGCTTCCGGCATATTCTCCGGCATCGAGGCCACGACCGCGCCATGGGCGCCGTTGGCCTTTAGCGCCGTCTTGAAGGCGCGCAGCGCCGGCCACCAGTCCGCATCGGAACAGCGATCGGCGCGCGGGAAATCAAGCACCAGAAGGTTGAGATCGAAGCCGCCCGAAACGAATGCGGAGAACGTCGCCGTCATCGCTGCCTCGTCGTTCCAGATGAAGGTGTGATAGTCGAGCGGGTTGGCGATCGCGACCAGAGGCCCGAGCGTTTCCTTCACGCACAGGCTATGCGACTCGTCGAGAGTCGGAAACCGGATGCGCCTGCCTTCCGCACTGTCAGCCATGACAGCGGCCTCGCCGCCGGAGCAACTCACGGAAGACAAGCGAAAACCCGGAAGCGGCCCGACCGCATGAAGAAGCTTTAGTGTCTCCAGAAAAACGGGAATCGAATGAACGCGGCTGATGCCGAGCCGTTTCAGGAAGACGTCGGACGCCGCAGCCGTGCCGGCAAGCGAAGCAGTATGCGAGATTGCGGCCGCGCGCGCCTGTTCGGAGCGCCCGATCTTCATAGCAACGACAGGTTTCCTCAATTCCCGCGCCCGAGCCGCCAGCCTTTCAAAGCCGGCGGCGGAATCGAAGCCCTCGATATGCAGGCCGAGCACCGAGACACGCTCATCCTCGATCAGCCCCAGCGCGATCTCGGACAATCCCGTCTGCGCCTGGTTACCGGCCGTCATCAGATAGGCGATCGGCAGACCGCGCTTCTGCATCGTCATGTTGATGGCGATGTTGGAGGATTGCGTGATGATGGCGACGCCGCGCTCGCCTGCCGCCAGCCGCTTGCCGCCATGCTGGTCGGGCCAAAGCAGCGCCCCATCGGCATAGTTGATGAGACCGTAGCAATTCGGCCCGATGATCGGCATCTGGCCTGCGGCTTCGACCAGTTGACGCTGCAGCGCCTCACCTTCTGCATCGTCGCCTGCTTCCCGGAAGCCGGATGCGAAGCACACCGCGCCGCCAGCCCCGTGTGCCGAAAGCTCGCGCACAATTTCGATCGTCGCGTGGCGGTTGACACCGACAAAGGCGGCATCGGGTGACCGAGGGAGATCGGCAACGGAGCGATATGCCCTCAGGCCGGCAATTTCGCCCTTAGCCGGATGGACCGGCCAGATTTCGCCGGCGAAGCCCATTTTTCGTGACTGCTCCACGACCGCTCTGGCCTGCGTGCCGCCAAAGACGGCGATCGATTTCGGACGCAGGAGGCGTTCGAACTGGCGCACGCTCACCCTCCCAGTGGCCGCAGCAGCGCCCTCGAGATGATATGCCGCTGGATTTCGGACGTGCCCTCCCAGATGCGCTCCACCCGTGCGTCGCGCCAGATGCGCTCCAGAGGAAGTTCTTCCATCAGTCCCATGCCGCCATGAATCTGGATCGCCTCGTCGGCGATGAAGGCAAGCACTTCCGTCGCCTTGAGCTTGGCCATCGCCATCTCGGCATCGGTGACGATACCCTGGTCGTATTTCCATCCGCCTTCCATCACCATCAGCTCGGCGGCCTTCAGTTCCATGGCCATGTCGGCGAGCTTGAAGGAGATGCCCTGGAAGCGACCGATATTCTGGCCGAACTGCCGGCGCGAGACTGCCCATTCAACCGCATGGTCGAGGGCCCTTTCAGCCCGGCCGAGGCAGGTTGCGGCGACCTGAAGGCGGGTCGCCCCGAGCCATTGATTGGCGATCTCCATGCCCCTGTGGGGCTCGCCGAGCACCTGGCTCGCCGGCAGCCGGCAATCATCGAATTCGAGGATCGAATTGGTGTAGCCGCGGTGCGAGACGTTGCGGTAGCCATCTCGCACGGTGAAGCCTGGCGTGCCCTTGTCGACGAAGAACGCAGTGATGGCCTTGCGCCCGCCACGCGGCCCTTCCTCCTCGCCCGAAGCCATGAAGACGATGGCGAAATCGGCCATATCGGCATGGCTGATGAAATGCTTGGTGCCGTTCAGCACCCAATCGTCACCGTCCTGTCGCGCGGTGGCCTTCATGCCGCGCAGGTCGGAACCGGCTTCCGGCTCGGTCATGGCGAGGCAGTCGCGCTTCTCCCCACGTATACAAGGATATAGATATTTCTTCTGCTGCTCCTCGGTGCCGACCAGAAGGATGTTGGAAGGCCGGGCGACGCAGCTCCAGTGCAGCGCATAGCTGGCACGTCCAAGCTCCTTCTCGTAGAGCAGCCAGGTCAGCGTATCGAGCCCCGCTCCGCCGAATTCGACGGGCATGTTAGCGGCATAGAGGCCGGCTGCAATCGCCTTGTTCTGCAATTCCAGCCTCAGATCGTCGCGCAGCCGTCCCGACCGCTCGACCTCCGCCTCGTGCGGGAAAAGTTCGTTTTCCACAAAAGCGCGCGTCGTTTCGACAATGAGGCGCTGCTCCTCCGACAGCGAAAAGTCCATTACCGTCCCTCCTTCGCTTTCGCGGCAAGCCTAGCGGCGAAATCCTTGTAGAGCGCGCCGGCGCCCCAACCCTTGCCGCCATTCTGGCGCGACAGGGCTTCCATGATGGCGACGAGATTGTCGTCGCGGATGCGCTCAAGCTCGCGGATCGAGAGGCCCGCCGCCTGCTCGTCGGATTGCGCCGCGATCTTGTCGACCAGCTCGTCCGTCAGTTCGGGAACGTCCATGAGCTTGGTCCACGGCCAGGCGAGGCAAGGGCCGAACTGGGCCATGAAGTGGCGCATGCCTGCCTCGCCGCCGGCGATGCGATAGGTCTGGAAGAGCCCCATCTGTGCCCAACGCAGGCCGAAGGAGTAACGGATGATATCGTCCAGTTCCTCGACGGTGGTCACATCATCATTGATCAGCCAGAGCGCCTCGCGCCATAAAGCCTCCAGCAGCCGGTCGCCGACGAAAGCCTCGATCTCCTTGCGGATCACCACCGGCTTCATGCCGATCGAGGCATAGAGTTCGCGGGCCCYGGCGATCATTTCAGGGCTCGTTTTCTCGCCGCCGACAATCTCCACAAGCGGCAGCAGGTAAACCGGATTGAAMGGGTGGGCGACGACCAGCCGCTCAGGATGCTGCATCTTAGCCTGCATCTCCGTCGGCTTGATGCCGGAGGTGGAGGAACCAATCAGCGCAGTCACCGGCGCCGTCGCGTCGATCTCGGTGAGCACCCTGTGCTTCAGGTCCAGCCGTTCCGGCACGCTCTCTTGGATCAAGTCCGCACCATCGACCGCGTCGGCAACCTTTTTGGCGAAGATGATGTGCCCTTCCGTGGGCAATCCTTTCGGCAGCATGGTGCGATAGGCGCGCCGGGCGCCTTCCAGCACCTCGCCGACCTTGCGCTCTGCTTCCGGATCCGGATCGAATACTGCAACGTCGATACCGTTGAGCACCATGCGGGCGATCCACCCTGCCCCGATGACACCGCAACCGATGGCGGCAGCTTTCCTTATCCCGGCCATCGGATCACCAGCGCTTCGTGAGCTTGAGCTTTTCGCGAACCTCCTGCGGCCCCAGGACCCGGCTGCCCATGCTTTCCGCGATCTTCACCGCCCGTTCCGTCAAGGCGCCGTTGGTGGCCAACACACCCTTGTCGAGCCAGATATTGTCTTCCAGCCCGATGCGGATATTGCCGCCGGCGAGCGTGGCCAGGGCCGCATAGGGCAACTGATTGCGGCCGATGGAAAAGGTCGAGAACACCCAGTCGGTCGGGAGATTGGCCGTCAAGGCTGTCAGCGTCGCGATGTCGTCCGGCGCGCCCCAAGGGATGCCCATGCAAAGCTGCACCATGACCGGATCATCCAGAAGCCCTTGGTTGTAGAGCCATTTGGCAAGCACCAGATGTCCGGTGTCGAATATCTCGACCTCCGGCTTGACGCCGAGCTTCTGTATGCCGGCCGCCATCGCCTTTAGCATGGCCGGTGTGTTGGTCATGATATAATCGCCCTCACCGAAATTCATCGTGCCGCAATCGAGCGTACAGATTTCGGGCAGCAATTTCTCGACATGTGCGAGCCGTTCCAAAGCGCCCGCCATGTCCGTGCCGGCATCCGACGGCGGCAAGGGTTTTTCGACGCTGCCGAGTGTCAGGTCGCCGCCCATGCCAGCAGTCAGATTGATGATGACGTCTGTATTGGATTGCTTGATGAGGTTCACGACCTCTTCATAGAGCGCCACATCACGGGCGCCCTTGCCCGTCTCGGGATTGCGCACGTGGATATGCGCGATCGCGGCGCCCGCATTCGCCGCCTCGATCGCTGCGTCGGCAATCTGGCGCGGCGTGACCGGCACCTTGTCGGAGCGTCCGGTGGTGTCGCCCGCTCCTGTCACGGCGCAGGTGATGAAGACTTCGCGGCTGGGTGACAGGCTCATTTCCATCCTCCTCGGTCATGTCCGATCATGCGCCCCTTGCGTACGAATGCTGCACACTTTACGAAGTGTAATTGATGAAAAACGAAATCCACACGATCTTTCGCGCGGACGGCATGGCGTTGAATCTGGTCTTTCTCGTCCTGCCCGGCTCGTCGATCATGTGTGTGGCGTCTGCCATTGATCCGCTGAGGGCGGCAAACCGGGTCACTGGCAGGCAGAACTTTACCTGGACGATCGTCTCAACCGATGGCAAGGCTCCTGTGACCACCTGCGGCCTGCCGATCGGCGTCGGCGGCGCTTTCCGGCCTGACCTGAAAGCGGACGCCGTAATTGTGATCGGCGGTTTCGGCAGCCGTTTGCAGGCGACATCCACCCTCACCGCCGACCTGCGGCGGACGGCGCGCGCGGCCCGCGCCATCGGCGGCATCGAGGCCGGCGCGTGGGTTCTCGGGCGCGCCGGTTTTCTGGAGGGGCGCGCGGCCACCACCCATTGGGAGGATCTGGAGGATTTCGCCGCCGCCTTTCCGGGCGCAGATGTCCGTCCGGACCGCTACGTCATTGATGGACCGGTCTTCACGACGGGTGGCGCATCGCCCACCTTCGACCTGATGCTCCATCTGGTCCGTACCCGGCTCGGCATGGCCGTCGCGCTCGATGTGGCAAGCGTCTTCATCTATGACCAGGCGCGCGAGGCGACCGAAGCCCAGCCCCTCGTCTCGCTTGGCCGGCTCGACGGCTACGATCCGCGCGTGGCGCAGGCGATCCGCCTCATGGAAACCCATGTCGACCAGCCCTTGCCGGTCTCGGCCATCGCCAGACGCGCTGGCGTAACCGCACGTACGCTGGAGAAGAGCTTTATCAAAGCGATTGGCGAAACCCCCGGCGCCTACTATCTGCGGCTGCGGCTGAGTGCTGCCCGCCGCTTGGTGCTCGATACGCAGATTCCCATGGCAGACATCGCCGCGCGGACGGGATTTTCTTCTGCCGCCGCGTTTTCCAGAGCTTTCTCGAATGCTTTCGGAAAGGCCCCGGTCAAGATACGGAAAGGGTGAAGTGTTGAAATGGCCCGTGGCGTGGTATATACCTTGGTATATACCATTTCAATGAGGTGACGAATGGGCGCCGTGGGCAAGCTCTTCATGAATGGCCGCAGCCAGGCTGTACGCATCCCGGCAGAGTTCCGGTTCGAAGGGACGGAGGTCGAATTCCGCCCCGGACCGAATCCCGGTGAGGTGATCCTCTCACCGCGGCCGCAGCGGACCGGAAAATGGGACGCCTTTCTCCAGGCAGTCAGCGAACTGAAACCAGAGGATATCCCTGAAGGTTTCCCGTGGCGGGACCGCAGACCGCATGACCGCGATCCCTTCGCATGAGCGGGCGCTTTCTTCTCGACACGAACACTGTGAGCTATGCAACATCGGGACGATCAGCAGCCGCACTGCAGCGGATAGCCGAGCAACCGTCCGGTAGTATTTTGATCTCGAGCATCTCCTATGCGGAGATCTGGTACGGGCTGAAGCGAAGGCCTGGCGCAACGAAGCTCGCAAAGGCAACCATGGCACTTTTCGCCGAAGCAGAAATAGTACCGTGGTCAGCTTCCACGGCAGATATCTATGCCTCTACTCGCGCCGAGATGGAACGGCTGGGCAGGTCTCTCGCTCCCCTCGACATGCTTATTGCCGCCCATGCGCTTGAGGCCGATGCCACGCTTGTCACAAGCGACCGCGCTTTCCGCTTCCTGCCGGGGCTGCGGGTCGAGGACTGGACTATCGGATAAGCTGCGGAAAACCTAAACCCGCTCCAGCGCGATGGCGATCCCCTGACCGACGCCGATGCACATGGTGGCGAGGGCCCGTGCTGCGCTTCGCTGCTTCAGTTCCAGGGCAGCCGTGCCCGTGATGCGCGCGCCTGACATGCCGAGAGGATGCCCAAGCGCGATCGCTCCCCCATTCGGGTTCACGTGCTCCGCGTCCTCGGGAATACCGAGTTCGCGGAGCACGGCAATGCCTTGGGAGGCGAAAGCTTCGTTGAGCTCGATGACATCGAAGTCAGCCGGCTGCAGACCGAGACGGGCGCAGAGCTTTTTCGTCGCAGGCGCCGGGCCGATGCCCATGATGCGTGGCTCCACACCGGCAACCGCGCCCCCGATAATACGAGCGATCGGCGTCAATCCATATTTCTTCACTGCATCCTCGGAGGCCACAATGAGCGCGGCCGCACCATCATTGACGCCGGAAGCATTGCCCGCCGTTACCGTGCCGCCTTCCTTCCTGAAGGGAGTGGGCAGCTTGGCCAGAGCCTCGATAGTCGTACCAGGGCGCGGATGCTCATCCTTCTCCACAACGATGGGGTCGCCCTTGCGCTGCGGGATTGTGACGGGAATGATCTCGCGGGCGAGACGCCCGTTCTCCTGTGCGGCGACCGCCTTGTTCTGGCTGCGCACGGCGAAGGCATCCTGGTCGGCGCGGCTGACCTGGAACTGTTCGGCGACATTCTCGCCGGTCTCCGGCATGGAATCGATGCCGTATTGCTTCTTCATCAGCGGGTTGACGAAACGCCAGCCGATGGTCGTGTCATAGATTTCCGCATTGCGCGAAAAGGCCGTGTCCGCCTTCGGCATCACGAATGGGGCGCGGCTCATGGATTCCACGCCGCCCGCGATCATGATCTCGGCTTCGCCGGCCTTGATGGCCCGTGCTGCGATAGTGACGGCATCCATGCCGGAGCCGCAAAGACGGTTGACCGTCGAGCCTGGAACATGGGTCGGCAATCCGGCAAGCAACGCCGCCATACGCGCCACGTTGCGGTTGTCCTCGCCGGCCTGGTTGGCGCAGCCGTAAACGACATCATCGATCGCGGCCCAGTCGACACCGGCATTGCGCTCCATCAGCGCCTTGATGGGAATGGCGCCGAGATCGTCGGTGCGGACGGAGGAGAGCACACCACCGAAGCGGCCGATCGGAGTACGGATATAGTCGCAGATGAAGGCGTCAGCCATTTTCAAACCTCCGGAACCAAAAGATCCTGCACATCGCCATCGACCACAAGCTTTGCGCCAGTCAGTGCCTGCAACTCGTCGAGGCTCATGCCCGGCAGCTTCTCACGCAGGACGAAATGCTTGTTCACGATGTCGACGACCGCAAGGCTGGTATAGACGGTGGTCACACAGCCGACGCCGGTCAGCGGCAGGCTGCATGCCTCGACGAGCTTGGGGCGGCCGTCCTTGGTGACGTGGTCGGTGATGACCGCGACCCGCTTCGCTCCATGGACAAGATCCATCGCACCGCCGACGGCTGGCACGGATTTCGGGCCAGTGCTCCAGTTGGCAAGGTCGCCATTCTGGGCAACCTCGTAAGCGCCGAGTATCGCGACATCGAGATGACCGCCACGGACCATGGCGAACGAGTCTGCATGGTGAAAGAAGGCAGCGCCCGGGTTGAGCGTGACCGCCTTCTTGCCGGCATTGATCAGATCCCAATCTTCCTCGCCCGCGGGAGGGGCTTCCCCGAAATCAAGAATACCATTCTCTGTATGGTAGATGACCTCACGGCCCTCGGGCTTGAACTTGGCAACCATCTCGGGAAAACCGATGCCGAGATTGACATAGGCGCCATCGGGAATGTCCTGCGCGGCACGCCATGCGATCTGCGCATTCGTCAGCTTGGCAGTCATCACTTGGCCCCCTCGCGCAACAGAGCTTCTTCCTGTTTCGGCTCCGCCACCTCCACGACGCGGTCAACGAAAATGCCCGGTGTCACGACATGCTCGGGATCGATCTCGCCAGGCTCGACGACCTTTCTCGCCTGGACGATGGTGGTTTTCGCCGCAGTCGCCATCAGCGGAGAGAAGTTGCGCGCAGCCTTGTTGTAGGTGAGATTGCCCTTGCGGTCGGCCCGCTCCGCCTTGATGAGCGCCACATCGGCCTTCAGCCAGCGCTCCCGCACATAGTGCTTGCCGTCGAATTCCTCGACCGGCTTGCCCTCGGCAAGCTGGGTGCCATAGCTGGTCGGGGTATAGAAGGCCGGAATCCCGGCACCGCCGGCGCGAATGCGTTCGGCCAGCGTTCCCTGGGGCACGAGCTCAAGCTCGATCTCGCCGGCCAGATATTTCTCGGTGAAGGCCTTGGGATCGGACGAGCGCGGAAAGGAGCAGATCATCTTCGCGACCATGCCCGCATAGATCATGGCGGCAATGCCGACCGCGCCGTTGCCCGCATTGTTGTTGACCACGGTCAGCGAGCCGGGCGAGCCTGTCTTTTTGTAGCGTCCAATGAGCGCGTCAATGAGCTCTATCGGTGCGCCCGCGCCGCCGAAGCCTCCGATCATGACGACCATGCCATCCTCAATATCGGCAACCGCCTTCTCAAGGCTTGGGCAAATCTTGTTCATTTCCGGCCCCATAAAGTTCGCATTGCGAACATTTGTTTTCTATGCGATATTTGATAGATGACTGACCGCGACCTGTCAACGCAGATCGACACCGCTGGAGACACCGGCCGCGACATCGTCGGCTCGCTCCAGCGCGGGCTGACGGTCCTGGAGATACTGGCCACGAACCCGGCCGGGCTGACTCTGACAGAAACCGCCGAGAGAGCCGGCCTGACACGCGCGGGAACTCGCCGTTTTCTTCTCACTCTCGTCGCCAGCGGCTATGCCACCCAGGACGGACGCCGTTTCAGGCTTTCACCCCGGCTTCTCTCGCTGGCGCGGACCTCCCTAGGAGGCGCATCATTGTGGACATATGCCGAGCCTTTCATGCGCGAGGTTTCTGACGGATTGGGCGAATCCTGTTCGGCCGCGGTGCTGGACGGCGAGAACGTGCTCTATGTGGCCCGCATAGCGGGTCAGCGCATCGTTTCCGTCGCCCTTCATGTCGGCACACGCCTGCCGGCCTATTGCACCGCCATGGGCAGAGTCCTGTTGTCGGACATGCCGGAGGAGGAACTCAACGCCTTTTTCCGGCGGGCAGATATCCGCGCCAACACTCCCAAGACGATCACCGATCCTCGGCGTCTCAGCGAGAAGGTGATGGAGACGCGGCAGAACGGCTATGGGATCGCCGACGAGGAACTGGAGCTTGGATTGCGTTCCATCGCCGTCCCGATCCGCGACCGCACGGGGCGGATCGCCGCAGCGATCAATGTTTCGACGCAATCGGCGCGTTTCACCTGCGACGAGATGCGGGAGGTGATCCTGCCGCATCTGCAATCAGCGGCAGAGCGTATCGAGGATTTCTTCGCCGTCCAGTAAGAGGTCAGGCGGCCGATTTCCGCTCTTTCCGGCTGTCGGATCCGATGGCCTGGCGCATACGTTCGGCCAAGCGTGCTTGCAGCCGATTATAGACCGCACGGTCAAATTCGCTGCCGTTGTCTTCCACGACCCTGTCGTCCGTCAGGGCCAGAACTGAATCAATGATGGACACCGGCTCCGCGCGGGTCAGCAGCCGCTCGATCTTGCTATCGAACGGCTCGTCGAAATGGGCATTTTGCGCTGTCCTGTTCATGGCCGCAATATACGGAATCGTTCCTGACGCTTTGAAGGCAGGCAAATGACGTTTTGACGACATTCGGGGAAATTTCGCCCAAGCCATGACAAGGCCAGGGCGAAAAATTCCGGAGCGCGGAAGATTGGATTTCATACATAGCGGTTGACAATATTCTCCAGCTTCTCCTGCCTGCCGGAGCGCGGCCTGGGGTCGACCTTCTCCTTCTCGACGCGTTCTGCGATCTCCTCAAGGGATCGCTTGCCGGAAAGCATCGCCTGAGCTTCCCTCGAGTTCCAGCCGGCATAGCGCTCCTCCAGCGGGCCGCTCAGCGCCTTGTCCTCGAGCATTCTGGCTGCAGCCTTCAGGCCACGGGCGCAGCAATCCATGCCGCCGACATGGGCGGCCAGCAGATCGTCCGGATCGAGCGACTGGCGGCGCAGCTTGGCGTCGAAATTGGTACCGCCTGTCGAAAAGCCCCCGGCCAGGAGCACCTGATAATAAGCAAGTGCCATCTCGGGCACATTGTTAGGGAACTGGTCCGTATCCCAGCCCGACTGGTAATCATTGCGGTTCATGTCGATGGAGCCGAAGATGCCGAGCGCGTTGGCAAGCGCCAGCTCATGCTCGAAGGAATGGCCAGCAAGCACGGCGTGGCCCTGCTCGATATTGACCTTCACCTCGTTCTCGAGGCCGTAGCGCCTGAGAAAGCCATAGACCGTGGCAACATCATAGTCATATTGATGCTTGGTTGGTTCCTGCGGTTTCGGCTCGATCAGGATCGTGCCTTTGAAGCCAATCCTGTGCTTGTAGTCGACCACAAGCGAAAGAAAGCGGCCCATCTGGTCGAGTTCCCGGCCAATATCGGTGTTAAGCAGGGTCTCGTAGCCCTCGCGGCCGCCCCACAGGACATAGTTCTCGCCGCCAAGCCGCTTTGTGACATCCATGCAGGCCTTCACCGTCGCTGCGGCATGGGCGAAAACGTCGGGATCGGGATTGGTGGCAGCACCCGCCATATAGCGGCGATGCGAGAAAAGATTCGCGGTTCCCCACAGCAGCCTGACGCCCGTCTCCTCCATCTTCTTCTGGAAATAGTCGGCGATTTCGTCGAGCCGCTTGCGGCTTTCCGCGAAGGTGTCGGCCTCGGGCCGCACATCCGCGTCGTGGAAAGTGAAAAAGGGCACGCCGAGCAGGCTGAACATCTCGAAGGCCACGTCCGCCTTCCGCTTCGCCAGTTCCATCGTGTCACCTGATCCTGCTTTGGGAAACCAGGGCCTTTCAAACGTCTGGCCGCCGAAGGGATCGCCGCCGGGCCATGTGAAACTGTGCCAGTAGCAGACGGCGAACCGCAAATGATCCTCCAGCCGCTTCCCCATCACCATCTCGTCGGGATCATAGTGGCGATAGGCAAGCGGATTGTCGCTGTCCGGGCCCTCGAACCTGATGGGCTTGATATCGCCGAAAAATCCTGTGCTCACGTCTCAACTCCTTCGCTTGGGCAAATTGCGGGAAATCCTGCCCGCAAAAGAATTCCGCTCTTCATTACCTCTGGCGTAATTGGTTCGCGGATCGGCATGGCTCAGAAAGGTCCCGTCAAACAATCGAGAAGGACGACAGATCGTGACCGACATCAAAGCAATTGCCGAAGCCTATATCTCCGCCTGGAACGAGACCGATGCCGCCCGCCGTAGTCCGCTTCTGGAAGCCGCTTTCACCAGCGATGTTCGCTATGCCGATCCAGTCATGCAGGGCGAAGGCCATGCAGGCGTAGGTGCGCTGATCGACGGCGTTCATCAGCAGTTTCCCGGTTTCCGTTTCGCGCTGAAAAACGGGCCTGATGGCTTCGACAACCATATCCGTTTTTCCTGGACCCTCGGGCCGGCCGGCTCCGAATCCGTCATAGAAGGTACGGATTTCTGCGTGATCGAGGACGGTCGTCTGAAAAATGTCACCGGTTTCCTGGACAAGGTGCCGGCGCAGTAAAGCGACACCGGAATGGGACGAGTTTTTCACATCGTCCCCCTGATCGCCGGATAGAGAGCACGATAACGCTGATAAGCCTCCTCGAAGGCCCCTGTTAACGCAGTCTCCGGCTCCACCGTCGCCGCGGTCGAAGGCGGTGTACAGACCGCAAGCGGATCCGCCTTCTCGGCGGCGATGAGCCCAAGCCGCGCCGCGCCAAAGGCCGCTCCGAAATCACCATCGGCGGGAATATCCACCGGCAGGCGGAGCGCCGTCGCCACCGCCTTCAGCCAATAGGAAGAGCGCGCCCCGCCGCCGATGGCGGTCACGCGGGAAAGCCTTGTTCCGGCCTGCTTCAACGCTTCGAGACTGTCGCGGAAGGCGAAGGCCACCCCTTCCATGACTGCCTGCGTGAGTGCGGAGCGGTCTGACTGATGGGCAAGACCGGTAAAGGTTCCTCGGATGACCGCGTCGTTGTGCGGAGTCCGCTCGCCAGACAAATAGGGCAGGAAGGTGACGCTGCCCGGCGCCCGGAGTTCGTCGCCAAGCTCGGCAGCCAGTTCGCCAGCGGATTTGCCGGTAACGCCCGAAAGCCAGTTGAGCGAATCCGTCGCCGAAAGGATCACACCCATCTGGTGCCATGTCTCCGGCAGGGCATGGCAAAAGGTGTGAACCGCGCTTTCCGGATTCGGCATATAGGAGCCGTTGGCGACGAAGAGCACGCCGGAAGTGCCAATGGAGACAAATGCCTGCCCTGGTTTGACCGTGCCCGCACCGCAGGCGGAAGCCGCATTGTCGCCTGCACCGCCGGCAACCACAACATTGTTTGCCATGCCCCATCTGGCAGCAAGTTCGGACCTCAGCGAACCGGCTGGCTGCGTGCCTTCGACCAGGGCAGGCATCCTGTTTTCGTCCAGACCGGTCGCCGCGAGCAGATCGCCCGACCAGACCCGCTTTTCGACGTCGAGCCAGGAAGTTCCGGCAGCATCCGACATTTCGGACAGGTGCTCGCCCGTCAGCCAAAGCCTCAAAAAGTCTTTGGGCAGGAGCACCTTGGCCACCCTGGCGAATATCTCCGGTTCGTTATCGCGCACCCAGACGAGCTTCGGTGCCGTGAACCCGGGGAAAACGATATTGCCGGTGATCCTGCGGAAGCGCGGATCGGCGTCGAGCAGCGCCGCCTGCGCGTGGCTGCGCGTATCGTTCCACAGGATGCAGGGACGTAAAGACCTGTCTTCGGCGTCAAGCAACGTCGCACCATGCATCTGGCCCGAAAGACCGATGCCGCGCACAGCGGCAAGAGCCTTTGCATGCGAGGACTTCAGGGCATTAATTGCCTCTTCCGTCGCCGCAATCCAGTCCCTCGGATCCTGTTCGGACCAACCGGTGTGCGGCCTTGAAACGGTCAATGCTGCTGTCGCCGACCCGACCGGCTTCTGGTCGACATCAATGAGCATCGCCTTCACCCCGGATGTGCCGAGGTCGAGACCGAGATACATGGACAGTTTCCTCCTCGCCCGTTCCTTGCCGGCAGCGGGCGGTATTTTTTCGAGCTCCGAAACAAATATGCACGAACTGCCCCGGCTGGCAAAGAGCGCCGGAGGAGAAAACCGCAATTCGTAAGCCGGGCTAGTCCGGACCGATCAACTTGCGACCTGGCGCGCGACAAGCCGTGCGACTGACGGCCCGAGAAACAGCACAAAGAGGAAGCGCATGGTCTGCAGCGCCATGATCAACGGCAGATCGACCTGCGGGCTCGCCGCAGCGATGATTGCGATGGAGTCCATTCCGCCTGGGCTTGTCGCAAGATAGGCCGTCAGCATGTCGATGCCGAGTGTGCTGCTCAGGATGAAGGCTAGTCCCCAGCAAAAGGCGATCAGAGCCACGATGGAGGAGACAATCTGCGGCAGAGCGCGCGCCGCATGCTGGATGATGGCGCGCGTGAAGCCGAGCCCGATATTCCATCCGATAAGGGCATAGCTGGCGGCAAGCAGCCATTCCGGCAATTGGAACGAGGCAAGCCCCGCGATATGAAGCACGCTGCCGAAAAGCATCGGCGCCATCACAGCGCCGGCGGGAATCTTCAGCCTCACTCCGAGTAAACCGCCGATCACCACAAGCGCGATCGTCGACGCGAACGGAATCGGCTCGATGGCGGGGAACCATACCGTGGTAGGCATTTCCACGCCGGATGTATCGACAAAAAGCCGCGCTACCAGCGCCGCTACGGCAGCGACGCAGATGACGCGCAGATATTGCATGAAAGCAACAAGCCTCGCATCTGCGCCGAAGGCCTCGGCCATGATGACCATGGCGGTCGCCGCACCCGGCGACGAGCCCCAGACGGCCGTACTGCCGGGAAGGATTCGCCATCGGCTGATGAGATAGCCAAGCAGGCTCGAGGCCACGACCGTGGCGAGCACCAGGGCGGTAAAGAGCAGCCAGTCATCCAGGATGACGCGCATGATCTCAAGCGTCATCGCCTGCGCGATGAGAACGCCGATCACGCCCTGCGCCGCGAGATAGGGCAAGCGCGGCACCCGCACTGTCGCGCCGTTCGTACCTGCAATGATGCCCGCAACCATGGGCCCGAGCAGCAATGCGGCAGGCAGCCCCGTGCGCTGAAGCGCATATCCACCTCCCACCGACAAGGCGATGATGATCATCCACTGCAGTGCAGGTCGCATGCCGGCCAAAGGCGCAGCCGAAGAAGTCTCGGTATTTTCAGTCATCAGGCGGGAATCTCACCCGCCAATTGTGGTCCATAGTAGATGTCAATTCAACGACGAAGGCTCGCTTCAACGGGGCGGGCGCTCCGCGCCTGGTACATTATCGGGATTCAGAGCATATCCGGGGCCTATGGTAAGCGGCTTGTCCGGCACGACATCATCGCTGATCTGGCTCGTATAGTCTCGAGTTGTCGCCCACAGGAGTTCCTTGCGCTCCCTGTCGTAAATGCGGATGGCGACATTGTAGGGTTTATCTTTTTCCACGCCGCGCACCGGGGGAGACCGCAAGGCATATGTGTCGGTCATGGTGCTCACGCGCTCAAAGACCACCAAAGACTCGCCGCCCCCGGGATTTTCGAATTCCGCCTCGATGATCGACCCGCTGGCAAGAGGTCGCTCCACCAGCGCCGTGAACCCGTAGAAAACCTCGGCCTCACGATAGTTGAACATGAAACCGCCACCGAGGATCTTGAGGTAAGGCTTGTCGGACGGATCCTCCCGCATCGTCCAGCCAATGGCGAAAAGCACAACGCAGAGCCCGGTAGCTGCTGCGAGCAGCCTCATCGGCGAAAGATAGCGGATCATCCTATTCCTCCTGCTGCGACCGGCACCGCCTTTTGTCGCTCGGCGAAGCGTCTTGCCTTGGCCGTGCTTCCGCAATGCTCCATGCTGCACCAGCGGCGTGACCTGTTCTTGGTCTGGTCGTAGAACAGCCAGCCGCACCCTTCCAGCGCCGGGCACTCCTTGAGCCTCGAAAGGTCTTCCCGCGTCAGCAGCTCGACAGCGGAAAGGGAAACCGCGAATACCGGCACAAGAAGGCCAGCCGCTTCTTCCTGCCAAATCCACCTGAAGCTTCGTCCTTCCGGCACAAGCTCCTGCGCCTGCCGGGCCTGTCTCGCCAAGCCGCTCAGGATATCCAGATCCGCGCGATCCGGCGCCATCTGGTGGATGATGGAATGGAAAATCCGATAGAGCGTCTCGCGCAATTCGATCGCGGTCTCATAGGCGATTGCAGCATCTTCCGGCGTCTCCCTTGCCCGCTTCCTCAACCTGACGATCGTGCCGTCGTCGAGCAGTCCGACTTGCCACGTCCAGTCGATCAGGTCTGAGGCGCCCGAAAGATAGTCTCGCGTGGCAGGACGCGATCGGCTGTTCACCGTATTGACAAAATCCAGGCACAGCCGTCCACCCAGAAGAAACGGGACCGGTCCCATGCGCCCCTCCTCATAGCCTGAATCGTGCGACATCCGGCCCCATATCCATAAATTTCAGCCTCTAACCATCTAAATACTTTTTACCGGTTAGGTCAACGGAAGCAGATGCCTGTCGTATACGATTGTGACGACCCGCTTGTTTGAACACGCATCAACCATCATCATGGATGCACCACGCTGATTTGCTGGGAGGACAATGATGGGTGAGGCAAGCGGAAAGCTTCGCGAAACCATGGCAGATCCGGAATTCGGCCCTTGGCTCGCCAAGGCATCCATCCTCGTCGTCGACGACGAGCCTGGCATGCGCAACTTCCTCATGCGCACACTGGCACCGCGCTGCCGGAAGCTTGAGACCGCCGCCGATACCGAAGAAGCCTCCCGCAAGCTGGATGAGAGCCATTTCGACGTCGTCATTCTCGATAACATCATGCCGGGCAAGAACGGCGTCGACTGGCTTGCCGAGCAGCGCGCCATCGGCTTCTTTTCCGATGCTATCCTGATGACCGCCTATGCCGATCTCGATACCGCAATCCAGGCCTTGCGGGCAGGAGCGGTCGATTTCGTGCTCAAGCCGTTCCGCTCGAACCAGCTTCTCAACGCAGTCGCGCGATGCCTCGACCGCGTTCGCCTGCAGCGCGAGAATTACGTGCTGCGCTATGAACTGACATCAACTTCCGACCATATCCTGCTGCGCGACAAGTTCATCGGAGAATCCGCCACGATCCGCCGCGTCAGGGACACGCTGGCCAAGGTTGCTCCGCTTCCCACCTCGGTTTTGCTCACCGGCCAGTCGGGAACAGGCAAGGAGGTGGCGGCTCGCTCCCTCCATTCGCTCTCCGACAGAGCTGACAAGCCTTTCGTGCCGATCAATTGCGCCGCGATCCCGCCGGATATGATCGAGAGCGAGCTTTTCGGCCATTTGAAAGGTGCCTTCACGGGCGCTGAAACAACACGCGAAGGACTGTTCATGCATGCCCAGGGCGGCACTCTCTTCTTGGATGAGATCGGGGAACTGCCTCTGGCGACCCAAAGCAAGCTTTTGCGGGTCATCGAGGACCGGCGCGTGCGGCCGGTCGGATCGGAGCGTGAAATCCCCGTGGATTTGCGTTTCGTCTTCGCCACGAATGCGGATCTCGAAAGGGAGGTGCAGGCTGGACGCTTTCGTGCCGATCTCTATTTCCGCGTCAATGTGATGCGAATCCACCTGCCGCCGCTCAAGGATCGCGAGAACGACGTGCAGGAGCTTGCGACACTCTTCATGCGCAAGCTGTCGCTGCAATTGGGCATGCCGCCGGTGCCGATCCCTGACAGCGTGCGCGCCGCGCTGGCGCGCTACGACTGGCCCGGCAATGTGCGCGAGTTGCGCAACCTGATCGAACGGACATTGATCCTCGGACGTTTCCCGGAGGAATTCGGCTCCTACGGTGAAAGGCACGAAACATCGGGCAATGCCAGTCTTGCCGAGGTCGAAAAGCGTCACATCCTGGCGGTGCTGAAGGAAGCCGGCGGGAATCGAGACGAAGCAGCGCGACGGCTTGGCATTTCCCGAAAAACAATTGACCGCAAATTCGCATCCTGGAATGCGTGAGGCCGCCGCCCGTTCCACAGGCACTGGTGCCGGGGGTCGTTCAGTCCGCTTCCGCCTGCTGGCGATCGCACTCCTGCCGACACTGGTCGTCCTGCCCTTGTTGCTGGCGGTAACGGTCACCCGGTGGAATGCCAAATTCGACGCCATGCTGATCTCGAAGGTCAATGGCGACCTGACCATCGCGCATCAATATCTGGCGCGCATCCTGGAGAATACAGGCGAACAGGTGCAGGCGCTCGGAGCATCGGTAGAATTCCGCGACGCGATCAGCGGACCGGCAGCATCCCAGGCCGCCATCGACCGGCTACTGGAAGAAAGCCGTAAGGCCTTGGTTCTGGATTTTCTGTTTGTCGCGACTGAAACGAGCATTGAAGCTTCCGCCCGCAAACATCCTTCGTCCAAACCGCGGACAAACTGGCCGATTGTCATTTCAGCTCTTGCCGGCAAGCCGGCTACGGCAATCGACATTTTCGATAACGAGGAACTGGAGCAGATCGCGCCCGAGCTTGCCGAGCGGACGCGTATCGAACTGGTGCCGACGCCGAACGCGGTCCCGACCGACCGCACCGAGGAAACACGCGGCATGGTGGTGCAGTCGGCAAGTCCCGTTACTCTCGCCGACGGTCGCCGCGCCGCCCTTGTCGGCGGTACGCTTCTCAACCAGAATCTTGTCTTCATCGATACGATCAATGATCTGGTTTATCGCGAGGCAAGCCTCCCCGAGGGTAGTCAGGGGACGGCAACCCTTTTCCTTGACGATGTGCGCATCAGCACCAATGTCCGCCTTTTCGAAGGTCGGCGGGCGCTCGGCACGCGGGTCTCGGCCGCTGTCCGCTCTGCCGTTCTCGGTGAGGGGCGCACCTGGCTCGACAGCGCCTTCGTCGTCAACGACTGGTACATCTCTGCCTATGAGCCGATCGTCGACAGCTATGGCGAACGGGTGGGGATGCTGTATGTGGGCTTTCTGCAAGCGCCGTTCACCGCCGCAAAATACCAGACGTTAGCAATGATCCTGTTCGCGTTTCTGACGGTCGCGGCAGCCACGATCCCCATTTTCCTGCGTTGGGCGCGCGCGATCTTTCAGCCCCTGGAGCAGATGACCGGAACGATCGCCAAGGTCGAAAGCGGCGATCTCGGCGCGCGCACGGGCCACAAGGACGGCAAGGACGAGATCGGACGCGTAGCGCTTCACCTCGATCATCTTCTCGACCAGCTGCAGGAACGCGATCGCGAATTGCGCAACTGGAACGAGGAGCTGAATGCACGCGTGGAGGAAAGGACGCGCGAATTGCAGCTCGCAAACCGGCAGCTCGAGGCGACGACCAAGCAGCTCATCATGTCGGAAAAGCTCGCCGCGATCGGCGAGATAACCGCTGGTGTGGCGCACGAGATCAACAACCCTATCGCCGTGATGCAGGGAAATCTGGAAGTTGTCCGCAACCTCATGGGCGAAAAGGCGGAACTCGCGAAGACGGAATTCCGGCTGCTCGACGAGCAGATCTATCGCATCAGCCAGATTGTCACCAAGCTCCTGCAATTCGCCAAGCCGGAGGAGTATGCCGGCTATATCGAGCGGCATGCACCTGGTGAAGTCATCGCGGATTGCCTGCCTCTAGTGCAGCACCTTCTCAACAAGGCGGCGATAGAGGTCGTCCGCGAAGATCGAGCGACGCGGCTCGTGCTGATGAACCGGACCGAATTGCAGCAGGTGCTGGTCAATCTGATCGTGAACGCCATTCATGCCATGCCTGATGGCGGCAGGCTGACGCTGCGGACATTCGACGAAGATCTGGATGGCAAGCAGGGGCTTGTTGTGGAGGTAGTGGATACCGGCATAGGCATGTCGCCGGAAGTCATGCGGAAGGTCTTCGATCCCTTCTTCACCACCAAGCGCCGGGAGGGAACCGGCCTCGGGCTGTCCATCAGCCAGACCCTGATTACGCGTCAGGGCGGCAGGATCTCAGCCGCAAGCGCGCCGGGCAAAGGCACTACCTTCTCGATCTGGCTTCCGGAAGCAGCCTGAACCTGGCCAACTGGACATTTTGTCCAACTGGCATGGACATTTTGTCCATAGATGTTTTCTCTCGACCGATAAGCCTTTGAAATTACTTATGAGGTCCACCTGGCATGAGAGTTGCAAGCTATTTGCGCAAAGGAGGTGGATGGATGCGGCGACGAAGCCGGTAGGGTAATCCGTGTCAGTTCGCGGATGGCGGGTGGCCCGAACAAACGCCCATAATCAAATACAATCAACCAGTTGGACAACCGCCGGGGGATTCTGGCGGATGGAGGAGATTGAATGTCCACAGCAAGTGATACCGTTTCCGGTAGCCCCGGCGGCGTCGGAATTCTCGATCGTGAGAGGATCATAGCCAAGCCGGGATTCAATCGTTGGCTGGTGCCGCCAGCCGCACTCGCCATTCATCTGTGTATCGGAATGGCCTACGGCTTCAGCGTGTTCTGGCTGCCGCTTTCGCGAGCCATCGGCATCGACCAACCGGTTGTCTGCGCCGACCTGAACCTTCTGACCGCACTCTTTACTACCAGTTGCGATTGGCGCGTTGCCGACCTTGGCTGGATGTATACCTTGTTCTTCGTCTTTCTTGGCTCGGCMGCCGCAATCTGGGGCGGCTGGCTCGAACGTGCTGGTCCACGCAAGGCAGGCATAGCCGCGATGTTCTGCTGGTGCGGTGGCATCCTCATCGCGGCCTTCGGCATCATCACCCACCAATTGTGGATCATGTGGCTCGGCGCCGGTGTCATCGGCGGCATCGGCCTCGGTCTGGGTTACATCTCCCCGGTCTCGACGCTGATCAAATGGTTTCCCGACCGGCGCGGCATGGCGACCGGCATGGCGATCATGGGTTTCGGCGGCGGCGCGATGATCGGCGCTCCGCTGGCGAACTTCCTGATGAACTATTTCCGCACCGAGGATTCGGTCGGCGTCTGGCAGACTTTCGTGGTCATGGCTCTGATCTATTCCGTCTCAATGACGCTGGGGGCGTTCGGTTATCGGATTCCGCCGTCGGGCTGGCGTCCTGAGGGATGGACCCCGCCTCCGACCAAGGGGATGATCACGACGCGCCACGTACACTTGCGCGACGCGCACAAGACAAGCCAGTTCTGGCTGATCTGGGCCGTTCTTACGCTGAACGTTTCGGCCGGCATCGGCGTCATCGGCATGGCCTCGCCTATGCTGCAGGAAATCTTCGCCGGCCAGCTCATCGGCCTGCCGGAACTCTCGTTCAACGACCTGAATGCGGAGCAGAAGACTGCAATCGCCGGAATTGCCGCCGGCTTCGCAGGGCTGCTGTCGCTGTTCAACATCCTGGGCCGGTTCTTCTGGGCATCGCTGTCGGACTATATCGGCCGCAAGAACACCTACTATACGTTCCTCATCCTCGGCATTGTCCTCTATGCGCTGGCGCCGACCGCGGCCCATATGGGCAGTCAGGTGCTGTTCGTGCTTATGTTCGGCATCATCCTGTCCATGTATGGCGGAGGCTTCTCCACCATTCCGGCCTATCTCGCCGACATTTTCGGCACCCAGTTCGTGGGCGCCATTCACGGCCGCCTGCTTACGGCATGGTCGACGGCGGGCATCATCGGTCCGGTGGTGGTGAACTATATCCGCGAGTTCCAGCTCGCGGCAGGCATCCCCCGTGCGCAGGTCTATGACTTCACAATGTATATTCTCGCCGGCATGCTGGCTCTTGGGGTCATCGCCAACTTCTTCGTGAGGCCGCTTGCCGACAAGTGGTTCATGTCAGACGAGGAAGTCGCCGCGCTACAGGCCGAAACCGCAGCCGCACAAGGCGGTGAGACGGGAGCCTTCGGCATCGGCAAGGGCGGCCTCGATGCAAAGGCAGCCCTCGCCTGGGCCGCTGTCGGCATACCAATTCTGTGGGGTGTGTGGATCACGCTGCAAGAGACGGCAGCCATGTTCTGACCAGCATTACGGTCACGGCACACCTGTGCCGTGACCGCAGGCCCTCCGGTCCCGCGAGCCCACCGGAGGGCCACAATGCCATCGGCCTTGCCTTTCCCAAAGGATGCAAAGCTGACCGGACCGGAACCTTCCAAGTACGCGCCCGTCCTGCCTGACCATTGCCGCACTACCCAACCCAGATTGCCGGGCGGGGTGGGCGTTGGTTTTCCTGCCAGATGACGGCAAGGGCCGCGAATTCCTGCGCCGTGCAACCCAGGTGAAGAACATCTGGGTGCCTTATGGCGAATGACCCGCCTCGTTTGGCCTATCGGAACCGCGAAGCGCCGTCATCGTGTTCTGACGGATTGCTGGGCCAGCCACGAGACGATCTGATAGATCTTCGCGCTGTTCGATCCCTTGAAAAGTACTGTATCTCCGTCAGCGATTTCCTGGAATACCCGCAGCCGCAACGCGCTCAGCGACGGCTCAAAGCCACCCCGTCGATCGCGGGGCAAGCTCTCCCAGAACTCCGAATAGAGCTCGCCTGTTACATAGAAACGATCAATGTCCAACCCGTCAATCAGTGTCGAAAGTTCCGAATGATAGCGTCGCGCCTCCGGGCCGAGATCGGCCATTTCGCCAAGAACAGCGATCTTGCGGCCCGCCGTTACCCGTAGACTGAGCTGTTCAAGCGCCACCGTCATCGAGCCCGGATTGGCATTGTAGGCATCATCGATCATGGTGATGCGTTTGCCGTCGACAATGACTTCGGACTCCTCTCCTCGGCCGGGTAGCGGCTGGAAGGTCTCGAGTTGCCGGAAAGCCTGTTCCAGCGGAAGGCCGAGCGCGCTGACAGCCGCCAGGATGGCCAGACTGTTGAGTGCCATATGCTTGCCGGCGGCTGGGAGGCTGTATCCATGCTCTTCGTCCCTGAGACGGACTGATACGCGCTTGCTGCCCGCATCATAGTCGAGCAACTGGAAGTCGCTTTCTCCGGTCGTACCGAAGTGGAAAACCTCCAGCTTTCGCGCAGTTGCTGCCGCGTGAACTGTCTCCCACTCGAGCATATTCCTGTTGATGACTGCCACTCCTCCCGGCGACATGGCGGAAAAGATGGCGCTCTTGGTGCGCGCGATGTCCCGAAGCGAACTGCCCTCGCCGAGATGGGCGGGAAAAATATTGGTGAACACGGCAATGTCCGGCCGGGCCATGCGCGCGCTCTGGCCCATCCGCCCGATGGCCAGTTCGAGCACGATATGCGGTGCGTGAAGTGGCATGGAGGCCAGATTCCATGCCACGCCATGCGGCAGGTTGGCATTGTAGCCGGTTCGGCCCACCCTCCCCCACGCGCTCAGCACGTGAGCAAGCATGGCGACGGTCGTCGTCTTGCCGGCACTTCCCGTAACCGCCAGCACCTTGCCGGTCATGCGTTCGCGAGCATGGCGCCCCATGGCCAGGATCGCCACACCCGTGTCGCCGACGCGAAGCACCGGCATGCTGGGCGGGCCCGGAATCATATCGGAACTGGTAATGATGCCGGCCGGCGGATGCGGCAGCGTGGAAAGCAAATGCTCCTGTATACCCTTACTGCCCGGCTCGCTGCCGCGAACGACAACCAGATTGCCGGCCTGCATGGTCGGCCCGTGAATACATAGTCCGCTGGCAAACCAGCGCTTGGGCGGAGAGATGATCCAGCGACCTCCGGCTGCTTCGGCAACTTCATCGGCTGTCCAATGTCCGGCGCTATCTCTCTGGAGGAATCTCCCGCTCATCTTTGGTGGATCCCTTTCCGCCAGGAGTGATACAGCGCCTTGTCCCGGACAGCGTCAGCCATTCGCGGCAATCGGTCCGCCGGCAACCGGCCCGTCAATAATCTGACCGCCGTGCCTTCTCACAAGATCCAGGAATTTCGGCCGTTCCTCCATGTAACGCAGATAGGCGGCGAAGCCTGAGAGGTAGTGCTCGACATCATCGATGCGTACCCGGAAGGCATGGTGGCGGATGAAGAAGGATCCCACTATCCTGTCGGGATTGCGATAATACATCGCCATTTCGGGCCAGAAGTGGCCGTTGAGCAGATAGTGGGCGCGTTTTTCCAATGCGCGCTCGAAAAGCACCAGGTCGATATCGGCAAAAAGACCATGCAGTTCCGGCCTCTCGTCAATTCGGGCGAGAGCCTCGCGCGCCGCCATCATCAGCTCAAGCAGCGTGGGAAAAGTGGTAATCCGCTCGGAGACGAAATCCAGATAGCCAGCGACGTTCTGGATAGCGAAGCGGAAATAGCCTTCCTCCGGGCGATAACGGGTCAACTCGTTGACGCAATAGCTCAGCCAGTGATCATGATACTTCCAGTGATCGCTGGCGATGAAATGCTCGAACGCCTTTTCCACGATATGCAACCAGCGCGGATCCTGCCTTAGCCCGTAAAGCCGCATCAACCCAAAAGCCGCTTCGCCATCATAATAGATAATGCGGAATGCCTGCTTCACGCTCAGATCGGGATAGTTCAGGACGTGGACGAAAGCACCAGTTTCAGGATCTTGCATGTGGCGGATACCAAGCGCCAGCCGCTCCATCATCTCGTCATAGAGGTCGGTTCCGTTGAGTGCCGCATATTTGGCAAGGGCAAGGATTGCGACGGCATTGGCGCCAAGCTTGATCTCGTTGCCGACGTCGACAAGGAATGCGGCCTGCGTTCCGTCCGGCAGGTTGCAGCGCTTGACCAGGGTTCCGCACAGATAGGTGAGTGCGCGGTCTATCGCGGACTTGAGTTCAGCCTTTCTGGTGATCTCCCATGCCTCGAGCATCGAATAGATCGTGCTTGCATGGCGCAGCCCGTTATAGGATGCGATCTGGCGGTCGAAGCAGGGGTGATAGCCATAGACGAAGGAGCCGTCCTCGTTCACCTGCCGGGCCAGATAATCCGATGAATCCGCGATCAGTGAAATGACCTGTTCCTTCGAAAGCCGCTCGATGCTACGTCGCCCGGCGTCGGGTCCAGCGCCATTGAGCCTATGCACTTCACCGTCCTCTCCGCAGAACACACCTCTGGTGGAAAGGATGAAAACCTCGTCCTCGTCGGCAAAGCTTGGAACCGGCATGTCCGGATAGCGCGTTCGGGCGTAGAGGGCGAAGTTCTTTTCGTTGAGCACAGCATGCGCGGTGGCGTTGCCGCCATAAAGGGCTGCGTTGGCATTGAGCTCCATTTCCGTGAACGCAACCTTCATTTCCCGGTCCAATGCCAGCCCATACCGGAAATAGTTGCGCTTGGTCCTAGCGAGGATCGCGCGCAGCTCCTTCCAGGTCGCCGGTTTGACCTCATCGATCCAGTCCACCCGGATCCAGCGCCCTTCAAGCTTCCGTCTCTTCATGACGGTGCGCAGGGCCAGAAGCCCTTTCTGCCAGGCGGCTTCCAGGGAAGATCCAGCCACATTGACCACACGGGCCCGCGCCGTCCCGTCGGAGACCGAAAAGAAAAGCACTACCGGAGAAAAACCGCCCTCTGTTCCCTTGAGGACGGGGCGGATCGAAGCCCGCATTCGCGAAAGCTTCTCGGCGAAACCCGGTAGTGTCGCTTGCAAGTCGAACTCCGTCCTAACGCTCTCTCAGAGCCTCACGTGCCTTGTTGAACGGCTTGATGAGATAGTCGAAGACAGTCTTGCTGCCGGTATGGATATCGACTGTGGCGATCATGCCTGGAACGATGGGAAAGCGTTTGCCGGCATCGTTAACTAGCGCGTCGGACTCCGTCCGGACGAAAACGCGATAGTAGTAGACCTCCGGGTTGATCTCGTCCTGGATCGTATCGGCAGAGATTGATGTCACGGTTCCATCCAATCCGCCGTAGATGGCATAGTCGTAAGCTGTGATCTTGACGTTGGCCCGTTGCCCCGGATGGATGAAGGCGATGTCGCGTGGCGAGATTCGCGCTTCGATAAGGAGCTGGTCGTCAAGCGGCACGATGTCCATCAGCTTTCCGCTCGGTGGAATGACGCCGTTGATGGTAGACACCTCGATGTTCTTTACGATGCCATGCACCGGCGAGCGGATCGTGAGGCGCGTCAGGGAATCCGCACGCCCTTTCACCACCGAAGACAGGGCCTCGACCTCCGCATTGGCTTTGGCAAGTTCCTCGCGAGCCTGGACTATATATTGCGACTGGACTTCAGCCTGCCTGAGCTCCAATTCGGCCAATTGCCGACTTAGGCGGATAACCTCGACATTGCTGGCCGCGCCGACATTGGTCAGCGACTGATTGATCTCGAGCTCGCTGCGAACGAGCCCTATCAGTTCACGGATCCAGCGCAGCGATTCCTCCAGGCTCGTTTGGCGGGATTGGTAGAGTTCTGTTTCGGCAGCCTTCAGTTCGGGATATGCGTCCAGTTCCGCCGGAAAGACCAGTGATGTCTGGTTTACCTCCGCCTCGAGGCGCGCGGAACTGGCCAGTGCGGCCCGGTATCGGGCGGCGCTTTCCTCGACATTGGACTCGGTTTGCGTGGGATCAAGCTGGGCCAGGATCTGTCCCGGTTCCACAATGTCATCCTGACGGACGTGAAGTTCAGCCAGGATACCACCTTCCAGAGACTGGATGACCTGCTCGCGCATGGTCGGCACCACACGCCCGCTCCCTGTCGATACTTCGTCGAGTTCGGCGAAGAATGCCCATGCGAGTGCGAATGCCAACGACAGGGCAACGACCCAGATGATACGTACCGAGCGGGTCAACCGAACGTCGTCGGCTTCGTCGAAGCTCCATGATTGATCGACATCAGCCCGCAAATTCGCCATGGCTTCTTCCTTGGCCGTGCCCCAGCATCAGCTTAGTCCTTGTCATAGTGCTCGGACTGGATCGGTCTTGCGTTCCTGGAAAGGCGCCTCTTGCCTCCAGCCGGCTTCACATCGGCAAGCCCGCGCAGAACCAGCAGCGCACGCTCCTTGGAATCATCGAGGGCAACAAGGCCGTTCTCGATGACAATGATGCGATCCACGAGTTCGAGTATGCGCATCCGGTGTGTGGCAATCACCACCGTCGAACCCTTGCTCCAGGACCTGAATTGCCGAATGAAATGCCGCTCGGCTGCCTCGTCCATCGAAGCCGTCGGTTCATCGAGAAGAACCACATTCGGCTGGCGGATCAGCAGTCTCGCCAGAAGGATAGCCTGTTTCTGTCCTCCCGACAGGCCATAGCCGCCCTCAAGCACCATGTGATCGAGCCCTTTGGGCAGCTTGCGGACAAAATCCTCCGCGCCCACCATGGACAGAGCCCGCAGGATTTCCTCCTGTGAAGCCTGGGGAGCGCCCATCATGATGTTGTCGCGGAGCGTTCCGTGAAACAGGCGGGCGTTCTGCGTCAGCAAACCGACATCACGTCTCACATCGGCCGGATCGATGTGCCGAAGTGCCACGTCATCCAGCAGGATCTCACCAGCGCTTGGTACAAGCAGGCCCGAAAGGGCCTGCAGAAGGGTCGACTTTCCAGCGCCGTTCTTGCCCAAAACCGCGATCTTCTCTCCCGGCTGGATCTCCAGGTCACGTATCGACAGCGCCGTCGGCGAGGAATCGTCGCCATATCGGAAGGTGGCGGATTTGAGCTTGTATTTGCCTGCGATCAATGGAGAGTGAATCCGGCTTTCCTTGTCCGGATGATCGATAGGCAGTTTCATTATCTGGTTCAGGCTGTTCGCAGCGACCTTTGCCTGTTGAAAACGGCTCATGATCTGGGTGACCTGGGCCATGGGCGCCATCATGCGTGAACCCAGAATCGAAGCTGCGACCAATGCTCCGGTGCTCATATCGCCGGCAATCACCATAGGCGCACCGAGAAAAACGGTAACTGCGTATACCGCCATCTGAACATTGTGAGTCCAAACGGAAAGAGTGTTCGTCAGCGAACGCAACTTGATCTGCGCCTCGCCGGTCACGGCGTTCACATGGTTCCATTGTTGCTCAAACCGTTCCTCGGCCTGAAGGGTCTTGATATCCTCGATGCCCTGTATTGCCTCCACCAGCATGGCATTGCGCAACGCAGCCTCTCGCATGGACTCCTGCGCATATGCGCGGAGCTTGCGTTGCGCGAGCAGGCCGGGAATCACCATCAGCAAAAGCGCGCCGATTGGCACCAGAACCAGAATCCCGGAGATGGACCAGAAGACAGCCAGGAAAAGCAGGAAAAACGGGATGTCCGCCAGCGCCCCGACCGTGGTCGAGGTCAGCATCTCGCGCACCTTCTCCAGATCGCGCAACTGGGCAATGAATGTACCCGCCGATCCCGTTGTAACCTGATTGCGCACCCTCAATGCATGTCCCATGACGCGGTCGGACATGAGAAGATCGGTGCGCTTGCCCAGCAGGTCTATAACACCCATGCGCATGCGGCGCATGATGAAGTCAAAGCAGATCGCCAGAAGGACGCCGCTGAAGAGTACGTACAGCGTCGGGAACGATTCAGACGGGACGACGCGGTCATAAACCTGCATGGAGAACAGGATGCCGGCAAGGCCCAGGCAGTTGGCGATCAGCGAGGCGACCATCACATGGCCGTAGGGCCTCAGGTCGCGAAGAATGATGCGGCGAAGCCAATTCTCTTCATAGGGCCGAATATAGGTGTCGACCCGTTCGTCCGGTATTGCCCGTACGGGACGCGGTATAACAACGAGTTCCAGCTCCTGCAGCAGTGTTTCGATCGGCATAGGGGTCTGAAGCCCCTCACTGCCGGCCAGCATGACAGCTGCTTCGCCAGATTTGCTGAACGATGTAACCACGCCGACCTGTCCGTGGCGGAGCTGGACGATCAGGGGCAGTTGCCAACTCGACAGCTCGACGGTTTTCGGTTCGGCGAATTTGACCCGCAAGCCAACACCACGGGCGAGATCGCGTATCCGTGCCCGATCATTTTCGAGCCCGGACCATCGGGCTACCAGCCATGCCCGCTGAATCGACATGGGCAACCGGTAGTGCTGCGCAACATGGCGCAGCGCCTCGATCCAGCCCTTGGTCGGAAATTCGGCGGCTTGCTCCGGGGCATCTTTGGCGCTTGCCGCCTCGTCGGTCAGACGCGGGTCCTCTCTCATGGCTAAAGCGTCACCCCTCTGATGGCCATGCCATCCACCGAAAACGCCTTGCGGGCTTTTCCAGTATTGAAGATACAGGCTATGCCCAGTCTGCGCAGGTCATGGATTGCATTCGCCGTATCGAAGCCCGCCTGATGCAGTTCCTGCTCCGCATTGAGAAGATCCAGCAATGTGCGCGTCCCGAGCTCCACATATTGCTGGCGATAAAGGTCGCGAGTCTCTCGCATCATGTCTTGTCGTCCCGACAAGGAAGCGAGCAATTGCTGCAAACTGCTCGTTTGGGCCCGCGCCTCCATGAAGGCACTGCTGACCTGGAGCCGGCTGTTGCTTGTGGCGGCCCTGGCTGCGTTCAGCGCCGAATCCGCTGCAGTGCGCCTCGCCGCGGTAGCGCCTCCATCATAGAGATTTCCCGACAATCGCAATCCAACCGACAGGTCCGGCTCTTCCGTCGACGCTCGCGACGAAGAAGAGTCATGGTTGAGATCGTACCCGGCATTCGCTTCCAAAGAAAGTGTCGGGAAACTTTGGGCGCGGGTGACGCCAAGCTGCGCGGACGCCTCTGCCTGCCGGGCCTCCGCTTCCATGACGGCTGGAACCTGGGACCAATCGGGCTCTGCCGCGCTGCAGGCATTCAAGAGCCATTGAGGTGCATCCGCAAGAACGCTCACCGGCCCGCCCCGGCCGATCAGGTTGGCAAGGACGGTTTCCCAGCGGCCCAGTTCGGCGCTGATTTCGAGCACGGTGGATTGTGCCGCCTGTACGCGGGCGTCGGCCTGTATTTCATCCGACCGGGTGCTGGCTCCCCGGTCGCTGCGCTGACGGACCAGATCGGCGATCGCCTGGACTCCCGCGAGCTGCGTTTGGGCGACATCGGAAAGCGCCCGGTAGCGCTGGACCTCGATGACCGCGTTCGCGGTGTCGCGAATGAGGGTGTCTATGCCCAGCAAAAGCTGTGCACGGCTGACATCCGCTCCCGCGGCCCTCGCTTCGACCGATCCGGCAACCTGGCCGAAGTCATAGATCATCTGCGAGGCGGAAACGCTGAACCTGGGCCGCCAGCCGTTCCGAGTGCCATTTTCGTATGCCGAATCGATCCCTGCCCGCACCTGCGGCAAATATCCCGCTCTGGCCACATCCACTTCCGCGGCGCTCTCGTTCAGCCTGCCGATGGCTTCATCGATCGACGGGTGCCAGGCCAGGGCCATGCGAACCGCGCTTTCAAGCGTGATCGCCGATCCGCCTGCGGAAGAGCCCGCCGCGGGTTTTCCGGCTGGTTGCTGTCCCGCGGTTGAGGATTCCTGCTGGCCCTCCCCTGCGGAAATCCGGGCAGAGGTGGATGGGGTCTGCGGGGCATGGTTAAGCGTAGGGTCGGCAGTCGTGCATGAGGAGAGGAGCATGCAGGCAATCGCCATTGCCGCAAAAGCCCGTCTCCTTGAAGTCTGTCTTCGCATTCGTCTGCCCTGCCGCGGGCCATCAAATCCATGCCTGCTCAATTCAGATGTCCATAGCCATGAACGCCGGACCCCAATCCGGGCCCGGCGTTCACCAGGAACATCCGTATCGAGATACTAGATCACAGTATGATGGTCGGTCTCCTGATGGTCCAGGTCGTCAATAGTGCCGCTCTCGAGATATGCCAGCGGGTCGTCGACCCCTTGATCCGATGACGGCGGAACCGTCTCCACCTCCTGGGAAGCGCCATCCGAATCTGGATCGGCGGATTCGTCCTCGCTCAGCAAGGTTCCAAGCGGCACTGTCCCATCTTCGGTGTCCTCGACAAGCAAGTCTTCGGAAGAGGATTCCAAACCCTGGGGCTCCACAAGATCCCCTTCTTCTGCCGTGTCGAAGTCTCGAAGGGCCACAACATCCTCCTCTCCTCCCTCCAGGAAGGGGTCGGCGAACATCGCTCCAAAGGCAGCAACGCCCGCAACTCCGGCTCCGCTGGGCTCGACCGTCACATCCAGCGTTCCCTGCGCAATCTGCTCCGATGGATGCACTAGCTGGTAGTCGAAGCTATCGATCTGCGGCGTGTCGAAGTAATCCGCGCCGGTATCGGGGGTGTAGGTGTAGCTTCCATCAGCCTGCACCGTGAGCGAGCCGTAGGCCCCGGTCACCGTGACCGGGGAACCCGGTTCGACGGCTTCGTAGGAAGTGCCGTTCCAGACCTGAAGAACGGTTTCCGCCGAGCCCGGCTCGTCATTGGCGAGCAGATTTCCGGTAGAACCGGTCACGCTCTCGACCTCAAACTGATCGAGATGGGTAATGGATTGCTCTACCAACACTGCCGTATTGAAGCTCAGACTCAAACCGGCACTAGACACGCGGATCGTGTATGTGCCCGCCTCAAGGCCCGCTACAGATAGGGAGACAGTCGGCCCAAGATCGCCGATACCCGCCAGTACGGTGGACGTTACTGTGGAGATTGTCGCATTGGAGTCGTCGATAACGGAAATTGTGTATGTCGGCGCCACACCTAGCCCTGAGATTTGCTCCGCATAGATGATGATATCCGCTACGTCGTCATCTTCCACGATGAAAGGAATTTCGGTGCTTTCAGATGAAAGCAGAGGAGTATTAAAGGTTCCGATGGATTCTAGCTCCACTTCCTCAACCAAGTTCTGGAATGTTACTCCGGCCGTAGCCGCGTCGCCCTCCGCCATTACCACCGTGCCGTCGATCTCGATCGTCAGCGTTGCCGTATCCGAGTTGACCCCATCGGACAGCGTGTAGGTGAACACCTCCGACTGACCAACGGAAGCGGGATCTCCGAATGCAGTATAAGTGTAGCTGCCGTCGGAGAATATCTCCAGCTCGCCGTACTCGCCGAGGATCGTGACGCTGCCGCCATCCGGCACCTCGACGGGCTCGCCATCGCCGAAGGCCACTTCGGTAACGGTCGCGCCGCTTCCGATATCGTCCTCCCCCTCGCCATCGTCGCCGTCGATCACATTGCCCGAGGCTTCGTTATTCGGGAAATCGTACTCGGTCAGGGTTGTCGTGATCGTGGTCGATTGCAGCAGGGTAAGCGTATTGCTGAGCAGGGCTTCGGCGACAGCGTCAACGACCGTATCGAGCAACTCTGTAGCGCCAACCGTGCCGAGGATATCAGACAGGATTCCGACCAGTTCTCCCACACCAAGATCGGTGGTGAGATTGAGGGCCGTTTCCAACAATCCCCTTACGGTTGCTCCTAGGGCACCACCACCAAGAGCATCCTCGACCGTATCCAGTACCAGGTCCTGGTTGTCCGGCCCGAGAACGACCCCGGCATCCCCCAGTTCTTCCAGGGAAATACCGCCGCCATCTGTATCCAGAAGCCCGCCGAGCGCGCTCTGATCGTTGCGCACCACGACGCGGTATTCGCCAGGCGGCAGGCCGGTCACGTTTGCAACCAGCGTATCGTCGCCCGTTACACCAAGGATATCGAGTCCGGCGACGTCACCCACCAGGGAATTCTCGGTGACTGCCGCATAGACGACGTTACCCTCGGCATCGATGACTTCGAGTCTGAAGGCGTCGGCCACCCCGACCAGTGCCGTTTGACTGACCTCGATTTGCAGGTCGCCGGTGTCTTCTGACACAGTAATGGCAACGGAGTTGTCATCACCGACTTCCGCTTCCGCCAGCCCTAGTACGCCGACATTGGTGTTTGTCTCCGGTTCGCCGACGGTGCGCGACATTTCGCCCATATCGAGCGTGGCAACATCGTCCACCGCATCAATGGTCACATCCACAGTCACCGGCCCGAGCGAAGTTGCCGCGCTGGCGTTGCCCGCCGCATCGGTCTGGCGAACCTGCACATCCTCGTACTCGCCTTCCTCGAGCACGAAGCTGTCRCCTTCACCCTCGGTCCAGGTCTCACCRCCATCGGTCGAGTACTGCCAGGTCGCACCTTCCTCGAGGCCGGTCACATTGACCGTGCCGTCACTGGTGATCCCGTCACCATCCGTGCCGGTGTCATTTTCCAGC
>NZ_VLJP01000006.1:0-10592 GCF_007829525.1 Mesorhizobium sp. J18
TCATCGCGCCGTCGATCCTGTCGTCTGACTTCTCGCGCTTGGGCGACGAGGTGGAGGCGGTGGCGACGGCCGGCGCCGACTGGATCCATCTCGATGTCATGGACGGCCATTTCGTCCCCAACATCACCTTCGGCCCGCCGGTCGTGAAAGCGGTCCGCAACCGCACGGACAAGGTCTTCGACTGCCATCTGATGATCGCCCCGGCTGACCCCTATCTTGCCGCCTTTGCCGAAGCCGGCTGCGACATCATCACCGTCCATGCCGAAGCCGGACCGCATCTCGACCGCTCGCTGCAGACGATCAGGAGCCTCGGCAAAAAGGCTGGTGTCTCGCTCAACCCGTCGACGCCGGAAAGCGTCATCGAATATGTGCTCGACCGGCTCGACCTCATCCTGCTGATGACGGTCAATCCGGGCTTCGGGGGCCAGGCCTTCATCCCGGCGGTGGTGGAGAAGATCCGCCGCGTCAAGGCGCTGGTCGGTGAGCGGCCGATCGATATCGAGGTCGATGGCGGCGTCACGCCGGAGACGGCGCCGCAGGTGGTTGCCGCCGGCGCCAATGTGCTGGTCGCCGGCTCCGCCGTCTTCAGGGGCAACGGCCAACACGCATACCAGGCCAATATCGAGGCCTTGCGGTACTCATCTGACAGCGCTTTACGAAGAGCCCCCTAAAATGACCGGCCCGCTCTTGCGAATAACCAGACCGCCCCATCTTTATCGCGGTTGCCGTCCAGCTTCGAAGCCTCTCGCGGACATCGTCTCCACAGCCATGGAAGGAACACTGCTTGATTCCAGACAGGCATAGCTCGGGCAGATGGCCCAAGGCGGTTCTCTTCGATCTCGACGGTACGCTGATCGACTCCGCGCCGGACATCACAGCAGCCGTCAACGAACTCCTTGAAAATTATGATCTTCCTTCTCTCTCCCTCGCGCAGGTGAAGACGATGATCGGCGAGGGCGTACGCAAGCTTGTGGAACGGGCCTTTGCCGCTTCCGACGCCAAGCTCTCCGAGGCCAACCTCGAAGAAGCCTTTCAGGCCATGGGGACGATTTATTACAGGCACCTCACCCAGTTCACGCGGCTCATGCCGGGTGCTGCCGAAACGCTCGTACGGCTTCACAGTTCAGGTATCCGGCTCGGCGTCGTGACCAACAAGCCGCAAGTGGCGGCGCGCACCATCCTGCTGCATTTCCGCCTGGCCGAGCGCCTCGGAACGATCATAGGCGGCGATGCGGTAATGCACGGCAAACCCGCGCCGGACGCGCTGCTCCTTGCACTCCAGCAACTGGATGTTCTGCCTGAGGAGGCGCTGATGGTTGGCGACAGCGCGACCGATGTTGCCGCCGCCCGTGCAGCCGAAATGCCTGTTGCGGTGGTGCGAGGCGGCTATAGCCGAGTGCCGCTCGAAGAGCTCGAAGCCGATTTCATCTGCAGGGATTTGCCGGCATTGCTCGCCGCAATCGAGAGCGCTGCTACAACCGCCTGAGGCGTCAGAGAAACGCCGCGCCGCAGCGGCGCGGCGTTTCGGCAAATCCGACCGTCACTCGGAAAACTGTTCCAGATAGGCAATGACGTTGGCCAGATCCTCGTCCTTTTTCAGTCCGACGAAAGCCATCTTTGTCTTAGGGACCATTTCCTTCGGGCTACGAAGATATTCGGTCAAGGTCTCCTCGTTCCAAACCAGTCCCCCTTCGCCGGCTTCGATCATGGCGGGGGAATATTTGAACCCTTCATGCGTCCCGGCAGTTCTGCCAACGATGCCTTTGAGGGACGGACCGATCTTGTTTTGATCCGTATCGGCAACGTGGCAGGCCTTGCATTTTGCGAAGACCTTTTCGCCCGCTGCCGGATCCTGGGCATGAGCGGAACTGGCCGCAACTGTCAAAACGGATAGAAAAACAAGTGCACTGGAGCGCATAGGCAATTCCTCATTTTGTTTCGATGCCCTCGGTTCTAGTGCCCTATACTGCCTTGATCCTGAAGCCTCGATGAACGGGCCGGACGGGCCGTAAGCTAAACTCCGATGAAAAGATGTCAACAATGGGGGAGGAACGCTTGGCAGGATGTTCGCAGTCACGTCCTGCAGTTGACGGCTTCCAGGTCAACGCGTAGCCTTGGCCTGACCCTGCCTACCGGGCACCGTAGGAGGGTGCCGTATGTCTGGACAGGACAGGCGGCGCGGTTGGGTTTGGGCCGCAGCAACCTTGGAGGTGCCAAGTGAACTTGGTCGATCTCGTTCTTACTGTCTGCCTTGCAACAAGCGGCAGCGACTGCCGCACCGAACATCTTTATTTCGAGCATAACGGCTCGCTCATGCAATGTATGTTCAGGGCTCCAACCCACATTGCACGATGGTCGGAAGAGCATCCGGGATTCAAGGTGGTGCGCTGGAAATGCACCTATCCCGATCACGGCAGACAGATCTGAAATTGACCGCCTCGCAATGCTGCATTCGAGACGTGACATCCTGTTTCAGACGGCGGCTTCCATCGCAACACTGGCGATATTGTGTCCATTCGCGGCGAGAGCGGCTGAAACGGTGCGTATCGGCGCCCTGAAATTCGGCACTGTGAGCTGGGAACTTGATACCATCAAGCATCATAAACTCGACACCCGGAACGGCATCGACCTGGATATAATGTATTTTGCGGGCGAGGACGCCTCCAATGTCGCGATGCTTGGCGGCGAGGTGGATATGATCGTGTCCGATTGGCTGTGGGTGTCGCGCCAGCGTACGGCTGGTAGTGACATCACCCTGCTTCCCTATTCGACCGCTGCCGGAGCCATAATGGTGCGCGACGATGCGCCCCTGGAAGATCTTTCCCAAATGAGAGGCATGAGGATCGGGGTCGCTGGCGGTTCTCTGGACAAGAGCTGGCTTATGATCCAAGCCGTGGCCCGGCGCGATCACGATCTGGATTTGGCGAAAGAGAATGAGGTCGTCTACGGCGCTCCGCCGCTCCTTGCCGAAATGGCGATGCAGGGCGATCTCGAAGCCGTGCTGAACTTCTGGCACTACTGCGCCCGGATGGAGGCGAACGGCTTCCGTCGCCTGTTCGGTGCCGACGATGCATCGGCGGCGCTGGGCGCTTCGGGCAAGGTTTCGGTTCTTGGCTATGTTTTTCACGAGGCATGGGCGGAGCAGAAAAAGGCAGCTATCGACGGTTTCGTGAAAGCCTCGGCAGCGGCGAAGCAACTTCTGGCAACATCGGACGAGGAATGGCTCCGGCKSGAGCCTCTGATTCGCGCCGAGGGGGCAGAACTCGACAAGCTGCGCGACCGCTATCGCGAGGGAATACCGGACCGTCCTCTCGCGGAAGAAGAAGAGGATGCTGGCAAGCTTTACCGGGTTCTGGCCGAGATTGGCGGTGAGAAGCTCGTCGGTCCCTCCCCGACCATGGCGCCGGGAACCTATTGGACCGGGCCGCAGCCATGAGCCTTGCCCGAGCCCGGCGGCAGGAAGGAGAGCCGGCCGAAGGCATGCGCACGTTTCCGAACATGCTGATGAGGTCGAAGGCACTCACGGTAGTCATGTCATTGCTCGGTCTTTGTCTGTTGTGGCATCTGGCCGCCACTGCCTGGCCCAGCCGCGCCCTGCCCTCGCCGGCCGCCGTCTGGGTCGCCTTGATGCGGGAATCGGCGAGCGGCGACCTCTTCTTTCATCTGGGGATGACGCTCGGACGCGTCATGGCGGCTTTCATCGTGGCGATGGCCCTCGGCTCGGTCATTGGCGTCCTTCTCGGATTGAACCGGCGCGCGGATCGCTTCTTCGACCCATGGGTCGTGCTCTTTCTCAATGTCCCGGCACTGGTTGTGATCGTGCTCGCTTATATCTGGTTTGGCCTCAACGAGATCGCAGCCATCGGCGCGGTGGCGGTAAACAAGATCCCGAACGTGATAGTTACCATGCGCGAGGGGGCAAGGGCGCTCGATCCACGTTACTGGGAGATGGCGACCGTTTACAGAATTGGCAGGCTGGAGCGGATCCGGCACATTCTCCTGCCCCAGCTTCAGCCCTATCTTGCAGCCACCTCCCGTTCCGGAATCGCCCTGATCTGGAAGATCGTGCTCGTTGTCGAGCTGCTGGGCCGTCCGAACGGAGTCGGCTTTCAGATCCATCTCTATTTCCAGCTCTTCGATGTGGCATCCATTCTTGCCTATACCTTGGCCTTTGTGGCTGTGATGCTTGTCGTCGAACTTTTCCTGGTGCAGCCCTTTGAACGATACTCGACCCGTTGGCGCGGGAACTCCGCTTGAAGTAGACATCGCTGAGAAGGTGTTCCGCTCCCGAGAGGGCGTGCCTCTCGTTGCGATTCGCGATCTTGCCTTTGACGTTCCGGAAGGAGAATTCACTTGCCTGCTCGGACCATCGGGTTGCGGCAAGACCACGACGCTGCGGATCCTGCTCGGGCTCGACACCGATTTCAGCGGTTCGTTTCAATTGCCGGGCAAAGGGCAAGGCCGCGTCGCCGCGGTTTTCCAGGAACCCACGCTGCTGCCGTGGCGAACGGTCGAACAGAATGTTCGGCTGGCCCTGCCAAAGGATGAAAGGGGGAAAAATCTGGACCGGCTTTTCGAGAGCTTGGGCCTGACCGTGGTACGCAATCTCTATCCCGCGGAGCTTTCGCTGGGCCTGGCACGCCGCGCGGCACTCGCCAGGGCCTTTGCCACCGAGCCTGCAATGCTGTTCCTTGACGAACCGTTCGTTTCGCTTGACGAACAGACGGCCACGAAACTGCGCTACCTGCTCCTGTCGGTATGGGCGGCTCGGCCGACCACGGCCCTTATGGTCACCCACAATGTGCGCGAGGCACTGATGCTGTCGGATCGCATCATCGTGCTATCGGCGCGTCCGGCGCATGTGCTTGGCACATTTCTGATCCGATTGCCTCGTGAGAGCCGTAATCCGCAAGTCATGGCCGATCTCCAGCGATCTTTTCATGAACGTTTTCCAGGTGTGCTATGAGCACCTGGTGTCGCTGCTCGACGGTCTCGGCAAAATAGGCCGGTCCGCACCCGAATCAGAAACAGCGCATATCTGCCTCGGCCTGTGCTCGCCGCATCTCGGCAGTCGAATTCCGCGCCGGAGCTGTTTGATGAAAGAGGACGCCCTTTTCTCCCGATAGCTGAGCCATGCGATGGAAGGTTTCGGCCGTGACATACCGGTCATATGGAATGATGGACGAGATGACGTCGATCGAACAGGAACACCGCTCCAGCACCTCGCGCGATCTGCCATTTGAGATCATGCAGCCGAGAACATAATCCGCGATCGCTACGGTGGGATAACCATTTGCTGCATAGGTGGGGCTGGCCGTCCAAGACAGAGCGATAAGGGGCGCCAGGAAGACTCGAAATACCGAATGCTTTTTCATCTCAGTTTTCCCTTTTCCATTGAATGCGCCACTGGGCGTTTGGCATCGAGCACCAACCTTCATGTTGAAGTAATCCTTGCTTTCACGATATGGCCTGAAAATATCTGTCTTCCGCTTGAATTGCATCTACAGATTCATGTGAGCTTAGATTCCTCAATCTGCAGAATTCTCAAGATATATATTTAAGCCTTCACCTGATTTGCTGCAATGCAACACATATATGCTGCATTGCAGCGTAGACCCATGATTTTTTTCCTTGTGCGCTGCGTTTTTCTAGCATAACCTTCATTTGTTTCCGGCTTCAAGGACTACTCTGTTTTAGGGAGCGGGGTTTGTCTTTCGTAGGCCAAGTGAGGTGGGCAGTTATGGTGCCCGCTGCTCATCTGGCTTGTGTCGTGACACGCTGCCGGAAATACTTCCCCTCACATTGTCGCCTATGTGCCTCCCGAGAGGAGTCATATGCGATTTGGGATTGTGACCGTCGGGAGGATTTACATGCGTGTGCTCAGACAAACTGCCTATGTATCGCTGACTGCGATGGCGTTGATCTGCACTTCCGCTGTTGGAAGTCAGGCCAACGAACAGCTTCAGCAAATGGAGTCGGACCCCAAGAATTGGGTGATGCCGACCGGTGACTATGCAAATACCCGGTATTCCGAACTGGATCAGATAAACAAGGACAATGTTAAGGATCTGCAGGTCAAGTGGACTTTCTCCACTGGCGTGCTGCGCGGCCATGAAGGAGGGCCGCTGGTCATCGGCGACGTGATGTATATCAACACGCCGTTCCCCAACATCGTTTATGCGCTCGACCTTAAGAACGACGGACGCATTCTCTGGAAATACGAGCCGAAGCAGGATCCAAACGTGATCCCGATCATGTGCTGCGACACCGTCAACCGTGGCGTTGCCTACGCTCCGGCCGAGGGTGATCGTCCGGCTCTCATTTTGCAGTATCAGGCCGATACCACACTCGTCGCGCTCAATGCGGAAAGTGGCGAAGTGGTCTGGCAGGTCAAGAATGGCGAACAGGTCGACGGCAGTCTGGCCGAATCAGGAACCTCGGCCCCGATGGTGGTCAAGGACAAGGTTTATGTCGGCATCTCCGGCGGCGAATTCGGCGTGCGTGGACATCTGACGGCTTACAACCTGGCCGACGGCTCGCTTGCCTGGCGGGCATACTCCACCGGCCCGGATGCCGAGACCTTGATGGATCCGGAGAACACCACTCATCTCGGCAAGCCGGTTGGCCCCGATTCGGGTATCAATACCTGGGAAGGTGAGCAGTGGAAGACCGGTGGCGGAACCACCTGGGGCTGGTACGCCTATGATCCCGAGCTGAACCTCGTCTACTATGGTACCGGCAACCCCTCGACCTGGAACCCGGTGCAGCGCCCGGGCGACAACCGCTGGTCCATGACCATTTTCGCACGTGATGCCGATACGGGCATGGCGAAATGGGTCTACCAGATGACCCCTCACGACGAGTGGGACTATGACGGCGTCAACGAGAACATTCTCGTGGACGACATGGAGATCAACGGTGAGCCGCGCGACGTGCTTGTGCATTTCGACCGTAACGGCTTCGCCTACACCCTCGATCGTGCTACCGGCGAACTTCTCGTCGCCGAGAAATACGATCCGAAGGTGAACTGGGCGACCGAGGTCGTGATGGACCCCGACAGCGACCAGTATGGGCGTCCGCAGGTGGTGGCTGAGTATTCGACCGCTCAGAACGGCGAAGACGTGAACACGACCGGCATCTGCCCGGCCGCGCTCGGCACGAAGGACCAGCAGCCGGCAGCCTATTCGCCGAAAACCGGTCTCTTCTACGTACCGACCAACCATGTCTGTATGGATTACGAGCCCTATCGGGTGAGCTACACCGCTGGACAGCCTTATGTCGGTGCTACCGTTTCCATGTATCCGGCGCCGGATAGCCATGGCGGCATGGGCAACTTCATCGCCTGGGATGCCGCGAAGGGTGAGATCGTGTGGTCGATCCCCGAGCAGTTCTCGGTGTGGTCCGGCGCTCTGGCCACGGCGGGCGACGTCGTTTTCTATGGCACGCTCGAAGGCTACATCAAGGCCGTCGATACGGAAGGCAACGAGCTGTACAAGTTCAAGACGCCGTCCGGCATCATTGGCAACATCAACACCTACGAGCATGACGGCAAGCAGTATATCGCCGTGCTTTCGGGCGTCGGCGGCTGGGCCGGCATCGGCCTCGCAGGCGGCCTCTTGCAGGCCGAAGGTGCGGCGGCATGGCAGACAGCCGTCGCTGGCGAAAATGCTCCGTCCGACGAGGCACAGTCCATCGCCACCGCGGGCCTCGGAGCCGTGGGAGGCTATGCCGCGCTGGCCGACTACACCACACTCGGCGGTCAGCTGACTGTGTTCGGTCTTCCGGATTGATCCTGAGAGATCGACTGGACCGGCATTAAAACCTAGGGAGAGTCCGGAATTAACAGTTCACGTTATTTCGGGCTCTTCCTTTAAAGCAATCAAAACACAGCGGCCTTTTTTGCCACATCTTTCTCGTGCAGTGTGGAGGGGCGGCGGCTGGAACAAGAGGTCCTAGATGGCAGTTCGTGTATTACTTTCGGCTTTTCTCACCGTGCTCCTTGGAGTCGCTTCTGTCCACGCTCAGGATACCAAGGAAGCGGCGAAAGCCGTAAGCAATGAGGATGGAAAGTATTTGGATGCCGAAGGCACTCCCACTTACAATATCGAGCCGGATGGTACAGTCGACTGGTATACGTTCAGCGGATACCGACGCTATCATTCCGAGTGTCACGTCTGTCACGGGCCCGATGGCGTGGGCTCAACCTATGCGCCAGCGCTTGCCAACTCCCTCAAGACCATGGACTACGCCACCTTCCTTTCGATTGTCGCGGAAGGTCGGCAGAACCTGAGTGGCGGGAAGGAAAGCGTCATGCCGGCCTTCGGCGACAACAAGAATGTCTACTGCTATCTGGACGACATCTATGTCTATCTGCGTGCTCGAGCCGTTGGCGGCATCCCGCGCGGCAGGCCTCCGAAAAAAGAGGACAAGCCGGAGGGCGCCAAGGAATATGAAGCGAGTTGCATGGGAAGCTGATCATGTCGATGCGTAAGCTGTCCAGATTGTACTCATGGGCCACGGCTTCGGCGGCAGCTGCTGTCTTGCTGGGAGCTGCTCCCGTGCAGGCAGCGGGCCCGGGAGCAATCTGGGAGCTTGTGGACCCGGAGAATCTGCGGGTTTGCGCCGACCCTTCCAACATGCCGTTTACCGACGAGAGCAAGGAGGGCTTCGAGAATAAGATCGCCGACCTCGTGGCCTCCAAAATGGGCCGCAAGACCGTCCAATACGAGTGGTTTCCGATGGTAACGGGCTTTGTGCGCAACACTTTGCGCGCGAACCGCTGCGACATCATCATGGGCTATGCCCAGGGCGACGAACTGGTTCAGAACACCAACGCCTATTACCGCTCGGCCTATGTGCTTATCTATAGGAAAGGCGCCGGTCTGGATGGGGTCGAGACCATCGAGGATCCAAAGCTCAAGGATAAGCGGATCGGCGTCGTTCAGAGCACGCCGCCCTCGGCCAACATGGCCGCGGCGAAGCTCATGCGCAATGCCAAGGTCTATCCTCTCATGGTGGATACCCGTTATGCCCCTTCGGTCGCGGAGATCATGGTGGGGGATCTGCTCAAGGATGTAATAGACGTCGCCGTCGTCTGGGGGCCGATGGCCGGCTACTATGTCAAGGAGTCCGGCGAGGATCTGGCGATGATTCCGCTGGTGAAGGAAGAAGGCGGTTCCCGCATGACCTATCGTATCACCATGGGAGTGCGTCCGTCGGACCAGGAATGGAAGCGTGCGCTCAACCGCTTTATCCAGGAAAACCAGGAGGAAATAAATCGGATTCTCCTCGAGTACAACGTGCCTCTACTCGATGAAAACGATCAGCCGATCACCCAATAATTTGCTTTTGCTTATTTAAGGACCTAAATTTTCATTAGTCCATTTGCGAGGAGATGGACCTGCTATTGCAAGGGATACTTGCAACGGCAGTAGCAACAGGCGCCAAGTCTTAGAAGGAGATGAAGATGAAGAAAAGCTGGAAAAAGCCGAGCATGTGCCAGGTACCGGCCGGCATGGAAATTTCACGGTACCTGCCGGCTGAAATTACCCCCAAGAAGTAACCGGCTCCGCGCGTGCCCTTTATTGGGCACGCGCGGTCCATCAACCAGCATGCGCTGGACGCGACCTTTCCGCCCGGCAAGCCCGCTATTCTACATTTTTACAGAGCGGACCTGACATGCGACTGAAGCCCAGAGGCTCGGCGACAAGGGCTGCACTGCATCCCTTGGACGACAGCTCTCCTGCCTGTGCGGGCGACGCGTCAAAACAGGCAGTGGCCAGCAACAGAATAGGGTTGAGCGGTGACTTCTTATCATGACGCCGCGGCCCAGGGCCTTTCTCCCAAGCAATTGGAGGAGGTGCTGCGGCAGATAGGCTCGGAACGGTACCACAACAGGCATCCATTCCACCGGCTCATGACCGAGGGAGCCCTGTCAAAGGGACAGTTGCAGGCATGGGCGCTCAACCGCTACTGCTATCAGGCGATCATTCCGCGCAAGGACGCCGTCATCCTTGCACGCAGCGAGGATCCTGCCTTCCGGGCGGAATGGCGCAAGCGCATCGAGGATCATGACGGCCAGGATGGCTGGGGCGGCGGCATCGCCCGCTGGATCCAACTGGCGACCGGGTTGGGGCTTGATGCGGAGGTGGTGAAGAGCGAACGACTTGCTCTGCCTGCGACGCGTTTCGCCGCCGGCGCCTATCTGTCCTTCTGTACCACCCGCACCCTGCTGGAGGCCGTAGCCTCTTCGCTGACCGAACTTTTCTCGCCCGTCATCATCGGCGAGCGGGTTCCGGCCATGCTCCAACGATATGACTATATCACCGAGGAGACCTTGGCCTATTTCAAGCCGCGGCTGGGACAGGCCCCTCGGGATGCCGAATTCGCGCTGGCCTACGTCCTGAAACAGGCCGATACGCCGGAAAAGCAGCAGGCAGCGATCGATGCACTGGTCTTCAAATGTGACGTGCTGTGGGCAATGCTCGATGCGCTGATGCATGCCTATGGCGACGGCGGACATATCCCGCCCGGCGCTTTCCGGCCGGAGGATATGTGATGCAGGCCGTGCAGGAGAGAGCCGTCGTGACCCG
>NZ_VLJP01000006.1:10678-94597 GCF_007829525.1 Mesorhizobium sp. J18
GCTTGTCCTGCCGAAGCATGTGCGCATGCGATATGATCCTCTGCGGCAGGCATGGGCGGTGCTGTCGCCGGAACGCATATTCTGGCCCAACGAGATCGGCCTGGAAATTCTGCGCCGTTGCGACGGGAAAACCTCGGTGCGCGCGATTATCGCCGCGCTGGCGCTCGAATTCGACGCCGAGGAAGAGGAGATCTCGGAGGATGTCATTGCCTTTCTTCAAGAGTGGGCGGACAATCTCCTGTTGAGGTTTTCATGAGCGACCCGCTCCTTCCGCCCATTGCAATGCTTGCGGAGCTTACGCATCGCTGTCCGCTGCAGTGCCCCTATTGTTCCAACCCGCTCGAACTGATGAAGGCCAATCGCGAGATGGACACCGCGGGCTGGCTGGACCTCTTCGAGCAGGCTGCCGATATGGGCGTCCTGCAGGTCCATCTTTCGGGCGGCGAGCCTACGCTGCGGCGCGATCTGGAAGAGATCGTCCGAAAACTTTCCTCACGTGCCGTCTATACAAACCTCATAACCGCCGGCGTCGGGATCGCCGAGGGGCGCATCGAGGCGCTCGCGGAGGCCGGCCTCGACCATGTCCAATTAAGCCTGCAGGGAGCGCGTCCCGAGACGGCGGACCTCGTCAGCAACTACAAGGGTGCTCTCGCGAAGAAAGTGGAAACGGCAAGGCGCGTGCGCGCGGCCGGCCTGCCGCTGACCGTCAATGCCCCGGTGCACCGGCACAATATTGGCGAGGTCGAACAGTTCATCGAACTTGCGCTGTCGCTCGATGCCGAGCGCCTGGAAATCGCCAATGTGCAATATTCCGGCTGGGCCCTCGTCAATCGCGCCGCCCTCATGCCGAGCTACAGCGCGGTCGAGCGCGAGATCGAGATCGTGGAAGAGGCGCGCGAGCGCCTCAAAGGGGTGCTGAACATCGATTTTGTACCGCCGGATTATTTCGCGACTTATCCGAAACCCTGCATGGGCGGGTGGGCGCGCGATGCCTTTGCCGTCGCCCCCGACGGCACCGTGCTTCCATGTCATGCGGCACAGACCATCCCTTCTCTCACCTTCGAACGGTTCGGCGACAAAAGCCTTGCGGACATCTGGGCGGATTCGCCAGCCTTCAACGCCTTTCGGGGCACGGACTGGATGCAGGAACCATGCCGCAGTTGCGAGCGGCGCGAGATCGATTGGGGCGGCTGTCGCTGTCAGGCCATGGCGATTGCCGGGGACGCTGCGGCCACGGATCCGGTCTGCGTCAAATCGCCATTTCGCGAAAGCATCCTGGCCCTGGTGCAGGATGCTCAACCGGAACCCGAATCCGAGAAAACAGGGTCGGCAGCCGAGAGCTTCAAATATCGCCGCATAGGCGCGGCGCCCGTCACTTGACTTGCGTCGGTGTCTGCCACCGGCAAAACGACGGCTACGAGCCTTGAGCCGCTACAAGGATCTCACCCTTCCCGAGCACGGCGTTATCCCCGCAATAACGCCGGACCGTCCTACCCAGGAGCGGCTCCTGGGCAATTCCTTCCGCAATGAGGTGGCGGTCGGCGAGCGAGGCAAAGACACTGTCCCATGCACCGCTTTCGACAAAACTGGGAGACAGCATCTGAGGCATGCGATCGACAAGGATCGAACCCCGGCGCATCAGATAGCCGGGCATCCTTCCGCTGCCGCCAACGATCGCCAATGTTCCTGCGATCATGCGGCTTGCCGCATAGTCGCCGCATCCGCCGAGAACGGCCAGAAGGCCGCGCCGCATACGGTCGCCCGCCCGGTCGCCGGCCCGGCCGCGCACGATCAGAGTGCCGCCGCTCATTCCCGCAAGCTCGCCGGCAAGGGGACCGCCCGTGAAGTCCCCGGCATCGCCCAGGATTTCCAGCCGGCCCCCGCTCATCCCGGAGCCTGCATGAGGCCCGGCGCTACCTTCGACAAGGATCGAGCCACCCGACATCCTGCGGCCGGTCTGTGCGCCGACATCGCCGGCAATACGGATCGTCCCGCTGTCCAACAGAGCGCCGGCACAATCGAAGCGGCGACTGCCGCCTTCGAACACTATCGCTGAAACATCAGCGCCGGAAAGACGAAAGACATCGCCGACCGCGAGACTGTGTTTCGAGACGCCGAGTCGGATCTTTTCCACCTCGTGCATGGCCATGCTTGCAAGCCTGGCGGGAACGAGAGGCGACAGGTCCAGCCGCTCTGGCGGTTCCGAGAGCAATGTGAAAGTGAGTCTGCTCACGGCAGGAGGTCCTTCAGGTGATACTGGAACTTGCCGAGCTTTCCTCCATAGTTGCCGGCGCTCACCCGCAACGCTCCACGCTCCGGGCCAAGTTCGATCACCGCCCTGAGACCGGCCGCCATGGAGGCCGCCACCGCTTCGCTCGTCTCACCATCGATGACGATCTCCAGAACCGCGTTGATGTCCGCAGTCAGCGCGCTGGCGACCTGAGCGCGCAGAGTGGGAGCATAGGCATCGTTGGTAGAGGCGATCATGCCCTTGTATTTGCTGCCGATCTTCGAGCCGGAACGCACCACGCCCCCAGGGAAGGGCAGAATGATGCCCGGCACTGCCTGCATGGCCGCCGCCGCCGCTTCGGCCGCTGCAAGCGCCTGGTCATTGCCTGCCGCAAGGAGCAGGAGATTCCCGCCGCCGACGGCATCCTTTGTCAGCCCGGTCGTCGCCTCGCAGACAAATTCTCCGTCCATTACGGGCACGCGCCAGTAATGCCGGCCGCCAAGCTTCTTGGAAATCTGCCAGCCGTCACCAAAATAGCGCAGCGCCGAGCCGAGCTTGAGCCGGTCGGTTGCATCGAGGGCGGCAAAGCAGGCGCTTCCTGGCGAAGTGAGCACGCATTGGCCAACGCGCTTCAAAAGCTGTTTCTGCAATTCGTCGCTACTGACCGCAAACAGCATCACCCGGAAGCCGGGACGCCCGTCCGGCGTTTCCGAGGCGGCCAGTTCCATGTCGATCCCGGCTTCGCAGCCGCAACCGATGACCGAGGTGGCGAAGCCTATCATCGAGCGCACCGCTTCGAGCGCCCATTTCCTGGTCGGCGCAGTAACAATGATTGCCGTCGCCCGCATGCCGAAGGCTTCGGCAAAGGTGTTGTCGACAGCCACCCCATTTGCCGTCAAGCCGCGCATGCCACCTCGCTAAAAGGCTGTTCGCGGGCGATTGCCCAGTCCGGAAAATCGAACCAATCGAGGGAGAGCCCGTATCGCTCCTGGTGATAGGCCTCCAGCCGCCGCACCATCGTCTTGTCAGGTTGAGGCGCCAGCCGTAGTGCCCTCCCCCAGCGATGTGCCACCACTTCGCCATCCTTCACCACAAGTTCGCCATCCTTGAAGACGAAAGCCGCCGAGCCGAACATTTTCGCGATGTCTTTCCCTTTGCGATAGACCGCGACATCGGCAATGGCCCCTGCGGCCAGATTCCCGCGATCCTTGAGGCCCAGAAGCCTGGCCGGGGCCGCGCGGGTCATGACGGCAATCTCCTCAAGCGTATATTCCCTGTCAATCGCCAGCAGGGTCGTCAGCGCGAGGGCCGACGCTGAGAGCCCTTCCGCCATCTCCCTGCGCGCCTCCTTGCTCATCAGCAGTTCGAACAAGGCGGGATAAGCGGTGAAGGGCGCACCGTTAGGATGGTCCGTGGTGAAGAAAACGCGCCAAGGATCCGTTATTAGAAGGAAAAGCTCCAGCCCTATCGCCCATTGCAGGGAGCCGTAGAAGTCCTTGCGATAGCGATACGGAACGATACCCCCGCCATTGCCGTCACCGTCGAAAATGACACTCTTCTTGGGATGGGCATTGCCGCGCGCCGAAAATTGCCGCAGCACGTCGGAGGAAATGGTGACGGTCTGTCCGAACATCACCTGGCCCACATCTATCGTGATCTCGGGCGTGGCATTGACCTGCTCGGCAAGCTGGCTGGCTGCCGAGGAGAAGCGTCGCTTGCCCTCGGTGCCGTAGCCGTAGAACTGCAGATGCGCCAGATGCAGCGGTACGCCTTCGGCGGCGGCGATCGTCGCGGCGGCGGTATCGACTGACCCGGGCATACCGAGATTGTTGCAATGGACATGGAGCGGGTGCGGGATGCCCAGATTTTGCACTGCCATCTGCAGCGTCTTGACGATTTTTCGGGAGGAAACGCCGTAGGAGGGCACAATATCGTCCAGCGAAAAACGCCGCACATTTTCCTTGAAGGCCGCCGAACCGCCTGCATTGATCACTTTCGCGCCGAGCGCCCGCGAGGACGCGACCGTCCAGGCCACATAGTCTTCGATCATGCTGGACGAGGCATTGTCGCGGATCAGCGACAGCAGGAAATCGTCATTGCCGAGAACGGCCAATGTCGCCTTGTCGATGATCGGAATATCGGCGAGTTCGAGATGCGTATGGAGGGCATTGCCCGGCGCCATGGCCGGCTCCACGACGGTCGTGAAGCCCATCTGCGCATAGAGGCGTCCCGTCTGGAATGCCGTCCAGCCGAGATTCGACAGCGGGGTTTCAGAAGGGCGCGGCAAATGGGCGGAATGGTGCTCCGGAAGGAGCAGACGCGCCGTATTCACATTGCCGCCACCGATATGAGAGTGAATGTCGATGGCGCCCGCCATGACGATGCAGCCTGACGCGTCCACCGTCGTCTCCGCGTTTCGGCCAGCTGGCGGGTCAACAATCACGCCATCTTCGATCCAAAGGTCGCCGACGCCGTGACGGCCGCCAACCGGATCGATGATCTCACCTCCCGCAATCTTCGTCAGCATGTAGGGTCCAGATGTTCCAGGATCGAATTTATGACTGTTGCAGCCGCGGGCATTCGCGACGGTTCAGAAGCGGGCCTGGCTGCCAATGTTCCGGTTCGGGCAGAGAGGAGAACCGCGTCATGGTCCGCACCCGGTTCACCGATCGGGATGGTGATAGCGGCATCTGCAACCGGCTGCCCGGTTTTGGTCAGCGCGATAAGCTTGCTGTCGCCGTTTTTGGCAGGCGGGCTTCCCGCTCCTATCCACAAATGCAGGTCGACCTCGCCTTCCTCGATCATTCTTCCGACGTTCCAACGCCAGGGATCGAATTCGGGAGCCCCGCGCGAAAAGCTCGTGCGCAACGGGAGGCCGGTCGTCCAAGTCGAGACTAGCACACTGCCCCACCCGGCCTCGCTGGTCGGTATCAGCAGTATGGACGCCCGGGCTTTCTTGTTGAGGTCGGCAGCGAGGCCCTGCACCATTTCCAGCGCCAGGTCGTCCAGCCCTGCCCCGGAACATAGAAAGGCAGTGAAACGTGCATGGCCCAGGGCCTTGGACAGGCGGTCGGCATTTTCGACCGGCGAGGAGATGCGCCGTCCGGCAAGATGGGCACGCAAGGCGGCAACCGTTCCGGTCAGGTCTGTCCCCTTACAGGAAAGATGGGTTACGGGTCCCTGGTTGTCCGCGGGAAAAGGCCCGATCGGTGTGCCGGTCACCGAGAAGAAGCTCCGGCTGTTGTCGCCGGCAAGGTCAGGCACGGTTTCCGCCAGCTCCGACACGAACTCCCGCGAATAGGCGGGCAAATCGCCGACGACGACCACGACATCGGCGCGTCGGCGAACCTCTCCAGGCGACACGAAGATGCCTCCCCGGTCAGTAAAGGTCGCCGTTTCCCGCGCCACTCCCTCGAAGGGGTGATCGTAAGCCGCGCCTATCCGCTCCGCGAGGGCAATCGCCGCGCGGGTTCCATGTATGTCTGTGTCAATGCTGATTACCGGGCACCGACTCGCTGCCAGAAGCTCTGCGGCTTGCTCGACCGCATGCTGCACCGGCGCGTCCCGGTTGCCGATCCATGCAACCGCCATCAATCACGCTACTTTCTGGTGCCCGCCGGAAATGTAGACGAAACTTCGCAAGCCGTGAACCCCCACCCGAACCTAGCTGTCCACACAGCTTAGTCGTATTTGATATAGGCGAAGCGCTGATCACTGTTTGGCGTGCCTTCCAGCGCACCGCCCTCCAGCCCAGGCTGCCACTGCACCACTTCTTCGATCTTTTTCGCCAGTTCGAAATCCTTGTCGGTCACGCCCTTTGCCGCATGATTGGTCAGGCGCACCTCCAGCCAGGCATAAGATGCGGTAATGTCCGGATGGTGAAATGCCGCCTCGGCGAGATGACCGATCGTGTTGATGACCATCAGCGTCGCCTTCCAGCTGTGCGTCTTATACTTCCGCCTGATCCAGCCGTTCTCGTAAAACCACTTCGGCAGCTCCTTCTGGAGCCGCTCGACGATTTCCGCTTCCGAATAAACTCTTTCTTTTTGCCGCTCCATCATATTCTCCTCCATCGTGCAATACCCGGCTCAGGACTTGGAAGCTTTTCCGCCCGGGCGCGGTCGGAAGGGTTCGCTTGCGACTTGCCCCGCCGGGGAAAACAGCTATCATGCCCCGCGGGCACCCGAACATCAGCGATGCATTATGATGCACCCCTTGGGGGCAAATGTCGAACCTTGTCACCGCGTCAGTTCCTGCCCGTCTCCATCTCGGCTTTCTAGATCTTGACGGCAGCATAGGTCGGCGCTTCGGCAGCATTGGACTTCCTCTGAGCGAGCCGGAAACGGTCGTCACGCTGTCTCTGTCCTCGAAGACATCGGTCGAGGGACCGGATCACGAGCGTGCCGCCAGCCATCTGGAGACCCTGTGCAATCATCTCGAGATCCGTGCCAGACACCGGCTTGTCGTTGAAAGCGCGATACCCCCGCATGTCGGCCTGGGCTCGGGAACCCAGATGGCGGTCGCCGTGGCAGCGGCGCTCCGGACCCTCCACGATCTGCCGATCGATGCCGGCAGCGACGCGCGCCTGCTCGGGCGCGGCGCGCGATCGGGCATCGGGATAGCGGCCTTCGAGAGGGGAGGCCTTATCGTTGACGCCGGCAAGAGCGCCGACCACCTGGAACCTCCCGTCGTGGCTCGCCTCCCCTTCCCGGAGGAATGGCGGGTGATCCTGATCCTCGACCATGGCCATACCGGCATCCATGGAGAGGAGGAGGTTGCGGCTTTTCGTGCCCTGCCGCCTTTTCCGGCGGCGAGCGCGGGCGAGATCTGCCGACGGGTGCTCATGCAGGCGTTGCCGGCGGTCGTGGAACGCGATCTGGCGGCCTTCGGTGCCGCCATCCAGGCTGTTCAATTCGAGGTAGGAAACTATTTCGCGCCAGTCCAAGGCGGTGTCTTCACGAGCAAGCGCGTCGAGAGACTGGGGGAACGAATGGTGGAAGCCGGTGCCACGGGTATTGGACAAAGCTCATGGGGCCCGACCGGTTTTGCCTTCGCGCCTTCGGAAGAAGTCGCTCGCGATATAGTGCATGTCGCGCAGGAAAGCGCCGACCCTGGCATTGAGTTGAAGATCGTCAAAGGCAGGAACTCGGGCGCTGAAATCAGCAGGAACACGCTTCGGCTTCTCGGAAGCTGAAGGAAAAGCGCGGCACCGAACACGGAAACCGGACAGGAAACAATGGCCCGTAAGAACATTCTGCATATGATCACGCCGCTCCCGCAGATGAGTCCCTTTGACGTCAACATGGCTCTTGACGCCGGCTTCGACGCAGTCGTGCCTTATGTCGAAGTAAAACTTTCCGACGTCACAGGCCTGGTTCAGGACGCCATCTTTTCACGCCCCCCGGATGCCGGTGTCAACACCGGGGTCTTCATCGCCGGCCGCGATGTGACCCTTGCCCTCGACATGCTCGATGCGGCGAAGAAGGCGATGGTCCCGCCGTTCAGCTTGAGCGTCTTTGCCGATCCCGCCGGCTCCTTCACCACCGCCGCAGCAATGGTCGCCAAGGTTGAGAAAGCGTTGAAAAAGAAATTCGACCGTAGTCTCAAGGACGCGCGGGTGGCGATATTCGGCGCCACGGGGGTGGTCGGTTTCTGCACCGCCGTCATAGCCGCCAGGGAAGGAGCATCGGTGACGCTGGTCGGCCATGACGGGCTCACGCGGGTGCAAGGTGTCGCCACGGAAATCAAGAACCGCTTCGGCCTTGACGTCCAGGCAGCAGACGGCTCCACCGAGGCAGCCAAGAGCGCTGTCGTCGCCGATGCCGAAATCATCCTTGCCGCTGCAAAGGCTGGGGTGCAGGTGCTTGACAGCGCCCTGATGGGCCGCGCTTCCAGTCTGCTGATCGCCGCCGATGTCAATGCCGTCCCTCCAGCCGGCATAGAAGGCATCGGCGTGGATGCGGACGCCGAGAAAATCTCCGGAACCAGCGCGGTCGGCATTGGCGCGCTCGCAACCGGCAATGTGAAATACAAAACCGAATTTGGCCTCTTCAAGCGGATGATCGAGGCTGAGAAAACCATGACTCTCGATTTTCAGGACGCGTTCTCCCTTGCTCGCGAGATCGCCAAGTAAGGGCCCGCTTCTCATCGCGGCGATCTCCGGTCGCGCGCTTGCCGCGGCAGCGCGACGCGCGGGCTATCGGCCGCTGGTCGCGGATATGTTCTGCGACAGCGATATGTTGGCTTTGGCCGAGCGCGCGATGCGAATGCCTGGCAGCCTGCAGGCCGGGATCGACGGCGATCACATCGTGAAGCGGTTGAAAGAGCTTGCCGGCAAGGAAGAACCGCTTGCCTTGGTTTACGGCTCCGGCTTCGAGAGCCAGCCGGAGCTCCTCGACGAGCTTGCGCGCCATTTTCCGCTGGCAGGCAATCGCGGAGAGGTCGTCCGCCGCGTCAAGGACCCGCAGACTTTCGCCGCGATATGCTCGAAAGCTGGCATCCCTCACCCCGAAATCCGCTGGAACGCACCGGAAGATCCGGAGAACTGGATTGCAAAGAAGGCTGGAGCGGCAGGCGGCTCCCATGTCCGGCATGCACAAAATGCGGTGGTATCGCCCGGCTCCTATTTCCAGCGCTTCATTCATGGAAGAAGCATCTCTGCTCTTTTTATCGGTGATGGCCGCAGGGCACGGCTTGTCGGCTTCAGCCGTCAATGGTCGTCCCCCACGCCGCAGAGCCCTTATCGCTACGGGGGCGCCGTTCGCCTGCTGCGCTTCGACCGCAAGCAGGCGGCCAGAATCGGGGAGTGGCTCTCCACCCTCACCGCACACCTCGGGCTGACCGGTCTGTGCAGTGCTGATTTCATTCAGGCGGAGGACAATTTCCATCTGGTTGAAATCAACCCCAGACCCGGCGCAACGCTCGATCTGTTTGACAGCACCGAGGCGCCGCTTCTCGATGCGCATATCGACCCTGCTGGAGGCATGGCAAGCAGGCTGCCGCGATGGTCCGGCTCCACGGCCTCGATGATCGTCTACGCATCCCGGCCGATAGAGCGATTTCCCGCCCTCGATTGGCCGGATTGGGTATCGGACAGACAATTGCCGGGTACGCGCCTGCTCGCGGGTGATCCTGTCTGCACCGCTTTCGCGCATGGCGCCAACGCCGCCGCAGCCAGACGGACGGTCAACGCGCTGGCAAAACTGATGCAATCTGACTGGGACGGAGTGCCATAATGAAAGATGGCTCGGCCTTTCTGAACGAGACGGCACACCGGATAGTGGACGACATGGTCCGGGATGCGGAGCGTTTGCGCATAGCGGTAACCGAAGGTTCGCTGGGCGAGCGCCTTATCGACGCTGGCGCCAAGGTGCAGGGAAGTATCGAGGCAGGCCTCAAGATGGCAGAGGCCTCCATGGGCGGTCTGGCCGGCGTTTCAGCGGTAGTCGACAGAGCACTGTCGAAATGGCCTTTCGGTCTGGAGGTGCGCTCGTCGCAACCGGTTCTGGCCTGCCTCGGCAGCCAATATGCAGGCTGGAACCTCTCCGAGGATAAATATTTTGCCATGGGTTCCGGCCCCGCCCGCCTTCTTGCCCGGGTGGAACCTTTGTTCTCCACATTGCCCTATCGCGAGACGGCCAGTCGGTCTGTCGTCATGCTGGAGGCTTCGGCGCCACCTCCCGCTGCCATAGTCGAGAAAGTGTCGAAGGCCACGAACCTTGCACCGGAGAACCTGTCCTTTGTCTACGCTCCCACGCAAAGTCTTGCCGGTACCGTTCAAATCGTTGCGCGCGTGCTTGAGGTGGCGCTTCACAAGGCAAACGACCTCAAATTTCCGCTCGAGAACATAGTCGACGGCATCGCCTCCGCTCCCATTCCGGCGCCGCATCCTGATTTTATGACGGCCATGGGCCGAACAAATGATGCAATCATCTATGGCGGCATTGCCCAGTTTTTCGTCACCGGGCCAGCAGACGAAGCGCGCGAGCTTGCCGAAAAGATGCCGAGCCGTGCCTCCCGCGATTACGGCCAGCCCTTTGCCCAAATCTTCAAACAGTTCAACGGCGATTTTTATGCCATAGATCCATTGCTCTTCAGTCCCGCCGAAGTCATCGTTACCGCCCTCGAAACAGGCGAAACCTTTCGCAAGGGCGGGCGGGATCTCGACATGCTCGAGAAAAGCCTGGCCTGAACCCACCTTTCAATTTGGATATTTCCCGCGTGACCCGACGGATCGTCATCCTCAATAGTCAGCCAGGAAACCAGGGCGGCGCGCTTGCCGCCGCTTTTCGCCGACGTGGCTGCGAAGTCTCTACCTATCCGCTCGCCGACATTGTCTTCGACACGCAGCAGCAAAGCGGTCTGTACTTTCCGGGCTTCGGCGACGATCTGCCGGATGCGGTTCTCGTGCGCTCCGTCGGAGCAGGAACCTTCGAGGCCGTGACACGCCGGCTGGGCGTCCTCCATGCCCTGCGGAAACTGTCCGTGCCGGTATGGAATTCCGCACAGGCGATAGAGCGTTGCGTCGACAAGTCCATGACCACCTTCCTTCTCAAGCGGGCAGGATTGACAACTCCCCCGACCTTCGCCGTCGAGGGCTTTCCTGCCGCCCAGGAGATAGCGGCAAGGGAACTGGCAAGCACACCGCTGGTGCTGAAGCCGCTCTTCGGTTCACAGGGACGTGGCATCCGGCTCGTTCGCAGCCTGGCGGACCTGCCGTCCCCCGAGGAAGTAGACGATACCTATTATCTGCAGCACTATGTTCCCCGCTCCGGTCCGCCCTTTTGCGATTATCGCATCTTCGTCTGCGCCGGCCGGATCGTTGATATGATGATCCGCCGCGGCGACAATTGGATTACCAACATCCAGAAGGGCGCCGTACCGGAGATAGTGCCGCCGGAAATGCGGCAACGCCTTGGAGAGATGGCTCTTGCCGCTGCCGCCGCCGTGGAGGCGGACTTTGCCGGCATCGATATCCTGCCCGCCATGGACGGGAGTCTTCAGGTCGTGGAGGTCAACAGCATGCCTGCCTGGTCGGGTCTGCAAACGGTCGCGCAGGCCGATATCGCCGACACCATCGCCGAAGAAATGATGCGTTTCCTCGACGAGCGGGCAAGGCTCGCCTCGCTCTCGTTGATGCCGAGCAGCGGGGAAGTGTCTGCGGTTTCCTGAGTCATGCTTTCGCGGGAGGCGATCCAAGACGCCTATGTTGCAGCCTGCCGGGCCGAAATCGATGCTCTGAAGCCCGGCAATGTCCACCGCTTCGCCGATGGCCATCGCATGACTGTCGATGAATTCCTGATCAGTGCGCATGTCTCGGCTCCGCTATTAAGCGATCCGAAGCTTTCGACCGGCCGCAGGATCCTGGAAGCCGTCCGGGCGACGCGCGATGCGGTCAAAACCAATACCAATCTGGGTATCATCTTGTTGTGCGCTCCCCTCGCCCGTGCCGCGGAGCTTGATCTGGAGCAGCGGTCCGCCGTTGCACAGGTGTTGGCCTCCATGGACCTCGAGGATACAAAGGCAGCTTTCAAGGCGATCGTGCTTGCCTCGCCCGGCGGGCTTGGCTCCGCTCCCTCCCATGATGTGCGGGAGGAACCGCAAATTTCCCTGGTGCAGGCGATGCGGGAGGCCGCCGACCGGGACATGATAGCCCGTCAATATGCCACGGACTTTCGCGAAGTCTTCGAAACGGGCGTGGCCACGCTTCAGGCGGCGCAAAACCGCGGTGAAGGCGGTATGTGGCCGACCGTTTTTGCTTATCTCGCTTTCCTCTCAACCTTCCCGGACAGTCATATTGCCCGCAAGCATGGCCTTCGGGCGGCGGAGAAGGTCAGGAGCGAAGCACAGTCGCTGATGGCGCAACTGACCGGGATAGAGGAGGAAGCGGGGAAGATCCGCAAGCTGCTCGAATTTGACACCAGGCTGAAGGCAGAAGAACTCAACCCCGGCACTTCCGCGGACCTCACCGTCGCCAGCCTTTTCGCACACAATCTAAGCTGCAACTTGCATAATTGAAGCGTTGATGTTTCAATTTACCGGCGGAATGTAATCCGTGACTATCTAGCCAACCGGTCCGGGGACCCCGGATGCTGCCAACAAGGATAGTCGTCCACTGGGTGTCGACCTGGGGCGGCATCCTTGGGCAATAGAACCATGTCTTGGAGGAACTGGTATGGCAAAAATCACGAAAGTAATGGTTGGCGAATCACTCGTTGGAGATGGCAACGAGGTCGCTCATATCGACCTCATCATTGGCCCTCGCGGAAGCCCGGTGGAGGCGGCATTCTGCAACGCTCTTACGAACAACAAGGATGGCTTCACGACTCTTTTGGCCGTGATCGCGCCCAACATGCCCTGCAAACCGAACACGGTGCTCTTCAACAAGGTCACCATCAAGGGCGCCAAACAGGCAGTCCAGATGTTCGGGCCGGCGCAGTTTGCGGTCGCAAAAGCGGTCCAGGATTCGGTGGCGGAAGGTATCATCCCGGCAGAAGAAGCGGACGATCTCTTCATCTGCGTTGGCGTCTTCATCCACTGGGAGGCGGAGGACGACGCCAAGATCCAGGACTACAACTATCGTGCAACCAAGGAAGCGATCGAGAGAGCCGTTACCGGCAAACCGACCGCAGCCGAGGTTACGGAGAAGCGTGACACCGTCTCGCACCCCTTCGGTGCGGCGGCTTAGACACGAGACAACCTCGCACAGAGCAAGCCGCCTGACAATTCGGGCGGCCTGTTGCGCCGGTTGAAGGATCTTCTGGGTCTCTAGGCTCGACGGCTGGATTAGAAAGCCAAAGCTAAGCTGGCGCACTGTTTTCAAGCGCAGGCTCAAGGTGGTCTAGTTCGTCCAGCTGTCGGGAATTCAGCGCGCCTTGATGCAACGCGGTCGCCATCAGTGCGCCGGCAATGCCGAATTGTGCGAGTTGGCGGATGTCCTGTTCATCGCGGATGCCGCCGGCCGCAATAATGGTGCGGTTTCCGGCTCGCGATTTGATCTCCTGCAATCTGGCGAAATCCGGACCGGTGCCCGATCCGACCTTTGCGAGCGTCATCACGATGACGGTTTGCGGCCAGAGTTCCGGCTGGCCAAGAAGAGCAGCCGGACCTCGGAACCCGTCGGCAAAAAAGTCGAGCGACAGGATAAGCCTTGGATGGTCCAGAAGGGTGCGCAGGAGCGCGTCGTCTTGCTGGGATTCCGTACCAAGCACCGGCCGGACTGGCGGTCCTTCGATGGCCGCGACTACATCCTTCTCATTGGCGAAACCGGCATCGAGCCACAATTCCCGGATTTTGGGCATGGCCGAGAGCCGTTGAAGCGGATCTGCGTTTGGCTGCCCCCCTTCGATCGCATCGAGATCGGCGATATAGAAGGCTGGGAACGGATGGAGGGTGTGTAATCCGCCTGCAACGGAAACGGGGTCGGCATCGGGGCTGAGAGGCGTGGAGATCGACCGGTAAGTCTCGCGCCGTCCTCCTTCGGCCCGCACGACTTGTCCATTCTTCAGATCCAGCACCGGGATGATTTGCACCAGCCTCTCCTCTTGCCTGCGTTAGATTTTCCATGAAAGCGTGACCAGTGGCAAAACGAAAGAACATTATCGCCGGCTTCGATATAGGCGGCGCGCATCTGAAGGTGGCAAGGGTCGAAAACGGCAAAGTCGTCGGCGCGACGACCATCGGCGCCCCGCTTTGGCAGGGCCTTCATTCGCTGGATACTGCTTTTAAGCAGGCCGCTTCTGTGTACGCCGATGCGGAACTTTGCGCCTTCACCATGACAGGAGAGCTCTCCGAAGCCTTCTCATCGCGGGAAGCAGGCGTGGCGTCCTTGCTGCGCTATATTGCAGAGCGCTTTCCTGCCGCGAAGAAATGCGTCTACACGACGCGCTCGGGCCTCGTGACGGTCGAACGGGCCGCTTCTGTTCCGGCTGAAGTGGCTTCCGCCAATTGGCATGCGACGGCCACGCTCGTCGGCAGATTGGCAGGCGGTGCCCTGTTCGTCGATATGGGATCGACCACGACGGATATCATCGCCGTCAATTCAGGGACAGTGGTCAACGAAGGCTTTACCGACGCCGAACGTCTGGGCACAGGGGAGTTGGTCTATGCCGGCTTCGTCCGTTCCTTCCCCTTCGCCTTCACCTCACGCGCGCCGGTGAACGGCCGCTTCACGCCGCTGATGAACGAGTATTTCGCCACCATGGCGGATGTCCACCGTATCCTGGGAGTTCTTCAGGAGAAGGACGACCAGCATAGGACCGCCGACAACAAGGAGAAGAGCCTACCCGCCTCCATCACGCGGCTGGCGCGCATCGTCGGGCGCGATGCCGGCGATTTGTCGGAAAGCGAATGGCGCCACATCGCCGAATGGTTCAGCGAGCAGCAGCTTCGAGACCTGCACGACGCTTCTTTCCTTGTCTCACTGAGGGTTGCGAAAGACGCCCCGGTCGTCGGCGCAGGGATCGGCCGTTGGCAGATTGCTCGCCTTGCCGAGCGACTTCGCCGCCGCTTCATCGATCTGGCCGAAATTATTCCTGCCACCGACGCGGCGCGCATCGCCGCCAGCGATGCGGCTCCTGCCGCCGCGGTCGCGCTGCTCGCGTCTTCCCTCTTCGGCGATGAGTAGGCCCTTATTCGGCAGCCTCCATGCTGCCGCCGAGGAAAAGCTGGCCGACGCGCGGATCGTTCAGCAGCTTGTCGGCTCTGTCGTGCATGCGCGCCTGTCCAAGCTCCAGCACAATGCCGAAATCCGACATGGCCAGCGCGCTCCTGGCATTCTGCTCGACCATCAGGACAGTCACGCCATTGTCGCGCAGACGGATCAGTGTCTGGAACACCTCCTGCACGAGGTTCGGCGACAGGCCGATGGATGGTTCGTCGATCAGGATAAGCTTCGGGTCGAGCAGCAGGGCGCGGGCGATCTCGAGCTGCTTCTGCTGGCCACCGGAAAGGGCGATGGCCGGTTCGTTCCGCTTCTCGCGAAGGATGGGGAATTGGTCCATCACTTCGTCTATCCGCCGCTTCACCGTGCTCTGATCCTTGGCGGTGATGCCACCAAGTTCCAGGTTGTGGTAAACGGAAAGCTGCGGCACGACATTGCGCCCCTGCGGCACGTAGGTGACGCCATGGGCGATCATCTCGGACGGCCTGGAGCGGGTTACATCCTTGCCTTCGAGCAGGACCTCTCCCGAATGGATGCTGAGGAGGCCGAAGATCGCCTTGAATACGGTCGACTTGCCGGCGCCGTTGGGACCGATCAGCGTGGTGATGGTGGCGCGGTCGATCTTGAAGGAGACCCCGTTCAGGATCGTCATCTTTCCGTAACCGCCGTAAAGATCCTTGAGTTCGAGCACGGTCAGCCTCCCAGATAGGCTTCGATGACTTGGCTGTTGCGGCGGATCTCCTCCGGCTTGCCCTCGGCGATGATCGCTCCGTCGGCCAGCACGAGGACGCGCGTGCAGAGCGACATGACGAATTCCATATTGTGCTCGATGACCACGAAAGTGGTGCCGCGCTCCGCGTTGAAAGCCTTCAGCCGCTCCTTCAGGCTGGCGAGCATGGTGAGGTTGACGCCGCCCGCCGGTTCGTCCAGCAGCACCAGGCTCGGACCGGCCATGAAGGCCATGGCAGCGTCGAGCAGTTTCTGCTGGCCGTAGGAGAGCGAGCCCGCCAGTTCGTCACGCAGATGGCCAAGACGGAAGAATTCGATCAGCCTTTCCGCTTCCTCCGTCAGGCCGGCATCCGGCGGGCCGAAAAGGCGCGTCAGCATATTGCCGTGATGCTCCTGGCCTGCCAGGATGATGTTGTCGAGCACCGTCATCTGCGGAAACACCTGCAGCATCTGGAAGGTGCGCCCCACCCCCAGCTTGTTCAGGTCGCAGGCGCGCATGCCCGCCACCTGTTTGCCGTTGACGCTCACCTGGCCGCTGTCCGGTCGCAACTGCCCCAGAATGCAGTTGAAAAGGGTGGACTTGCCACTGCCGTTCGGGCCGATGAGCCCGAGGATCTCGCCGGCACCAACATCGAAGCTCACATCGCGCACGGCATGAATGCCGCCGAAGGACTTGCAGATGTTGCGGACGCTGAGAACGGGAGTGGCTGCGTTCATAGCTGCGCTCCCTGCTTGAGATCGCCGCGTTCGACGCGCTGCGGGCGGAAGCGAGCCACCATGCGCTTGCCAAGCCCGATCAGCCCGGTGGGACATACCACCATCAGGACGAGGACGGTCGTGGCATAGATCATCAGATAGTAGCCTTCGGTGAAGCGCAGAAACTCGGGCAGCACCGTCACCAGCGCGGCTCCGAGCATGGGGCCGAAGAAGTAGCCGGCCCCCCCGACCATCACCATCAGCAGAAGCTTCAGCGAGTGGACGAGAGCGAAGGCTGGCGGGTCGATGAACTGCACCAATGGCGCGGCAAGCGCCCCGGCAAGACCGCCAAGCGCCGAGCCGATCGCGAAGGCGAGAAGGGTCATGCGCCGGATATCGACGCCGAGGCTGTTGGCGCGGATCGGATTCTCCCGCAGTGCCTTGAATGCGCGTCCCCAGGGCGAGCGCACCACCCCGTAAAAGAGGACGGCGACGATGAGGAAGACAACGAGCGTGAAGTAATAGAAGGAAAGCTGCTTGGTGGTCTCGATGCCGAAGAAACTCGGCCGAGGAATGCCGACAATGCCGAAGGAGCCGCCCGTCAGCCATTCCTCATTGCGCAGCACCAGGAATACCAGCGTGTTGAAGGCGAGGGTGACGAAGGCAAGCAGATGATGCTGCACGCGCAGGGCCGGGTAGCCAAGCCCGAGCCCGACCAGAAAACAGAGCCCCATCGACGCTGCCGCGGCGAAGCTCCAGTGCACGCCCGCCATGGTCATCAGCGCCGTCGTATAAGCGCCAATGCCCATGAAGGCCGCCTGCGCGAGAGAGACTTGCCCAGCATAGCCGAGAGTAAGATTGAGGCCCATGGCGGCAATGGAGAAGATCAGCCAGGAGCACAGGACATAGATGCCGTAATTGCCTTGGCTGAGCGGCGCCAGGACAAGAGCGACAATGCCGAGGAGGATGAGGATCATGCGGTAAGGCATCAGACCGCCCTCCCTTCCGCCTTGCCGAGGATGCCCTGCGGCCGCACCAGGATGATGATGATGAGAAGGATCAGCGGCACGGCGGCGCGATATTGGGCGGACACATAGGTCGCCGCCAGATTGTCGATGACGCCGATCAGAAGGCCGCCGACCAGGGCGCCGCGGATCTGGTTGAAGCCTCCGACGATGGCCGCGATAAAGGCGACAAGCCCGAGGGATTCGCCATTCGAGAACTTGGCAAGATAGATCGGCGAGATGAGGATCGAGGCGATTGCCGCCAGGGCGGCGTTGATCAGGAAAGTATAGAGCACCATCCGCTTGATGTTCACGCCGAGAATTTCCGCTACCGCAGGATTCTGCGCCGTGGCCTGCATGGAGCGGCCGGTGCGCGTGCCGTTGAGGAAAAGCTGGAGCGCCAGCACGGCCAGCATGGATATGGCGAGATTGGCCAGATCCTGCGCCGAGATGGTGGCCCCGAATAGCCGAATCGTGTCGCCAGGAACCAGCGCCGGAAAGGGTTGCGCCTCCGCGCTATAGAACTCCTTCACCGCCTCCTTCATCAGGAGCCCGAGCGCGATCGTCGCCATGACGATCGGCAGGGTGCCATGCGGCAGCATCGGCTCGATGACCAGTTTCTTGAAGGCCAGCCCGAGGACGAGCAGCGATAGCACAAGCGCCAGAGCGATCGAGACTAACATGGGAAGGCCGATCACATGCATGCCGACCAGCACGAAGAAGGCCGGCAGCATCACGAATTCGCCCTGGGCGAAATTGATCGTCTGCGAAGCTTGCCATAGCAGCGTGAAGCCGATGGCAGCCAGCGCGTAGATCGACCCTGTCGCTAGCCCCGACAGGACAATCTGAACGAATTCAGACACGTGATCCTCCCACGGTCCCAGTGAAAATTTTCTCATTGGCGGCGCCCGAGTCAGCCGGACGCCGCATCAAATGGACGATGACCGCTCTAGTTGGCCGGCAGGATGTCCTTGACGACCTGCTTGCCGTCCTTGACTTCTACCAGGAAGCTTTCACGCGAGACTTCGCCATTCTCGTCCCAGGAGACATCCATAAGCACGCCGGGATGCTCGGATGCCGTAAGCGTTATGCCGTGCGCGGCCTCGACGAACTTCTCCTGGTCGAACTCGCCTACTTCTTCGGTGATGTATTTGATGGCATAGGCGCCGATATAGCCTTTGATGGCGTTGTGGTCAGGACGGTAGTTGAACTTCTTCTCGAATTTCTCGGCCATTTCGTTGACGGCCTCGACATCCGCATCGGGCGTCAGACCGACATGGCCGAGCGCACCATCCGCGGCACCGCCGGCCAGATCGATCACCTTCTGGCCGATCAGCGTGGTTTCGCCGACAAGCGGCGCTTCGATGCCCTGCTTGCGGGCCTCGCGCAGGAAACGGGCGCTCTCTTCCTCGGTCAGATAGACGAAGACGGCTTCCGCGCCCGAGCTCTTGAGCTTCGCAACGTCGGCGGCAAAATCGGCCTGCGCGTTCTCGCTCGCCACGTCGGCGACGACCTCGATCCCGGCCTTCTCCATTTCCGCGACGAAGGAATCGTGGCCGCCCTTGCCGAACTCGGAATTCACCCAAGCGACGGCGACCTTCTTCACCTTCATGACATCCTTCATGTAGGCCCCGACCTTGGGCATGCTCTTCTGAGCGCCGAAAGAGGTGCGGAAGATATAGGGATTGCCGAGCTCCGTGATCTTCGGCGCCTCGGAACCGGTGAACTGCGGAACCCCGGCCTGCTGCGCGACCAGCATATTGACGATGGTCGAGCCGGAATAGACCGTGCCCAGAAGCGCGAAGGCGCCGTCGTCGATGGCTTTCTGCACCATGGCGCGCGAGGTCTGCGCGTCACTCTGGGTGTCATATTCGGAGAATTCGATCTGCTTGCCGAGGATGCCGCCATCGGCGTTGATCTCCTCGATCGCCATGCGGGCCCCGTCGCGCCAGTTGGTGCCGGAAGGCGCTCCGGGCCCGGAGAGCTCCGAAATATTCGCGATCTTCACCGTCTCCTGCGCGTGGGCGGCTCCAAACGGAGCGGCCAGCATGAGAGCTGAAGTCGCCACTGCAAGTATGTGTCTGCGGTTCATGCGTATTTCCTCCCTTTCGATGGTTTCAGGTGATCTTTTTGCCGTTCCCGGTCGAGCGTTCCGATCATCGCAAATACCAGCATTTTCACGCGGTGTAACATCTTTTAGACCGGACAAGCCCACGCCTGTCCTACCTCGTCTCCCTGTCCGCGCCGAGAAGGAGATCGACCAGAAGTTCCGCCTGGGCGTGGAACATTCCGCTGCCCGGCATGGTGCGGCAGCCTGTCTTGCGCGCCGCCTCCAGCAGAGGCGATATCTCGGGCTTGGTGATCACGTCCGACACGAACTGGTCCGGCTTCAGACGGCTGACATCGACAGGCAGCGGATCCTCCATGCGCATGCCTGCAGGCGTTGCATTGGTGACGAGATCGAAGCCTTCGGGATCGGTGCTGCCGACCGAAACCTTTCCGGAAAAGCGCGCGGAAAGCTTCTCGACCAGACGATCGCGCCGTGTTTCGTCCATGTCGTGGATCGCCAGCGCGGTGGCGCCGCGTTCGAGAACCTCAAAAGCGATCGCCGACCCGGCGCCGCCGGCACCTATCAGAAGGGCGCGCTTGCCAGAGACCTCGAATCCTTCCTTCAACACGCCATCGAGATGTCCAACGCCATCAACATTGTCGCCTTTCCAGCGGCCGTCCGGCAGCCGCCAAAGTATGTTGGCCGAGCCGACGAAAGCGGCGCGATCCGTGGCGATGTCGCAATAGCCGAGGGCGGCAAATTTATGCGGCACGGTGACGACGATGCCGTCGAGATTGCGCATCAGCCGCACCGAAGCCATGAAGGCCGGCAAGTCCTCCGCCGTCACATGGGCTGGAACGACCATCGCGTTGACGCCGCGCTTGTTGATGATGTGGGTCAGATTTTCGGGGGACTTCACCTGGCCGATAGGATCACCGATGATGATGTGAAGCCGGGTCTCGCCGTTCAACTGGATAGACATCTGGAATCTTCCTTTCTGAACCTCTCCAGCTCAGGCGGCTCTGACGGCCGCATGCTTGCCTGCAATATAGCCGAAGGTGATGCCCGGCCCGATCGTGATGCCCGGCCCGGGATAGACCCCGCCCATGATGGATTGCATGTCATTGCCGACCGCATACAGCCCATCAATTGGCGAGCCGTCGGTGCGAACGATGCGCGCATTCTCGTCCGTCACCAGGCCCTTGGCCGAGCCGATGTCGCCCGGATAGAGTCTGATCGCATAGAAAGGCGCCGTGGCGACCTTGCCAAGCGTCGGATTAGGGCCATGCCTCGGGTCGCCGTTCGCCCTCTCGTAGACTGTGGTACCGCGGCCGAAATCGCGGTCGATGCCCGTTTCTGCATATTCGTTCATGGCCGCAACCGAAGCGGCAAGGCCACCGGCATCGATGCCGAGCTTGGTCGCGAGTTCATCCAGCGTTTGGGCGCGGGTGAGATAGCCGTCCTTCAGATAAGACTCAAGCCCGCGTCCGCCAGGCCGCACCATGCCGATGCCGTATTTTGTCAGCGCCACGCTGTCAGTGACGAGATAACAGGGGATGGTCGACCCGTTCTCGTTCGCCGCATACATGGCGCGCACGAACAGATGGTAGGAGGTGCTTTCATTGACGAAGCGCCGCCCGTTTTTGTCCACCGCGATGATGCCCGGCTTGCTCCGGTCGAGCACGAAATGCGGGAAGACCGCCATGGTGCCGTCCGCGCGCTTGCGCACGGAAACCGGAGCCCAGAAGCAGTTCTGGTCGGCGCTCTCGCCGTAATGGGCACCCAGCTTCAGCACGATGTCATGCAGCTTGCCTGTATGCCCAGGCGCTGCCGGGCTGTATTCGGGCACGGGTTTCGGCAGGAATTCCTGCCGCCGCTGCTGATGACGAGCGAAACCACCGCTGGCCAGAATCACGCCGCCTCTCGCCTTCAGGTGTCGCATGGTGCCCGCCTGGGCGACCGTCAAGCCGGTAACCGCACCATCTTTCCCGGCAATTTCGGTGACGTCCGCATTGACGAGGATATCCACGCCGAGCTTTCGCGCTGTGAGAAGCAGGCGTCCGATCAGGGCATTACCCATGACGAGGCGCGTGCCCCGCGGATAACGCAATTTCTGGAGGTAGTAGCTCCCGATAAGCTTTGCGGAATAGATCGCGGATTTGAGCGACTTCGTCATCCTGAGCAGATGAGCGATGTCGTCACGGTCCACCATGAGGCCGCCCAGAATCGTGAATTCGGGGATCGGCGGCCGGACCAGTGAAAGGTCCTCGCCCAATAATCTCCCGTCGAAGGGAAGCGGCTCCAGCGCGCGGCCGCAGGCAGTGGCCCCTTCGAGCTCATAGAGATAGTCCGGATGGAAAGGACGTGCACGCATCCTGACATCGGTCCTCGCCTCCAACTCGCGTATGGCCTCAGGCCCTTTAGCAAGGAAGGTATCACGCAGAGCTTTGGGCGAACGGTTCCCGACCGCCTTGTCGAGAAAGGTACTGGCCTTTTCGAAACTGTCTTCAGCCCCTTCAGCCCCGACAAAGGCTGCATGCTGCGTGTTCGGGATCCAGGTGGTCGCAGCGGAATAGGCGGAGGTGCCGCCGACATATTCCGTCCGCTCGATCAGGATGACGCGCCTGCCTTCAAGAGCGGCGAAGACCGCAGCAGCCATGCCGGCGGCGCCTGCTCCGAGCACCGCCACATCATAGGCTGCACCCTCAGCAATATCGGTCAACTTTTTCGCGGCGGACGTCATGCGCCAGCCCGACAAATGGCAAATAGACGGGATCGGCGCGAGCGGAAACAGGCTACCAGCATGTTCGACTGCTCCTCCCTTGTCCCTTGGCTGCCGCCCAATAACTTTCATGGCGCTTATAACAGTTTTGAAATTTCATTCAAGAATGGAATATGTTTCCAAAATGCTTCGTGACTGCTATGTACCTGCTCCGGAGGCGCGTCGGAACCCATGCTGAGAGGAGGCCGCCCAATGGCAGAGAAGCGGATCGCGGTGGTTGGTGCCGGCATCATCGGAAAAACCCACATGGCCACGATAGAAAGGACGGATGGCTTCAGGCTGGCCGCTATCGTCGACCCGATGTCGCAAGGCGCGGAGCTTGCGCGCGAACATAGCGTGTCTTCCTTCGCCAATGTCCACGATATGATCGGCTCAATCGGCATTGACGGCGCCATCGTGGCCACCCCGAATGAAACTCATGTGGAAATCTCGACCGCGCTGATGGAGGCTGGCATTCCGGTTCTCCTCGAAAAACCGATTGCAAATACGCTGGCGGAAGCGCGCATACTCCTCGAGACATGCCTACGGACGAGGCAACCGCTTCTCGTCGGCCATCACCGCCGGCACAATCCGATCGTCAAGGCGGCGAAGCAGGCCATCGAGGAAGGCGCGATCGGGAATCTGGTGACCGCTTCCGTCGTCAGTTCGCTCATGAAGCCTGCGGAATATTTCGGCCCCGCCTGGCGCCGCCGGCCCGGCGTCGGTGGGCCGCTGTTGATCAACATGATCCACGAGATCGACCTGATGCGTCATTTCTTCGGTGATGTCGTCGCAGTCGCGGCTTTGGCTTCCAACGCCATTCGCGGCTTCGAGGTCGAGGACACAGCCTCCGTGATCCTGAAGTTCGAACGCGCAGGCATGGCCACGCTGACGGTATCGGACGCCGCCGTCGGGCCGTGGGCCTGGGATCTCTCGTCGGGAGAGAATCTGGAGCGATTCCCCGCCCATAAGGTTCAGTCGCATTTCCTCTGCGGCACCGAAGCGGGCCTTAGTCTGCCGGATCTTTCGCTATGGTCCCACAAAGGCGAGAAGAGTTGGAATTTCGAACTGGAGCGCAGGACGCTCCCCTTCACCGAGGCCGATGCCTATGAGGAACAGCTTCTCCATTTCGGCGAGGTGATCGCCGGGCGCGCCACGCCCCTCGTTTCCGGCCTGGAAGCAGCGAAGGACCTCGCCACCATCTCGGCCATTCGCGAAGCGGCGAGCATCCAGGCCTGGCGGAACGTGGAACCCGTCCAGGAGCCTGCCGGCAGGGAGGAGCGGACATGAGCGGCGTGATGGAGCGTTCGCTGGCCATCATCGAGCTTCTGGCAGACGAACCGGACGGACTTCCGGTCACCACCATCGCCGCGCGTCTGGATCTGCCGGCAAGTGCTGCACACAGGCTTTTGAACGAACTGGCCCGTTTCGGCTATGTGCGGCAGGATCGCGCGCAAGGGAATTATGCCCTGACTTTGAAGCTCGCGGCCATGGGGCTCAGCTTCCTCGGCCATACAGGGGTCACCGACATAGCCCAGCCGATCCTCGATCAACTGGCGCAACAGAGCGGCGAGCTGATCCGTCTCAGCGTGGTCGACGGCCGCAATCTGGTCTGGGTTGCGGTCGCCCAGGGCACCACCAAGGGGCTGCGCTATGATCCCAGCCGGGAACAGGGCGTTGTCGTGCACTTGGCTGCCAGCGCCGGCGGACGGGCCTTCCTCTCCACCATGAGCGACGAGGAAGCCTTGATGCTGGTGGCCGAGCAGGGCTTCGATTCGAAGACGGAGCAATTGGGTCCGAAGGCGCCGAAAACGGCGAGCGAAGTCCTGGCGATCCTGCACGAGACACGCCAGCGCAGCTATTCGGTGGCGGTTGACAGCTATATCGACGGAATGGCGGCTATGGCCGTGCCCATAAGATACGCCAACAAAGGTGTCGTCGTGGGTTGTCTTTCTATCGCCGGGCCGGCAGTACGCATGACGTCGGAACGGATGAAAGAACTAGCCCCTGCCCTCCATGCCGCAGCGAACGAATTGGGAGCGGCAGGCCGCGCTTCCCGCTACTTCCAGCGAGTGAAGGCAGAATCCGAAAGCGCCGGCGAAAGCACGGACCGTCAGTCGGCATGATGGATGACAGAGACGTTCCAGGCGAATGCGACGTGCTGGTCATCGGTTCCGGCGGGGGAGGACTCGCCGCCGCCGTCACTGCGGCTTTCCACGGATTGAAGGTGATCGTAGCGGAAAAGGAACCCGTTTTCGGCGGCACCAGTGCCTGGTCCGGTGGATGGTTATGGATTCCGCGCAACCCGCTGGCCCGTCGCGCAGGCATCCTGGAAGGGCCGGAAGATCCGCGCCAATATCTGGCGAACGAGCTCGGTAACCGGGCCAATGATCCGCGCATAGATGTTTTTCTCGAAAACGGGCCGGAAATGGTCTCCTTTTTTGAGGAGAATACGGCTGTCCGCTTCATTCCCGGCAATACCATCCCCGATTTCCATGAATCGCCGGGGCGCGCGCTCGGTGGGCGCTCGGTTTCCGCTTTGCCCTATGACGGCCGCGAGCTTGGCGAGTTCATCCACAGGCTTCGCCCGCCGTTGGATGTCATCAGCCTCAAGGGTATGGCGATCGCCAGTGGCGCCGACATGCGGCACTTCTTCAACGCCACCCGCTCGCCACGATCCGCCTTGCATGTCGCCAAGCGGCTCCTGCGCCATGCCCGCGACCTTGTCCTGCATGGCCGAGGCATGCATCTCGTCAACGGCAATGCGCTCATTGCCCGGCTCCTGCGCAGCGCGCTCGACCTTCAGGTTTCCCTTCTTCATTCCGCGCCGGCCATCCGGCTGATTACAAGGGACGGGCAGATTTGCGGTGGCGTCCTGCACATCGACGGTCGCGAGACTGCGATCATGGCGCGACGCGGCGTCGTCCTTGCCACCGGCGGTTTCCCGCATGACACAAAGCGCATCGCCGCCATGTTCGAGCACGCGCCGAACGGCACGGAGCACTACTCGGCGGCCCCCGAGAGCAATACCGGTGACGGTCTGGCAATGGCCGAAGAAATCGGCGCTACCGTCTCCGATGATCTGGCAAATCCGGGCGCCTGGGCGCCGATCTCTCTCGTCTCGCTGGCCAACGGGCGGGTCGCACGCTTCCCCCACCTCGTCGAGCGGGCAAAGCCTGGCTTCATTGCGGTCACGCCGAAGGGACGGCGTTTTGTCAACGAAGCCGATTCCTATCACGATTTCATGTCGGTGCTGCTGCGCGAGACCCCTCCCGGCGAGGAGCCCGTCGCCTGGCTGATCTGCGATCATCGCGCCCAGCGGCGCTACGGCCTTGGTTGGTCGAAGCCCTTTCCGTTCCCGTTGGCTCCCTATCTCCGCAATGGCTATCTGAAACGCGGCCGGACCATCGGCCAACTCGCTGAAGCCTGCGGCATCGATCCTGCTGCGCTGGCCGTGACGGTCGCGCATTTCAACGAGGGAGCACAGAATGGCGAGGACCCCGAATTCGGACGCGGGCTCTCGGCCTATAACCGAGTCCAGGGCGATGATGCACACCAGCCCAACCCCTCGCTTGCGCCCCTTCTGAAGGCTCCTTTCTACGCGGTAAAGATCGTGCCCGGCAGCCTCGGCACCTTTGCCGGCCTGCGCACCGACGCTGCCGCGCGCGTGCTCGACGGGAACGGCAGGGTCATCAAGGGACTTTTCGCGGCCGGCAACGACATGTCGAGCATATTCGGCGGCAATTATCCGAGCGGCGGCATCACGCTCGGGCCAGCCATGACCTTCGGCTACATCGCCGGCCGTGTTCTCGCGGGCCTCCCTGTCACGGGCCTGGAAACCGGAACGGCACTGGAGAAAGAGAGGAGCCAATCCCGATGAAATTCTACGAACTTGCGACCCTCGATACCGTCATCTTCGGCGCCGGCAAGGCCATGCCGCTCATCGGCGACTATGTTACCGCCCCGGAAGCCAGGGGCACCCTGCTCGGTGCCTGGGGCACCGATATCGGCAAGCTGAACCGCATCTATCTTCTGCGCGGCTTCGAAAGCCCGGAAGACCTTCTCGCTGAACGCGAGCGTACGCGGAAATCCTCCAATCCCTTCGGCTGCGCCGATCTCCTGACGGATATGGCCATCGACAGCTACGCCCCGCTCGATTTCCTGCCGCCGGTCAAGACCGGCGACTTCGGCCCCATTTACGAGATCCGCACCTATCACATGAAGCCGAATGGGCTGGCTCCAACGCAGGACAAGTGGCGCGAAGCGGTCCCCGTGCGGGAAAGATATTCGCCGCTGACCATCGCCATGTATTCCCTCGACGGGCCGCCGCGCTTCACCCAGATCTGGCCCTACCGCACGCTGGAGGAGCGCCAGAAGGCGCGCTCCCAATCGGTCGCGGACGGCATATGGCCGCCGAAGGGCGGACCCGACTGGCTGACACCGGAAATGTATTCCGCCATCGCCCTGCCGCTCGGCATTTCGCCCCTCAAATAGCCGGAAAGTCTCATATGCCGCATCCGTTCTCGCTTGCATTCCTCACCGTCTTCGATGCCGGACCGGTCGAGGCCATCCGGATCGCGGCCGAAACCGGTTATAACATGGTGGGTCTGAGGCTGCTGCCTGCCGGACCGGCGGAAGCCCCCTACCCGCTGATGACGGACGACCGCCTGCTGGAAGAGGCCGTTGTTGCGATCCGCGATACCGGCATTGCGGTCGCCGATGTCGAGATCGTGCGCCTCATGCCGGATACGATCGTTGCGGATTTCGAGTCCTTCCTTGAGAGGGCAGGCCGGCTCGGCGCCCGCCATGTACTGGTCGCCGGAGACGATCCCGACGCCTCCCGCCTGACCGATAATTTCGCAGGCCTATGCCAACTGGCCAAAACTTACAGCCTGACAGCCGACCTGGAATTCATGCCCTGGACCGAAGTGCCCGATCTCGCTTTCGCGCGCGGGATCGTTGAGGCCGCGGGCGAAGCAAATGGTGGAGTGCTGATCGACGCGCTCCATCTCGACCGGGCCGGGTCAATGCTTGAGGAGGTGCGTGGCCTGCCGGCCAAGTGGATCAACTATGTGCAGTTCTGCGACGGGCCGGCCAACTATGACGGGAGCGACGAGGGACTGATCCGCGTCGCTCGTCAGGCACGGCTGATGCCCGGTGACGGCGCGATCGATCTCACCGGGCTCGCCCGTGCGATACCCGACAACGTGACCGTCAGCATCGAAGTCCCCAACCACGAGCTCGCAAGCCGTATGTCGCCGCGAGAGCGAGCCAAAATCGCGCTTGATGCCACACGCCGGCTTCTGGCGGCAGCAGACGACACCAGAGCATGATTCCCGCCATCGACTCCTATGCCTATCACCGCTTCTTCGGTCATCACTACCCGGAACTGGAGACGGACCCGGGCCACCGCATGACGGTCGGGGAACTCATCGATCGCGTGGCCGCGCTCGGCGCAAAAGGCGTCATGCTGGAATCCTGTTTCTTTCCAGATTTCGAAGACGAACGGCTATCGGTTGTGAAGGAGAAACTTGACACGCTGGGGCTCGCAAAGGCCTGGGCCTGGGGGCATCCTCGCGGATTGGCTTCCGGCAGCGATAGCCAGGCGCTCGAAGACCTGATCCTCCATATCGACATCGCCCGGAAGCTCGGCGCCGACGTCATGCGCATCTGCGCCGGCGGCCGCGGCACGCGCCCTGCCCTCTGGAAGGATCATCGCGACGCGCTTGTGCCGATGCTGCGCCACGCCGCTACCGCGGCTGAAGAGGTCGGAATGGTGCTGGCGGTGGAAAACCACATCGACCTCTATGCCGACGAAATGGTCGAACTGATGGAGGCCGTCGCCTCGCCCGCGCTCGGCGTCTGCTTCGACACGGCCAACAACCTGCGCATGTTCGAGGACCCGATGGAGGTTGCGCGCAAGCTCGCCCCCTACACGAAAACGACGCATGTAAAGGACATCGCCGCCTACAAGGGCGACCCCAAGACTTTCGCCTTCTGGCCGAGCGTCCCGTTGGGACAGGGACTGATAGATATCTCTGAGATCATCCGGCTCCTGAAGGCGGAAGGCTATGACGGGCTGCTGGCGCTCGAGATCGACTACCTACACCCTGATTACGCCAGCGAGGAGGCGGCGCTGGCGGACGGCCTGCGGAAAATCTCCCGGGTTCTGGAAACTCTCTGACTATGTTTGCCGCTCTTTCCCAAGGCTCGCATCGCCGAAGTCACCGAAGGCATGCCAACCTCCGTCGACGCTGAGCACGGTGCCGGTGATATAAGCGGCTGCGGGGGAAACGAGGAAGAACGCCGAGAGCGCAATATCCTCCGGTTCGGCCAACCTGCCTAGCGGAACGCGGCGCTCGATCTTTCCGATGTCGATCTTGCCGGCCTCGGCCAGGCTTCTGACAAGACCGGTCGCGACATAGCCGGGTGCAATGGCGTTCACGCGCACGCCGTATCGCGCCCATTCGCAAGCCAAGGAGCGTGTCAGCGCCACGATGCCGGCCTTGGCCGCGCCATAGCCGTTGCGGCGAGGCATGCCGCCCAGGCCAGCAATCGAACTGATATTGACGATGGCGCCTTGCTGTCGGGCGGTCATCAATCGTCCAAATTCCCGGCACATCAGGAACGTCCCCTTCAGATGGACATCCATGACCCTCTGAAACTGGCCCACATCTTGCTCCAGCGTCGGTAGATGGCTGTCGCTGATGCCGGCATTGTTGACCAGCGCATCAACATGCCCGAAGGTCTCGCCGACCTTGGCCGCAAGCGCCACCACCGCCTGTTCGTCCGAAACATCGACCGGCAAAGCCTGATGTCCGTATCCAAGACCGGCAGCGCGCTCCTTGGCGTTTTCAAGGTCGAGATCCGCCAAAGCAACCCGATAGCCGGCCTCGGCAAAGACCTGCGCCATGGCCCAGCCGATCCCGTCGGCGGCACCGGTGATGACCGCGATCCGCTCGCTCATCTGCGCCCCCTCTTTTATTCGTAGCCTGGACGTGGGATATGGCTCATCAGGGTCTGGCTGAAGCCGCCATCGACGACGATCTCCTGGCCGTTCACATAACCCGCGCGATCACTCGCCAGAAAAACCGCGACATCGGCAATATCCTCGACCGCACCGATGCGTCGGCTCGGCACGACCGCCTCCCGCCTCTCCTTGACGTCCGGCGTGCGGTAAAAATTCTCGCTGAGCGGCGTGCGCACGAGGCCGGGACTGACCACATTGCTGCGCACGCCGGAGGGACCCCATTCGAAGGCAAGCTGCCGCGACATCATTGCGACGGCGGCCTTTGCTGCGCTGTAGCCGCCGCTGAAGGCTTGCGGCTGGCTGCCAGCAATCGAAGCGACGTGAACGAGCGCGCCGCGCTTGCGTTCGAGCATCTGCCGCCCGAATGCCTGTACGCAATGGAAATAGCCATGCAGATTGACCGCGATCAGGCTTTCCCAGTCCGCTGCGTCCAGCGCCTCCAGCTTGCCCGGCCGCAGAAGACCTGCATTGTTGACGAGTATGTCGCAGCCCCCCAGTTCCGATCGGACCTGCTCCGCCGCTTTCTCCACTGAAGAGATGTCAGAGACGTCGCAAACAAGCGACAGCGCCTTTCGGCCTGCCCTCCTGACCTCTTCCTCAAGCGTACCGGAGGTCTCGACCCTGTCGATCATTGCAATATCTGCGCCGAGCGCGGCAAAGGCGCGGACCAGACCGGTACCGATACCTCCATTCGCTCCCGTCACGACGCAGATCCGACCGGAAAAATCGATCCACGGCTCGGATTTCTGGCTCAAAGGGGCCTCCCGGATTGTCTTTTCTCACATGGTTAAGGGCCGACGGCTGCCGCCGGCCCTCTTGTCAGATCAGATGCTGGAGCATCCGCCTTCCTCAATGGGCCTGAAAGCCTCTTCCGCGGGCACGGTGGCAACCAGTTTGTAGATGTCACCCCGGCTCTCGCTCTCTTCAGGCTTCTTTACCTCGAAGAGATAGGCCGGGTGGATCTTGCGGCCGTCGGCGCGGATGGAACCCTTGCCGAAGCAATCGTCGTCTGTCGGCATTTCCTTCATCTTGTCGACCACAGCGCGGCCCGACTTCTTGGCTTCCAAAACGCCGAGTTCCTTCACCGCTTTCAGATAGTGCAGAACGCTGCCGTAGTCACCGGCCTGGCTCATATTGGGGAAAACGCCCTCTTCGAGCTTCGGCTTTATGCGCTCCATGAAGGCACGCGTGCGGTCGTTGAGGTCCCAATAGAAGGTCTCGGTCAGCGTCAGGCCCTGGGCCACGGGCAGCCCCATGCCGAGCACGTCGGTGATATAGCCCACCATGGCAGTCAGGCGGATACCGCTCGCCGGGATGCCGAATTCCTGCGCCTGCTTCAGGCAATTGATCAGCTCACTGCCCGAATTGGCAAAGCCAATGACATTGGCGCCGCTGGATTGCGCCTGCAGCAGGAAGGAAGAGAAATCTGCGGTCGAGCCGTAAGGATAGCGCACGGAGCCGACAACTTCGCCGCCTGCCGCCTTGATGAACTTGGTGGCGTCGTTCTCGGCCGCGTGACCGAAAGCATAATCAGCGGTGATGAAGAACCATTTGTCGCCGCCGGCACCAACTGTAGCGGTTGCCGTCGAGTGTGCAAGACACCAGGAATCCCAGGCGAAATGCACGATATGCGGGCTGCAGCTCTTGCCGGTGAGATCGGAACTGCCTGCCGTCGTGATAAGTGCCACCTTGTCCTTGTCCGCGAGCACCTCGCGCGCGCCCAGCGCGATAGCCGAATTGCCGACATTGGCGATGGCATCCACGCCGTCCTGGTCGAACCAGCGGCGGATGATGGTCGAGCCGACATCGGGTTTGTTCTGGTGGTCAGCCACAAGAAGCTCGACCTTGATGTCGGGATTTTCGACCGTGAACTCATCAATCGCCTGTTGGGCGCAAGCCACCGATGTCGGCCCGGAAACGTCACGATAGATGCCCGACATGTCGGTGATCAGGCCGATGCGGATGATGTCGTCCGATTGCGCCCGAGCGATGCCGAACGGCATGAGGCTTACGGCGGCGGCGGTTCCGCCGATCTCGATAAAACGTCTGCGATTCAGTTTCACTTCATTCTCCTCCACTCTTGAATGCGACCGGTCCTTGGCTCCGGTCAGGGTTCAATCCCAGCCAGGTGATGTGCGGTCAGGTATCCAAAGGTCATGATCGGGCCTAGCGTGATGCCGGCGCCGGGATAATTGCCTCCCATCATGCTGGCGCGGTCATTGCCCGCGGCGTAGAGCCCGGCGATCTGCCGGCCATTGTCGTCGAGCACTTGGCCGTTCACGTCAGTATCGAGGCCGTCAAAGGTGCCGAGATCGCCCATGACGATCTTCAGCGCGTAATACGGCCCCTTGCCGATCGGCTTCACATTAGGATTAGGCTTGCTCTCGGGATCGCCGAGATAGTGATTGAAGGTCGTGGTGCCGCGGCCGAAGGCTGGATCTTCTCCGCGTACGGCACCGCGGTTATAGACACGCACTGTCTCTTCCAGACCGGCTGCATCGATCCCCGCTTTCGCGGCCAGCTCGGCAAGCGTTCGACCCCGGATAAGATAGCCTTTGCGCACATAGCCCGAAACCGGCACCGGGGCAGGCTTTGCAAAGCCGAGCCCATATTTGCGGACCGTCGCATGGTCGGCAATCAACCAGGCGGCAGTCTCGGGATCATCCCGGCAAGCCTCGATCATGGCGGCGCCGACATCGTGATAGGAATTTGATTCATTGGTAAAGCGGCGCCCGTTGCGCAACACCGCGATCACGCCGGGCTTGTAGCGGTCAACCAGATGCGGAAAGGCGCCAAGCTTTCCATTGCCCATGGGTACTTTGGACACCGGCATCCACGCCGCTGCCGCCGGGTATCGTATCTCGAAGCGGCCGCCGGCCTGTTTGGCAAGATCGATGCCGTCGCCGGTATTGCCCTCCGGCGTCGGTGAGAAGTGCTCCGCGCCGCGGCGCACATGCGGATAGGCGGCACCAATCTTCGACTTGTCATGCGGAAAGCCGCCGCAAGCCAATACCACGCCTCGCCTGACTGTGATGCGATGCTCGATGTTGGCTTCGCCCACAACGGCGCCGGTAACCCGACCTTCCTCGCTGATCAGCCGGCCCGCTGGCGTCTCCGTATAAAGCGGTATGCCGAGATTGAAAGCGGTCTTGGCCAGCCGCGCAATAAGCGCGTTGCCGCTCGTCACCTGTACGCCGCGCCCATGAATCACCAGATCCTTGATATGGCTCGCGAGCCTCCTAGCGACATAGAGCGCCGAGACGAGCGAACGCGTGGCGTTGAAGAAGTGCTTCAGGTCCGCATTTGACGAATTGAACATCATGCCGATGAAGGTGATCGTCTTGAGCGGCGGGCGCAGCCGCTTCAATTCAGGTCCGAGCCTGCTGGCGTCATATGCGGCCGCAGTGACCGAGCGGCCGATATCGACGCCCCCCGGAACATCCGGGTGGTAATCGGGATAAGGCGTGGGAACGAATTTGGCCTCGGTCTCGCGCTCGAAGAATTCAAGCATCTTCGGACCGTAATCGAGAAATGCTTCGACCACGTCCTCACGATAGAAATTGCCGACTTCGTTGCGCAGATAAAGCCGCGCGGCCTCGCGACTGTCTTTCACGCCCTTGTCGCGGAAGTGGTGGTTTCCGGGGATCCAGAGGACGCCGCCGGAAAAGGCGGCAGTGCCACCATAGAACGGTTCCTTTTCGATGATCACGACATCTAGCCCAAGCTTCTTCGCCGTGATGGCGGTGGCAAGCCCGCCGACACCGGCGCCGATGACAAGAACGTCACAGGTCAAGTCAGACTTGATGGAGTTGGACAATCGTTTCCTCCTTGCAGATACCGGCGCGTCGGCCACTTCGATGCGGCTCTTTACGCGGACCCCGATAACACCCGCTTTCTTCCGATCGATCCGGAACGCGGTTTTCATTGGAGTAATGAATGATCCCGACCGCATCTTCCGACAATGGACGAACGCGCGAATTGATTGTACTTTTCGTAGAAATCGAGCTGAAGCAAACGTTAATCCGAAACTGACAAAGCAGGTATCCAATGGCCCGACAAAGGCTGATTCCGCGCTATTTCCTGTACGGTGATGCGGAAGAAGACACTGAACGCGACTTCCTGCACTCCGAAGCCATCGCCACGCGCAGCGGCGCTAACAATTGGATAATCCGTCCGCATGCCCACCCGGCACATGCACAGATCCTTTTCGTCTCCCAGGGCGGCGGCGAGTTGAATGTGGAAGGCGTGAGCTATCCGGTCCACATACCCAGCCTTCTTGTCATACCGGCCGGGATGGTGCACGAAATCCGCTTTCATCCGGGAACGAACGGCATCGTCATAACGGCCGCCGCMGCCYACGTCGCCTGGGCCGCCMGGGACGACAAGCGGCTGGTCGCGCAAACGCTGGAACCCGGCGCCTTTGCGCTTGMCCCCTCCGCCGCCGAGACGCGCCGCCTCCACGAAACCTTCGAACATCTCGGCGCCGAATTCGTCTGGCCCGCGCCGGGGCGGCGTCCGGCCATCCTGGCGGATTTCCTGCATATACTCGTCGCCATCATGCGTCTGCGCCAGGACCAGCAGAGGCCGTTGCCGAGCGACAAGCGGTATCACCGGGATTACGATCTGGTGATGCGTTTCCGCGAGCTTATCGAGGAGAATTTCCGCACCGAAAAGCGGCTGGCTTTCTTTGCCGGCAGAATGGGCGTGACGCCCGCGCGGCTCAACGCCGCCTGCCGGTCAATCGCTGGCAACAGCGCGGCGCGCCTGCTGCATGAGAGGCTGATGATCGAGGCCAAGCGCTACCTGCTCTATACCGGCATGTCCGTCAACGAGGTGGGGCATACGCTTGGCTTTGAGGACCCGGCTTATTTCAACCGTTTCTTCGCCGAGCGCGCCGGCTGCCCGCCCGGCGCCTTCCGTGAAACCGCGCGGGAGGCCAAGACCGCCTGACTTATCCCAGAGGGGAAAAACTGCAGGGACGCAGCATCTCGTGCCTTGCCGCCGGTCCCTTCGGGAAAGTCACCTCAGCCGGATTGGTGAAACGGGCAAGGCTGATCGCCGTGCCCGGCCCTTCGCCGGAAACGACGCGCCAGCGTCCGATATGCTCTCCCTGTCCTTCCGCTTCGCTCCCGATGAGGAGACCATACCAGGAGCCTGCGAAGAGCGGACTGCCGGCAGCATGCGAGTGATACTGCCGGCCGACGTCCCGAACGACGTTCGAAAGTGTCTCCGATCCCTTTTCCAGGCGCATGAACCTGCTCTGCTGGCGCAGGATCAGCGGGAAGCCTTGCGGAATGAAGCCTTGGTTCCATTCCTTGTCCGCCGCCAGCCCGACGCGGCACTCGGCGCGATGCGCGAAGTCGCGGTAAATCCAGATATGGTGGAGCGTGTTCAGCGCGCCGGTATCGGTCAGCCAGTATCCGCCGAGCGGCAGATGCCTGGTGACATATTCCAATCCTGAAGTCTGGAAAAGCTCGAGATAGCGCGGCGCGGCTCCCGGCGCGAAATCGTAGGAGCGGAACTCGAACAGCAGGTTCTTATCTGGTTCGCTTGGCATTGTCTGTCCTGCCTGATCTTGGGTCTTTCCCGGTTGGCATATTGGAAAGGGCTTGGCAACGCTGCAAATAGCCTTGAACCTAACCACGCGTTCCGAAACCGGACGAGGACCAGAAATCATGAAAGCCTTGATCACCGGAGGAGTAGGCTTCCTTGGAGCCTGGATCGCCAAGCGGCTTCTGGCCGCAGGCCACGAAGTCCGCATCTTCGACCGCAGCACCAACCGTCGCCTGGTAGTGGGGATCGTCGGCGCCAATGCGCCGAAGATCGAGTGGCTGACCGGGGATATCGCGAATGACAAGGAAGTCCTCGAAGCCACCGAGGGATGTGGAGCCATCGCGCATCTGGCAGCACTCCTGACGCCAGCCTGCAAGGCCGATCCCGTTCTTGGCGCCCAGGTCAATCTCGTCGGTACGATCAATGTGTTCGAAGCTGCTCGCCGACACGGCATCCAGAGCATCGCCTATGCCAGCAGCGCGGCCGTCTTCGGCCCGGATGACGGCATCCGTCCCTGCCCGAAGACGCTCTACGGTGTCTTCAAGCTCGCCTGCGAAGGCGTCGCACGCACATTCGCGGAGGATTATGGCGTTGCCAGCGTCGGTTTCCGTCCGCTGGTCGTCTACGGACCTGGTCGCGCAACCGGCTCAACCGCCGGCGTCACCATCGCCTGCCGCAAAGCCGTGGAAGGCGAACCTTATGCGATCCCCTATACGGGAGAAACCGATCTGATCTACGTGGAGGACGTCGCGGCAGCCTTCGAGGCGGCGCTTCTGCGGCCGGTCTCAGGAGCCCATGTCTTCAATCTCCACGGCGAAATCGTCGATGTCCGGCGAGTGATGGAAATCATCCGAAGCCTTCGTCCTGGCGCAGAAATCACGGCGAAAGGCGAGGGAGTGACGATCGCCGCCCGTCGCGAGCCGCACGATCCGCGCGACACGCTCGGCCCGCTGCCTTTCACCTCGATCGAAGATGGACTGCGGCAGACCATCGCCTATTACGAGGCCAAAGCTTCCAGCGTGGCTCATCGATAGAGGCGAAAGTTTCCGCAGGTCCGGTTTAGGACCAATCCTAGTTGAACCCGCCATCCGCCAGGATCGTCCGCCCGGTGATCCAGGCCGCGTCATCAGACAGGAGGAATGCGACAATTCCGGCGATATCGTCGGGCTGGCCGATACGGCCCAGCGGCGTCATTGCCTTGATCGCCTCGCCGCGCTCGACGATGATCGAGGCCGTCATGTCAGTCTCGATCACGCCAGGTGCCACGGCATTTACCGTGATTCCCTTCGGTCCAAGCTCCTTGGCGAAGCCATGCGTCAGCGCCACCACCGCCGCCTTGGACGCGGCATAGACGGTGCTGGTGGGGATCGGGCTGTAGGCCAGGCGCGAAGCAAAATGGACGATGCGCCCGCCAGGCGAAGGAAGCACCGCAGCCGCCGCCTTGGTCAGCATGATCGCGCCGGTGACATTGGTGTCGAACATGGCGCGGATATAAGACTCGTCCACCTCCACCAGCGGACGATAGGGCCCGATACCTGCGGTGTTGACCAGCCCGTCCAGCCGGCCGAAAGCCGAATGTGCAGCTTCCACCATCGCCTCGGCCGCTCCCGGCTGGCCGATGTCACCTGCAACGGCCTTGGCCTGGCCGCCAGCCGCCTCGATTTCCGCAACAAGACTTTCTGCCGCCGCACTCGCAGTGCGATAACCAATGCCGACCGCGGCCCCCTCCCCGGCCAGCCGGCGTACCACCGCTGCCCCAATGCCACGCGAGCCGCCTGCCACCAGCACGGCCCTGCCTTCGAATCGTCGCTTGTCCATTGCCGCCTCCTCCTTCACCGCGCTTTCGACCAGGCATCCGCCGGCACGAGATCGAGCGGCTGCGCGACATGCAGGCTGCGGTCGACCGGCTTGCCCGCGACCGCGACCACACGCCGCGCAAACTCGTCCAGATAGATTTGCCGCTTCTCATCGCTGACGCGGGGCGCAGCATAGGCCACGAACGGCGCTTCCGTTTCGTAGCCCATATACTGAAGCGTCAGCCGCTGCACCGGCCACAGCACCCGGTCGATCTCGCCATACACGCCTTCCGCATTAAAACGGGCGATCGTGCCGCCGGTCGTCACCGCCAGCAGCGCCCGCCTTCCGCGGAATAAACCGGTGTCGAAACGGGCACCGTCGACATAGGCGAAGCCATAGGCCAGCACCCGCTCGAACCAGCCTTTGAGGATCGCCGGCGGTGCGCCCCACCAAAGAGGAAAGACCGGCACCAGCACGTCGGCCATGGCAACCCGCTTCTGCTCGCGAGCGATCTCATCGCAGAAGGCGCCTTCGCGCACGGCATGCGCCTGCTCGCTCTGATAATGGAAGCGGCCTGCATCGGCGACCGAGGTGAAATCGTGCCGGCCCGCCTTCGGGTCGAATCCCTCGCCGTATAGGTCCGAGACCATGACCTGGTGCCCTGCCCCCTCCAGTGCGGTTTTTGCGGAGGCAACGAGCGCCGCACTGAAGGAGGTCGGTTCCGGATGGGCGTAGACGATGAGGACCGTTGCCATGACTCTTTCGGCCTCGTCTCAGAAGTTCACGCGGTCAGCGCCCTTGAGCTGCAGGATCTCGCGGGCATCGGCTGGCGTGGCGATCTCCAGGCCAAGACCCTCGATGATGCTGCGGACGATCTTGACCTGTTCGGCATTGGACTGGGCGAGCCGGCCCGGCCCGGCCCAGAGAGAATCCTCCAGTCCGACGCGGACATTGCCGCCCATAGCAGCCGCGATGGTGGCAACCGGCATCTGGTTGCGTCCCGCGCCCAGCACGGACCAGCGATAGGCATCGCCGAACAGGCGGTCAGCCGTGCGCTTCATATGCGCCACGTCTTCGGGATGCGGGCCGATGCCGCCAAGGATGCCGAACACGCTCTGGACGAAGAATGGCGGCTTGACGAGCCCGCGGTCGACGAAATGCGCTAGAGTATAGAGGTGGCCGATATCGTAGCACTCGATCTCGAAGCGCGTGCCGTTTTCGGCGCAGGTGGTCAGTATCTTTTCGATATCGGCGAAGGTGTTCTTGAAGATGCGGTCGCGCGATCCTTCGAGATAGGGCCGCTCCCAGTCATGCTTGAATTCCTTGAAGCGGCCAAGCATCGGATAGAGCCCGAAATTCATCGAGCCCATATTGAGCGAGGCGACCTCCGGCTTGAAGGTCGCAACAGGCTGCAACCGCTCCTCGATGGTCATCGTGGGCGCTCCGCCGGTCGTGATGTTCACCACGCAATCGGACCGCTGCTTGATCACCCTGAGGAAGGGCTCGAAGGCTTGCGGCGACTGATCCGGCAGCCCGGTCCTGGGATCGCGGGCATGCAGATGGACGATGGCCGCTCCCGCCTCGGCGGCGCCGATCGCCGCATCCGCGATTTCCTCGGGCGTGACCGGCAGATGCGGCGACATGGACGGCGTGTGGATCGAGCCGGTGACGGCGCATGTGATGATGACCTTGCGGGTTGCCATCGGAAAATCCCTCCTTGGGTTGTCATTTCTACGCGATCAGGTTCAGCAACCCGGCCGCGTTTGTCGAGATGATTTTCTTGATGTCTTCCTTCGGGACCTGATGGTCCAGCAGGTCCGAAACGATCATACGGTAGCCGTCGACGGGCTTCGGCGCCTGCGTCAGACCGAGATCAGAGCCGAGAATGGTGCGATCCACACCCGCCACCTCCATCATGTGGATCAGGTCCTGCGTGTCGTGCTGCTTGGCGCGGCCAGGAACGAACATGCAGATCGAATGCTCCATATAGGCGCCGAGCGAAACGAGGCCGCGAATATCCTCGTCGGAGCAGCCGATGACGTAGCTCGGATGATTGACCAGCATCTTCTTCACGCCGCGCTTCTTCGCCTCCTCGAACAGGATGAAGAGCTCGGAGACGTGCAGATGGCCTCCCGCCAGGATGATGTCGCCTTCCGCGATCAGATCGCAGATCTGCTTGGCCTCGTCGATCAGCCTGCCATTGGCGTCGAGCACGGTGAGCGGGATGGGCGGCAGCATCGGCTTCGCCGTCTTGGGGAAGCTCTTCGAGGCATAGGCCTCGATATGGTTCTTCGCCGCAAAGGTCGGAAACCAGACGATCTTCCCGCCGAGCTTGATCGCGTGGTCCACTGCATGCGGATTGATCCCGCCCGAGGCATTGTTCAGCGCCACGCCCGAATAGAGCTCGATGGGCGCGTCGGGATAGATTTCCTTCAGCACCGCGCAATGCGGCATGCCGACATAATAGTGATCCTTGTAGAGCAATGCCTTGAAGCCGGCATCCAATGCCATCTGGAAAGCCTCGTGATGGCCGAGGATGCGCGGCATCGCCGCCGGGCCTGAATGGCAATGCAGGTCCACCGCGCCGACCAGCAGTTCGGCGACCTCCGCGGAGCGCTTTGGCTCCATCGGCTCCAACGGCACGATCATGGGATAATTGGTCGTGGTGTCGGCCATTGTTCCTCTCCTTTTATTTGTCGAACGGCTCAGGCGCTTTTCGCGCCGACCGAGGAAATCTCTGCATAGGCTTTCATCGCCGCCTGGCGCATGAAGCCCTGGTCCGAGGCGACGATGAAGGTCGTCGTCCCCATGGTATGAAAGCGGCGGGCGTCATCCTGATTGGCGACCATCATCGCCACCGGCTTGCCCGCCTTTTTGGCGGCGGCGATGATCTTCTCGCAGGCGCCCATGATCTCCGGCGCGTCCATCGCCGGCGCACCGAGCGCCACGGTGAGATCGCCGCGGCCGATGAATACCCCGTCGAGGCCGTCGGTCGCGACAATGCTGTCGATCTCGTCGAGCGCCTCGGGATCCTCGATCATCGCGATGAAGGTGGTCTGGGCATCCTGTGCATCCACATGCGCCCATACGCCCACGGCACCGAAATTTCCGGCCCGTGTGGTGTTGGAAAAGCCGCGCCGGCCGCCGCGGAAACGGCAGGCCTGGGCGATTTCCTTCGCTTTCGCGACGGAACTTACGTGCGGAACGAGGATCCCGGTCGCCCCATCATCGAGGACGGCTAGGATCCTGGCCGCGCTCGGCTCGGCGACGCGGACTATGCCGGCGGTGCCCGATGCGCGCGCCGCGAGGAGCGCGCCATCGATCGCCACGCGGTCCCAAGGCGCGTGCTCCTCGTCGATAACCACGAATTCGAAACCGGACTGGCCAAGAATTTCGATGGGGTGGGTCGCCGGCGTCTTGACGAAGGTGCCGACCAGCGTCTCGCCGGTCATGAAACGCTGGCGAAAGCCGGTGGGGGCGGTCTTGGCAACGTTCATCTTCGGAAAACCTCCTGAAATCGCGCCGGTCAGTTCACCGGCAGAAAGGCGTGCGGCAGGAACAGCGAAACCGCGGGTATCGCTGCAATAAGCGCCAGCACCAGAATGCAGATCCCGATCAGCGGCAGCGCCTCGCGTGTCACCTTGGTGAGCGGCTGACCGGAGGTCGCACAGACGATGAAAAGCAGTATGCCGACCGGCGGAGTGGCCATGCCTATGACCACGTTGAGCACCACCATCGTGCCAAATTGCACAGGATCCATGCCAATGATCTGCTGGAACTGCATGAGGATCGGCATGGTCAGGATCAGGATCGAGATCGGCTCCAGGAACATGCCCAGGACGAGCAGCACGAGATTGAGCATGATCAGCACGACCAGCGGGTTTTCGCTGATCGACAGCACGGCCGAAGCGATCGTGGTCGGCACCTGCTCGAGCGTGAACACGAAGGCCACAATGCTGGCCATGGCGGTGATGAACAGGATTGACGAACTCACCAGCGTCGTCGCAATCAGCGATTCCCAAACGCGGCGTAGCGTAAGGTCGCGATAAGCAAAGCCGATCAGCAGCGCATAGACGACTGCGACGGCGGCCGCCTCCGTCGGCGTGAAGATGCCGGCCTTGATACCGACGATGATGATCAGCGGCAGGACCAGCGCCGGCAAGGTGCGCAGCGTCGCCGCGCGGCGATCCGCCCAGTTCATCTTCGGCGTCACCGGAAAGCCGTCGCGCCGCGCACGCCAGGTCGCATAGGCAAGCAGCCCGACAACCAGAAGCAGTCCGGGGGCAACGCCGGCAAGAAAAAGCTGACCGATCGAGGTTCCCGACAGCACGCCGTAGATGATCATGGTGATCGATGGAGGGATGATCGGCCCCATGATGGAGCTGACGCCGACAAGCGCCGCGGCATAGGCGGGCGGAATGCCCTGCTTCGACATGGCAGGAATGAGGATCGATCCGAGCGCGGAGGCTTCCGCCGTCGCGCTGCCGGAAATGCCTGCGAAGAAGCCGGCCGACAGGACGGTCACGGAGGACATGCCGCCCTTGCGGTGACCTACCATGGCGCGGGCGAAGACGACGATGCGGTCGGTTATGCCGCCGACATTCATCAGCATGCCGGCGAGCAGGAAAAGCGGGATCGTCAGCAGGATGAACTGGTCGACGCCCGCCATCATTCGTTGCGGGAAAGCGAGGATCACCGCCCCGTTGCCGGACAGAAAGAGATAGATCATCCCGCCGACGCCGAGCGCCAGCGCGATCGGAACGCCGGTGGCGAGCAGGAGGAAGAATACGCCGAAGAAGCTGCCCATCTGTCAGGCCTGCGGAACAGTGGGATGCGCGGTAGCTTTCGGCCGGCCGGCTGCCAGGGCACGGAAATCGGCAATCAGCGATGCGATGATGTGCAGCCCCAGGAGCGCGGAGCCGACCGCCACCGAAACATAGACCCAGAAGATCGACAGGCCGACGCCATGACCGATCAGCGACATGAAGATGAAGTCAATCGCCGGCACGACCTGATGCGCGAAACGTGTCGAATAGACATAGCCGTTGACCATCATCAGCCACAGGAAGATGAGGATCGGAACTGCCATGACAGCCCTCAAGGCCAGCCGCAGCTTCGGCGTCAGAAGGTCCGGCACGAGATCGACCGCTACCAGTTCGCCGCGGCTATAGGCCATGCCTATGAACAGGAAGGTCTGCCAGATCAGGATGTAGCGGCAGAGTTCCTCGGCCCAGATCAGAGATCCATTGAAAATGTAGCGAGTGATCACCTGCGCCGTCATGATGACGACGATCGTCAGCATGGTCGCGCCGGCGAGGAAACGGATGGCGGCGAAATACCAGGCAAGCGGCCCTGCTTGGCCGGCCGGCTCTGTACTGCTTGAAATCATGGCTTCACTCGTGGATCGCAGGCTTGCCGGCCGGCTTCACGGAAGCCGGCCTTACTCGTTGCTGCCTTCAGGCGTCCGACCGGGCGGCGGCTACGAACTCCTCGATCAGGGGCGACTTCTTGCTCCATTCAGCTACGATGGGCTCGACCTTTTCCTGCATCTCGGCCAGGTCTTCTAGCTCGTATATGTTGACTCCCTTGGCGCGCAGCTGATCGCGCCCCTCAAGATCCTGGTTCTTGGTATATTCGAGCGTCGGGGCGATCGACGTCCGGCCTGCCTCGCGCATGGCCTCCTGCAGTTCGCCCGGCAGGCCGTCGAAGACGGCCTTGTTGACGGCGATGACATTGTGCCAGGGATAGTGGCCGGTCAGGGTGAAGTTCTTGCCGACTTCCCAGAGATTCTCGCCGAGCATCGACGACACGTTGATCTCTACGGCATCGATAACCTTGGTCTCCAGCGCGCCATAGACCTCGCCATAAGGCAATCCTACCGGCGAGGCTCCGACACCTTCCCAGATCGCCTTGTGCAGCGGCACCGAAAGGATGCGTGTCTTCTGGCCCTGGAAGTCGGCAACCGTTTTGACGACCTTCGTCGCCGACAGAAAGTGCCGCTGGCCGATATCGGTTGTTTGCAGGCCGACCAGCCCGGCGGGCGACAGGTCATCGAGGATCTTCTGGCCGATGTCGCTCATGGCGAGCCTGGAGAAGTGTTCGTAATCCTTGATCAGGAACGGCAGCTGATACGCATCGAGTGCGACGCGGCCCGTAACCAGCGAGAAAAGCACACCCGAGCATCCGCACAATTCGTTGGTGCCGGCCATTGCCGATTCCAGGTTTTGCTTGTCATCGCCGAGCTGACGATTGGGGAAGATGGTGATCTCGATGGCGCCGGGCACCAGATCTTCCAGCGCCTTCTTGAATTCGACGGCTGCGATGTGACCGGGGTGGATTTCATTGGCGGCATGCGCCAGCCGCATTTGGACCGGCTGGGCGCGCGCGACAAAAGGCATGGCGAGCGTCGCGGCAACGGCAGTCGTGGACGCGATGAATTGGCGGCGAGTCGGCATGAACGTCTCCTCCGTTTCGTTATGCAGAACGCTGTTGCGATATATAGTTTATCGCTGAATCCGGGCTGTCAAGAGATAAATCCCGGACAATCACACCATCGGGCCTGCATACCATCCTGCCTGATCGCCCTTGACAAGCTTCTCATGCGCGGCTTTGAATTTTAATACTATTGTTCTGTAATACAGAACGATTCTTGGGAGAGAGCATATGTATGATCAAAGTGATCCGCGTTCGCGGATGGCCTCGGCAACGTCGAAGGCTACCGCCCCCACCTCCTTCGCGCCTGCAGATTACGGCCTGTTCTACGAAACCGGGCCGCAGATTCGCGACAGCGGGACGAAGACCTGGCTGACGCGCGGCCAGAACTTCCTGGTCGGCTACAGTGAGGTCGAGGCCGGAGGGGTATTGGAGCGCAAGGATCAGCCGGACGAATATGTCTTGCTTCTCCCGGATCGCGACACGCCGGCCGTCGTCGAGGCCAATGGCGAGCACTTCGAGGTCGAAGGCTATTCGCTGGTCATCCTGCCGCCGGGCGAAAGCCGCATCACCTTGCCGAAAGGCGGGCGGGCCACGCGCATCCTGTCCACCCGTTCGGAAGATCTCAACGCGCTCTGCTCCAATGCCGCGTCCTATGCCGAGCCGCATCCGAACGTGGCGTTGCTGGAGCCATGGCCCGATCCGGTCGGCGGCTTCCGCATCCGCGCCTACAGCCTGGACGTGCCGTCGACGCCCGGCCGCTTCGGCCGTATCTTCCGCTGCACGACGCTGATGGTGAACTATCTCGACCCGCAACACGGGCCGCGCGACATCACCAAATTGTCGCCGCATCACCATGACGATTTCGAGCAGGGCTCGCTCGCTCTCGACGGCGCCTTCACCCATCACCTGCGCTGGCCCTGGACGACCAATCTCAATGCCTGGCGCGAGGACGAGCATGCGCTGGTGAAATCCCCGTCGCTGACTGTGATCCCGCCTCCGGCGATCCATACCTCCCGTGGGATGGAACCGGGCCTCAACCAGCTCGTCGACATCTTCTCGCCGCCGCGCATCGACTTCTCGAACCAGGGTTGGGTGCTGAACGCCGACGAATATCCGATGCCGCCCGCGAGTGGCTGAGGCGGTACGCTCGCCTTTGTCCGCGGGCTTGCCTACGATGCGGATCAGGGTATGTCTGGCGCGGCATCAGGTAGTTGGTCGGCAGAGGAGTGGAAGCGACCGTGAGGATTCGACTATGAGCGAACCGCTGCGCGGCGGCAGCATCCAGGCCGTCCAGTTTGCCTTGGAGATCCTGGAATATGTCGCGCGCCGCCAGGCTTCCGTCGGCGTGTCGGAAATGGCCCGCGCATTCGGCACGACCAAAAGCCGCATCCACCGCCATCTCCAGACGCTGGTCGCCGCGGGCTACCTGATCCGCAACGAGGACACCGAACGCTATTCCATCAGCGCCCGGCTCATGGCGCTGGGCCAGGCCGTCAGCGAGAGCTTCGAATTGGCCTCGGCGGCCCGTGAGATCGCGCGCGAGCTGCGCGATCTTCTCGGCCATGCGGTCGCCATCAGCCAGCCTGAGAAGGAAGGCAACCGCATCCTGCTGATCGTGCCCAGCCGCTCCAATATCGACATATATGTCAAGCCGGGATCTGTCCTGCCCTTCCATTCCAGCGCCCAGGGCAAGATCACCCTTGCCTTCGGGGACACGCTTCTGCTGCCACGCCGGATCTCGGAGGGGCTCGAACTGGTCACGCCCTACACCATCACCGACCCGGAACAGCTCCGCGCCCAGATCGATGTGATCCGCCGTCAGCGCTGGGCGGCCGCGCCCAATGAGGCGATGGTCGGCCTCAACGCGCTCGCCGCGCCGATCTTCGATGCCCTTGGCGGCTATGTCGGGGCAATAGCCGTCACGGATTCGATCCAATACCTGCCCGAGACCCCGAGCACCGATCAGGTCCGTCACCTGCAGGCGGCAGCCGAGAAGATTTCCATCAATCTCGGTTACCGCAAGAAGACCGGCTGACTGCATGCGCATGCGGGGCAACGCGGGGGCGCTTCTGTATATTGGCTCCCTTTCCCCTACATCATGTCACGCGGGATTTTCTTTTCCATGCTTCTGGAAAAAACGGGCTCGCCATTCTCGAAGGCTTCGACCGAAGCCTCGATGATCCAGTCCCTTTCGGTACAGGAAAGCTTCGATAACGCAAGCGTCCTGGCACTCCAGCCCTCGCGTTCCACCACGCATGTCCATCGCGACTGGCCGATGACTGACAGCGGGTCATCGAGCGTGATCGACCAGGTTTCTTCCCGAATGTCGCGGCAGGCCAGCCCGTTGCCCGGATGCCGGTTGAGGCCGGTGTCTTCGACCACGCGGTAGCGCGTCATGCCTTTTGCCAGATTCCGTTCGACCACGCGCTCCGCCCTGCCCGCCTCGAGGCTTTCGTAGCGCGGCAGCGGATCGGGGTTCGAGGGCTCCGGCACGTCGATCCGATCGTGATCGCCCAGAAGCGGAAGGGACAGCCCTATCGAGCCCAGGTCGAGCGTCAGCGTGGCATCTGCGGGCGGCGGAAGGATCATCGGCCAATAGGCGCTCGAAAGGGCGAGCCGGATGCGATGTCCCGGCGCGAAGCGGTAGCCGCAGGCATCGAGCACCAACCTCACTTCCACCATTTCTCCGGGCACGAGCGGTTGCGGATCGGCATTGCCCGCGCGATGCGCCAGATTGAGGACGCCGAACGAGACCCTTGTCGCCGTCCCGTCCGGATGGATATCGACAAGGCGCGCGCAGAGATTGGCAAGCTCGGCGTCGCTGGCGAGTTTCAGGGTCAGGACCGGTTGCCCAAGAAGCACGATCTCCGAGACAAGCGGGGCGCTGTCGAAGGTGACCGATCCGGCATCGTCCACGCGCTGGTCGCCCGGCAGTTCGGCATCGGGCTTGAGGGTGAACCATTCGCCGGACGCAGTTCCCGTGTCGAGCGGGGAACGCAGGAGCATCGTTCCGTCGGCGCGAGGGCCCGATCCTGACAAGAGAGCAGAATCCGGCCCCACGGCAAAGTCCAGCATTTCGGGCGGCGACCACTTCCTTTTCGCCACCCAGTAGCCCGGATCGCTTTCGCGCCAGAGCGCCGGCCTCACGCCGTCGAGGATGAAGGCCCGGACCTGCGGCTGCTCGTCCGCGCCGTTCGGCTCGCCGCGCAGCCAGCGGCTCCACCAGGCGATCGCCTCGCCATGGAAATCAGCTCGCGGTTTCGGAAAGGCGAAATGCGGGTATTTGTGGACCCAGGGGCCGATGAGGGCCTTTGCCTTCGCCGGCATGCCTTCCACTGCCTTGAGCGGCGTGTTGCGATAACCGTCCGCCCAGCCTGCGATCACCAGCGCCGGCACCGGAAAGCCGCCAAAGTTCTCCGCGATCGAACCGTGACGCCAGAAGGCGTCGCGCCGCTGATGGCTCAGCCATTCCTCCATGAAGAAGGGCTCGTTCTCCAGACGCTCCAGCCACATGTCGCGCCAGTGCTCGCCGACAATCTCCGGGTCCGGCGGCCGCGACTGGTAGGCGAGCATGGTAGCTGCCCAGGAAAGCTGCGCCGACAGATGGGTGCCGTTCTTGTAGTGGATGTCGTCATTGTAGCGGTCGACGGTAGAGGCGATGGAGATCACCGCCTTGAGCGCCGGCGGTTTCAGCGCCGCCACCTGCAGGCAATTGAAGCCGCCCCAGGATATGCCCATCATGCCGACATTGCCGTTCGACCAGGGCTGACGGGCGATCCAGTCGATGACCTCGCAGGCATCGGAAAGCTCGCGCGGCGTATATTCGCCGTCGATGACGCCCTCGGATTCGCCCGAACCGCGAATATCGACACGGATACCCGCAATGCCCGCCTCGGCGAAAACCGGATAGGTCGACTCGTCGCGTGGCGCTGTCCCGTTCCGCTTGCGGTAAGGAAGGAATTCAAGGACGGCAGGAACCGGATCGGCGTCGGCGCCAGCCGGCATCCAGATCCGGGCGGCAAGCCTTGTCCCGTCCTTCAGGACGATCCATTCATTCTCGATGACCGTAAAGGCGCCTTGGCTCATGGTGGTTCCTCCCTGACGAAAACAGATCGCAGGCCAGGCGCGACCGCACATGGCGGCGTGCCCGCGAACCCTGCTGAAAAGTGACGGTGGCTACGACTCCAGCCAGACCCTGCTAGCGATGCGGCCGTTGGAAATATCGTTGCCGATATCGTGAACGAAGCCCTTCATCTGCTTCGAGGCAGCGTTCACAAAATCGTTGAATACCGGGAGGATCAGGCCTCCCTCATCGCGGATCATCACTGCCATCTGATGGTAAAGCGCCTTGCGCTTCTCCTTGTCTAGTTCCGCTCTTGCGCGATAGACGAGTTCGTCGAAGTCCGGGCGCTTGAAGCGCGTATCGTTCCACTCGGCGTTGGAGACATAGGAGGTGGAATAGCGCGAATCCTGGGTAGGCCGGCCACCCCAATAGGAGGCGCAGAAAGGCTGCGCGTTCCAGACCTCGGACCAGTAGCCATCGCTCGGTTCGCGGCGCACATCGATCTGGATACCCGCCTTGCTTGCACTCTGCTGAAAGAGCTGGGCCGCATCGACCGCGCCGGGAAAGGCAGCTTCCGAAGTGCGCAGCACGATCGGCCCCTCATGGCCGGACTTCTTGTAGTGGAAGGCAGCCTTTTCCGGATCATAGACGCGCTGCTCTATATCGGTGGGGGCGAGCGCGTAATTCTCGTTGACCGGATAGTCGTTGCCGAGCGTTCCGAAACCACCCACCACCTGATTGAGGATCGCTTCCCTGTCTACGGCAAGCTTGAGCGCCATCCTCAGATCGTTGTTGTCGAAAGGCGCGGTGTCGCAATGCATCAGGAAGGAGTAGAAGCCCTTTCCCGAAGTCTGCAGGATCTCCAGATTCGGCGCCCGCTGGAGCAGGCTCACAGTCTTGGGATCGACGGTGTTGATGAAATGCACCTGGCCGGAGCTCAAGGCGCCGACCCGGGCCGTGGCGTCGTTCATGACGATGATTTCGACGCTATCGACAAAACCGCGATCCGGGCGCCAGTCTTCCTTGTTCCTTTCGAAGGTCGCGCGGATGCCGGCATCGTAGCTGGCGAGCTTGTAGGGTCCGGTGCCGATCGCCGCATTCGGATCGTCCATGCCGCCATTCGGCTGAATCTGGAGATGATAGTCGGTCAGAACCAGCGGCAGATCGGCATTGCCTTCCGACAAGGTGATGACGAGGTCGCCCGCCTTCTCCTCGATGCGCTCGATCGAGCCGAGAAGACCGAGCGCGCCCGATTGCGAGCCCTCGCCCGAGTGACGCTTCAGGGTGGCGACGACATCCGCGACGGTCATCGGCTTGCCGTCATGGAAGGAGACGTCCTTTCTGATCTTGAAGGTCCAGACCTTGGCATCGGGAGACGGGGACCACGATTCGGCCAGCGACGGGACCGCCTCGCCCGTTTCAGGATGCGATTCCACCAGCGTATCGCCCCAGCAATGGGCGATCACGAAGGCGACGGTAGCGCTCGCCAAAGCCGGATCGAGCGTGTCGGCGGATGCACCGCCGCCAAGGCCAAGCTTCAAATGGCCTCCGCGTTTGGGCTCCTGCGCCAGCAGACGGCTGGCCGGAAAACTCGCCGCTGCCAGAGACAGCCCGAGCATCGCACTGCTTTGAACGAAGCGGCGCCGGGTAAGGTCCAGACCAAGGGGTTTTTTGCGGATATCGACCATGTCACGCGCTCCCTGGAAATTCGAGGATTGATGGGAACAATCGTGATCCAATTCCTTCGGCAATCAATTTCGCGGCTTGACGCGGGCCTACGCTCTTTTACGCTACTCCTCGATGACCTCGGCCCACAAGATTTTCGCAGCCAATCTCCGGGAAGCGTGCAGCACCCGCGCCTCGATATCGCAGGTCTGCCGCGAGATCGGGGTGAACCGCCAGCAATTCAACCGCTACATCAACGGGCAGGCCCTGCCGTCGGCCCATAACCGGCACCGCATCGCCCGGGCCTTTGCCGTCGAGCCGGAGGATTTCGACCTGCCGCGCCAGGAGTTCCGCAAACGTCTCGGGCCTTGCGTCAGCCGCGACAATGCCGGAGACATCCTGCTCGACGGATATCCCGGCGACCTGAACAGCCTGCGGCGCTATCTCGGCTTCTACCAGACCTATCATCTGTCCATGTCATGGCCAGGCAAGGTCGTCTGCTCCTGCGTGCATCTGAAGGAGCGCGACGGGCGGGTCGTCGTCACGTCGCGGGAGCGCATCATCGACAGGGCCAGCGGGATCAGGCAGCATTCCCGCTATGTGGGCCTTGCCGCCTACCGGCGAAACCGCATCTTCATCACCGAACGCACCAATGGCGAATATCCGACCTTCGGCCAGACGATCCTGATGCCCTTCGAGATACATCAGCGCCTCTATCTGCATGGCATCACCATGGGCGTCTCCTGGCGGAAGGAGAACACGCCCTATGCATCCCGCATGATCTGGCGCTATTTCGGGCATGACGTCGACCGCCGGGCACTGGTCTCGCGCTGCGGCTTGCTTGCACCGGAAAGCGGCGTCTTGCCGGAACCCGTCAGCCGCTATCTGACAGGATCCAATCTGCTGACCGTTTCCCCTTCTGCCTGAAACGAAAAGGAAGCTGCGTCACTCCATCCGATCCAAAGCAGCACGCTGGCGAAGCATCTCCAGAAAGATGCGATAGTCCCGCTCGTAGATTGCCCATGCAGCTTTATCCGGAACACGCATGGTACCGGGACGGGACATGGCACGGCAGGCCTCATAAAGCCCGTCATAGAGCCTCCCTGCCGATGCGGCAGCCATGGCCGTGCCGAGCAGCATGGCATTCTCCGCAGCCGGCTCGACCAGGGTGCAGCCGGTTACCTCGGGGTAAAGCTCCATGAGGAGCGGGTTGCGGGTGTGCCCGCCGGTCACATGCAGCGTGTCGATATTGTGGCCGCCTGCATTGAACGCGTCGAGAATATGCCGGACGCCGAGCGCGATTGCCACGCATGACCGCCAGTAGAGGCGGCAAAAGCTGTCGAAGGAGGTATCAAGCGTCAGGCCCGATATCACGCCGAGGGCCTGCGAATCCGCAAGCGGCGAGCGATTGCCGTGGAAATCCGGCAGGACATGCAATCGGCTGGCGAAGCCTGCACCTTCCCGTGCCCGGAGCTCGTTGATGCGGGCAATGATCCTGCCGTGAGTTTGAGCATCCGGCTCGCCGCCGGCGGCATGCCAGCGAATGAGGTGATCGAGCAGGGCACCGGTCGCGGACTGGCCGCCTTCGGACATCCAGAGGCCCGGCAGTGTAGCGCCGAAACATGGCCCCCAGATGCCGCGCACCTGCCGCTCCTTCTGCGCGAAACCCATGACGCAGCTCGACGTTCCGGCGATCAGGGCGAAGTGGTTGCCGACCCCCTCGCCCGCGTGACGCCCTACAAGCCCGAGCGTGCCGGCAAATGCATCGATCATGCCGGCGCCCACGACGCATTCCGTGTCAAGACCGAGCATGCTTGCCGCTTCCGGTGTGAGCGTTCCAAGAAGCGAACCTGCAGGAACGGCCAGATCCGGCAGGCTTCCGCGTTCCAGCATGTCTTCGAGACCGACCGTGGCGAGAAAATCGCGCTGCCAGCCGTTGCAGTGCGCCAGATAGGTCCATTTGGCCGTCAGCGTGCATTGCGAGCGCGCCGTCGAGCCGCAGGCCTTCCAAGTCAGAAAGTCGGCAAGATCGAAGAAATGGCTGSSCSCCCGCCAGCTTTGCGGCAGGTGGCGCTTCAGCCACATGAGCTTCGGCACCTGCATTTCCGGCGACATCACACCGCCGACATAGTCGAGGACGCGATGACCCGTGGCCGTGCATTCCTCAGCTTCGGCAAGCGCGCGATGGTCCAGCCAAACCACCGTGTCCCAGTTCTCCTCGCCCGTCGTGGAGGCGGAAACCTGTCTTCCACCTTCTCCGCGGATCACGAGCGAGCAGGTCGCATCGAAGGAGATCGCCGCGATGCTTCCGGGCTCCAGCCCCGATGAGGCGACGGCTTTCGACACGGCGTGGCAAACCGCCCGCCAGATATCCTCCGAATCGTGCTCGGCATGCCCGGCCGCAGATCGGTTGATGAGAATGGGATGGCTCCCCTGTCCAACCAATGTGGCGTCGATAGCGAAGATGCCGGCCCGCGCGCTGCCGGTCCCGACATCGACGGCGCAGACGTGATCGCGGCTCAAGCCATGTTTCCTGCTTTCGCCATGCCTTCGATCAGGCCGGGAAGAGCGCGCATGTCGTCGAAAACCCGATCCGGTTTGAGTTCAGCGGCCTTGCGCACCAGATCGCCGGCAACGGCATGGGATCCGCCGGTGAAAGCGAAGACATGCATGCCTGCCCGTTGCGCGGCCTGAATACCGGCCACGCTGTCCTCCACGACGAGACAGGACGCTGGCTGAACGCCCATCGACCGCGCCGCATGGAGAAAAAGATCGGGTGCGGGCTTCCCTTTCCTGACCATGGTGGAACTGTATATCCACGGCTCGAAACGATCCAGTAGCCCGGTAACGTCGAGGGACAGCCGGATACGCTCCGGTTGGCTCGAAGAGGCGACACAGTAGGGCCGGTCGAGCTTGCTCAAGGTTTCGGCAATGCCGGGGATGGGGCGCAGATCGCGGCGGAATTCCTCGTAAAGGCGCAAACGGATGGCGGTCAGATGATCGTCGGTGACGATCAGGCCGAATTCCGCTTCAATATCCTTCGAGATGGAGACCATGGAGCGGCCGAGGAAGCGCCGATATGCCTCCTCCTCGCCCAGGACAACTCCAGCCTCGCGGATTATCTCCAGGAGCACCGCTATCGCAATCGGCTCGCTGTCGACGAGCACGCCGTCGCAATCGAAGATAACGAGATGAATCGAGTCCAACTTCATCCTGTTCAAAGCGCACCCCGCAGATAGCGCTTGAGTGTTGCCTTCGTGCCATCGGCCCAGAGCGCCCCCAATGCCTTGGCAAAAGCCGGATGGAAAATCTCGGAAGCCGCGAGTTCTCCGTAGATGTCCTTCATGGCAAGCCATGCGAGCGGATCGGATTTCGCCTGCCGGGCGACCTCCTGAAGCCGTGGCCAGTTCGGATCATTGGGCTCGATGACCTTGCCGCTGTCCGTCACGCCGTAGCAATAGCGGCACCACAGAGCCGATTCGAGCGCGAGCCCGGTTATGTCGCGACCGGCCTTCAGGCAGTCATTGATCGAGGGGACGATGAATTTCGGCTGACGGTTCGAGCCGTCGAGGCAAAGGCGGCGCACGGTGTCGCCGATCTTCGGATTGGCGAACCGTGTCTTCACTACCTGGAAATAGTCGTCGAGGTCGGTGTCGGGCACGGGAGGCACGACCGGAATGATCTCCTCGCGCTCGACCTTCTCCAGGAATGCGCTGACCAGCGGATCCTCCATCGCCTCATGGACGAAATGGATGTCCATAAGCCCCGCCGGATAGCCGATCGCGGCATGGCCGCCGTTGAGGATGCGGATCTTCATCACCTCATAGGGCGTGACATCCGGCACGAACTGCACGCCGACATTTTCTAGCGCCGGCCGGCCGGCGGGAAAATCGTCCTCCAGCACCCATTGCTTGAACCCCTCGCAGAAGACAGGCCACGAATCCTTGATTCCGAATTGCGAGGCCAGTATCTCGCGCTCGCGGTCGCCGGTCGCCGGTGTGATCCGGTCCACCATGCCGTTCGGAAAGGCGACATTGTCGCCGATCCAGTCGGCGAAGGCCGGATCGGAAAGCCGCGCCAGGCCAATGACGGCATTGCGCGTGACCGTGCCGTTATGGGGGACGTTGTCGCAGGACATGACCGTAAAAGGCGCGATCCCCGCCTCGCGGCGGCGCTTCAGCCCGGCGACGATCAGACCGAAGACGGTCCGGGGGTGGCCGGGATTTGCGCCATCCGCCACGATTTCAGGATGAGCCGGATCGAACGCGCCGGAAGCGGCATCGATGAAATAGCCGCCCTCGGTGATGGTGAGGGAGACGATGCGGATGGCCGGATCGGCCAGCCGTGCGATGATCTCCTCCGGTAGCTCCGGCGACAGGAAATCGACCATGGAGCCGGTCACTCTCGCCTCGCTGCGGTCGGCCTCCTGTTCCACGACGCTCGACAGATAGTCCTGCCCGGCGAGCATCTGCCGCATCTTTTCATCCGACGGCAGAACGCCAGCGCCCACGATCGCCCAGTCGTGGTCGTTGCCTGTATTGAACAGGTCATCGAGATAGACCGCCTGATGCGCACGATGGAAATTGCCGACGCCGAAATGCAGGATGCCGGCGGAGAGTCCGTCGCGGGAATAGGCGGGACGCGAGATGCCCGGCGGCAGGCTTTCGAGGCCGGCAAGGGAGAGGCGGGCTGTCATCGGCTTGCGCTCCCCTCCGAGCGGCTTCCGGCATGACGCGGCAAAGGGGGAAGACAAAACAATATCATCTCAGCTCATCCAGTTGCCGCCATCGACATTGTAGGTCTGGGCGACGATGTAATCCGCCTCGGAGGTAGCGAGGAATACCGCCATCCCGGTCAGGTCCTCGGCGCGGCCCATCCGGCCATAGGGCACCGCCTCGCCAACGAGCCGTTTCTTCTCGCCCATCGGACGGTTCTCATAGCGGGCGAACAGCGCGTCCACTCCGTCCCAATGCTCGCCATCCACGACGCCGGGGGCGATGGCATTCACATTGATGCCATGCCTGATGAGGTTCAGGCCCGCCGACTGGGTGAGGCTGATGACGGCCGCCTTGGTGGCGCAGTAGACGGCGACCAGCGGCTCACCCCGCCGGCCGGCCTGGCTTGCCATATTGATGATCTTGCCGCCCTTGCCGCGCCGGATCATGGAGCGCGCGGCAGCCTGCAGCGTAAACAGCGTGCCGGCGACATTGATTGAAAAGAGCCTGTCATAGCTTTCGCGCGTGATATCCACGACAGGCGCGAGGTCGAACAGCGCCGCATTGTTGATGAGTATGTCGATGCCGCCCGTCCTCTCCTCGACCATGTGGATGGCAGCGTCGATGGAGGCCTGGTCGGTCACGTCGAGTGGGACGGCATAGGCGGCCGGGCCGATTTCGGCAGCGGTCTTCTCAGCAGCTTCGACATTGATATCACCAATGGCGACGGTTGCGCCTTCACGCACATAGGCCTCGGCGAAGGACCGTCCGATGCCGCGCGCGGCGCCGGTAATCAGCGCCGACTTTCCTTCCAGACGCCGCATCAGATCGCCCTGCCCTCGTCATTGAAGCGATGAAGCTGCTTTTCGACGGGCGACAGATAGACCGTCTCACCGTGGCGCAGGGCGAACTCGCCATCCGCCCGCGCCGTGATCTGTCCGACACCCGCGACATCGATATGCAGGAAGGTGTCGGAGCCGAGATGCTCGGCCACGCCCACCTCACCTTTCCACAGGCCCTCGCTCGTAGACAGCTCCAGATGTTCCGGCCTGATGCCGATGGTGGCGGCACCGAGCTTCCGCGCCGTCTCGCCTTGCAGGAAATTCATGCGCGGCGAGCCTATGAAGCCGGCGACGAAGAGATTCTGCGGGTTGCGGTAGAGCTCCAGCGGCGAGCCGACCTGCTCGACATTGCCTGCATTCAGCACGACGATCTTGTCGGCCATGGTCATGGCTTCGATCTGGTCATGCGTGACATAGATCATCGTCGTCTGGAGCTTGTGGTGCAATTCGCTGATCTCGAGCCGCATGGAGCCGCGCAGCGCGGCGTCGAGATTGGAAAGCGGCTCGTCGAACAGGAACGCCTTCGGCTCGCGCACGATGGCCCGGCCAATGGCGACACGCTGGCGCTGTCCGCCCGAAAGCTGCCCCGGCCGGCGCTCCAGATAATCGGTCAGGTTCAGGATGCGCGCCGCGTCACGCACCTTGGTGTCTATGGCGGATTTCTCCATGCCGGCCATCTTCAGCGGGAAGGCGATGTTTCCGTAGACCGTCATATGCGGATAGAGCGCATAGGACTGGAATACCATGGAGAGGCCGCGCCGCGCAGGCGGCTCGCGCGTCACATCCTTGCCGTCGATGCTGATCGTGCCGCTGGTCATGTCCTCCAGCCCCGCGATCAGCCGCAGCAGCGTGGATTTCCCGCAGCCGGATGGGCCGACAAAGACCACGAACTCGTTGTCCGTGATCTCCAGGTTGACTTCCGGAATGACAACCGTGTTGCCGAAAGCCTTGTGAACCTTTTGGAGACTGATGCTTCCCATTGTTCCCGCCTCCCTTACTTGACGGCGCCGAAGGTGAGGCCGCGCACGAGTTGCTTCTGGCTGAACCAGCCCATGATGAGGATCGGTGCGATGGCGAGCGTCGAGGCTGCCGAAAGCTTCGCCCAGAACAGGCCTTGCGGACTGGAGAAAGAGGCGATGAAGGCGGTCAGCGGCGCGGCATTTGCGGCCGTCAGCCGTATCGTCCAGAAGGATTCGTTCCACGCCAGGATGATGTTCAATAGCAGGGTCGAGGCTATTCCTGGCACCGCCATCGGCGTCAGGACATAGACGATCTCCTTCATCAAGGAGGCGCCGTCCATGCGCGCCGCTTCCAGAATCTCGCCCGGGATCTCGCGGAAATATGTGTAAAGCATCCAGACAATGATCGGCAGGTTGACCAGCGTCAGAACGATCGTCAGCCCGAGCCGCGTATCAAGCAGGCCGGTGTCTCGAAACAGCAGATAGAGCGGGACCAGCACGCCTACCGCCGGCATCATCTTGGTGGACAGCATCCACATCAGGATGTCCTTGGTCCGTTTCGTGGGAGAAAAGGCCATCGCCCAGGCGGCGGGGATCGCGATCACCAGCCCGATCAGCGTCGAGCCGATGGAGATGATCACGGAATTCGTGAAGGGTTTCCAGTAGTCGCGCTGCGCCTGCACCTCGACATAGTTCTCGAAGGTGCCGGACGGGATCAGGCTGATGCCGTCGATCGCCTCGCGCTCCGTCTTGAGGGAGGTGATGACCGTGTAGAGGATCGGAAAGAAGATCACGAAAGCGATCACCCAGGCGACGATCGTCACGATTGTCTTTCTGCGGCTGGATACTGCGCGTGCCATGGCGTGCTCCTACCGGTCCAGGTTCTTGCCGACCGCACGCATCAGGAAGAGCGCGACGATGTTGGCCAGCACGACCGCTATCACGCCGCCTGCCGAGGCTCCGCCTATGTCATAGGACAACAAGGCCGTGCGGTAGACGAGAAAGGCGAGATTGGTCGAGGCATAGCCCGGGCCGCCATTGGTCGTGACGAGGATTTCAGCATAGACCGCCAGCAGGAAGATCGTCTCGATGAGGATGACGACCGTGATGGCACGGGCAAGATGTGGCAGGATGATATAGATGAAGCGCGAAACGGCTCCAGCACCATCCATCTCGGCTGCCTCCTTCTGCTCTTCGTCGAGCGACTGCAGCGCGGTCAGAAGGATCAGCGTTGCGAAAGGCAGCCACTGCCAGGCGACAATGATGATGATGGAAAGCAGCGGATACTGCGCGAACCAGTCGATCGGCCGCAGGCCGAGGAACCTCGATATATCCGCGAAGACGCCATAGCCCGGATGCATGATCATGTTCTTCCAGACCAGCGCGGCCACCGGCGGCATGACGAAGAAGGGAGAGATGATGAGGATGCGCACAATCCCCTGGCCGAATATCGGCTGATCGAGCAGCAGGGCCAGCAGGATTCCACCGATCACCGTGATGGCGAGCACACCGAGGACGATGGCGAGCGTGTTGGCGATCGACTGGAAGAAAGCCGGGTCGGTATAGAAATAGATGTAGTTGAAAAAGCCGGCGAAGCTCCGGTTCGCGGGCATCAGCAGATTGTAGTTCTGGAACGAGAACCACAAGGTCATCGCCAGCGGTACGATCATCCAGATCAGGAGAAGCACGACCGACGGCGTCATCATGAAACGCGCCAAGGTCCGGGTCTGTCTGGTTGCCATCGCGATCACCCTGTCGGTAGCAGGCGTAGAAACTTTTCGCTTTGGAAAAGGGCCGCCCGATCATGCGACCGGGCAGCCAGGCTCGGGAGGATGCCCTATTTGATGTAGCCCGCGCGGGTCATCTCGCGTTGGGCGATCGATTGCGCCTGGGTGAGCGCGTCATCCACCGAGGATTGTCCTGCCACAACTGCGGAGAACAATTGTCCGACCATCGTGCCGAGGCCCTGGAATTCGGGGATGGCCACGAACTGTCCGCCGGTATAGGGGACAGGATCGACGGTCGGCTTGGTGATATCCGCCGCATCCATGGCGGCAAGCGTCGGTTCGGCGAAGGGCGCGGCCTTCTTGTATTCCTCGTTTTCATAGAGCGAGGTGCGCGTGCCGGGAGGTACGTTCGCCCAGCCCTCCTTCTCCGCAACGAGTTCCGTGTATCCCTTGCTGGTCGCCCAGGCGATGAACTTCTGGGCGGATTCCGCCTTGGTCGTGCTGGCCGGGATCGCCAGGTTCCACGACCACAGCCAGTTGCCGTGATTGTCGACGCCTTCCTTGCTCGGGAAGATAGCGTAGCCAACCTTGTCCGCAACGGTCGAATCATCCGGATTGGAAACGAAGGATGCCGCAACCGTGGCATCGATCCACATGCCGCACTTGCCTTGCTGGAACAGGGTCAGGTTTTCGTTGAACCCGTTGGACGAAGCGCCGGACGGACCGGCCTCCTTCATCAGGTCGGCATAGAACTGCAGCGACTCCTTCCATTGCGGCTGGTCGAACTGGGGCTGCCAGTTCTCGTCGAACCAGCGCCCGCCGAAGGAATTGTTGAGCGCGGTGAGAAAGGCCATGTTCTCGCCCCATCCGGCCTTGCCGCGCAGGCAGATGCCATTGATGTCATTGTCGCGGTCCGTGATCTTGCGCGCCGCCTCGCCGATGAATTCCCAGGTCGGCGATTCCGGCATGGTCAGTCCCGCCTTCTCGAAGAGGTCGGTGCGATACATGATCATCGCCGACTCGCCGTAGAAGGGCGCGGCATAGAGCTTGTCGTCCACGCTCAACCCGCCGCGAATGGCCGGCAGGAGGTCGTCCACGTCATAGTCGTCGCCGAGATTGTCGAGCGGAAGCAGCCAGTCCTGCTTGGCCCAGATGGGAACCTCATAATTGCCGATGGTCAGGATATCGTACTGGCCACCCCTGGTCGCGATATCCGTGGTGACGCGTTCGCGCAGCACGTTCTCTTCCAGAGTGACCCATTCGAGCTGAATGTCCGGATTCTTGGAAGTGAAATCATCCGTCAGCTTTTGCATGCGGATCATGTCGCCATTGTTGACGGTGGCGATGGTCAAGGTCTCCGCTTGTGCATGGGCAGCAAGCGCCAAGAGCGAGCACGCACCGAGGGCGAGGATCTTCATATTCATGGCTTCCTCCCGATATGATGATGAGCAAATGCTATTTCATTGAGCAAATGATCACCGCACGACAGCCGAGTCAAGACGGATTCATTGCTGCAGCGCAGCGAAAAAGGAGGTGAGCAGTGGGCGGCGGGCCGGCGTCATCAAGCCATCGTCATCCTCGACCTCGAAGCGAAGCGGAGAGCGTCGGGCATCCAGTTCTCGACCGAAACGACACCATGACCGGTAAAGGCACGGAAAGGCTGTCGTCAGATCACAGAGGGCGTCACCGCGCCTCTAGCAGCGCCGTTGCTGTACGTTCGTCGGTGATCAGTCCGTTGATGAGACGGCGACTGACGGCCGCCAATATCCCCAGGACCTTGAATTCTCCCATAGCCGCGCCGACAACAAGGGAATTTTCACGGGAAGGGATAGGCGCGCTCGCCACACGCTCGTTCGTAATGCCCTCGATGAGCCGGCCATCCCTGTCGAAGGCCCAGCCGACGATTTCGCCCACGGCGCCAGCCTTCTGCAGCGCCTTGAGTTCCGCCTCCGAAATAAAGCCGTCCAGGAAAAGGGGCGCCTTCGGCCCGAGATCGCCGATGCCGACGAACGTCACCTTTGCTTGCGCGGCAAGAGCAAGGGTCGAACGGACGATGGATTGGTCGTGGAGAAGCTGGCGCTGCTCCGGCGTCGCCGCAATCACGGGCAAAGGCATAGGAAAGCTGCGCGCCTTCACCGTATCGGCCATTGTAAAGATGACATTGTAGAACGCCGCAGAACCGTCCGGCGCTATATTGCCGGTAAGCGAGACGATCTTGTGCTGCGGGCATTCCATCGGCGAAATCTGCTCGATCGCCGCCTTCAGGGTCCGCCCCGTGCCAATGGCCATGACGATCGGTTCGGGCGATTTCAGAAAGCGCTCGATTTCGGCGGCCGTCGCCTGCGCGACGCCGATCGTCGTCGAAGTGGACGCCGGATCGCTCGGAACGACCTCCACCAGATCGAGCGCGAAGCGTGAGCGCAGACGCTGCGCCAGATCGAGGCAGCTTGCGATCGGATGGTCGATGCGGACCTTTACAAGCCCCTCCGAAACGGCCAGCGAGACGAGCCGCTGGGCAGACTGGCGCGATACACCGAGCTTGGCCGCTATCTGGTCCTGGGTATTGCCGGCGACATAGTAGAGCCACCCTGCCCGCGCCGCGTCATCGAGCCTGCTGCTGCCCTGCTCCTGCCTAATGACCATCTTCGCTCCAGCCTGCAACCAATGTTTCTGAAACTGGCAGCCCGCCGGCGATACGTCAATGAATATGAGCAATTATTCGCGTTCAGAGAATTTGCCCGGATGCCTGACAAGAGGCGGACTGTCGGCGGCTCACCGGCCGAGCGCCTCGATCTGGTCCAGGAGATCGCGATCGACCGGAATGCCGTCCCTTTCCATCTGCCGCTTGAGCTCCTGGCGCCTGCGGCCCGGCAGGCGGGCGCCATCCATCTCCTCGATCAGCCGCGCCAATTGGGCGAAGCGCTCTGTTGCGCCGGGGCCGAAGGCCTCCGGATCTATGGCGATGATGGTCTGTCCGGTTCCGGGCGGCGCGCCCTCGGCATCGAAGAAGGACGTGGCTTCATAGGCATAGCTGGCGCCAGTCAGCCCCGCGCAAAGCATCTCCACCATAATGGCAAGGGCGGCTCCTTTTGCGTCGCCCATGGGCACCATGAGACCATTGAGGGCCTCTCTGGCGTCGGTGGTGGGATTGCCGTCCCTGTCCAATGCCCATCCCTCGGGAATGGGCGCGTTCTTCTGCACGGCAGCCATGACCTTGCCGCGCGCCACCTTGGACAGCGACACGTCGATGACGACCGGATCCGCTCCGGCCACAGGAGCGGCGAAGGCGATCGGATCGGTGCCGAGAAGCGGCCGTTTGCCGCCCCATGGCGCCATGGCGGCAGGTGCATTGGCGACCATAAGCGCCATGAGCCCTTTTTCGGCCAACCGCTCCACGACAAGGCCCGTCACCCCGCTATGATGGGAGCGATGGATGCCGGCAATGGCTATGCCCTGGCTGCGCGCGGCCTCCGGCAGCCAATCCTCGGCGAGTTCCAGGGCCGGATAGGCGAAGCCATGCGCGGCATCGATGGAAAGCGCCCCCGGCCTTGTCTGCGTCGCCTTGGGATTGGCCTTGCCGTCCACCTTGCCGGCCAGCGCCTGCGCGCAATAGGAAGGCATCCGCCGCAAGCCATGTCCGCCCTGCCCCGCGAGTTCTGCGCCGACCAGCGCCTGCGCCACCGTCCGTGCATTGGGCTCCGACGTGCGGCAACGCAGCAGTGTCTCGATGACCAGTGCGGTCGCCTCAGTGACCGTCAGTCTCGTGTCCGTCATGACCTGCCCCCGAGATGCTTTAGAACGTTTTCCGCGATCTTGTGGCTGACGCGGACGTTCGATTCTTCCGTCACGCCGGCGATATGCGGCGTGAGCACTAGATTCTTCAGGCCCTCGAACATCCCGCCCCTGCCAGCCTGCAGCGGCTCCTCCTCGAAGACGTCGAGTGCGGCACCTGCGAGCCGGCCTTCGCGCAAGGCCATGCACAGTGCCTCCTCGTCCACCACTCCGCCACGCGCTGCATTGATCAAAACCGCCGCCTTCTTCATGCGCCCAATGGCTCGCGCATCGATGATGCGGCGCGTCGAATCCGTCAACGGCACATGCAGGCTGATCACATCGGCCTCGCCCAGAAGCGCTTCCAGAGGAAGGTTTCGTGCCGCCTTCCAGGCGGGGTGGTCGTCGGCAAGGAAAGGGTCGTGGGCGGCAACGCTCATACCGAGGGCATCCGCGCGCCGCGCCACCTCCCTGGCGATGGCACCGAAGCCGACAAGACCCATCACCTTGCCCGAAATCTCCCGCCCGATCAGGGCCTGGCGCGGCCATGCGCCCGCCGCGACGGCGTCGGAGGACAGATAGGCCTGCCGAAGGAGCATCATGGCCGTCGCGATCACATATTCGGCGACCGCCAGATCATTGGCGCCGGTGGCGGGATAGACGGTGATGCCTCGGGCCTTGCAGGCCTCCACGTCGATATTGTCGAGGCCGACGCCGAGCCGTCCCACGCATTCCAGCCGTTCCGCCGCCTGCAGAAGCGCGCCCCTCACCTGCGTGCGGTTGCGCACGATAAGCGCCCGCGCTTCGGCCGCAAGCCCGGCAAGCTCCTGCGGCTGGTCCACAAGTCCGGGATCGTAGAAGACGTCATATTCGGCCGCCAACAACTTGACGGCGGCTTCGTCCATGAATTCCGTAATGACGATTTCTGGCATCGGCTAGGGTCAGGATTTGAAGATGACAATGACGGCGAAAACCAGCCAGAGACTCGTGAAAGCTGCGCTTCTCTCCCCCTTTTGGGAGCAACGCCGATCCGAATCAGGCGCTGCGGTAGAGCTTCGTCATGACGAACTCTCTGTGCCCGAGCGCCTCGGCCGCCGTGTTGCGGCCGTTGGCGGTACGGACAATCATGTCGATCAGCGCGTCGCCTGCCTCGTCGATCGTCATTTCGCGGCGCAGGATGCCGGAGACGTCGAGATCGATATGTTCGCCCATGGTCCGCACGGTGCGCGGATTGGCACTAATCTTGATCACGGGCACAATCGGATTGCCGATCACATTGCCCTGGCCGGTCGGGAAGGTGTGGATGACATAGCCGCCCGCCGCCATCAGCGTCACGCATTCGGCGGCGGCAGAGGACGAATCCATGAAATAGAGGCCGTTGCCCGATTTCGGCGTTTCGGCCGGCTCCAGAATATCGATATATTTCGAGGTGCGGCCGATCTTCTCCAGATTGCCGAGCGCCTTCTCCTCGATGGTGGTCAACCCGCCCTCGATATTGCCCTTGGTCGGCTGACTTTCGGAAAGGTCGTCGGTCTTGTGTGCCTCGATGACCTCGTCCTGGTATGCCTTCCACATCTTGTACCAGCGCTCGCCCACTTCCGGATTGATGGCGCGCGCCTTGGCAATGTGCTCGGCGCCGGTGATTTCCGAGGTCTCGCCGAAGCAGCCGTAAATGCCTTCCGGCAGCAGCTTGTCATACATGTTGCCGACGGTCGGACAGGAGCCGAGGCCGGTCGTGGTGTCGCTCTCGCCGCATTTGGTGGAGACCCACAGCTCCGAGATCGAGCATTCCTCGCGCTGCAGCTCGGTCGCGTAATGCACGAATTCCTTGGCCTTGCGGGATGCGTCCATGATGGTCTTCAGGTCGCCGTTCTGCTCGATCGAGAAACCCGCCACCGGCTTGCCGGTCTCGGCGATGCCGTCGACAATCTTCTTCGTCCAGCCGGGCTCGATGCCGATGACGACCACCGCCGCCACGTTCGGATTGGAGCCGGTGCCGATCATGGTGCGGAAATGCAGGTCGAGGTCGGCCCCGAACTGCAGCCGCCCATAGGCGTGCGGCAGCGCGAGCGTGCCCTTGATGTTGTTGCCGACAGCCTCGCATGCGGCGTTCGAGATGTCGTCCACCGGCAGGATGACGACATGGTTGCGCACGCCGACCCGGCCATTGTCGCGGCGATAGCCCTTGAAGGTGAGGTTGGAATATTTGGATGCCATGGAACTTCTCCCGACCTACCAGCGCTTGGTCTTCAGGTTGTGGACATGGACGTGCCCGCCCTTTTCGACATCGGCGACGAAGCGGCCGATATCCTCGCCATATTTGATGGCCGTATCGCCCGCTTTCAGATCCGTCAGCGCCACCTTGTGGCCGATGGGCACATCAGCCTTGGCGACAAGCTCGAAGCTTGAATTGTCTGCTGTCACCACACAGAGCATCCTGGTGCCCGCAGTCAGCCCTTCTACGACCACGACTCCGACATTGTCCTTGTGCTCATGCACGAGGAGGTGTGGTATCTGCATCATCCACTCCGATAACTGTATCTTATGTCTTATATAAGATATAAGACTGTACAGGACGGTTGATGTCAAGGACGGCTTTTCCGAACTGGAGTACAGCACCATGACCGAGACGCTGCAAGCCAAGGCTTTAACCTTCAGGCCGCTCTATCTCCAGGTGAAGGAGAGCCTGGTGCGCCGGCTCATAAACGGCTCATGGCAGCCCGGCCAGCTCATCCCCTCCGAGATGGAGCTTGCGCGCGAGCTCGGAGTCAGTCAGGGCACGGTGCGCAAGGCGCTGGATACCATGACCGCGGAGAACCTTCTGATCCGCCGGCAAGGCCGCGGGACATTCGTTGCCGAGCCTGAAGAAGGCCGGCTGCTCTTCCAGTTCTTCCGCTTGGTGCAGGACAACGGAGGACGCTCCTTCCCCTCCTCGCGCATCCTGCGCTCAGGACCGGAAAAAGCCAATCGGCAGGAAATGGAGACGCTCGGCCTTGTCCGGGATGCGACCGTCTGGCGCATCGAGCGCATCCGCATGTTCGGAAAGGAACCTCTTCTGGTCGAGACTATCACCCTTCCGGCTGCCCGCTTCCCCGGTTTCGATACAATCGAGGAAATCCCCAACAATGTTTACCGGCTCTATTCGCAGCGCTGGGGCATCACCATCGGGGCGGCTTCCGAAAAACTGAAGGCAACCGGCGCCGACCTGCGCGATGCAAGGCATCTCGGCTGCCGGCCCGGCATGCCGCTCCTCCATATCTCGCGCGTCGCCTTCGATCTGGAGCAGAATCCCGTCGAGTTGCGCGTCTCGCGCTGCCTGACAGAGAAGACCCACTACCGTTCGGAATTGAGGTGAGCCCACCATCCGACACTGCCCGACAAGGCGATGACGGGAACGTTTTCCGACATGCCAGCCACGGCTGCCGAACGCCAGTGTCCGTTAAAACACCCTGAAGGAACCGACTTCCGCCCGCCCGTCGAGGTCGGTGAGCAACATGTGGCCGGGCGAATGTGTTATTGCGATATCCGGCTTCGCCCGTTGCAGCGCTTCAAACGCCGTCATGCCGCTGGCCCAGAAAACCGGCACTTCACCGGAGCCGATGGTCATCGGGTCGCCCCAGTCCGGCCTGTCCAGGCAACCGATACCGATCGCCTTTGGATCGCCTATATGGATCGGCGCTCCATGCGCATGGGGAAACCTTGCCGTGACTGCGTAGACGCTGTCCAAATCCTGGCGGCGAATGGCGCGCATGGTGACGACAAAGTTACCGGCGAACGGACCCGCCGGACCGGTCGGAATCGTGGTCCGGAATTTTGGCAGCGCCTTGCAGGCATCCGGCCGACGCAGCCTGACACCGCGTTTGGCCAGTGCATGCTCGAAGCTATAGCCCGATCCGATTGCAAAGGCGGCAAAATCATCCCGCCAATGGGCCAGAATATCCGAAGACCGGTCCGCAAGGATGCCGAAACGATAAACGTCATAGCTGGGCACGTCCGTCCTGAGGTCTATGTCGCCCAGTTGCGGGATAAAGGGGCTGCCGATCCTGTTCACGCCGATAAGCGGCAGGGGCTTGGAATTGTTCTTGCAGTAGCGCAGGAAATCGGCGGAGAAATCACGCGGAAGGATGATCAGATTGGCCTGAAGTTTGCCGGTGGCAAGCCCATGGGTCTGCCTCCCATAGGCTCCTTGCCGGATGACCCTGCGTACCTGGCCGACATCGACAGCGGACAATGCTTCATGGAGCGGAAGCGTCTGATGGCCAGCGATGGGAATCACAATGCCGCCCCTCCCGGCAAGGTTGCATTAGGCAAACCTTCTTCAGGGCCAGCAGGTCTGTCAAATTGTCAGATTTTTTCCATGGCAATAGATTTTTTCTTTACTGGGCGACTGCAATGAAAACATTCGGAAGAATGGTATTTCTTACGTATCTGATCACGCAATTATTTCGATGTATTTCTCAATGTCATTCAGAAATTCGAGATTCGTTCCCATGAAATGCACGAGAAATGAAGCATACAGAACCAGTATGAGGCTGAAGATCAAGGTTTTAACTATCAGCGACAGGGCGAAAATATTGAGATGAGGCGAGGCGCGCGCGAGGAAGCCCAGGACCAGGTCAGACAAGAGCAGTCCGACCACAAGCGGAAAGACCAGGATCAGCGCCATGGCCAGCAGGCGGTCGAGTAATTCGAGAAAGAGTTCGGCGGCTTCTTGGCTGATGGTGGGCATGATCTGATCGATCGGCCATAGCTCATAGCTGCGATAGTGAATGGTAAGCACGAGTTCGAGCCCGCCGGCCGCCAGGAAGACGACCAGCATGACTATGGCAAGGAATGTTCCCGTTGGGCTGGTCTGGTGCGTCATCATCGGATCGAGCAGGGCTCCCATGGTTGACCCGCGCTGCAGATCCACAATGTCGCCCGCCGCCTCCGCCGCCCAGAAAGGGATGCCGAGGACGAAACCGAGCATCAGCCCGATCAGCACCTCCTTGAACATCAGGAGCAATATGAATAGCGTCGTCACCTCTATTCCGGGCAGAACCGAAGCAATCATCGGAATGACCGGGACGGTAAGGGCAAGCGCGGCCCCGTTGCGCAGGACACCTGTCAATCTTATGCGCGAGAAAAGCGGCATGATCGCCATGAGGCCCGCCATACGGGCGAGCGCAAAAGCGCCGGCGAGAACATAATATTCGAGGCCCTTTAGCGCTTCGAAGAATATGCCGTAGTCCATCGCCGCAGCCTTCGTCGTAAATTTCTTGGGCCTATCGGGTCACACGCGGGAATTCGTCGAGAGCGGAGGAGGCCTGCTCGGCGATCTGATAGCCCATGACGGGACCGAACAGGAGAAGCACCACCAGCACCGCGACGAGCTTGACCGTTTGCGGCAGGCTCTGATCCTGGATCTGGGTCAGGGCCTGGGCCAGGCCGATGAGCAGCCCGACGGCCAGCGCGGTGATGATGACCGGAGCCGAGGCATAGAGCACAACCAGCAGTGCCGTCTGGACCTTCGCAAGTACGAAATCACCGTTCATGGCTTCCTCGGTCCAATCCAAATCAGGCGTAACTCAGAATCAGGCCCTGCATGAGCCGCGACCAGCCTTCGATCGCCACGAAGAGAAACAGCTTCAGCGGTATGGAGATCAGGACCGGCGGCACCATGATCATGCCGAGCGTCATCAATATGCTGGCGACGACGATATCGACGATGAGAAAGGGCAAGTAGAGAAGAAAGCCTATTTCGAAGGCGCGGCTCAGTTCCGACGCCACGAAGGCAGGCACGAGGATCGAAAGATCGTCATCCTGCACATCGCGGCTGGCGCCTTCCGGCCAGATGCGGCCGGTTGCATCGATAAAGAACTGGCGCTCCTCCGGCCGAGTGAAGTGCAGGAGGTGCTGTTTCAGCGGTTCCCGTATGATCGCGGCGGCGCGCTCGATATCTGCGCTCGATTCAAAGGTGATCTGGTTTTCTTCCAGTCTGGCGGAAATCTCGCTGATCAATGGCGCCGTAACGAAGACCGTGAGAACGAGCGCTATACCGTAAAGCACAAGATTGGGCGGCGTGTTCTGGATACCCAGCGCATTGCGGATAAGGAAAAGGACGACCGAAATCTTCAGGAAGCCGGTCATGGTCACGATCGCCAGGGGGAAAAGGCCGACAACCCCGATGGCGACAAGAATGCCCAGAAAATTCGGGGCGTTTTCAAGCATTGCCGAAGATCCGCGTGACCTGCACGCCGAACCCGTCGCCGATCCTTACGATCTCGCCGCGGCCTATCCGCTTTCCGTTGGCCAGAAGATCGACGGCCAGGGACGACATATCGGTGACCTCGATGACAGCCCCCGGCGTCAATCCGCTGACCTCCCTCAGCGGCATTGCCATCCGGCCGACCTCGAAGACGAGGGTCACCGGCAATTCCTCGAGATCGGAGTCCTCGACCTTCACCGTGGACGGTTTTTTCGTTTGGTCCATTGTCCACTCCCATTTCGTTGCAGCGAGCGCGCCGAGCCCGGCTGTCAAAAGCCAGCCCTCTCCGACCGCCTTCACCGGGACAGCGAAACGATCCGCGATGATCGCCACCGCTGCATCCTGATCCGTATTCATTTCTTCCGGCACGATGACGTCGCCGGGACGAAGGCTGCGAAGGTCGGCAACGGAAATGACGGTCACACCACGCCAGATGGAGACGCTTGCCGGAATATCGAGACGGAGTGGAGGTTTCGCGCCATGAATGGCGTCGAGAGCATGTCCGAGCCTGGCCGCCCAGGCCGGTTCCAGTTGCAGGACGCAAGGCATGACATCCCCGCCGCGCTCCAGACTGAATGTTAAGACATTGCCGTCCGGCGCCGTCGCCTCCCTCTGGATCGCAGCAAAGACAATCCGGCAATCGAAATAGGCTTCGAGCCGGCTCAGCTCGCCGCCCAGCAGACACTCGACGAGAAGGGCGAAATGTTCGGGGGCAAGCCGGTCGCGATCCGCCTCGGGATCGATGGCATCTACCCATTCCTCGATTAATGCTGAAGGCAGGATCAGTTCGCCCGGCTCGCCGTCGATCGAGAACCGGATTGCCGAAGCCGCAGCGGGAACAGTACTCGGCTCCGTCCATTCTGCCGCCAGCAAGAACGCGTCTTCTGCGATCATGAACTGGAGCGGTTCACGGCACCGATAAACGGCATTGAAAGCAGCCATGCCGGCCGGCTCGATCTTGCGCAGCGGCAATGCCGCCGCCTTCGGCCTGGCTTTGCCTGTTGCCGGCGCACGTCGCTTCTTCTTCGTCTTTTCCGCAGTGAGAGCCGGAGGCATCGAGCCGCTACGCCTTGCCATTGCCAATGTGACTGGCACGTTCGCTCACAGCCTCTTCGTCCCGGCTTTCCTCCAGCAGGGCCTGCCTCGGCAGGGATCGGGCCGCCAGCCGCTCAAGAAGCACGTCCAGTTTTGCCACGGCCCGCATACGCGACCGATGTTCGCCGCGCGCCTTGGTCAGCTTGCCCTGGCAATCCTGCTCGGCCGCCGCTGCCTGCTCCTCCGCCTTGCGCAACAGTTCGAAATCCGCCGCTGCCTTCTGGAAACGCCCCTGAAGACGGTGTATGTCCTGGACATCCACGGCCTGCCCAAGAAGCGCGCCGAATTCGGTCTGCTCGGCCGCGACCGTTTCCTGCACATGCGTCTCAGTGGCCCGAACAGCTTCCTGCCTTTTCTTCTCCGCCCGTTGCAATGTCGCGTGCTGGCGGATCACCTTTTCCTGGGCGCGCTGTTCCCGCAGGCTGCGAAGGTCGCGCAGGCGGGCGATCATCTCACGATCATCCATCGGCGATCTCCTGCATCTGGTTTTGCGTTTGCGCCAGCGTCACGCGCGTGCCGGGAACCTGACGCAGGAAATCATTGATCCGGTCGATCTTGCGGATCGCCTCGTCGGCCAGAGGATCGGCTCCCTTCTCATACTCCCCGACGCGAAGAAGCAGCTCGATATCCGCATGCCGCGCCATCAGCGCCCGCAGCTTGCCGGCAGCGGCGCGATGCGCCGGGGGGACAACGCTTTCCATCAGCCGGCTGCGACTGCGCAAAACATCAATGGCCGGGAAGTGATCGCGGCGCGCAAGATCCGTTGACAGAAAAGTGTGACCGTCGAGCAGCGCCTGCAATTCCTCCGCCACCGGATCAAGCGTGCCGTCACCCTCGGTAAGGACGCTGTAGAGGCCCGTGATGGAGCCGTGCTCACCAGGGCCCGAACGTTCGAGAAGCCGGGGCAGAGCCGCGAAAAGCGACGATGGAAATCCGCGCCGGGTGGGCGGCTCTCCGGAGGCGAGGCCGATCTCACGCTGGGCGCGCGCGAACCGCGTTATGTTGTCCATGGCGAGCAGTACATGCTTGCCATGGTCACGGAAATATTCGGCAATGGTGGTCGCGACATAGGCGGCCTTGACCCGTTCGATCGCCGGGCGGTCGGAAGTCGCAGCGACAATGACAGTGCGCGCCCTGCCCTCGGAACTGAGCTGCCGCTCCACGAATTCGCGCACCTCCCGCCCGCGCTCGCCGACAAGCGCAACAACGGCGACATCGGCATCAGTGCCGCGCACGATATCGGCAAGCAGGACCGACTTGCCCACTCCAGGCTCACCGAATATCCCCATCCGCTGACCGCGGGCGCAGGTCAGGAAACCATCGAGCGCCCGCACGCCGAGCTGTATCGGTTCGGAGATCAGGACACGCGACAGTGGCGGAGGCGGATAGGCATGCACGGGATAGCTGCCTGCGATGCCTTCCGGCGGCCATGGTCGATTGTCCAGGGGCTCGCCAAGCGCGCTGATCACCCTGCCGAGCAGTCCCGGACCGACCGGTATCTGCAGGTCCTTCCCGGTGGGAACCACCTCGGTCAGGCTGGACAATCCAGTCAGATCGCCGAGCGGCACGAGAACGGCTTCCTCGTCGGAAAAGCCGACGACTTCCGCCTTTGCACGTCGGCCCGTCTTCGGGTCGACGAGATCGCAGATTTCGCCGAGCCGCACCTCGTCAACAGCGGCGTGGATGACGACACCCACCACCCGCCGAACCCGGCCGATGCGCGGACGGGCGCCATCCTCGCGCAGCCTTTCGCGCAAACGCGGCACGATGCCGGAAAGTCTCTTGTCGACCGGCGGCAACGGAGTATTCATTGCCCTGCCTCGGCGTCCTTGCCGATAGCCGCCGCAAGCGCGGCTATCTGCGCTTCCACGCTGGCATCGAAAACGGCCAGATCGGTGGCAACGATGCATGCATGGGGAGCCACGCTGTTGTCGCCGTCGATCTCCACGGAGCAGGCCAGCGACCCCTCGGCCGCCAGTTCGTCCAGTTCCTTTTTCACCTCCGTGACGACATCGGGATGCGTTGTGACGCGGATATATTTGGCCCGCCGGATGTCGGCGACCTGTTTCCTGGCCGCCAATGCTACACGTTTTTCCACGTCGAGATCACCAAGGACGCGCTTCACGATATCGAGCGCCAGCGACACCACATCCTTTTCAATCCCCTCCAGATAGCGATCGACCTTGACGACCGTTTCGCTGACCAGGCGGGCAGCTTCGGCCTCACCGGCGGCCTTGCCGTCCTCATAGCCCTGGGCGTATTCGCGGGCATAAGCCTGCCGTGCAGCTTCCTGGGTTCTGCGGGCTTCGCTTCGGGCTGCATCAAGAAATGCGAAGCCTTCCTGCCACGCTTGCGCTTCCGCCGGGCGCAGAATACGGCAGGCAGGCCGGGTGGGCAGCAGGTCATGTAGCGGCTCGTTCTCCCCTCTGGCCATCACATGCTCACCGAAGACTTGGGCTCGCCACCCTGCGCACCACCGCCGGACCAATCTCGGCAAACGGCATTTCCGCTTCGCCCAGCGGCGCAGAAGGAGACAGCTTGAGACGGAAACGTGCGCTGATCGCGGGATCGATCGCACGGCACCATGCAGCCAGACATCGCCAACCATCAGCCATGATCCGGTCGCGCAGCGTCTCGGATGGTTCGACGGGTTGACGAGGGCCTGCCAGATCCTTGTTGGCCACGGCAAAGGCGCATAATTCGCTGCCCAGCGCGGCGTGCAAGGCCGCGGCTTCACGGCCAAGCACCGTCCCGGCAATGGTGTTGGCCCAGTAGATTGCGCCTGCGCGCAGCACGATTTCGCCTATGTTCTGGCTATCCGACAGCACGATCGAACGGTCGGCGGGATCGAGATCCTGTTCCGCACCGGCCGGCATTCCCGGCAATTCGTAATGCTGTGCAAGCAGGCCGGAGAGGCGCTCATTCAGTCGCCTGTCGGCGAGCAGGCGCTCGCAGGCTTGCCTGCTGATCGCGTGATCGAAGCATGGTTCCAGATGTTCCACCGCAGCATAGGAGGCAGGCTCCTCAAGAAAGGAGCGAAGGTCATCGCGATCCGCCTGGCCCGACTCGCCCTGGCCCTTCATGGCTTCTTCACAGGTACCGGCAGCGAATAGACATCTCGGCGCTTCAGCCATTGGTCATAGGCAAGCTTGCCCGCAAGGCCGAGAACAAGCAATCCGAGGCCGAAGAACAGCCACCTGGCGCGCGCCAGACTGTCCGGATGAAGCCACAGACCGAGGAAGCTGACGAAGCCTGTTTGGCCGGAGACCGGCGCAGGCATGCTTGCCACCGGCACCAGGACGACCGACACATTGTCGTAAGTCAGTCCGGCAACGCCATTGGCAACCAGCATCTTCACCTGCGGGATGAGCTCGTTCATGGCCATCGACGCCCGATGACGGATAAACACGGACGCCGAAGACGGCATGAGGTCCTTGCGAAGCGGATCATTGTTCGGCAGCACAAGATGCACGCGGGCCGACAGCACACCGTCTATCTCCGAGATCGTTCTGGAGAGTTCCTGGCTAAGGCCGTAGATCATGGCCGCCCGTTCCTCTATCGGGGAGGAAACGAGCCCTTCGCGATTGAATACCTCCCCAAGGGTCTTGAACTGGGCCTTTGGAAGCCCGGCTTCTTCCAGGACAGCCATGGCGTCGGCGAATCGCCCCTTTTCCACCATGACGGTCATGGTGCCGTCCTTCCCCGCCTGGCGTTCGGCAGGTATTCCCTGACGAACCAGCGTGGCAACGATCTCATTGGCCTCTTGCTGGTTCAGTCCCGTGTAAAGCTCGACCGAGCATGCCTGCAGGAGCAGCAGGCCCATGGCCACCACCGCCAGTCGCGCTCTGCTCATCCAGGTTGCGGGTCGGGAGTGCGGCATCGGCGCTGTTCTCACCAGACACGCCTTCTATTGCTGCTGGATCAGCGTGTTGGCCGAGGAGGTGGCTGCCGTCATGCCATTGACGGCCATGGACACATTGGCGGAGGCCCACATGACCTCGACCGCGCGATCGAGAGAGAAGGCCAGGTTTCCTTCCGATGCCTGGGTGCCGGCAGCATCCTCCGCGCCGGTTTGCGCCGACTGCAACCCTCCATTCGCGGAAGCGCCGTCAGAGCCGGGCGAGAAGCCGGTATTCGCCTTCTCGAAAGCTTCCCGCGCCTGCTGCGCAATACCGTCCACGGTCTGCAGCGTCGTTCCGATGAAGGCAGACGGATCGGTGAACTGACCATTTGCGCCGACGCCTTTTTCGACTTCGAGGAGATAGTCGAAGAGCTGCTGCTCGACGGTGATCTGCGCCTGGGGCGGCTGGGCTTCCTGCGGCAAAGGCGACGGAACCCCGGTGGATGTCGCTTCCATGATCTCGCTCCTGATTTAGCGATCAGATTTCCTTCGAAATGCTATTCTGCGTCTCCCTGGGCGCCTTCCGATGCCTTGACCGCATTATCGGCCAAAGGATTCGGCTGAACCTTTCCCACCGGACGCTCGGCCAGCGCGTTTTCGATCTGTGCCTGGAGGACCTGCTCCTTCGCCTTTGTCTTCATCTCGGACTGGACCCGCATATTGGCCGCAAAATCGTCGATCCTCATCTCGTTCTCCTATTGTCGGCTGTTCACAGGAACGGACTCCGCCTCGGCGCTTCTGCCCCGGAACACACGCACTTGAGCAGCACTCCGTTTCATCGATTCGCCATCGCGTGCGACATGGGACGTGGCCGGTCCCGACATCAGTCCCAGAGCATTCTTGACCGCGCCGACATAAGCCGGCGGCCCGGAAACGGACATTATGTTTTCTTCTTCCAGAAAGCGGATCGGAAAGCGGGGATCGCTCATTTGCAATCGATCCAGACGCGTACGCATGACACGCGCGTCCTCAGCCGGGAGCTTCACCATTTCGGTGCGCACCTCGCCTTCCGCCGCGACATGAAGCACGGTGCCGTCATAGAACCAGACCAGCCCGTAGCGGTTGCAGATCCACTCCAGGAACTCCTTTGCCGTGCCCACCGGCATTCCATGATTCAGACGGCCCTGTACGCGGTCGCTTACCTGGACCGGCAGGCCGACATTGCGGCCGAACTCCTCCAGAGCCTCCCGCACATCCTGGTCGATGGTGATGTATTTGTAGGTTCCGGCGGGCCAATCGGGCTCTGCCGCCATGACAGTCGTCGCGGCGCCACATAGCCACAGGGACGTCATGAGACCCAGCATACTGGTGAAAAGCCGGCCTGACCTGTCGGTGCTGAACTGCATGCAATGCGCCCGAATCCTCTGGCCGCCGGAACTCAGCCGCGCCGGCCCAACTCTTCGCACCACCCTATAGCGGCAGGGAAGAAATTAAAAGTCCAATTGGACTTTATCATGAAGGGCAGTGCCAATTGTTGCATGATCATTCATTCCGTTTATGTTCAATTGTGATCTGCAAGATTCCTGTTGGCTGCACGTGGAGAAGCTGATGGCAACGAGGCTGGAAGATCTCTGCCGGACGGTCCGTACGGCTATGGGTGCGTTGACCTACCTGCCTGGGAAATCGGAAGGATGCAGCCGCCGCTTGCTAATGGCGGTTCCGGTTGCCATTGCTGCTTCCGCGGCATCCGCCCAATCGGGTGGCGGGGGCTATGACCCGCGGACTTGGAGTTTCGATTCGGCCACCCGCACCGTCGCCCCTCATGGATCGAATATTCAGGTGGCCCTCACCCCGCGGTCGGACTGGCAGCCGATTCCGCGTGAAGTGGTTGCATTCGAGGAGCAACAGCCGCCAGGGACGATCGTCATAAGCACGTCACAACGCCGCCTTTACTACGTGCTCGGCAACGGCAGGGCTTTGAAATACGCAGTAGGCGTCGGCAAGGAAGGCTTCGGATGGAACGGACAGGATCGCATAACCGACAAGCGGCATTGGCCTGACTGGCGGCCGCCTGAGGAGATGCGCCGAAGGGAGGCCCTGAAAGGACAGATGCTACCGGCTTATGTGGAAGGCGGACCGAACAATCCGCTGGGCGCACGGGCGCTTTATATAGGCGACACGCTCTATCGCATCCATGGCACCAACCAGCCCTGGACCGTTGGACAGGCTGTTTCTTCCGGTTGCATTCGCATGACCAACGAGGATGTTATCGACCTCTATGAGAGAGTGGCGGTTGGCGCGAAGGTTATTGTCCGGTCATGACCGGCAAAGCCATTGTTGATGCGAAGTCTGCTCGATGATTCCCTTCAGCATAAAGCAGCTCGAGACGTTCCTTTGGGTCTCCACACTTGGCAGCTTCCGCAAGACGGCCAGTCGCCTGAACACCACACAGCCCGCTGTGTCGGCCCGGATCGCCAGCCTCGAGAAAGCTTTGGGAGTTCAGCTCTTCGAGCGGCTGAGCAATACCGTGCGGCTGACGGCCATGGGAGAACAACTGCTCCCCTTGGCGCAACGGACGCTGCGCACCGCGGATCGGCTGCAGCGGGCGGCCGACGCTTTGGCCACGGTCAACGGGGTCCTGCGCCTTGGCGTAGCCGAAACGGTCGTACATACTTGGCTGTCCGACTTCCTCAAGGAGTTCCGCGAAAGCTATCCGAGTACCGATGTAGACCTCGTGGTCGATGCCACCGTCAAGCTGCGCGACGAGCTCCTCGCACACCGGATCGACATGGCTGTCCTCATGGGACCGGTATCGGAGCACCGCATCGAGAATATCACGATACCGCCCTTTCCTCTTGTGTGGGTTTGCGCGCCCCATATCGAACTGCCGGACACGCGAACGAGCTTGTGCGAGATGCTGCGCCTGCCCGTCATTACCTATGCCAAATCGAGCCGACCTTATAGCGAGCTCTATCACAAGCTCAGCAACGACCTTGACGATATACCGCGCATATTTCCGGCCAGTTCCCTGGCGGCCTCCTTGCGGATGGTCATCGACGGCATCGGCATCGGCGTCCTTCCCCAGGACCTCGTGGAGCCCTATGTCGAGAAAGGGCAGCTTCGGATCGTGGATTGCGAATGGCGCCCGTCCGACCTGCGGTTCACCGTCTCATTTTCCATGGAGCCATTCAATCCAGTGGCCGAGCATGCCGCGCTGCTGGCGGCCAAAGTCGCCAGCACCTATGCAAGAAGACGGCAAAGCCCGGCGGAAGAACATTCCAGCGATCTCCCCTGAAAGATCAAGCGCCGGCGCAAGGGCGGAGCGACCCCGCGCCGGACAATTCTTCAAGCCGTTCGAGGCAGGTAGACCCTGTCGCCGGCATAAACGAGGTGCGGGTCGACGATGTGGTCCATGTTCAGCACTATGGTTTCCGCTACATCGGCCGAACGGCTTCTGGCAATGATGCCGATGCTTTGACCAGGCTGCACGACCACCCATTCGTAACCCTGGCCTTCGAGATCCGGATTGTAGCGGCCATCCGTGTTCTGCGCCCCTTCGTCGTGCGGAGCAACGAACGAGGCTGAAACCCAACCCTCATGCTGCCGCCCGTCCCAGCCATATCCGGTGACGGCAACCCACTCGTTGCCCGCCCCGTCGGTCCTGCGTTCGCCAGTTTCCTGGATCAGCGACCCCGGCTTAAAGACCGTCACCTTCTGCGAATCAATGCCCGGCTCCTCGCGCAGGTTGAGGCCATCCTCTGCGGTGACGACCAGCTGCGGGTGGGGTTCTTCCGTCTCCTCCGGTTCTTCGGGCTCGACCGGCGGCTCACTCGGCTCGTCCGGAGGAGGGGTGACCGGCTCTTCGGGAGGCTGATCCACGGGAGGTTCGACACTCTGATCTTCTGCCAGAACCGAGGACAGCGTAATCCCGCTGAACAGGAGCAGTCCCCCTCCGAAGGTGACGGCCTCGATTATACGAGATCTCATGCTCGGAGACTTGGACGGATGGCGCCAGGCGTTGTACCCAAGATAGCCGGAGCCGATCGCGAACAGCCCCCCGGCAATCGTATCGGCTCCGCCAGGGAAGGCTCTCAAGGCGTCCGATGCGGCATCCGGCATGAAGGGCAGACCGGACAAGTCCGATCCCTCCATGACCTTCCCGGTATATCCGACCTCCCCAACCGAATAGACCCTCACATACTCCAAGCTGCCCGCCGCGTAGAGAGAAAGCGCCCACTTGTCCGTTGCCGGGAAAGCAGGTTTGCCGGTCCGCATCTCCTCGATGGCTTTCCCGGCAAACATCAGGCTCCCAACCTGATACGTGGTGTTTACGGCCGGGTTTCCGGGTACCCCGAGGACGCCGTTGGCAATGGTGGGCATGTAGGAAACGGCATCGATGCCTCTCAATACGCGGCCCAGAACCCTGTCGGGCCCTGTCGCGTCGGCATACTTGAACTTCCAGATCGTGCTCATGCTGCGCCAGCCATATGCACCGGCGGAGATCGATGAAAGGACATCCGGAGGCAGGAAGGCGAACGGAACAGCGCCCATGCTGACCGTTGTATAGCCGATTGTCATGGAAGGCTCCATCAAGCCGAACGCAGCCCGCCGGTCGCGCGAAAGCTTGAGCTTTTGGCTGAATCTCAGGGCCTTGATCTGATCGGGGGTAAACGCATCCAACTGGCGCGATGTGAAACTTGCCACCTGCTCCGGACTGAGCCTCCGCACAATGCTCGGATCGAACTTGGCTACTGTTTCCGGCGCGATCGCCTCAAGCTGTTCCTTGCCGAGCGCCCTCAACTGGTTCTTGCCGAGCGCATTCAGTTGATCGGCCGAAAGGCTGCCGATCTGTAATGGGCTCAGAGCTTGGAGCTGCGACGGTTCGAAAGCTGCCACCTGCTCAGGCTGAAGCTTTGAGACCTTGTTCGGCGTAATCGCCCCGAGCTGATTCTCGCCAAGCGTCCTCAACTGGTTCTTGCCAAGCGCATTCAGTTGATCGGCCGAAAGGCTGCCGATCTGCAATGGGCTCAGAGCTTGGAGCTGCGACGGTTCGAAAGCTGCCACCTGCTCCGGTCGAACTCCCGAGATCTTTTTTGGTGTCAGCAGGGTTCCAAGCTGTGACGGCTCGAAAGCAGCCATCTGCTCCGGCCGAAGCTTCGAAATCCTTTCCGGCGTCAGCGTCCCAAGCTGATCGGATCCCAAGGCCCGCAACTGGCTGCCCTCCAGCATCGGCCATTGTTCGCTGGTAATCTTGCCTACCTGTTCGGGTGTCAACGCTGCGATCTGCTCGGGGGTGAAGGCAGCCATCTGCTCCGGTTTGAACGCGGTGATCCGGCCAGGCCTTATGGCTCCGAGATGGGTCGGGTCGATGGCCTGCAACTGATCCGAATCGAGCACGCGCAACTGCTTTTGCTTAAGCGCGGCAAGCTGTTCTGTAGTCAGTTTGCTGACCTGTTCCGGCGTGAATGCACCGATCTGGTCGGGACTCATCTTTTCCAGGTGCCTGGGCGCGATAGACAGCAGATAGCTCTCCGTCAGGGACGGTATATCCGCTATGGCCAGGCCCCGCACCTCCTTTGCGGAAGGCGCGGGTGGCAGATTGTTCTGCTGGGAGGCGCCCCTGATCCAGGGAAGCACGGCCGCCTGACCCGTATTCGGGTCGCGTACCAAAATATGCGTCTTGCTGGCTACACTCGGGTGATCGCCGCGTACCTGCGGCCCGATAGCCGGTGGAATGTAGATCTGGTCCGGATTTTTAGGCGGCGTGCCATAGACCATGGCGCTTATCCGCTGACCGTTCTCTCCGGTAAGCCGTAATGTGGGAGTTTTGCCGGTTCTGGCATAGGAAACGAAGCTCGCCGTTCCCATACCGGTTCCCGCAAATCCTGTGGTCAGCCCGGTAATCGCATCGGCGAGTTGGAGGCCGTTCATCTGATCGCCATAAAGGATGAGATCGCGCGCCGAGACGACCATGACGGGCGCGCCAATCGCGATCGCGCTCCCGTCGAGGGCGTAGGCTGCCCTGTTCAGGCCGCCCGCGGTGCGCATATAGTTGCTCACCTGCGTGGTATGGGGGGCGTTGTACCAGATATTCTTGAACCGGCTGGCATTTGCGGCTGCTTCGACGGTTCCGGTCGTGCGAACCGCCCCCATGCTCGCCAGGAAGGCCTGGCTCTTGGTCAGGTTGAGGTTGCGCGCCATTCCGATCGAGCGCAATCCGCTCGAAGCCATGGGCAGGGCTGTGGTCGCAACCATTGCCATGTTCATCAGAGATTCGGTCTCGCCCCACTCGCCGCCATGCTGGAGATGGTTTACCTGCCGCATCACGGCGCGGGTGCCGAGATAAGCGCCGCCGGCATAAGCGAGCGGCGCCGCGACGGGAGCAAGCGGCGTGAACGAGGCGACCGTCGCGACGGCGGTGCCGATGCCCACAACCGGATCGATGATCTCGTCGAAGACTGAAACATTGCGCGCCTTGACGACGTCGAGCTCGAACTCGCCATTTTCGCCGCGCGTCAGCTGAAGGTTTTCCGGAACGATCAGCTTGCCGTCTTCGGAGAACTGGTTGTTGTTGTCCTGGAAGTCCTCGACGCTGTCATAGGACTTGCCGGCGATATCGACGTAACGGGTCTCCCCCTCGTCATTCTTGACAGCGAACAGAGCCGTTTGCTGCACGCCGACTTCACCATCGACATAGAAAATCGGCACGATGCGGGCCTCGGCATCGTCGCCCCCTATGTCGGTGATCTCCTCCTTGACCTTGTCGAGGGCTTCGCGCCCTTCCGAGGTGGACGTGTCCAGAGGCAGCGCGCCGGTGATGTCCTCATCCGTCAGCCTGCGGAAGTTTTCATCATATCCCTGTTCATAGAGCGTCTCGAGCTGCGGCCGGATCTGCTCGTCCAGCATCTGGTCCTCGTGCTCGTCGAGATAAGCTTTGACAAGCTCATTATGGTGCGTCGGCGAGTTGGTGTATCCCTCCTCCAGCAATTCGGCGCGCTGGAACTCGTACCAATTGACCGAAGCATCCAGCATGTCACGGCTGTCTTCGGCCGTCTCTCGCTGATTTTGCGCGAGATCGAGCGCCAGCCGGCTCTCCGCCAGGCGTGGGTCCACCCAGAGCCATTCCTTGTCGCCGTCGCCATCGGCATCCATCTGGATCTTGACCGGCTTGCCGCTGGCTAAGAGCGCAGAAAAGCCTTCCTCGTCATAAGCCGCCGCGACGGACGGGGCTACATAGACCGTCTGTCCGGCGATTTGGATTTCGACGGGCTCGACACCATCGGGCAGCGTCCCTTCGGGCGCCGTCAATGTGCCGGGACCATGCTTCTCCAGAAGCTCCTCATATTCCGTCGTCAGCTCACTGATCTGATTGTCGAGGTCCTCGATGCGGATGTCGAGCTGATCCGACAGGGTTTGATTGAGGTTCTTGCCTGCCTGCAATTTCGCAGCCTGCAATATAGTCAGGGTGTTTCCAACGGTGCAGATTTCCGCTTCATGATCGATCCGGCCTTTTATGAATTCCTGCCACTGCTTGTTGAGCGGCCTGTCGCGATATTCCGGCCTGACATTCTCGTCATCCAGGGAATAGGTAAGCTGCTGTTCGGTCGTGCCTTCCTCGAAATGGTTGATCACCCAGAGCTGGCCATCCCTTTCCACGATCTCCTGGCTCTCCAGCAGGCCCAGATATTCGCCATTGATCCGGCTGTGCTTTTTGCCTTCCTCGAACAGATGCGGATTGTCTTCGTTGTATTCGATCAACAGTTGCTCGGCCCGCAATTCGGCATCGGCCAGATTGACCTTCGCCATATAGTAGTCGACATAGGCATCAGCGATGGTCAGCTGTTTCTCCAGCGCGCCCTGCTGGGTCTTGAGCTCTAGCCAGCTTACGGCCTGCGTCGGATCGACCCATATCCATTCCCCATTCCCATCGCCATCCGGGTCGATCTGGATGCCCACCGGCAAGCCGCCTGCCGTGAGCGCAGGCAGGCCTTTTTTCTCGTATTCCGCCGCAACTTCAGGCGACACCTGCACCGTCTGGTCCCCAACGGTGATCTCCACCGGCTCCACGCCCGCGGGCAAACCATTCTTCCCGGCGCCGAAACCATTTTCCAGATCGCCCAGCAGATAGTCGGTGGTTTTCTGGTCACCCAGGATGCGCTGGTAATCCGCCTGGTAGAACAGTTTCTTGAGTTCGTTGCGTGCTACTTCGCCTTTCTTGACTTCCTCCTGGTAGTTGTAGTCGCTATCGGCAGAAGTGACGACAGGCGTCGTGCCGTCAGGATAGAACGGCATGTTCTCCTGCTTTGTGATCGCCTGATTCATCAGGCTCTCGTAGGACTCGTAGGCATCCAGCGCCTCATTCGCCAGCGTCACCTGATCCTCGGCGTCGCTCAACCGCTCTCTGGCGTCGGCCAGGCTGCCTTCCGGCTCTGGCCGCACCCAGCGGTAGCCATGTTCGCCAAGAGCATCATCCAGGGTGACGCCGGCCGCTTCCATTGCTGCTTTGAAATCAGGATCGAGCGCCCAGACGTCGATTTGCGCCTGGTCCCTGCCGAACTCTGCCTGCAGCTTGGCAAGCTGACCATTGACGACCGCCTCCGCCGTTATCGCTCTGGCGACCTCGGGATGAACCCAATGCCAGCCCCCGTTGATCTGGACCGGCACCCATTCGCCGGGCGTCGTCGGCTTGCCCTGGAAATCGATGACCGTCACATTGCCGCTTTCGTCGGTCTCGACGACCGGAGTGGCCTCCGGGCCGATCCCATACTGCTCGATCGCCGCCTCGGTGGCATCTTCGAGATCGCCGGCCTCCTCCAGAAGCTGCTCATAGGTCCTGCCGGCGAGCATGCCCTCGATGACCGTCTTGACGATTGTGTCCCGCTTGGCCGTTGCGGGGTCGCTGCTTTCCGGGTTGATCGACAGGAGTGTGCGGGCCAATGTCTCCTCGACGCTGCCGGGCTCGATTTCGGTGGTCGTTCCGAGATCGTGATCCTCCAGCACTATCTTGCCGTCCGGCCCGGTCGTCAGCGTATAGCCGTTGAAGGTGATCTTGACTGTCTTATTGCCGTCCTCGGTGATCGTAGTGGTCCGGCGGCCATCCTTGTCTGTTACTGTCTTGGTGACGGTGCCATCGCTTTCCGTGGTGCGCCGGACCTCGTTGCCCTTGTCGTCGACATAAGTGATCGTTCGGCCGTCATGTTGCCAGTCGCGATATTGCGCGGCCACCTGATCACCGCTTTTGGTGTCCGTGATCACCGTCGAGGAGACATCGCCATTGTCGCTGGTAGGCTCGCCCGTCGTGATGGTGTAGCCGGCAGCACGCAGTTGCGCCTCCACCTGCTCGCGCGTAAGGCCGCGCTCCTCGGCGATCTGATCAAGGCTCTTGCCGTCGATGAAGTCATCGATCAGCGGCTGGGTGCCCTCCTTCGTCGGCTCCTGCCCTTCCGCCAGCGTGACTTCCTCGCCGTCGACGGTCACCGTTGTCGTGGTTTCGCCGTCCGTTGTCGTCTTTCTGAGCGTGGCTCCACTGGGCAATTCCTCCACCACCTCGACGGTGCCGTTGCCCAGGTCGTTCTCGTAGCGCGTCGTCGTCAGCCCTGTCTCGGGATCATATTCTTCTTCCATCTTCCAGCCGCGCTCGTCGCGCACCGGACCGGCAACCTCTTCGCCGTTTTCCTCGACGCTCGTATGGTACGCCCCGTGATGGAAGTCATAATATTCGGTGACCGTGCGTCCGCTTTGCGGATCGACGATCTTCGTGGTGCGGACGTCGCCATTGTCGCTCTCCGGGTCGGTGGTCTCGACCGTGTAGCCAGCCGCCTCAAGCTCGGCGATCACGTCCTCGCGTGTCTTGCCCTGCTCGTTCGCAATCGCATCTATGCTCTTGCCGGCCTCTACATCCTCGACAACGGAGTCGGCTGCCGCCTGATCGCCGGTATCCGCCGGATCTGCCTCGGCGGGACCGCCATAGTCGGTCGGCGTGAAGTTGAGGTGCAGCGGTACGCCACTGGAGGTGGAATAATAAAGCGCGGGCCTGACGATATTCGGATCAGTCCCATTGGTCGGCTGGACGCCATTCGTCGGCTGCTGAGTGCTTGCCGGGGTAACCGGCACAGGCTTCTGCACCGGCGTGGCAGCGGCAGCCTGCTGCTGTCTTTGAATTTCGGCGATGATCGCGCGCGCTGCTGCCAGGGCTTCCCAAGGGGTCTTCAGTATCGGCGAAATCCGGCGTACCACCATCGGAGATCACTCCACTCTCGCAAAGTTATCGCCCCCTCTGCCGCCCTGTTGTCCGCCCGCCTCGGGCAGGAGAAACGGCTCCCGCCGTCAGGTTTTCCAATAGATATTGAATGCCGCTAACTGGCCTTTTGTCTTCTCCAACGCCTTCTCGACATTGACGCCGCGATGCGCCGCCGTCAGCCCGGCCAGTATCTCAGCCGCCGCCATTGCGGGAACCATGCTCTGAAACCCGGAATGAGAGCGCGCGGTCACGATGACGCTCTCGCGCGCCAGACGGGCCAAGGGAGAAACCTGGCTGTCGGTGATGGCTATAATGGCAACACCGCGATCGGCTGCCTGCTGTGCGGTCTCGATCGTCGCCCGCAAATACGGCTCCAGAGCGACCGTCAGCATCACGTCGTCTGCGCCGGCATCGCGCAGGAGCTCCACCCCTGTCCCGCCGATCCCCTCAAGGAGGGTTGCAGGCTCGCCCAAAGCCGAAAACATGTGAGCGAAATGATGTGCAACCGCATGTTCCGCACGCAAGCCGAGGCTGAACAAGCGACGAGCACCGGCAAGCAGTTCCGCCGCCGCAATCAATTGTCCGGCATTCGTATAGTCACCCAGGCGCGCCACCTGCGCGGCGAGCGTATCCGACATCCTTCCGACCAGGGAAATGCCGCTCGGTCCTTCCTTGCCGGGATCCGGCAGGTCGGAAATGTCGAACTCCCGATCGGGATCGCGCAGCCCCTTGGCGTAGAGTGCGCGCATGTCATCATAGCTGTTCAGCCCCAGCGACCGCGCGAGGCGCATCATCGTACTGTGCGATACGCCGGCTCGAATCGCCTGTTCGCGCATCGACATCAGTGCGACGTCGTCCGGATGGTCGAGAACGAAACGACTTGCCACCTGCAGTTGCGGCGGCAAGGATTCAAATCGTTCGAGCAACAGCTCTGCCAATGGCCCCTTCTTCATGTCTCCAACCCCTTAGCCCGTTGATTACGCTACGCTGTTACTGTCACAAAAGCAACATATGGAATCTGAGGCTCCCAAAAATTCCAAATGGACTTTAATTTCCCGGTCCTTTGTCCTAGGATGCCCGCGTGCATGCACCTTTGAGCGAGGTTCGTGCACGTTATTCACTCACGTTCAAGGGAGCCGATAATGGGCGACTTTTCACCCGGCGCTGTATCAGGATCGTCTAACGAGGATAATCTCGACAAGATGATCAAGCACCAGGAAAAAATGTTCGCGTTGAGCATCAAAGCCGAAATGGCCAAATCTCAGCATGACATGAACATGAGCATCTCTCGCAAGCTCGGAGAGGCAGGCCAGAAGGCCTGATGACCCGGAGACGATATGGTGTGCCGCTAAACCCGGACGGGCGGCACACCACAAACTGACCCGCAGCTCGACGGCGGTTCACGCAGCATCGTGTCATGGGAGTGGCCTTGATGATGAACGAATTGTCGAAATTGGCAGATCAGTTGCGGGAGACGGATTTTGCCCGGAATATTGCACGGCACACGGCCCGCATTACAGAACGGGTATGGAGAACCGACACTTCCGGAACCGGTGAAAAAGATGCATCCGACCGACGGGTCGCATTCGAGGTCACCGAGGGCCTGCATTCCGGCGCAAATCTGGATTTTACCGATACCACCTTCACTATAGGGTCGAGCCTGGATTCGGATGTCGTCCTGAGCGATCCAGGCATTGCGGAAACCCATGCCCGGTTTCGCCTGAGCGCAAACCGCGTGCATATCGAGGCCATCGGCGGCACCGTGGCTCTGTCGGATGGTCAGGTCGTACCCGAGGGATACGGCCGCC
>NZ_VLJP01000007.1:0-3110 GCF_007829525.1 Mesorhizobium sp. J18
AAGCCGGTCGGAAGTCGTATCCGTTCCGAGCGTGTGATAGAAGATCTTCGACGGCCGGTGATTGGCATCGAGCCGGGTATAGAAGAAGCCTTTCGCATCGGCATCCCAGGTGCCGGAACCGCCGGTATCGGCGACAAGATCTGCCATGTCCTCGCCCGATGCCAGATCGCGCACCTTGAGCGTGAAGAATTCCGAGCCCTTGTCGTCATAGCCCCAGAGAAAGCGCGCATGATCGGGCGAATGATCGGCGCCGCCTATGCGGAAATAGGCCTTGCCCTCGGCCTCCTTGTCGCCATCGAGCAGAACTTCCTCCGCGCCGCCCTCGCGCGGGATGCGGAAGAAGCGCGGCTGCTCGCCGCCGGTGCGGAAGGCCATGCCATAGGCATATGGGCCGTCCTTCATCGGCACGGAGGAATCGTCCTCCTTGATGCGGCCCTTCATCTCCGCGAACAGTTTTTCGCGCAGAGCGGCCGTATCCTCCATAAGCGCCGTATGATAGACGTTTTCCGCTTCCAGATGGGTCCGGATCGCCGGATCGAGCACTGAAGGATTGCGAAAAACCTCCTGCCAGTTGTCGGCCCTGAGCCAGGCATATTCGTCAATGCGCGTGATGCCGTGCCGCGTGTCCTCGACGGGCCGCTCCTCGGCCCTGGGAGCTTCAATGGTGGGGAAGATCTTTCTGGGTGTCATGGATGCTCGCTGGAAAAGATGTGCAGGCCCGGTTGGATCATGCCGGCCTGTTCCGTTCAAGTGTCGATCCTCCCCTGCTTGACAGAAGAGGAGAGGAGGCGGGGTTACGCCGTGGCGGAGAAGGGAGCCCTATTTCCTTTCGAACGAAAGCGCGGTGCCGTTCATGCAGTAGCGCAGGCCGGTGGGGGCAGGGCCGTCGTCGAAGAGATGACCGAGATGCGCGTCGCAATCCGCGCAGCGGACCTCCGTGCGCACCATGAAATGCGAGCGGTCCTGGTGCAGCGTCACGGCGTCATCCTCGACGGGGGCATAGAAGCTCGGCCAGCCGGTGCCTGAATCGTATTTCGTATCGGAGTCGAAGAGCGGCCGGCCGCAGGAGATGCAGCGATAGAGCCCTTCCTCCTTGTTGTCCCAATAGGGGCCAGTGAAGGCGCGCTCCGTTCCATGTTCGCGGGTGACGTGATATTGTTCCGGCGTGAGTTGCTCGCGCCATTCCGCATCCGTCTTCTGCACTTTGAGTTTGCCTTCGGTGGTCATGATCATTCTCCGGATCTTGTGTTCGCACCGAATTTAGTGTCGCGCGCCGACTTTGTCAGCGTGCGAGGCGCGGCTTTCGCACGGAGTTCTCCTGTGGATAGAGTCTATGGCCGATTGTCACATCCGCCTTGCCCGCGCGGGGTTGAGCGTCTATTGCGGGTCCCCAACGAACTGAAACCGGGAAGAATGAGGGGGACAAGCCGTAGATGGCGGAAGAGGGGCAATTCCTGATATTCCTGCTGCTCGTCCTTCCCTTTATCGCAGCCGCCGCCGCGCCGTTTCTCACAAGGGTGCTGCAGCACAAGGCGGCCTGGCTGCTGGCCGTCGTGCCGCTTTTCATCTTCCTTTATTTCAGCAGTTTCCTGCCGACCGTTGCGGCTGGCGATCCGGTGACCGGCGGCTATGAATGGATACCGAGCCTCGGCATCGACTTCTCCTGGTATTTCGACGGCCTGTCGCTGACATTCGCCCTGCTGATCTCGGGCATCGGAACACTGATCGTTCTCTATTCCGGCGGCTATCTCAAAGGCCATGAACACCAGGGGCGCTTCTTCTCCTTCATCCTCATGTTCATGGGGGCGATGCAGGGGCTCGTTGTTTCCGATTCCTTCCTGATGCTCTTCGTCTTCTGGGAACTGACTTCGATCACCTCCTTCCTGCTGATCGGCTTCGACCATCAGCGCGAAGCCTCGCGCCGGGCGGCCCTTCAGGCGCTGGTGGTCACGGGTATCGGCGGCCTGGCCCTGCTCGCCGGGCTGCTGGTCATCTGGGCAGCGACAGGCGCCAACGCGCTTTCGGAACTGGTGCAGATCGGCGGCGCATTGCGCGAAAGCCCGCTCTATCTGGCGGCGCTTCTGCTCGTGCTCGGCGGCGCCTTCACCAAGTCGGCGCAATTCCCTTTCCATTTCTGGCTTCCCAATGCCATGGAGGCGCCGACACCCGTTTCGGCCTACCTGCATTCGGCGACCATGGTGAAGGCCGGCGTCTATCTGGTCATGCGGCTGAACCCGGTGATGGGCGATACGGCGCTCTGGGAAACGATCCTGCCGGTCTTCGGCGGGGCGACGCTTCTCGTCGGCACGCTGCTCGGCATCCGCCAGACCGATCTCAAGCTGATGCTTGCCTATACCACGGTCGCCTCGCTGGGCCTCTTGGTCATGCTGACCGGATTCGGCTCGGAAGTCGCGGTCGAGGCGGCGGTGCTCTACCTGATCGCCCATTCCATGTTCAAGGGCGCGCTCTTCATGGTCGCCGGCCTGATCGACCATGAGGCCGGGAGCCGCGACATCCGCATGGTGGGCGGGTTGCGCAAGGCGATGCCGATCACATTCGCCGCAGCGATCCTCGCCGCCGCGTCGATGGGCGGGCTGCCGCCATTCTTCGGCTTCCTCGCCAAGGAAGAGATCTATGCCGGCCTTGGCCTGGGCAGCGGCTGGGCGGCGCTGCTGACGCTCGTCGCCGTCATCGGCAACGCATTGATGTTCGCGCTCGGCTTCGCCGTCGCCTTGAAGCCTTTCCTCGGGCCGAAAGTCGAGACGCCGAAACAGGCGCATGAAGGTCCGGTCCTGCTCTGGCTCGGGCCGCTCGTTCTTGCGATCTGCGGCTTGGCGGCTGCCCTGTTCTCATCGGTCAGCCACGGCTATCTGTCGAGCCCGATGGCGAGCGCGGTGGCGGGCATGCCGGTCGATGTCGCCATCTCCGTCATCCCGCATATCGGCCTGCCGCTCCTGCTTTCGCTGATCACCATCGCAGCCGGCGTCGCCGCCTATCTCGGCCTCGAGCGCGGCCGTGCTGGAGGGGATCGGCTGGGGGCCGGACCGCGGCTTCGACCAGGCCATGCGCGGCACGATCCGGCTTTCCTTCGCCACGACGGGAATCGTGCA
>NZ_VLJP01000007.1:3175-16155 GCF_007829525.1 Mesorhizobium sp. J18
CCGCGGCTTCGACCAGGCCATGCGCGGCACGATCCGGCTTTCCTTCGCCACGACGGGAATCGTGCAGAACGGCAGGCTGGACTTCTACATGACCGCCACCTTCATCGCCGTGGCCCTGTCGATCTTCCTGCCCATGCTGATCTTCGGCGAGATGCCGTCGCTGCCGAGCTTCTCCAGCCTGCCATTCTACGAATGGACCATACTGGTGATCGCACTGATCGGCCTGATCGCCGTTCCCTATGCGCGCGACCGGCTGACGGCCATCGCCTGTCTCGGCATACAGGGCTTCGCGGTCGCGGTGCTCTTCATGCTGCTCGGCGCGCCGGACCTCTCCTTCACACAGTTCATGGTGGAGACGCTGTCGGTCGTCATCCTGGCGCTCGCCATGACGCGGCTGCGGCTCTATCCGAGCGACCATCGCCCGACCGACGAGAAGGTGCGCGATATGATCGTCGCGGGCGGCTGCGGCGTGGCCTTCACGCTGATGATGCTGAAAGTCGTGCAGATGCCGTTCGATCCGGCGCTGAGCGAATTCTTCAGCGCGAATTCACGCGTGATCGCCCATGGCCGCAACATCGTCAATGTCATCATCGTCGATTTTCGCGGCCTCGACACGCTGGGCGAGATTTCCGTTGTCATGATCGCCGGCCTGGCGATCCTGGCTCTGTTGCGCGTCCGGCGCGGCAAGCGCGTCGACTACGGCATTGGGGGGGAGGTCTGACATGCGCACCGTGATCTTCCGCACCGTCGCGCCTTACCTTACCAGCCTGATGGTGCTGTTCTCCATCTTCGTGCTCCTGCGCGGTCACAACGATCCGGGCGGCGGCTTCATCGGCGGGCTCATCGCTGCGTCGGCCTTCGCCATTTACGGCATTGCCTGCGGCGTGCCGGCGACGCGCCGGGCGCTCTATTTCCATCCGATGGCGATTTCCGGCTCCGGCCTTTTCCTCGCCGCGCTTTCCGGACTGTTGTCGATTGTCTATGGCGTGCCGTTCCTCACCGGGCTGTGGACCAGCTTCGGCTTCCTCGGCGTGGAAGTCGACATATCCACCGTGATGTTCTTCGACATCGGGGTCTATCTGGTGGTCGTCGGCGCCATCACCTCGATCGCCCTGGCGCTCGAGGAAAGGGAGCTGCCCTGATGGAAGCGGTTCTCGCCATAGTGGTCGGAGTCTTCTTTGCCGTCGGCATCTATCTGATGCTGTCGCGGCACATCATCAGGATCCTGCTCGGCATCGTCATCTTCGGCAATGCGGTGAACCTCACCATCTTCATCGCCGGTCGCGTCGTGCGGGAAGTGCCGCCGATCATTCCGCTCGGCCTCGACGTTCCGGACACGGTGACGGCCAACCCGCTGCCGCAGGCGCTGATCCTGACGGCGATCGTGATCTCTTTCTCGCTTTTCGCATTCCTGCTCGTGCTCGCCTTCCGCGCCTATCAGGACCTCGGCACGGACGACACGGACGGCATGCGCATAGCCGAACCGGAAGGCGAAGACCTTCCGCCGCTGGGATATTGAGGCAGGCATGGCAGCGGTTTCGGAAACGGCAGTGGATATTTCGAGCGCGATGATCACCGCGCCGACGCCGCTCGCCGACTGGGTGGTCATCGCCCCGGTGGCGGTGCCGATCCTTTTCGGCGCCTTCCTTCTGATGGTCAGGCATCATACCCGCGTCCACGCCGTCATTACGCTCTGCGCGCTCGGCCTGACCTTCGTGGCCAATGTGCTCCTGCTTGGCCGCGTCCTGGCGGACGGTCCAGTGGTGATGACCATGGGCCGCTGGCTGCCGCCCTTCGGCATTTCCTTCACGGCCGATACGCTCGGCGCCTCGATGGCGCTGGTCGGCACGCTGGTGGCGATCGTCTGCGCGCTCTACTCCACGAGGGATATCGAGGCCGTCGGCCGGCGCTACGGCTTCTATCCCTTCATGCTCCTGATGATGGCCGGCGTGGGGGGTGCGTTCCTGACCGGCGACATCTTCAATCTCTATGTGTGGTTCGAGGTCTTCCTGATCTCGTCCTTCGGCATGCTCGTGCTCGGCTCCGAGGAGCGCCAGCTCGACGGAGCGATGAAATACGGCGTGCTGAACCTGATCGCGACCACGCTTTTCCTGATCGCCACGGCCTATCTCTACGGCATCTTCGGCACGCTCAACATGGCCGACATCGCGGGCAAGGCAGGCGAGCTGCGCGGCACCGCGCCGCTGACGACGCTCGCCATGCTCTATCTGCTCGCCTTCGGCATGAAGGCGGCGGCCTTCCCGGTCAATTTCTGGCTGCCGGCTTCCTATCACACGCCGCGCATCGTCACCGCGGCCCTTTTCGGCAGCGTGCTGACCAAGATCGGTGTCTATGCGCTTCTGCGCACGCTGGTGATGCTCTTTCCGCCCGAGCGGGCCATGCTTTCGGGCCTTATCGCCTGGGTGGCCGCGGCGACCATGATCCTTGGCGTCATGGGCGCGCTGGCGCAGACGGACATCCGCCGCATGATGGGCTTCGTCGTGATTTCCGGCATAGGCGTGATGATGGCCGGCCTTGCACTCGGCACGGTGGAGGCTGTGGCCGGCACGGTGCTCTACGCCTTCCATTCAATGTTGCTGATGGCGGCGCTCTATCTGCTTGCCGGCATCGTGAACGAGGCGGTGGGCAGCTATTCGCTGCGCGAGGTTTCCGGGCTCTATCGCAGCCATCCGCTGCTTGCCGGCGGTGCATTCGTCCTCGTGCTGCCGGCTTCCGGCCTGTGGCCCAAGGTGCTTCTGGTCAAGGCATCGCTCGATGCCGGCAACGGATGGCTGGCCTTTGCGATCCTCGCCAGCGGCATCCTGACGACGATCGCGCTCGGCCGCTTCTTCATCCTTGCCTTCTGGCGTCAGGGGCCGGATGCTGCCCTGCAAGGCGAGGTTCCGGTCGTGGGTTATGTGGTGCTTGCCGCCCTCACGCTTCCGGTCATCGCGATCGGGGTTTATCCGGAACCATTCATCCGTATTGCAGAGAGTGCCGCCGCTGGCCTTATCGATCCTTCGGTCTATATCGGCACGGTGTTTCCCGCTGGAGCGACGCCATGACGCTTTACCTGGTGAATGTCCTGCTGGCATTGGCATGGGCCGCGGTGACCGGCTCATTCACGCTCGCCAATATCGTCTTCGGCTTCGTGCTCGCATCCGCCGCCCTTTATCTGATCCGGGGCCAGGTCGGCTCGCTCGGCTATTTCAGGCGGGCGGGGCACATTGTCTCGCTGACGCTACTCTTCCTTTATGAGCTCATAATGTCGGCCTGGAAGGTCGCCGTAATGGTGATGACGCCGAAAATGGACCTGAAGCCGGGCATCTTCGCCTATCCCCTCAAGGTGGACCGGGATTTCGAGATCACGCTTCTGGCCAATCTCATCACGCTTACGCCGGGAACGCTGTCGGTGGATGTTTCGGAGGACCGGCGCTTCCTCTATGTCCATGCCATCGACTGCTCCGATCCGGACCAGACGCGGCGCGACATCGCCGAAGGCTTCGAGCGCAAGATCATGGAGGCGTTCCGGTGACCGGCGAGAGCTTCCTGATCGCGGCGCAATTCATAGCGCTCGCGCTTTTCAGTGTCTCCTTCCTGCTGACTGTCATACGCGTCATCATCGGCCCGACCCTACCGGACCGGGTCCTGGCGCTCGACATGCTGGTGGCGACCGCCATTGGCTTCATCGCCATCATCGGCATTCGCACCGGCTTCACGCTCTATCTAGACATCGCCATTGCGCTCGGCCTGGTCGGCTTCCTCGCCACCGTCGCCTTCGCGCGCTTCGTCATGAGCCGGCGCTACCAAAAGGAATTCGTCGAGGAGGACAAGAAGGGTTTCTTCGAGGAGCGCGCGCCATGATCGATGCCGTGCAGAACTATCTCGCGGGTGCGCTGATCATCATCGGTGCCCTGTTCACTCTCATTGCTTCGATCGGGCTGTTGCGCCTGCCCGATCTCTATACCCGCATGCATGCGGCCTCGAAGGCCGGCACGGTCGGATCGGGCCTCATGCTGGTGGCGCTGGCGGTCTATAGCGATGATCTGGCGATCACGACGCGCGCCATAGCAGGAATTGTATTCTTTTTGCTCACTGCCCCAATTTCTGCGCATCTTCTTGCCAAAGCAGCATACGCGGCCGGTTATCGGATGTGGGACAAGTCGGTATGTGATGAAATGTCTGCGGGTGATGCGCCCGGATTGATTTCCAATGAGCGGCAACAGAGCATGTAGGTTCGGGTTGCGATTACTATAGGATCCCCGGAATTTTTCCGGAAGAGACTGTTTGATTGGTATAATCCTTCATGACCCACTCTTTCACTCTAATAAAATTTAGTGAGTTGACTTGTCTTATTAGAAGCATGAATTACATATTCGCCCGCGAATCAATATTCCAGCAATTACAACCTGTGATATAAAGCGAACGAAATTATGCCGCAAAATAGCGCAGGGAACAGTCAGGGGTCCAGAAAAATGGAAATCAGCGAAAGCCCGAGCAAAAGCAATGAAATGCTGATCGAATTGACTGCCGATGTTGTGGCGGCCTATGTCAGCAACAATCCCGTTCCTGTATCTGAACTTCCCAACCTGATAGCAGATATCCATACTGCGCTCGGCCGGGTCGGAAGTACAGGCGAGCAAATAGCGACCGAGAAGCAGAAGCCGGCGGTGAATCCCAAGCGGTCGGTTCATGACGACTACATCATCTGTCTCGAGGACGGGAAGAAGTTCAAATCTCTCAAGCGCCACCTCATGACCCATTACGGCCTGTCGCCCGACCAGTATCGTGAGAAATGGGGCCTTGACGCCAACTATCCGATGGTGGCGCCCAATTACGCGGCCGCGCGCTCGCAATTGGCCAAGAAGATGGGCCTGGGGCGCAAGCGCAAGGGCAAGTAATATCCGCTGATCCGACAATCGTATCACGAAACGAGCGGCGCCTTCCGGCGCCGTTTGTTTTGCCGGCGCGGATTGCGGGACGGAGCGATCTCGTCCGCCCGCCTTTCCTTGCCGCTCAGACGGTCAAGCGCCTGCTTCAGGGCTATGTGCCTGTTGAGATCATAGCTCCAGTGGCGCCGCGCGCCCTTCAGCCGCTCGCGCTCGATCAGCCGCTCCAGACGGCGCTGGATAGAGCGGCGTTCGTCTCCGCGCATTTCGAGCGCGGCCGAAAGATCTATGCCTGACATAAGGAAAAAGGCGACGTTCTGCCTCGCCTCGATCGCTTCCTGTTGCTTGCGCTGCCGGAAAGCCCGGATCTCACTTTCCAAAGACATCTGCCACCTTTGCTGCTGAACCGATCCGCGGATCATCGCGCCGCAGCAGGAGGCGGGGACAAAAACGACGTCAAAAAATTGGATCACGCAGAATAAACAAAGAAGAATCAATGAGATGGGGATTCTTCGGGGATAAATTTGTTCTCCTTTTGTTCACAATGGCCGCGCCGCCGGTTATAAGAATTTATTCCTTCAAGAACGAAAGGGGCAGGTTCCGTGAAGTCTTCCGCCGCCATATGTGCCACCGGTCTTCCGCCCGAAGAAAATGCGGTCCAAAGCCTTGTGCCAGATTGCGAATGCCGGCGGTTCAGCCATGTGGCCGACGAGCGCAGCATGGAGATGTGTGAATGCGTGATCGACATCGTTGCCGCGCTGTTCAATGTCAGCGGCAAGGAATTGCGCCGGCCGGGGAGATCGAGCACGGCGATCTCTCGCGTGCGCCAGATTGGCATGTATGTCGCCCATGTCGTGCTGCGGCTCACAATGGCAGAGGTCGGTCGTGGCTTCAGCCGCGACCGCACGACGGTGCAACATGCCTGCCACCTGATCGAGGATCTGCGCGAGGATGCCGAATTCGACCGCATCCTGAGCCTGACCGAACGGGTAACCGCCGCTGCGTTCCGCAACCGGGAGGTCCGCTGAATGACCGCCGGCATGAAAAGAGAGGACAGGAGTTCAAGGGAGAAGATGCGGGTGTCGCGCTTCCTTGCGGCAGGCCCGGCCACGATCGCCGTTGCCGGCAGCGGCGACAACCTGCTTCTGGAAACGGAAAACCGGGGCACGATCTCGGTGCGCAGGGGCGAGTTTCGCGCGCTGCTTGCCCAGGGCCTGGTGGTGGTTTCCGGCAAGTGCGCCCGGCTTTCGGCGGAAGGACAGGCGCTTGCGCGGCGGGCCGCGGCGACGGTCGAGCCGTTTCGTGCGCAGCACGGCGAGACAGGCAGCGTAGTGATGGAAGTGCAGGGAATGCGTGAGACGGTGGAGATCAATCTCGCCGAATCGCCGCTCGCCCAGCTTGCAAGCCGCAGGACCCGCAAGGGAGAGCGGTTTTTGACCGGTGCGGAAATCCGCGCTGGCGAACGGCTCCGGGCCGATTACACGCGCGGGCAGATCATGCCGCGTATCACCGCCAACTGGCAGGCGGCGGTGGCGTCCGGCCGGCGCGCCGGTGGCTCGGGCGGCATGGTCGAACTGACCGACGCGGCCCTTGCCGCGCGCCAGCGGGTGGACCGCGCGCTGCAGGCCGTCGGGCCGGAACTTGCGGGCGTGCTTGTCGATGTCTGCTGTTTTCTCAAGGGTCTGGAGCGGGTGGAGACCGAGCGCGGCTGGCCGGTGCGTTCGGCCAAAGTTGTGCTGAAGACGGCGCTCGGCGCACTCAGCCGTCACTACGAGCCACATCTTTGCAGCGGCAGCCAAAGCCGGCCGATCCTGCACTGGGGCGCGGAAGGCTACCGGCCGAAGATCATGGGGTGAGGTTTCACCTCTCCGGCCCAGTGCCGGAGGGGTGTGACACCTCAAGCCGCAGCCAGTTCGGCTTCCTGCTTGATGCGCTGGACCATGGCGCGCAGGCCGTTGGCCCGCTGCGGCGTCAGATGCTCGTCCAGGCCGAGCGCGCGCATGACCGCCTCGGCATCCGTGCGCCTGATCTCGCTCGCACGCTTGCCGGAAAAAAGCGCCATCATGATCGCCACGAGCCCGCGCACGATATGGGCGTCAGAATCGCCATAGAAAGTGATGACCGGATCGGGCCCCTCGCCATATTCGGTGTGCAGCCAGACCTGGCTGACGCAGCCGCGCACCTTGTGGGCGTCGTCGCGCGAGGATTCCGGGAAGGGCGGCAGGTCGTTGCCGAGCTCGATGATATAGCGGTAGCGCTCTTCCCAGTCGTCCAGGAAGGCGAAATCCTCTTGAATGGTGTCGAGCCTTGTGGTCATGCCCCGCATATAGTGGCCGGCAGGACGCGCGTCACGGGAAAAATCGCCCTATTCGCGCCCGGAAACGGTTCCGGTTTTGAGCGAAACGTCGGGCCGGGGCGTCGGCAGGGCCTCGACGCCGGCCTCCATGCGCGGCATTTCCAGGCCATCCTCCCTGAGGCCATCCTCCCTGAGGCCATCCTCCTTGAGGCCGGCCTTTCCTTCCTCGTCGCCCATGATCTCGTAGGCCATGCGCGCGCCTTCGCGCGCCCGCGCGCCGATCGTGTGAAGCGCGGCGCGCCCGGTCTCGCAGACATCGGGCTTGCGCTCGCAGATGCCGGTTATGTCCTCGACAGCCCCGCGCACGGCGAAAAAGGCCTGAATGGCGCCAACGGTGGTTGTCTCGGACCCTTCCTCGCCGGTCCGGATCGGAATGACCAGAAGCACCAGCGACAGCCAGAATATGCAACGGATCAGAAAACCCATTTTTCTTGTCCCTTTGTCCGCCCGCCGACAGATGCCTGCTGCCGGCGGGGCTGTCCCTGCCGCTCAGTATAGACGGCAGGATCCAAGGCCGGCTTGCCAGCTTTGCTAAAATTTTCAGTGAATCTTGCTTCGAAAATCTGAAGATGTGCGGATGAAACGTCTTTCCCTCGAAATGCTGCCTGTGCCGGTAAGCTTCCGGAGACCGCCCAAATCTCTGACGTGAAAATGTTTTTTCGTCCTGGCCCGGCATTTCAGCAGGGGCTGGCTGGAGCCTGATCGCCATTACCGACTGTTTACCATGACGCCAATCCGTGCCGAAATCGGCGGCTCCATCGGCCTTGCCGCGCGTTTTTCCGGCATTGGCGGCGTGCCGTTTATCCTTTCCTTAAAGGCTAGATGCGAGTGTCGGCACGACAAGAAAATCACTACCCAGGCCAGTTCCGAGAGTGCGTCGAGTTGAGTGCAGAAGCGTCCAAGCCCAGTAAGCCGTCGGCAGGGATAGCGGCCGCCTGCGAACGCCTGGTGCACCCTTCGGTGACCGGTGGCGAGCGCCGGCGGCAGGGAAGGCTGATCGGCACTCTTCTGGCCGGGCCGTTCCTAGCGGCAGCCGCCGTCGCGCAGAGCCTGGCCGGACATCTGGGAACCGCCGCGACGGTCGCGGCGGCCTGCGCGACGCTGGGCGCGGGCCTGCTTGTGGCGCTCCTTCTCATCGCGACGGCAAAAAGGCGTCTGGCCGAACACATGGCGCTTGTTCTGGCCGCCCCGGCGCTCGGCATCGTGCTGGCGGCATCGGGCGGCGCTGCCTCGCCGCTGGCTGTCCTGCTTGCCGCACCGATCATCGAGGCCGCCTGGGGCGGGCGGACGAGGAAGGCCGCTCTTGCCGGTCTTGCCTCGGCCGTCGGGGCGCTGGGCCTTGGAACGGTGCTTTCGACCACCGGCCTGATCGCTGCCGATCCCGCCAATGGATCGGCCTGGCACTGGCTGGTGCCGCTTGCCTATGGCGCGACGCTGTGGCCGCGGCTGCAGGGCCTGCTCGCCGCTGAAAAACCGGTCGAGACAGAAGCTGAGCCGCGTCCGCTGGAAGAGCTGATCGACGCGGTCGTGCTGCATCTGGATGAGGCCGGCGACGTCGTGGATGCCAATCGGCGCGCTGCGGCGCTTCTTGGCCTGCCTTGTGAAATGCTGCTCGGCTCCGGCCTGTTCGATCGCGTGCATGTGGCCGACCGCGTGGCCTATCTCTGCGCGCTTTCGGATCTGCGCGAAGGGGCCTCGGCGCGCAAGATCGACCTGCGGCTTCGTCTGCCCGCGGCGGAAACGGCGCAAGGCCGTTACGCCCATTTCTCGGCCGAGATCGTCCGGGATCCCGGCACGGGTCTGCTGGTCGCCGTGCTGCGCGACGGTTCGCGACTTGCCGAACTGACGATGCGGCTCGAAGCGGCCAGGGAAGCAGTCGAGGGCATGGAGATCGCCAAAAGCCGCTTCATGGCCTCCGTCAGCCATGAATTGCGCACTCCGCTGAACGCCATACTGGGCTTTTCGGATGTGCTTTCGCATGAGATGTTCGGCAGTTTCAGCGACAAGCGCCAGCTCGAATATGTGCGGCTGATCCATGACGCGGGCAGCCATCTGCTGGCGGTGGTCAATGCGATCCTTGACGTCTCCAAGATCGAATCGGGCACCTATCAGATACGCCCCGAGGTCTTCCGCTTCGAGGACGCGGTCCAGCTCAGCCTGTCCATGACGGAGAAGCTGGCAAGCGATCGCAACGTATCCGTCACCGTCGATGTGCCGGCCGATATCGGTGAGGTCTATTGCGACCGCCGCGCCGTCCAGCAGGTTCTGATCAACCTCCTTTGCAATGCGATCAAGTTCACGCCGGAAGGCGGCGGCGTCACGGTGACGGCCGAGCGCATCGGAGAGCGGCTGCAATTCCATGTCAGCGATACCGGCATTGGCATCTCGGCCGAAGACCTGAAGCGCATCGGCAAGCCTTTCATGCAGGTGGAAAACGACTATACAAAGCAGTTTAACGGCACAGGCCTCGGCCTTGCGCTGGTCAAGGGACTGGTCGGCCTCCAGGGCGGCGGCATGACAATAGAGAGCGCGCCGGGTGCGGGCACCTGCGTCAGCATCACGCTGCCGGTGGCCGAGCCGGAGGACGCCACCAGCGAGGCTGATGCCGCGGCCGCCAACCAGACACAGCATATCGATGACGGGACGAAGAATGAAACGATCCGCAAAACGGCGTAAGCAGCGCAGCGGGTTTGCCAGCCTGATGCTTGCCGGCCTTTCGGCCGCCGGCAGCGCCATTTCGCGCAATCCGGCAGTGGCCGGAGGCAGCACGGCATTCCTGGTTTCGCTCTTTTTCGTCTCGGCCAATGCAATGTGGTATCAGCCGCATTTCCATGAGAGCGCCTTTTTCGCCACGCGGCAGAACATGCCCGCCGCCACCGAGCCGGCGCCGGTGCCTGAGCCCGAATCGATACCAGAGCCGACCCGGCGTCCGGCCGAGCCTCAGGCGGCGGCCGAGCCGGTTCCCGCACCGGACAGAAGTGAGACGACAGGTGCCGTACCACCGCCGGAGAATGCCGCAAAACCCGGCGGCGACGAGACCGTGCGCAAGGTCCAGGAGGTGCTCGGCGGCCTTAATCTTTATCGTGGCCCGGTGGACGGGTTGACCGGTCCGCAGACGCGAAGCGCGATCGAAAGCTATCAGCGCATTGTGGGCATCGAAGTGACCGGCGGCATAGACGATACGCTCCTTCAGCATCTCGGCATGAAGGAGAAGCCGCAGGAAAGCGCGCCACCGCCCCCTACGCCGCGCCCGGCAGAGGTGGCCGAGCAGGAAAGGCCGGTGCAGGTGGCTTCGACGGAGCCCGTGAACGATCCCCTGATCGAACGCATTCAGGCGGGGCTGAAAGCCTTCGGCAATGACGGAATCGAGGTGGACGGCATCGTTGGCGAGGACACCCGCGCGGCCATCCGTGAATTCCAGTCACTTTTCGGGCTGGAAGTGACCGGCGAGCCGGATGCGGCCTTGCTGGCCAAGATGCGCGAAATCGGCCTGACGAATTGAGGCTGGCGGGCGGCGTCGGGACGAAGAAAGGGACGAACGCGGCGCTGAATACAAGTGAAACCGCTTCGGTTCAAAGGGATCGCGACATGCGGGTCACCACCGAGATCTGGGTTTCCGCGCTGGTGCGGCGGGTCTTTGCCGAAGGCGGGTTCGCTGCGGTCGTGCGGCGCGGCGCAGCCGAGGCGGGGGCGATTTTCATCACCCGCCGGGACCGCTTCGGACGGGTGACGCTCTACGGCCCGGCGCCGCAGATCAGCTATACGGAGGCGCGGCCTTCGGACCGTCAGTTCAGCCTTCTGATCACGACGGAGGAGGAGACCGAGATAGCGGCCCGGCTGGAGCGCGAGATGCGTTTCGACGCGGACCTTTGGGTAGTGGAAGTGGAGACCGTCGACGATCCGGCCGGGACTTATTTCGAGCTAGTGGAACGAATTTGACATCTGAGTCCCGTCTCCGTCATCCGCTTGCTCAAAGGTCAAATTCAAAAGCTCGACGAGAATCAACTACTGACCCTAGTCACGCCCTGAGCGCATTCCTGCGGGCGGCATCTCCAGGGCTCCGGCGCTGCAGAAAAGCCTGCGCCGCGCCCGGCTCCATACGCTCGAAGCGTTCGACGAAAAGCCGGACAGCCTGCGAATGGCCGAAATAGGCGGGGAAAGCGGCTGCGGTCAGCAGGAAAGCCTGCTCGGTTTCCAGCCCGATGGCGCGCAGGCCGGTCATCAGGTCGAGATAGGAGGATGCGGTCAGCAGCCGGCGCGCCTGCTCGTGATCAAGCCCCAGGGCTTTCGCCAGCACCGTCCTTAAACGGGAAGCGTCGCCCGAGAGCGCGGCCCTGCGCAATTCGTCATAGGAAGGCTCGCCCGCATTCTGATCGGCGCTGGCCGCCTTTTCGTCGCCATCGGTTGCCCGCATCATTTCGCGCAGCCGCTCGCGGACGGCCTCCTCGGCCATTCCCTTCCGGCGGCCTGCGGCCTCGTCCTGCTTCGGCTTGTCGGCATGGGCGATCAGCGCGCGCACGAGATCGGCAATCGCCGGATTGAGCCCCGGCCGGCGGGCGATGGCGCGGGCATGGGGCAGGCCATGACGGCCGATAAGCGCGATCAGGTCGATATCCCTCAGCGCGCGGGAACGGACAAGAAGCGGTTCCGAAATCTCGACGGGCTCGTTGGCAAGCCGCCGAAGCAAGCCGGGCGGCACGCTTTCGCATTCCGACAGGGCGGCGGCGGCGAAGCGGCGCGCATCCGCAGGCACGCAATCGAGAAGGGGCAGGGTGAGGTCGTCGAGCTGGACGATCTCGCTGCGTGACGGCCGGGGCAGCGAACAGAAAGCCGAGACGGCGGCACGGAAAAGCCGTTCGGCCTTTCCTCCTTCCCCTCCCTGGGCGATCTGTCTGAAGACCGAAGATGACACGGGCAGATACGCCTGACGCTGCAACTCGACACATGATACGGGCAAACCGCGCCCGGCCATGAACCTAGCCGGTATCCGTTAGAAAGCTGTTAACCGCGTTTCTTAGAGGAGCATTTGCCATTTGGGCGAGGGCTTCCATTGACCGCGGCCTTCCGCCGGGGAGGGAACGGGATCTGGTATCATGTGCGAAAGACCATTTTTGATGTTCTGGACATCAGAGTGGATAGATAGTATATGATCAATAAAGGATCAGATATAGACCTTATTCATGATCACAGCCGCACAAATGCGCGCCGCCCGGGCGCTCCTCGGGATCGATCAGCGCCAGCTTGCCGAAATGGCGGGCCTGTCGGTGCCGACCATTCAGCGCATGGAGGCGAGCGACGGCAATGTGCGCGGCGTGATCGATACCTTGACCAAGCTGGTCGAGGCTCTCGACCGGGCGGGGATCGAACTGATCGGCGAGAATGCCGTGAGTTCGGGTGGAGGGAGAGGGGTTCGCCTCAAAGCGGACCCCTCTTAAGTCTTGCTCCTGATTGAACGAAGAGCGGCGCGCCGACCGCAGCCCGGCCGACGATCCCGCCAGAATGGTGGCAAAGGAAAGGATTGTGATGGCCGCCGCGACCGCAAAACCGGATTTTCGTGAACTCTTTACGCCCAAGCTTTTCACGGTCCTGAAGGAAGGATACGGACTGGCGAGCCTGAAGGCCGACGCCATATCCGGCCTGACGGTCGCCATCGTGGCATTGCCTCTTTCCATGGCGATCGCCATCGCCTCGGGCGTGACGCCGGACCGGGGGCTATACACTTCCATCATCGGCGG
>NZ_VLJP01000007.1:16723-72563 GCF_007829525.1 Mesorhizobium sp. J18
CCTGCCGGTCGAGACGATAGGCACGCGTTTCGGCGGCATACCGCAAACACTGCCCATGCCGCACCTGCCGGAAATCTCCTATGCGCGAGTGGTGGCGGTGCTGCCGAATGCATTATCCTTTGCGTTGCTCGGCTGCATCGAAAGCCTGCTTTCGGCGGTCGTGGCGGATTCCATGACGGGCCGGCGGCATCGCTCCAATTGCGAGCTTGTGGCCCAGGGGATCGCCAATATCGCCTCTCCGCTTTTCGGCGGCATCTGCGTGACCGGCAATATCGCCCGCACGGCGACCAATGTGCGCTCCGGCGCGCGCGGGCCGGTCTCGGGCATGCTGCATTCCGTCTTCCTCCTGCTTTTCATGCTCGTCGCGGCGCCGCTCGCCTCCTACATCCCGCTGGCCGCGCTGGCGGGTGTGCTGGCGGTCGTTGCCTGGAACATGGCCGAGAAGCACGAATTCGCCACGCTGATGCGTGCTTCGCTGGGCGATGCGGTGGTCCTGCTCGTCACCTTCCTTCTGGTGATCTTCCGCGACCTGACCGAAGGCATTCTCGTCGGCTTCGCCCTCAGCGCGCTTCTGTTCCTGCACCGCATGGCGCAAGCGGTGGAGGTCGAGAATGCCCGGCCTCAGGTGGAGGAAGACAAGGCCGACAGCGTAAACGGCAATGGCCGTGGAGCCTATGACGTGGAGATGGCGACCGACCCGGATGTGGCCGTCATACGGGTGTCCGGTGCCTTCTTTTTCGGTGCGGCCGCGGCGGTCGGGGCGGCGCTGGACCGCATCGGCGAACAACCAAAGGCCTATATCTTCGATCTGTCGGCGGTCTCCGTCCTGGATTCGACGGGAGCCGCAACGATCGAGGGCTTTGTGCGCAAGGCCAGGCATCGGGGCGCCGCCGTCTATATCGCCGGCGCGACTCCCGCGGTCCGCCGCACGCTGCTGATCCATGGCATTAAGCCGCCGCGCGTTCGCTTCAGGATGCGTCTGGCCGATGCCATCGCCTTTGCAGCCCGAAACGCCAAGGTCGCCGCCTGAGCCCGGCGCGCATGGCTTGTTGGGGCGCAGGGCTTATTGTGGCGGCGGCAAATATTCGACGTCGAGCATCCGGCAAAGCTCCTGCAGGCATTCCTCGTAAAACGGCTCGGCATCGGTCAATGCGAAATCGAGCTGCTGGAAAACCTCCATGCAGAGCAGCCCGTAGAGCCGTATCCAGCAATTTAGGAACACATAGGTCGCCTCGGCCGGCAGTGCCCCCTCGATATGGCCGGAAAAGGCTTCCAGTTGGTCGGCAAGATCGGCGGGCATTTTCTCAACGTCGGGAATGGGGAAACGCGTGTGGCGCCAGATGGCTCCCACTTCCTCGACAAAGACCCGCCCGAAAGCATGGCCGGCTTCGTGCACTTCATGTGCCGCGGTCTCGCAGCCGGGGGGCGGGGGCGCGCTTGCGAACATGAGGCCGAATTCGGCCTTGTGATCCAGCGCCCAGCGGCGCATCCGGCGGCACATGGCCAGAAGGTTGATCCGGCCCTCGATGCGCTCCTTCTGCAATTCATCGGTCAATTCGCGGTAGAAATCGGCGGTGAGCGCCGCAATCAGGTCGTCGTGGCTGGAATAGTAGCGATAGATGGCCGGACCGCTCATCCCGATTTTGCGGGCCACCGCGTTGATGGTGACGGCGTGCCGGCCTTCCGCGATCAACAGGCCGCGAGCGGCATCCCTGATTTCTTGCAACGTCGCCGCGCGCATGCGCTCGCGGCGTCCAGGCAGGAGAGGTGGCATCAGCGATCGCTCCGCATTATGTGAATTGTTATTGTATCTAATTTCTGTTAGAGACTATAACGAATTTTCGGAAACGGAGCAACCGCATGTCCATTCTGGTTCTCGGCCTCGTGCTTTTCCTGGGCGCTCATTCGGTGCGGATCGTGGCTCCGGGCATCCGCTCCGGCATCATAGAGCGGGGCGGCATGGGAGCCTGGATGATTCCCTATGCGGCTGTCTCCGTCATCGGGCTCGTGCTGATCGTGATCGGCTACGGCGTGGCGCGCGAGGCGCCGGTGATCGTCACCGAACCTCCGGCAGGCCTGCGGCATCTCGCTCTAGCCCTGATGCTGCCGGTCTTCCCGCTGCTGCTGGCCGCCTATCTTCCCGGCCGGATCCGGGCAAGGCTTCGCCATCCCATGCTGATCGCCACGGTCATCTGGGGCGTCGCGCATCTCCTGGCGAACGGCACGCTGGCGGATATTCTGCTCTTCGGCGGATTTGCGCTCTGGGCGCTCATCGACATCTTTTCAATTTCCGGCAGGAGCGAGACCCCGGCAAGGACGGTCAAGGTGTCGCATTGGCGAAACGACCTTGTTGCGGTCGTGGCCGGTCTCGCGATTTATGCCGCTTTCGTGGCCCGGTTGCACGACTGGCTTGTCGGCGTCTCGCCGATCTGAGGAGCGGTGCGGCAGTAACCATTCGTTAACCCTGCCGGCTTCATAGTGCAGGCGGAGGCGTTGCGTATTGCTCCGGACCAACCGAGTGAAGGCGCAAGGCAATGACGGTGATACTGCCTTTCCATCCCAGACCCCGAAGCCAGGCGGGGCAGTCGGCCGCCGATCGCGGGCCGGCGAAGATCGTGATCTTTCCCGGCATCCGCTACGAACGCGAGGACGGGCCGCGCAAGCCTGACGAAAACGCCGCCGAACGCGCCGGGAGAAAGCGCGGTCAGATCAAGAACTGAAAGCCATTCTATCGTGACGTGCAGGAAATGCCGTTGAGATAAGTGGAGACCACTTCGCGCCAGCTCTCGTCGGGGACGAAGGCGCGCATGACGACGATCCCTTCGGTAAGATCCGCTTCGACGAAGATGGACTGGGTGAATTCGGCCGGAACTTCCTTGCGCATGGTCAGCATCTGGGCGGGCGTGACGACGACGAAATCCAGCGCATCGCCGGTCGCCGTGCGGTCGTTCAGGCTGTAGATATTGAGGCCGCGGCGATCATAGACCGAGATCGACCAGAACGGGATGCGGCCTTCGCCCACGAGATGCAAGGCCCCGTCGCTGAGGTCGAAGCGGCATGCCACGGCCTCGAAGAAAGGGTCGGGCGAGGTGAGCATGCCCAGCGACGGGTTGGCGTGGTCGAGCCGGACCACATGATAGGGTTCGCCGGTTTCAGCCAGCCGCGCCCAGGCATCCTTTTCCGCAAAGACGGGCAGGAGGAACAGGATTGCGATATGGACGATGCCTGCGCCGACAAGGCCGGTGAGCAAGGCATGCAGGAATCTAGTCATCACAGCCCCTTCGCACGACCTGCGGCAACCTGATGTCTATGACGCCGGCATCGCCTGAAATCGGTGTGTCGAAGACGGTGAGCACAAGCCTTATCGGGCCGCTGCCGGAGATCGGCAGCCAGTTTCCGGGCACGGGCTGGGGACCGATCTCGACCGTTGCGGGACCGTCGCCGAGGCGCACCAGCTCACGCGACTGGAGCGCCGGCTGGAGCCGGCCGACCGGGGGCAGGAGCCTGCCAGCGGCATTCGTCGCATAGACGGTCCAGAAGCGGGACGGCGGCACCGCGCCCGTAAGCTGGTACCGGCAATCGGCGCGCAAAAGCGCGCCCGCCGTATCGCGATTGGTCGTGAAGGCGATGCCTTCCGCCTGGCCGAGCGAGAGTCCGCCCTCGCGCGCGAAACGGGCGCGGGAATAGGGGTCTGCCTGCGGCGTGCCGAAATCGGGAAAGGTGACCCATTGGCCGATCGTGACCGAGCCGACGCCGCGGCTCGCCTCCAGCGCGTACCAGACGCTGCCAGCCCCGCCTCCGATTGCAACGGCGAGGGTGACGAAGATCAGGAGGACGGTCTTGAGCATTGGCCGTGATCGAGGGTGGATCGGTGCGCGGGATAAATCCGGATACTCCGGCCCGATGGAACGAGGCAAGAGCGGGTCAAAGGGCCGAGAGCGTTTCCTGCCCGGCGGGAGGATCAATCACGGGAGCATCGCGGAAAATTCGGGACATCTTCCTCAACAGGGCGGTGGTGCGGCTCGAAAGGATGAGCGGCCGCTGATCCAGTCCGTTTTCCTGGGCCTGGCCGGGTTTTGCCGCGGCCACTTTCGGCTCGGCTTCCATTTTGGGCAGCGGGTTCTCTATGCCCGGAATGGGCTTGAGGTCGATATTCTGGTGCATATAGGCCATCAGGCGCTGCCAGACCATGGCCGGCAGGGTGCCGCCGGTCATGTCCTTCGTGGCGTGGTAGTCGTCATTGCCGAGCCAGACGGCGGCGGTGTAGTTGCCGGTGAAGCCGACATACCAGGCATCGCGATAGGACTGGGTGGTGCCAGTCTTGCCGGCGGAGCGGGCCATGGGCAGGGCAGCACGGCGGCCGGTGCCCCATTCGGGGACCTGCACCAGCATCGTGTTCATGGCCGCCACAGTGCGTTCGGACAGGACCCGGCGCGGCGGCGGCGCATCGCGGTAGTAATCGTAGATCGCCTCGCCGGAATGGGTGGTGAGCTGCGTGATGCCGTGGCGCAGGCCGGCAAGGCCGCCGCTGGCGAAAACGCTGTAGCCGGTCGCCTGGTCCATCACGGTCATGCCGGAAGTGCCGAGCACCATGGTCTTGTGGCCGTTGAGCGGGGATTCGACGCCCATAGCCTCAACGAGTTGCTGGATCGGCTCGAGGCCGAGGTGATCCTTGGCGAGCCGCACCGGCACGGTGTTGTAGGACTTCACCAGCGCCGTGGTGAGGTTGACACGGCCGGCATAGCCACGGCCGTAATTGCGTGGCGCCCAGCCATTCCAGTAGACCGGGGCGTCGGAGATGATGGTATCGGGAGTGTATTCCTTCTTCTCGATTGCCGTGGCATAGACATAGGGCTTGAAGGAGGAGCCGGTCTGGCGCAGCGCCTTGGTGGCGCGGTTGAACTGGCTCTCGGCATAGTCGCGGCCGCCGACGATGGCGCGCACGGCGCCGTTGTTCTCCAGGACGACAATGGCGCCCTCCGAGGCGTCGTAATCCTTGCCATATTGGCGCAGGTGGAATTCCAGGGATTCCTCGGCGGCGCGCTGGATGTTGAGATCGATCGTGGTGCGCGCCACCAGCGAATGGGTGGCGCCCCTGGGCACGATCTTCTTGACCTCCTCGAAGGCCCAGTCGAGGAAATAATCGGGGCTGTCTCGCTCTCCGCGGTCGACCACGGTAGCCGGATGCAGCCGCGCCGACAGCACCTGTCCCTCGGTCATGAAGCCGGCCTCGACGAGGTTGTTGAGGACGACATTGGCGCGGCCGCGCGCGGCCGGCAGGTTGATGTGCGGCGCGTAGTTGCCGGGCGCCTTGAAAAGGCCGGCAAGCATGGCCGCCTCGGCAAGGTTCAGATCCTTGATGCCCTTGCCGAAATAGAAATCGGAGGCCGCCGCGACGCCGAAGGTGCCGCCGCCGAGATAGGCGCGGTCGAGATAGAGCTGCAGGATCTCGCGCTTGGAAAGATTGGCCTCCAGCCAGAGCGCCAGGAATGCCTCGTTGATCTTGCGCTCCATCGTGCGCTCGTTCGACAGAAAGAGGTTCTTGGCAAGCTGCTGGGTGATGGTCGAACCGCCCTGGACGACGGAATTCGCCCGCACATTCTCGAACAGGGCACGCGCCAGACCGGGAAAATCTATGCCGAAATGCTGGTAGAAGCGGCGGTCCTCCGTGGCGAGCACGGCCTGGATGACATGCTCGGGCAATTCGTCGACAGGAACGGAATCGCGCTGGATGATGCCGCGCTGGCCGATCTCGTTGCCGTAGCGGTCGAGGAAGGTGACGGCGTAGTCGTCCTGGGCGCGCCAGTCGCCGGCCGTCTGCTCGAAAGCGGGAAGGGCAAGCGCCAGCAGGACGACGATGCCGCCCGTGCCGAGCGTCAAAGCCTCGCTGAAAAGCTCGACCGCGCCGCGGCGCCAGCCATAGACGCGGAAGCGGCGGAAGAAGATGGTGAGGTTTTCCCAGAATTGCCTGGCCTTGAAGCCGGCTTCATAAAGGGAGGAATCGATCCATGCGTCGATGTCTAGAAAGATCGTCGGCCGCGGGGGCCTGGGCTTCCCGGATTTGACAGGCTCTTTCATCGACGTGTTGCCCGTAGACTAACCACCGACCGCAACCAGCGCATGCACCCCGCCATGCCCGGCAACCAGCCAAACTCGCATCCCCTCACCCTTCTTCTGCGCCATTTTCCGACTGCTCACAAGGGAATTTCCCGGAAATGGCTAACGGAGAGGGTAAGGGAAAGTTAATGAGGCAGGAACGCAACAGTTTGGGGGAGGTTCCTGCTGAAAGGTGGTAGCCGGTCATCGAAGAAGACGGATCAATCGGAATACGGTTGCTTGACTTGCCATATGGCGAGCCCTATCTTTGCCATATGGCAAAGGAGATCGTCATGGGTCAAGCACTTCGGCGGATCGATATAAACGACGAACCGGCTCTGGATCTGGCGAGCGCGGAACGGCCCGCCATCGCCAAGGCATTGTCGCGGATCGCCGCGCACTGGCAATTGACCAATGATGAAGCAGCGGCGCTGTCCGGCGTCAATGTCCGCACCTGGTCACGTATAAAAGATGGCTCGTTCAAAGGCGTTTTCAGCCAGGACCAAAGAATGCGCGCCAGCCTTTTGATCGGTCTTTTCAAGGGTTTGCGCCTGCTTTTCAACGGCCCTTTGACTTACGGATGGCCTAAGCGTCCGAACAACGGATTCGAGGGCAGAACGCCGGTGGAACTCATGATCGAGGGAGGCATTCCGGAGATGGTTCGGATGCGGCGCCATATCGACGGCCTTCGGGGCGGGATGTAGAACCGTTGGAGCTTATCGATTTTGATGAGAGGCAGACCCACCGCCTTCTGTCCACCGCATATATAGACGAACCGGCCATCGCACCCCTCTATGACAATGACCGTGAGAAAGACATTCTGGACGCTATCGAAGGAGAAACCAGTACGCGCCTTCTCGGGCAGACGGACCAGCTCGACGAGTTCTCGCCCGCCGAATTGCTGACTCCGGCCTTTGGCTACGGCTGGACCTATGTGAATGCCGCCTTTACCTATACCCGCGCCGGCGGCAATCGTTTTAACCGCGAGGGCCGTGGCGTATGGTATGCCGCGATGGACGTTGTCACGTGCCTGAGAGAGGTCGGCTTTCATCTGACACGGGAATTGCGGAACGCGAATGAGACGGAAAACGTCACCGACTATGTGCAATTGCTGGCGCATCTGGCCGGAAAAATGGTCGATCTGCGCGCGCAGCCGGCCGCGCCCTGTTTAAATCCTGATCCTGCCATCGGTTACCCGGAAGGGCAGAAGCTGGCGGCAGAAATTCGTGCGGCCGGCCACCACGGTGTCGTATATCCCTCAGTACGGCATCCTGGAGGCATCTGCATTGCCGCACTCCAGCCTGCCGTGATCCGGCAAGTCGCCAAGGGGCGGATCTTTCGGCTGACATGGATCGGCGGCAAGGGACCCAAGGTCGAGGAAATAGGAAATTAGGAAAATAGTCCTTGACATCGTAACGGTGGTCTGGTAGCTTTTCATCATCGTCGGAAATGTGCGTTCAGCGTGGCGGTGGCCGGATGGCCTCGGTCGTAGCGGGTGCGGATTTCCGGCTTTTTCTTTTCGAACACTCTCTTCCCAAGACATTCGGATATGGAGCAACGGATGCCGACGAGCACTACCGTGACGGCCGGCTTGCGCGCGCTTTACGAGGGCGCGCCGGCCACGATCGAGACGCTGGCATTGGTGTCGCACCGCTCGCCGAGGCTGCTCGGCAAGCTGGCGGCGCGGCAAGGTTGGGGGGTGGCCGGCATCCAGGCGGCGGGACCGCCGGGCGCGCCGGTGGACCATGCCGCGCTCGAACGCCGGCTGACGGCGCTTGCCGACCGGCTGGTGCGCGACCTGGAGGCGGTGAGCGCCGAGGGCGAGGAAGCGGGCAGCTACGACAAGGCGCGCATCGACGCGCTGTCGGCCATGCTGCGGATGGTCGAGAAGATCGGCGAAATCACGCACGGTCCCGAACGCGCCAAAGAGAACCAGATAAAATCCGATGCAGAAATGGCCGCCGCACTCGAACGCATCAACAATCGCATTGTCGAGCTTGCAACTGAGCTTGCAGGCCAGATGGTTGCAGGAAAACATCGGGCAGGAGCTGGCGCCTGACATCGCCGAGGAATGGTTCGGCACGGCGCGGCTGGCGCAGTATCCGGTCTGGCGGCCGGTTCTCGACACATGGATGATCGTCGGCGGGCGCGGCTCCGGCAAGACGCGGCTTGGGGCGGAATGGGTGAACGCGCTGGTGCGCGGCTACCCGCCCTTCACGGAAAAGGACAGGAAATACGGACAGATCGCATTGGTGGGCGAGACGCTGGGCGACGTGCGCGAGGTGATGATCGAGGGACCTTCCGGCATCCTGTCCATATCGCGCCGCAACCGGCCGCGCTACGAGCCGAGCCGTCGGCGGCTGGTCTGGCCGAACGGGGCGGTGGCGCAGGTCTTTTCCTCGGAAGACCCGGAGAGCTTGCGCGGGCCGCAATTCGATGCGGCCTGGTGCGACGAGCTTTCCAAATGGCGCAAGGGGGAAGAAACCTTCGACATGCTGCAATTCGGCCTGCGGCTGGGCATTCGTCCGCAGCAGCTCGTCACCACGACGCCGAAGCCGGTGCCCATGATGTGGCGGCTGATGGCGGACACTTCGGTGACGACGACGCAGATGAAGACTGGAGACAATGCCGCGCATCTCTCTGCGGCCTTCCTGCGCACGGTGCGGCAGAAATATGCCGGTACGCGGCTCGGCCGCCAGGAACTCGACGGCGAAATGATCGAGGATCGCGAGGACGCGCTGTGGTCGCGGGCGCTGCTGGAAAGCGCCGTCGGCACGGGGCCGCTGGACTTGAGGCGGATCGTGGTGGCGGTGGACCCGCCGGCCGGATCGCGCCGGACGTCGGATGCCTGCGGCATTATCGTTGCCGCACTGGACGGGGCGGGCAGCGCGGTCGTGCTGCATGACGGCACGATGCGCGCGGCGAAGCCGCAGGTCGCCAAGCCGCGCCCGCAGCGCTCGCCGGATCGGGAAAAATCCATCCATCGTCGTCGGACGCTCGCGGCAACTTGGCCCATGCCGCCTGTCATGGCCGGCATGCTCACAACCAGCCAAGTTGCCTATGCGCGCATCGTCGCGGATGAGGTTCACCGCACGGGCCGGTGCGAGCTGACGCTTGATGAGATCGCGGCGCGCGGCGGCATGTGCCGCAAGACGGCGAAGCGCGCTCAGGATCGCCTTGCCGAACTGGAATGGATCACGGTCGCGGAACGGCCGGTAGAAGGCCGCAAGCACCTGTCGAACGTCGTGCGCATCGTCTCGGGCGAATGGTCGACCTGGATCAAGATGGGGCCGAAGCCTCGCCCGATAGGGGGACATTCGTGTCCTACCACGGGAAACCAGTCATCTAAAACCTTCCACGTCGAGCCGGTTGAAAGGCAGCAAGGGGCTTATGAGGGGATGCGATGGCGAAGCCGAGCGCAACCGGGAACGGGGAGGCGCTGCGATGCTGCTTGAAACCCGAAGGCCGGTGCCAGACGGGCGGCAACTGTCGATCCTGCTGGACGAGTATGCGCGCCAGATAGAGCGGCTGGCACCGTCGCCGCGCTGGCCTGAGCGCTTCCACGAGGACAAGAGTGAGATCGTGGCCGGGCTGCTGAGGCTGGCAAGCGAGGTGCGCCGTGGCTGACTGGCCCTACAACACAAGGAACTGGCGGCGGCTCAGGCTGGCGAAGCTTGCCGTGAACCCACTGTGCTACGCATGCGAATTGCGCGGCCGCGCGGTGCAGGCCGTGGCCGTCGACCATGTGAAGGCTATCAATGCCGGCGGCGATCCTTTCCCTTCGCTCGATGAACTGATGAGCCTCTGCGAACGCTGCCACAATGAGAAGACCAAGGCGATTGCCGTCATGTCGGAGCTGGTCGATTACGGCTTGCGCGTCCAGTCTGGCGACATCGAGGATCCTTCGTTTCACCTGACGCTCTACGCCGCGCCGCAGGACGCCGATCCGTGGGAGCCGTCGACCTGGCGGCTGGCGAACCCTGCGATCGGCGATTTCCGATCGCTTGAAGACGTGCAGCGGCAGGCCGGGCAGGCGCGGCTTGTGCCGTCGAAGGAAGCGGCGTTTCGCAACCTGATCCTCAACCAGCGGGTTTCCGCCGTCTCGCGCTTCATCCACAAGGCAGAATGGGACGCCTGCGGCGGCGCGGTCGACATGGCCGCGCTCGACGGCCGCGAATGCTATGCCGGCCTCGACCTGGGCGCGACCCGCGACCTGACCGCCTTCGTCATGGTGTTTCCCGACGAAAAGGGCCGCTATGACGTGCTGGCGCGGTTCTTCATGCCGGAAGCCAACATCGAGGACCGATCGAACGAGGACCGCGTGCCCTACGATCTATGGGCGAAGCAGGGGCATATCACCCTCATTCCCGGCGCGACGATCGATCCGGGCTTCGTCGCGGACGTGCTGGCGAACGCGGCTTCCCGCTACAACATGCAGGCGCTCGCCTATGACCGCTGGCGCATCGAAGACCTGAAACGCGAGTTGGGGCTGATCGGCGCGGTGTTGCCGCTCCAGCCGTTCGGGCAGGGCTTCAAAGATTTCTCGCCGGCCGTCGACATGCTCGAAAGGTGTGTGGCCGAAAAGCTGTTGCGGCACGGCGGCAACCCGGTGCTCAACATGTGCGCCGCGAACGCCGTGGTCACGCGCGATCCGGCCGGCGGGCGCAAGCTCGACAAATCGAAGGCGGCAGGCCGGATCGACGGGCTTGTAGCGCTGACGATGGCGCTCAGTATCTCGAAACGGCACGAGCCGGAAGCGTTGCCGGCGTGCCTGGCTGAACTGGTCGCCTAAAGGCCGTTCCATCCATCGTCTAGATAGCTACCGCGACGATTGCGGAGCTTTGCGTTCATCTCCGCCATTTCACGGCTCTGCTCATCCCTTATGCGTTTTTCGCGTTCCTTGTCCCCATCGGGTAGACGCACGGGCACGCTGAAGCTGATGCGATTTGCGGAGCCTGCTGTATGTCCCGCACCGCCTTCGACACCGACTCCGAAAACGCTCAGCTTCGCGCCTGCTCCACCTTTTGTTTCGGCTGTCACAGAAACGTCGAAGTCAACTCGCGTTGCGACGCCAAAGGTGCCGACATTAACAAGATGGCCGCCGAATTCAGCGCCAGCCATTGCGGCATTCACGTTCGCACCGTCTTCACGACCCTGGGCGATCCTAACACCCTCAACGATCTGAGAGAGTGTTTCAGCTACGAAATCCTTCAGCTCCATCCTGTCCCTCTTTCCCATCGCGCGTTGACCTTACTGGCGAATAGGCGCAAGTTGCTCGCACCGGTCGGGCGCGCCAACGCCCGACCGGCACTTGTCCAACGAAGCCTTGGAGGGGCCTCGCGTGACCGACTCATCGAATACCACGAATCTGTCTGTCGTCCCTCCATTGCGTGAGCGCACCTAGGAGGAACTACACATGGCCAGCACCGCTATCAGGGCAGGAGGCAATGTCTTCGACTTGCCACCGCCCTACGCCAAGACCTTGCCTCTGAGTAGAGCAGGGAAATTTCTGCTTCCGATCCGAGTTCATACCGACCTCGTGGGAGGGCCTGTCCATGATCGACGGTACAGGGTCGAAGATGTTCTCGTAGACCCAGATGCAGAACTTGAAGATGGTTGCCTCATAGTCGCTCAATTCTCAGGCGGCGCACCACATTTGATGGGCTACGAGGGGTTCACCGGCCGCGATCATAACGGACGGTTCGTTCCGGCTGGCGATCCCAAAGAATGCTATACGCTCTCCTGTGGGCTGCGCGTCGCACGCTCGGAAAAGCTGCAGATTGTTCGCATTCTCGGCCGCTATGTAGGCGGGCCGCGCCGTGTTCCTGTATTGGGCTGAATGAGCAATCCACAATTATAACATAGCGCACAAGGTTTATCTTGTGATTTGAAACCGAGCCTGCTAGGTTTTGCTGACGAACATGGCAGGCTCGATCTAGATGGCAGGGACGGCAGCAGACTTGGTGAGGGCGCTTAGTGCCAGTGTGCGTATGCCCTTCTCGACGGTGGAGGCTTACGCGCTGACGCTGAGCCGCATTGGCTGGTGGGAACGCACTAAACGCGGACGGGGTGCCCGTAAAAAGACAGACAGGGACGCCGCAAAGCTTCTCTTGGCGATCCTTTCGGCCGGGCCAACCGATCTGCCGAATTTCTTCCTGCAATACGCCAACATGCATGTTGCGCCGGGTCAGAAGCACTCGAAATTGGTCGCGATCCTCCGCCGCGAAATGGAACTCGCCGAAGATGCGAAGTTCTTTGATTTTGCGGCGGCATTCGTTCGTTTGTACCGTCTCGGCGAAACCGGCCGCGTGATCTGGCATTCGCCTATGCCGGAAGGCTTCTACGGCGAGGGCGCGGCTGACGTGCCGGGTCTGGAAATGCGCGTGAAGGGTCCGGTGCCGATGGGCACCTTTACTTTCACGCTGGCGCATTCCGTGGTCGACGAACTCACGGCCGATGGCGATGACCAGGCCGACTATCTTGGCCCGCAGAAGATCGAGTTCGTGCACGAGTTCCTGGGCATGATGGCCGACGCCAAGGCGGACGGCCGGTCGACTGAACAGATGGCATTCGGCAATGCCTATCAGGCCGTCATGTCGGAAGCTTCCGGTGTCGGATTTGAGCGATTTGTTGGCGGTTCGGAATTCGCCGCCGTGGCTGCTGCCATGAGTGAGGCAGGCGAATGAGCGGCCGGAAAGAATGGGCCGGCGTGCCGCCGGCAAAGACGGTGGAAATCGCCGATCGCTACGAAGCCGCTTGCCTCGTGGCGATGCGGCGCGCCAGCCAGCTCGAAAGTGACGACGCGAAGTTCGCGGTGCGGTTCTGCGACATGCGCAAGGGTATCTGGGCCGGTGTCGCTCAGGAGCTTCGTGATCTTGGCTGTCCCGAAAAGAACGTGGCCGGCGAAGTCGCCAGCATCGTGAATTTCGCGGCCCGGAAGCGCGGCCTTGCGGGGCTGCCGGCAAAGGGCCGCGCATGATCCACAGGAATTTTATCCTCTCCCTGAATTCACGGCGCATCATGTGCGCCGCGATGCCCCGTCGTGAGACGGCACTTCCCAGCGCTGAACGTCGTGAGACGCCCGGCCCGATGGACCCTAAACCCGCCGTGAGGCGGCACAACCCCTAGATGGAGAAACGGCAATGCCGAGACTGCACGACCTGAAAGAGCAGCGCGCCGCCAAGATCGCGGAAATGCGGGCGATCAACGATAAGGCGATGAACGACAACCGCGACCTCGACGACAGCGAGCGCACGAAGTTCGACGCCCTGGACAAGGAAACCCGCTCGATCGGTGAACAGATCGACCGCGCCGAACGGCTCGCTACCTTTGAACGCATCGAGGCGGCCGGCGAGCAGATCGACGGCGGCGAAATGCGCCGCGAATTGCGCAACTATTCGCTCGCCAAGGCGGCGACCGAAAGCCTCGCCGGCAAGCTGACCGGCCTCGAGGGCGAGGTGCATCAGGAATTGTCGAAGGGTCGTGAGACGCGCGGCCTGATGGTTCCGACCGAAATCCTGCTGGGCGGCGCGGAAACCCGCGCGATCACCACCACTACGCCCGTCGGCAATGCGCTGTCGGGATCGCGCACCCGCTCGATCACGGGCGCATCTTCCTCGACCACGAGCGCCGCCGGCTCGACGGTTGCTCCGGCTCCGGTTTCAGTCGAAAAGACCAGCCTGCCCGCATCCTCCCGCACCGCCAGCCCGAAGAGGTCGCAGACCGGCTCCAGTGCTGCCCGCGCCGTGCCCGGATCGGCCACGACATAACCGGCAAGCGAGCCCTCCGCCCCGTCCGTATCCGCCGCCGACAGGCCGAAATCGGCAAGAATCGCATTGATGAGATCGTCCACCGCGACCCCGCTCAGCCGGCCGTTCAGCCAATGGCCGCACGACCAGTTCCGTCCATCGCTCCACACGTCGCCATGGAGCGGAAAAGCCGGAAACGGCCGCGCATCCCAGGCCCAGACGCAGATCGAGCCCGGATCGACCATGCGCCCGCCATAGAGGTTCGAGACGGGATTGACGGCTGCATCCTCCGAAGACCAATGACCGTAATGCGCCGCAAGAAACCGCCGCTGCGCCAGATCCGACATGCCGCCGCTGGAGAAATAGGGCGCGGCGTTCTCGGAGGATTTCGGGTCGGGAAAGACATTCGGCTGGTTCGGTCCCTTGTCCACCGCCGCACAGCCGATCTCGGTGAAGATCACAGGCTTGGATTTCGGAACCCATGCTGTCGGGTCCGCAGCCTCCACGCCGCCTATGCGGTCGAAATGCGGGTTCGACCACCAGCTTGCAATATCCTTGTAGCGATAGACCCAGGGCTTGCCATGGGCGCCGTCGGTGATCGGCGTCCGCCGTCTCTCCGGCCGGTCCCCGGCATCTGCATAGAACCAGTCGTAGCCCTCGCCCGATGTGATCATGCGGCGCAGGCCCGCCGCGTCATAAGGACCGAGAAAGCCGTCCGGATTGCCGCCGGCATGGTCGGCGTCGCGCCAGTCGGAGAGCGGCATGTAATTGTCGATGCCGACCGCATCCACCGCATCATGCGCCCAGAGCGGATCGAGATGAAAGAAGACGTCGCCGCTGCCATCCTGTGGCTGATGGCCGAAATATTCGCTCCAGTCGGCGCCGTAGGTGATCAGCGTTTCCTGACCGAGCACGCCGCGCACCTCGCCCGCGAGTTCGGCCAGCACCTCGACGAAAGGAAAGCGGTTTTCCCCGTCGCGCAGCACCGTCAGCCCGCGCAGTTCGGAACCGATCAGAAAACCGTCCACGCCGCCAGCCGCTTCCGCGAGCTTCGCGTAATGGAGAAGAAACCGCCGATAACCCCAGTCGTCGGCATCGCCTGTGAAACGCACTTCCTCATCCGTCGCCGCGAAATCCGAAAGCCGCGCCTGGCCCGCAAAAGCCTCGACCTGCATGCGCGCCGCAGCCGCCTTGTCAGCAGAGCCGGTCGCGCCCGGCGCCGGATCGCAGGTGATGCGCCCGCGCCAGGGATAGGCTGGCTGCGAAGCCCCGCCATAGGGGTTCGGCAGCATGTTTTCCGCCGGCACGTCCATCATGACAAAGGGATAGAGCGTCACTTTCAGGCCGCGCGCCCGGATCAGCTTTATCGCTTCAATCACGGAAGCGTCGGACGGCGTTCCGCCATAGGCCGGCCCGCCCTCGCTCATGGAGACCACCGGCACCTCATCGCGCGCAAGGCCCGAGACCGTCCACGTCTCCGACAGCCCTTCCGGGTCGTTCTGCGTCACCATCGGCCGCAGCCTGCAATGGCCCGCGCGCAGGTCGTCGCCGAACCAGGTGACCACCAGCGCCACGGCCTCCAGCCTCGGGCACAGCGCCTGCAACTCGTCCAGCGAGGCCTCGATGTCGCTCGCCGCAGAAAGCATGTGCCGGTTGACCATGACATCCTCGCCTGGCCGCACCGTCAGCTTCACCGGTCTGGGCAGGAGGCCGTATTCCGTCGAGCCGGGAATCAGTGCAACGGAACGGATCTGCCCGTTGAGCGCGCCCACCGGCCGCATCACCTCGAACTGGAACTGCGGAATCCGCCTTCCATAGTCGTCGATTGGAAAGCGTTCGATGACCACATAGGCCGTGCCGCGATAGGCGGGCGCATTGCCCTCTCCCTGCTTGGCCTCGATCAGCGGGTCCGGCATCTGGTCGCCGGTCCCGCGATGCACGCGGATTCCCTCGGAAACGGGATTGCAACTCAACTGGCGCGTCGGCCCCGCCGGCTTCGACATTTCCGACGCGCATTTCGTCATGCAGGCCGAGACCGGCGGCGTCCGGAGCAGGCTGCCGCTGTCGCCCGTCCATATAAGCGGGCGTCTCGACGCTGACGGCGATCTGGCGATCTCCTGGATGCGGCGCGGCCGTATCGATGCCGATAGCTGGCTGACGGAAGAGATTCCGCTCGGCGAGGAGACGGAAGCCTACCGCATCGCGGTGATGTCTGAAGCAGGCGGCACGGTCCGGGCGGCAACGGTGTCCGTTCCGTCATGGACCTACAGGCAAGAGCAGATATCCGTCGATTTCGGCGAAATTCCCGAAAGCATCACCGTGACCATCAGCCAGTTGGGCGCGCTCGGCGCGGGCGTGCCGGCGACCGCCTCAATCCTGGTCCGATAATTCAACCCAGCAGAAAGGATGACTTCATGACAGGTTCGAAACCCTGGTATCTTTCGCGTACCATATGGGCCTCGCTCGTCTCCGTGGCGACCGCGGCAGCCGGACTTTTGGGTCTGCCCGTGGAAGGCCTCGACGGCTCGGCGTTGACCGATACGCTCCTGCAGGCGATCACCGCCGTCTCGGCGCTGGCGGCGATCCTGGGGCGCGTGTTTGCGACGAGCCGTATCGGCTGAAACGGGCCTTTCGACAGGTTTCCGCCGCGGTTCACTGCCGCGGCGGAAACAAGCCAGCTAATCGATTTGAGCAATTCGGCGAAATGGTCTTATGTTCATTTCATGTTCAGCACCAATGCGATAAACCGCCCGCTATGAAACCTGTCAAAAACATGCTTCGGCACCCGGTTCTGCTTCTGGCGCTTCTGGCCGGCCTTGCGCCGGTGCGGGCGATGCCGCTTGCCGATCCGAAGCCAGAGTCGCTGGTGCAGCCGGTGGCGGTGAACTGTTATGCCATCGGCCGGCAGATCGCCTTGCAGAGAGGCGGGGAGCTGATGCAGGCCACGGCGGTCAACAGCGGCGGCCGCACCATGTGCCGGGTCGTCATCCGCGTTCCCGGACGGGACGGCGAGCGGCCCCGGCGGGCCGAATTCATGGTTCCCGCAAACTGATCGGCAGCGAAGGGGCAGCGATGCGCATTCTGGTCGTGGAAGATGACAAGGACCTGAACCGGCAGATCTCCGACGCGCTGGCGGATGCAGGCTATGTGGTCGATCGCGCCTTCGATGGCGAGGAAGGGCATTTCCTCGGCGATACGGAGCCCTATGACGCGGTGGTGCTTGATATTGGCCTGCCGCAGATGGACGGCATCAGTGTTCTGGAACGCTGGCGTCGCGACGGCCGCAAGATGCCGGTGCTGATCCTGACGGCGCGCGACCGCTGGAGCGACAAGGTTTCCGGCATCGACGCCGGCGCCGACGACTATGTGACGAAGCCTTTCCATATCGAGGAGATCCTGGCGCGGCTGAGGGCGCTCATTCGGCGCGCAGCCGGTCATGCCTCGTCGGAACTTCTTTGCGGGCCGCTGCGGCTCGATACCAAATCCTCCAAGGTCGATGTCGACGGCGTGCCGGTGAAGCTCACCTCGCATGAATACAGGCTGCTCGCCTATCTCATGCATCATCGCGATACGGTGGTGTCGCGAACGGAACTGGTCGAGCATCTTTACGACCAGGATTTCGACCGCGATTCCAATACGATCGAGGTCTTTGTCGGCCGGCTGCGCAAAAAGCTGGGCGTCGATCTGATCGAGACGGTGCGCGGTATGGGATACCGTATGCGTGAGTCCTAGGCCGTTCCGCTTGCAGTCCTTCCTGCGCTCAGCATTCTGGCCGCGTTCGCTGGCCTTCCGCATCGTCGCGCTCTCCACGATCTGGGCGATCGTGGCACTCGTTGTGATCGCGACCGTGATCACTACCCTTTTCCGGCAGGTCAGCGAACGCGGTTTTGAAAGCGTCCTTTCGGCGCATCTTTTCAACCTGATAGGCTCGGTAGGTGTGGCCGACGACGGCGGGCTCTCTGGCACGCCGAATCTCGGAGACCTCAGATTCTCCATTCCCGGATCGGGCTGGTACTGGGCAGTCGAGCCGGTCTCTGAGGACCTCGGGCCGCCCTTGCGCTCGCTGTCGCTGACCGGGCAGGTGCCTTCGCCTGCTACCTCGGAAGTGCCTTTCAACAACGAGTTCCAGCGCAGCTACCTCACGACCGGGCCTGGCGGGCAGACGCTTGAGGTCCTCGAAAGCGAATTGCTTCTCGGCGAAGGCAACCAGATCGCCCGTTTCCGCGTCATGGGCAACCGGAGCGAAATGGAAGCGGAGATGCGCCGGTTCACACGCCAGCTTTTCGGCTATCTGGCCATTTTCGGGCTCGGGCTGGTCGCGATCAACGCCGTCGCCATCCTGCTCGGCCTGAGGCCGCTCGGTATGGTCCGCCGCGCGCTCGCCAATATCCGGGCGGGCACGGCGCAGCGCCTGGACGGTTCCTTCCCCTCCGAGATCGCGCCGCTGGCAGACGAAACCAACGCCCTGATCGAGAGCAATCGGCGGATCGTGGAACGCTCGCGCACGCAGGTCGGCAATCTGGCCCATTCGCTGAAGACGCCACTGGCGGTGCTGATGAACGAGGGCAGGGCGATCGGAGGGGCGAAGGGCGAGTTGATCGCCAATCAGGCGGCTGGCATGCAAAAGCAGATCGAGCATTATCTGCAACGCGCGCGGGTCGCCGCCCAGCGCGATAATCTCGCCTTTCGCACCCCGGTCAATGCGGCGCTGAAGCGCATGGTTCGCGTAATGGAAAAGCTCAGCCCGGAAAAGCGCTTCGTGCTTTCCCTACCGCCAGAGGAGGTCGTTTTCGCCGGCGAACGGGAGGACCTCGAAGAGATCATGGGAAACCTGCTCGAGAACGCTGTCAAATGGGGGAAGAGCACGATCGCCATCAGCCTTTCCCGCGAAACGGCGGACCGTTCGGCAGGCCAGATGTTCGAGCTTTCGATCGAGGATGACGGCCCGGGCATACCGGAGGAGCAGGCCCGCGACGCCCTGAAACGGGGGCGGCGGCTGGATGAATCGAAACCGGGCACGGGCCTCGGCCTCGCTATCGTCGCCGATCTGGTCGAGGAATATGGCGGTACCGTCGCGCTTGTGAGATCGGAACTGGGAGGATTGAAGGCCGTCATCCGACTGCGCACTGGATGACTGTTGCATTGCAATGTAAAATAAGGATGAGATGGGGGAACTGGACCAAACCGGGACCAAAGGAAACCGGGCCAACAGGTCCAAATTCCGTCAAACATGATTCCTAAGCGGCGGGAAATTCAATGGTTCGCTCGATGTCGAGGATCATCGTGAGAAGAGAAGTTGCACTGGTCACCCTGGCGGCGCTGATCCTGTCGGGCTGCATGTCCGGGGGGACGCGAACGGCAGTTCCCGAGCTTCAGCCCAACCAATATGCGGCCCCTGCGCCAACCGTTACGGGCGAGGCGGTGGAGGGAATCGTAGGCGGCGGGCTTGTCGGCAGCGCTTTCGGCGTGCAACTGGGCCGCGGCGAGCGCCGTTCGGCGCTGGAAGCCGAATATCGCGCGCTGGAATCTACTCCCGCCGGCCAAGCGGTGACCTGGGAGGGAAGCTTCTCCGGGCGCAGCGGTAAGGTCGTCGCCGCGCAACCCTACCGGGTAGGCTCGCAGGATTGCCGCCAATACACGCACACGATCACCAGCGGCGGCGTCGAGCAGACCGCAAGAGGCACCGCCTGCCGCAACCCTGATGGAAGCTGGACGGTGCTTTCCTGACGGGGAAGATTTTTCCAACCACTGATGAGTCGTCCGGCCGCTGCGTCGATCATTGGCCGTCGAGACCAGGATCCCCGACACTCTCCGCTTCGCTTCGAGGTCGAGGATGACGGGCTGTAGAGGTATCCCGCCGCCAAAAGGCCGCATGTCGCGAATATTGTGGCGGAATACCCTGGCCGCTATTTAGACAGAATGCTTTTTTGGGCCATAGCCGCACTTCTGACCCTGGCCGCATCGCTGTCCGTGATGCTGCCTTTCCTGCGCTCGCCACGCACCGCAGCGGATGCTGCCAGTGACATCGAGGTTTATCGCGACCAGCTTGCCGAGCTGGAACGCGAGGTCAGCCGCGGCACGATCGCTCGTTCGGAGGCCGAGGAGGCGCGCGCCGAAATCGCCCGGCGCATATTGCGCGCCAAGGATACGGGCGGCGCCGGCATGTCGGCGGAAGGCACGGCCATGCGGTTTGTCGCCATGGCTGCGGTTCTCGCTGTTCCGCTGGTGAGCTGGGGACTCTATGCCTTGCTCGGCTCCCCGGGGCTGCCGGCGCAGCCCTTGCAGGCCAGGCTGGCAAAGGATCCGGCGGAGAACTCCATCGAGGAGCTCATTGCCCGCGCCGAGACGCATCTTGCCGCAAATCCCGATGACGGAAGAGGCTGGGACGTGCTTGCACCGGTCTATTTCCGGTTGGGGCGTTTTGCCGATGCGGAGACCGCCTATCGCAACGCCATCCGGCTCGACGGCGCCAGCGCCGGACGCGAGGCGGGGCTCGGCGAAGCCATCACCGGCGGGCGCGGCGGCGTCGTCTCGGCGGAGGCCGAGGCGGCATTCGAGCGGGCACTGGAACTGGAGCCCAGCAATCCGAAGGCGCGTTTCTTTCTCGCCATGGCCAAGGCGCAGGAAGGCTCGTTGGACGAGGCCGGCCAGAAATGGCGGTCGCTTCAGGCCGACCTGCCGGCGGATTCGCCGTGGCAGGAGGCAGTGGAGCAGGCGCTGGCGCAACTCGACAGGGCAGGCGCCGGAGACAGGACCGCGGCCACGTCGGGGCCGGACAATGAGGAGGTGGCGGCCGCGACCGAGATGTCGCCGGAAGACCGGCAAGCAATGGTCGAGGGCATGGTGGCGCGGCTTGATGAAAGGCTGCGCCAGAACCCGCATGACAAGGAAGGATGGCAGCGTCTTGTCCGTTCCTATGTCGTGCTCGGCCGGAACGAAGACGCGCTGGGCGCGCTAAAGCGGGGCGTGGAGGCTCTCGGACAGGATTCCCAGGATGCACGCGAGCTTGAGGCCTTCGCGGCGGGACTCGGTCTGGCCGAAGGTCCGGGGGAGGAGGACAGGTGACGAGAAAACAGAAAAGGCTTTCCATCATCGGGGGCGCCATGGGCTTTCTCGCCGCAGCGACGGCGCTGACCTTCTACGCGCTCGGCCAGCAGACATCCTATTTCTACATGCCTTCCGACGCGCTTGCGGCGCAATTGGCGCCCGGCGAACGCATCCGGCTCGGCGGGCTGGTCGAGAAGGGCTCGATCGTCCGGGGGCAGGGAACGGAGGTGAGATTCGCCGTCACCGATCACGAGAAGTCCATAACCGTGAATTATAGCGGCATCCTGCCCGACCTGTTCCGCGAGGAGCAGGGCGTGGTGACCCATGGCATGTTCCAGCCGGACGGCAGCTTCGTTGCCGACAGCGTGCTGGCCAAGCATGACGAGACCTATATGCCCAAGGAAGTGGCGGAAAGCCTGAAGGAAAAGGGCCTTTGGCAGGAGGAGACGGCGCAGCAATGAGCGTCGAGCTGGGCCATTTCGCGCTCGTGCTGGCCTTTGCGCTGGCGCTCGTGCAGTCGGTCGTGCCGCTTTACGGGGCACGAAAGGGGAGCCTGCGCCTGATGGGCGTCGGAGAGCCGGCGGCGCTGTGCGGCCTTGTCCTGATCTCGATCGCCTTCGCCGCCCTGATCGCGGCCTATGTGCAGTCCGACTTCTCCGTCGCCAATGTCTGGGAGAACTCCCACTCGGCAAAGCCGCTGATCTACAAGCTGACCGGCGTTTGGGGTAATCACGAGGGCTCGATGCTCCTGTGGGTGCTGATCCTGGCCATCTTTGGCGGGCTCGTGGCGCTGTTCGGGCGCAACCTGCCGCCGACCTTGAGGGCCAATGTGCTGGCGGTGCAGGGCTTCATCGCGGCTGCCTTCCTGCTCTTCATCCTGTCGACGTCGAACCCGTTCGTCCGTCTTGTCCCGGCGCCGATCGAGGGGCGGGACCTCAACCCGATTCTGCAGGATATCGGCCTGGCGGTGCATCCGCCGTTGCTCTATCTCGGCTATGTCGGCTTTTCGATTTCGTTTTCCTTCGCCGTCGCGGCGCTGATCGAAGGGCGGACCGATGCCGCCTGGGCGCGCTGGGTGCGGCCCTGGACTCTTGCCGCATGGATGTTCCTGACCGGCGGCATCGCCATGGGCTCCTACTGGGCCTATTACGAACTCGGCTGGGGCGGCTTCTGGTTCTGGGATCCGGTGGAGAATGCGTCCTTCCTGCCCTGGCTTACCGGCACCGCTCTTTTGCATTCGGCAATTGTGATGGAACGCCGCTCGGCCCTGAAGATATGGACGGTGCTTCTGGCGATCCTGACCTTTTCCATGTCGTTGCTCGGCACCTTCCTCGTGCGTTCCGGCGTGCTGACTTCGGTGCATGCCTTTGCGACCGACCCGACGCGCGGCGTCTTTATCCTGACGATCCTCATCCTGTTCATAGGCGGTTCGCTGGCGCTGTTCGCCTGGCGCGCCTCGGCGCTGGCGCCGGGGGGCCTGTTCCATCCGATCTCGCGGGAAGGCGCGCTGGTGCTCAACAACCTCTTTCTGACAACCGCGGCGGCGACCGTGCTTGTCGGCACGCTTTATCCGCTGGTGCTCGAATCCATCACCGGCGAAAAGATCTCCGTCGGCGCGCCCTTCTTCAATCTGACTTTCGGGCCGCTGATGGTGCCGCTTCTGGCCGTCGTGCCCTTCGGACCGCTTCTGGCATGGAAGCGCGGCGATCTGGCGGGCGTGGCGCAGCGCCTGTTCGCCGCTTTCGGCGGGGCGCTGTTCATCGTGCTTCTCGTCTATTTCTTCATCGACGGCGCATCGGCGCTGGCCGCGCTCGGCACAGGTCTCGCCTTCTGGCTGATCTTCGGTGCGCTGACGGATCTGGCCCTGAAATCGGGCGTCGGCAATGTCGGACCAGGCGTGGCGTTGCGGCGCTTCGCAGGCCTGCCGCGTTCGGTCTTCGGCACGGCGCTTGCCCATGCCGGCCTCGGCATCACGCTTCTCGGCATCGTGGCGACAACCACCATGCAGAGCGAGCACATCCTTACCGTAAAGCCGGGCGAGACCGTGGAAATCGCCGGCTATTCGCTGAGATATGAAGGGCTGCAGCCTTTCACCGGACCGAACTACACCGAGAATCGCGGTCGTTTCGTCCTGACGGAGCGCGGCCGCGCGCTGGGTGACGTCGTCTCGTCAAAAAGGTTCTATTCGGTGCGACAGATGCCGACGACCGAGGCCGGCATCAGGACGATCGGGCTCAGCCAGCTCTATGTTTCGCTCGGCGACGAGATCGAAGACGGCGGCATTGTCGTGCATATCTGGTGGAAGCCGCTGGTCACGCTGATCTGGCTCGGCGCGCTGGCGATGATGGCCGGCGGCGCGGTCTCGCTGCTCGACCGGCGGCTGAGGATCGGCGCTCCCTCGCGGCGCAAGCGGGCAGCCCAGGCGCAGCCGGAGCCTGCCGAATGAGGGCGTCGTTTTCGAGCGAAAGTATCCTCACCCCGGACCCCTCCCTTCAAGAAGGAGGGAAATCAGCGCTCAGGCAGTTTTGCCGGCACATCGTCCTTGCACTCGCTGCCTGTTTCCTGCTGGCGCAGCCCGCCTTTGCGGTCCAGCCCGACGAGATGCTGGATGATCCTGCGCTGGAAAGGCGGGCGCGGGAGCTTTCGGCTGAACTGCGCTGCATGGTCTGCCAGAACCAGTCGATCGACGATTCCGATGCCGAGCTTGCGCATGACCTGCGCGTACTGGTGCGCGAGCGGTTGAAAGAGGGCGACAGCAATGAGGAAGTGCTGGATTATGTTGTCGCCCGTTACGGCGAATTCGTGCTCCTGAAGCCGCGCCTCAATATGCGCAACGCTCTGCTCTGGGGCACTCCTGTCCTTCTGCTGATTATCGGTAGCGCACTCGCCTTCTCGACCATGCGCATGCGGCGTGGCCGTGAGATTGCGCCCCTTACGCCGGAAGAGGAGGCTCGGCTCAGGAAGCTGCTCGAGGAGCAGGAATCGGGGTCGTAGGAAGTCACCCCGCTGTCCTGCCGGACCCAAACATTACCAAAGTTTCATGCGGCGGAAATGGCGCGGTAAGGTGTAGCGCATTATGTCTCCTCGCGAAGGGCGTCGTCCCGGATGTCCAATGCGATTGCAAGAAGAGACATAAGAGGTTTTCATGCATACCGAAAACTCCCCGCGCAAGACTCCGAAAATCCGCAATCGGCTCATGGCCGCGGCAGCGTCCATTGCGATCGCGGGTGCGATCGGATTCGGTGCCATGACGTCGGGCACAGTCCCGGTGCTGGCCGAGGCCGTAAGGCTGGAGCGCCCGGTGCAGGCGCCAAGTTTCGCCGATATCGTAGACAAGGTTTCACCCGCCGTGGTCAGTGTGCGCGTCAAGGCGGATGTGCAGACCACATCGTCATCCGGTCCGGAAATGTTCTTTGACTTCCCCGGTTTCGAGGACCTGCCGGACGGGCATCCGCTCAAGCGCTTCTTCCGCGAGTTCCGTCAGGACAGGCGCGGTCCTCAGCCTGAGCATCGCAACCGCAACCGCCCGCGTCCCGTGGCGCAGGGCTCCGGCTTCTTCATTTCCGAGGATGGATATCTCGTCACCAACAACCACGTCGTGGACGGCGGCGCGGAATTCACCATCGTTCTCGATGACGGGACTGAACTCGACGCCAAGCTGGTCGGCGCCGATCCGCGCACGGATCTGGCTGTGCTGAAGGTCGATGACGACCGCAAGTTCACCTATGTCGCCTTTGCCGATGACGCCAATGTCCGCGTCGGCGACTGGGTGGTCGCCGTAGGTAATCCCTTCGGCCTCGGCGGCACGGTCACCGCGGGTATCGTCTCGGCGCGCGGTCGTGATATCGGCGCCGGCCCTTATGACGATTTCCTGCAGATCGACGCGGCGGTGAACCGGGGCAATTCCGGCGGCCCGGCCTTCAACCTGTCTGGCGAAGTGGTCGGCGTGAACACGGCGATCTTCTCGCCCTCCGGCGGCAATGTCGGCATCGCCTTCGCCATCTCGTCTTCGATCGCCAAGGATGTGGTGCAGGATCTCATCGACGACGGCACTGTGAAGCGCGGGTGGCTCGGCGTTCACATCCAGCCGGTGAACAAGGACATTGCCGAATCGCTGGGGCTCGAGGAAGACAGGGGTGCGCTGATCGCCGATGCTGAAAGCGATGGTCCGGCCGCCAAGGCAGGCATAAAGGCTGGCGATGTGGTGATTGCGGTTGAGGGCGAGCAGGTCAAGTCACCGCGCGAACTTGCCCGCATGGTAGCCAAGTTCGAGCCGGGCAAGGATGTCGAGGTCACCGTCTGGCGCAATGGCGATTCCGAGAAGGTCAACGTCAAGCTCGGCGAGATGCCTGCTCCGGATCAGGTGGCCGCTGCCAATCCTGACGCGTCACCCGGAAACGGCGATTCGCTGACCAATTTCGGCCTCACCGTGACAAGGGCCGAAGACGGCAACGGGCTGGTCGTGACCGATGTGGAGCCTGGCAGCGACGCCGAGCAAAACGGCATCCGGGCTGGCGACATCATCCTCAAAGTCAATTCGGAGGAGGTCAATTCGCCGTCCGATGTGACGGCGGCCGTCGAGGATGCCTCCAAGGCCGGCAGGACTGCCGTGCTTTTCCAGATCCGGCGCGATGACACCAACCGCTTCGTGGCACTTCCCGTGGCGGAAGGCTGAGGCATTTCCCTGCTGCGGTCCTTCGCTTCTACACCCCCGGATCGGCCGCGGCGGGGATTCAGGAGCCTTTAATCGGTTCCGGCGGCGGCGGGCTCTGTTGTCCGCCGCCGTTTTCACATTCCAGTTTGATCGGGAACCGAAACATGAATTCCGCGACCGCTGATATCGCTGATTTCGGGTATAAGACCTCCATGAAGATTCTGGTGATCGAGGACGACCGCGAAGCGGCGGACTATCTGAAAAAGGCTTTTGCCGAGGCGGGCCATACGGCCCATATCGCCGCCGATGGCGATTCCGGTTTCGCGCTTGCCGATGCCGGCGACTACGACGTCTATGTGATAGACCGGATGCTGCCGAGGCGCGACGGGCTTTCCATCATCTCCGAGCTTCGCGCGCGCGGCAACGAGACGCCGGCGCTCATCCTTTCCGCCCTTGGCGAGGTGGATGACCGGGTAACCGGCCTGCGCGCCGGCGGCGACGACTACCTGACCAAGCCCTATGCCTTTTCCGAGCTGCTGGCGCGTGTCGAGGTGCTGAACCGCCGCTCGGGCTCCAAGGACGTGGAGACCATGTATCGCGTGGGCGATCTCGAACTCGACCGGTTGTCGCATTCGGTGCGGCGGGCAGGGCGGGAGATCACGCTTCAGCCGCGCGAGTTCCGCCTGCTCGAATATCTGATGCGCCATGCGGGCCAGGTGGTCACGCGCACCATGCTTTTGGAGAATGTCTGGGACTATCACTTCGACCCGCAGACCAATGTGATCGACGTGCATGTCTCACGTCTGCGCGGCAAGATCGAAAAAGGGTTCGACAAGCCAGTGCTGCATACCATCCGCGGCGCGGGCTATATGCTGCGCGCCGATCCGGACCGGACCCAGCCATGAGCGGAACGGTGCCCGACAAGGCAGGCGGAAGGTCGGCCACCTGATGCCCGCGCTGCCGGCAGTGATGAAGACCACCGCGGCGCGGCTTTCCGCGCTTTACCTTGTTCTTTTCATCATTTGCGCCACCTTTCTCGTCTTCTATATGACCTCGCTGTCGGTGCGCATGCTCCTCGACCAGACGCGCGACACGATCCAGGAAGAGGTTCTGGATCTCGGACGCGCCTATCAGCGCGGCGGCCTTTCACGCCTGGTGAGGGTGATCGAATTGCGTGCGCGCCAGCCCGGTGCCAACCTCTATCTGATCGCCGATCCCAATGGCCGCGTGCTTTCCGGCAACGTAGAAAGCCTGCAGCCGAGCGTTCTGGACAATGTGGGCTGGATCGAGCGGCCCTTTGCCTATCGCCGCTACGGAGAAGCGGAATCCTCCGGCGGCAGCCCGCTGACCGGCCATAGCGCGACGGCGCTCGTTTTCCGACTGCCCAATCAGATGATCGTGCTGGTGGGGCGGGACATCGGCGAGGTGGAGCGTTTCCGCGACGTGGTGCGCCGCGCGCTGGTCGTCGCCTTCGGCATCATGGGCCTCGGCGCGCTGCTCATCTGGTATTTCGTCGGGCGCCGCGCGCTGAAGCGCATCGACAAGGTGTCGGAGGCGAGCCGCCGCATCATGGGCGGCGACCTGACCGGCCGGCTGCCCATGTCGGGCGCCGGGGACGAGTTCGACCGGCTGTCGGAAAACCTGAACAAGATGCTGGACCGGATCACGGCCCTGAACGAAGGGCTGCGGCACGTCTCCGACAACATCGCCCATGACCTGAAGACGCCACTCACCCGGCTGCGCAACCGTGCCGAGGCGGCGCTTGCCGGCAAGCCGCGTACGGCGGAATATCGCGCTGCGCTGGAGCGCACCATCGCCGAATCCGACCAGCTCATCCGCACCTTCAACGCCATACTGATGATCTCCCGCCTGGAGGCAGGCTATTCGGCCGAGGCGACCACCCGCGTCGATCTCAAGGCGATCGTCGATGACGTGGTGGAGCTTTACGAACCGGCGGCCGAGGAAGTCGGCGTCAAGCTGGAGGCGCATGTGGAGAAAGCAGTCGAGATCGACGGCAACCGCGAACTCATCGGCCAGGCACTGTCGAACATCGTCGACAACGGCATAAAATATTCCGCCGGCATGTCCGAGACGCCGCTGGTCTCCGTGAGCCTCAAGGTCGAGGGCGGCGAGGCATGGCTGACGGTGACCGATAACGGCCCCGGCATCCCGCCCGAGGAGCAGGGCAGGGTGACGGAACGCTTCGTGCGCCTGGAGACGAGCCGGACCCAGCCCGGCTCCGGTCTGGGCTTGAGCCTCGCCAAGGCGGTTCTCAGCTATCATGGCGGCCGGCTGGAGATTGCGGGGCGCAAGCCCGGCCTTTCGGTTGCGATGATCTTTCCCATGGGCAAGGGTGGCTGATGGCAAGCGACAGGGAAACCGCCGGGGACGGCTCGCTCTGGTTCGGCAGGCCCGCGCGTCCGCTTCGCCCCATTCAGGAGGAGGCGGCGCGGGAGGAACTGGAGGAGATCGCCGAGAGCGCAGCGGAGGCAGACCTTCCGCGGGTGGCGAAGCTGCTGCGCAGCCAAGACCCACTCGCCGGTTTTCTCGGTGCCGTCTTCGATCTTTCGACTTTCATGCGGGACCATGCCCGGCGCAATCCGGCCACCCTCGACCGCCTTTTCGACGAACGGCTGGAAGCCCGGCTGGCGACAATGATTGCCGAGATCGATGCCTGCGCCTTTGCGGAGAGCATTTCCGAAACGGCCGTCATGCGCTCGTTGCGGGAATTGAAGGCAGAGGCGCATTTCCTGATTGCGCTCGGCAGCCTTGCCGGCGAAGCCGACGCTGCCGCTACGGTCCGCCGCCTCAGCCTGCTGGCGGAGGCTTGCGTGCGCGGGGCGGTCAATTTCCTGCTGCGCGATGCCCATGCGGCAGGAAAGCTGAGGCTTCCCGATCCCGACAAGCCCGATGTCGGATCTGGCTGGATCCTCCTTGCCATGGGCAAGCTGGGTGCGCATGAGCTGAATTTCTCGTCCGACATCGACCTGATCGCACTTTTCAACCCTGACGCGCCCGCCATTCTCGACCGCTACGAGGCAAGCGAACTTTTCGTGCGCCTGACGCGACGGCTCATCCGCATCCTGCAGGACCGCACGGAGAACGGCTATGTCTTCCGCACCGACCTGCGGCTTCGGCCCGATCCGGGTTCGACGCCGCTCGCGATCCCCGTCGAGGCGGCGCTGAACTACTACGAAAGCCGCGGCCAGAATTGGGAACGCGCGGCCATGATCAAGGCGCGTCCGATTGCGGGCGACATGGAGGAGGGCAGGGCCTTCCTGAAGGAACTGCAGCCCTATGTCTGGCGCAAATATCTGGACTATGCGGCGATCGCCGATGTGCATTCCATCAAGCGCCAGATCCATGCCCATAAGGGCCATGGCGAGATCGCGGTCAAAGGGCACAACGTCAAGCTCGGGCGCGGCGGTATACGCGAGATCGAATTCTTCGTGCAGACCCAGCAACTGATTGCCGGCGGGCGTTTCCCTGAACTACGCGGTCGCGAAACGGTTGCAATGCTGGAGGAACTGGCCACAAGAGGCTGGATCACCGAGGAAGCGCGTGACGCGCTGGTGACGCAATACTGGTTCCTGCGCGATGTCGAACATGCGCTGCAGATGGTGGCCGACGAGCAGACGCATTTGCTGCCAGAGGACGATGAGGGGTTGGAGCGCATAGCCCATATGCTCGGCTTCGAAAGCGCGGAAGCCTTTTCGGAACGCTTTCGCCAGTCGCTCCATCTCGTCGAGAACCATTATGCGGCCCTGTTCGAGACAGCACCCGAGCTTTCGCGCGGCGTCGGCAACCTCGTCTTCACCGGCGACGTGGACGATCCGGATACGCTGCAGACATTGAGCGAGCTTGGCTTCTCCCGCCCGAGCGACATATGCCGGGTGATCCGCGGCTGGCATTTCGGCCGTTACCGGGTGACGCGGTCGGCCGAGGCACGCGAGCGGCTGACGGAGCTGACGCCGGCGCTTCTGGAGGCCTTCGGCCAGACGCGGCGGGCCGACGAGGCGATACTGCGCTTCGATGAATTTCTCGCAGGGCTGCCGGCCGGCATTCAGCTTTTCTCGCTCCTGCAATCCAAGCCGCGGCTGCTTGATCTTCTGGCGACGATCATGGGGGCAGCGCCGAGGCTGGCCGCCATCATCACGCGCCAGCCGCATGTCTTCGACGGTCTTCTTGATCCTGCTCTGCTATCGGAACTGCCCGACAGGAGCTATCTTGCCGGCCGTTTGAAAACCTTTCTGGGCGGTGCGCTCAATTACGAGGAAACGCTGGACCGGCTGCGCATCTTCGCGTCCGAGCAGAAGTTCCTGATCGGCATGCGGCTGATGGCCGGCTCCATCGACTCCGACCGTGCCGGCAAGGCCTTTTCCGATCTTGCGGACCTGACGATCGGCGCGGCATTCGAGGCGGTGGAAAAGGAATTCGCTCTCCGTCATGGCAAGGTGCCCGGCGGGCGCACCGCCATTCTCGGCATGGGCAAGCTCGGCAGCCGTGAACTTACGGCCGGCTCCGATGTCGATCTGATCCTGCTTTATGATCACGATCCGCAGGCCGAGGAGTCGGATGGCGAAAAGCCGCTCGCACCATCGCACTACTACGCGCGGCTGACGCAGCGGCTGATCGCGGCCGTCTCCGCGCCAACGGCTGAGGGCGTGCTCTACGAGCTCGACTTGCGTCTGCGTCCTTCCGGCAACAAGGGTCCGGTGGCCACGCATATCGAGGCCTTTCGCAAATATCAGCGCGCCGATGCCTGGACCTGGGAGCATATGGCACTGACGCGCGCCCGTGCGGTCGCCGGCGAGGAAAGCTTCCGTCGCGAAGTGGAGGACGAGGTGCGCGCCGTGCTCTCGCTGCCGCGCGATCCGCGCAAGCTGGCGAAGGACGCGGTCGAGATGCGCCAGCTTCTGGAAAAGGAGAAGCCGCCGCGCGACATATGGGATCTGAAGCTGATACCCGGCGGGCTGATCGATCTCGAATTCATTGCGCAGGTGGCGGTGCTTTCGGGCAAGGTGGAAGGGGAGATCGGCTTTGCCTCCACCGGCGAGGTATTGTTGCGATTGGCACCCGAGTTCGCCGATGCGCAGGTGCGGCAGGAACTCCACGACGCCCACCGGCTCTATTTTGCGCTTACGCAGATCATCCGGCTCTGCCTGACTGGACCGTTCGAGCCGGACGACGTGCCGCCGGGGCTCGCGGATCTGCTTCTGCGCAGCACGGACCTGCCCGGCATGAGCGTTCTGGAGGCGCATATCGAGGAAACGTCGCAGCGGGTCAGGCAGCATTTCGACAGGCTGCTTCGCGGCGGTCGATGACCCTTCACTTCGATGCCTATGGCGCCACGCTTCATGAATCGTCGAGACCTGGATTCCTGTGACAAGCACAGGAATCCAGGTCTCGACGGCAAATGCCGTGCGAGGCTTTTTGTTTTCTCCTAATCCCGGAAATACCGGTGAAGAATGGAGCCGCATTTCAGGCGGCGGTCCTCTTCATGTCCCCGGCCGGAATGCGGACGGAGACGATCGTGCCGACGCCTTCGGTAGAGCGGATCTTGAGTGCGCCGCCATGCAGTTCGGCGAGCGAGCGTGAGATCGCCAGGCCGAGGCCGGAGCCTGTATGGTTCTTCGAGAACTGGTTCTGAACCTGCTCGAAAGGGCGGCCGAGCTTCTTGAGGGCATCACGCGGTATGCCGCAGCCTGAGTCCTCGATCGTCAGCGTGACGGTCTCCGCGACCTTGCGCGCCCGCACCGTGATCTTTCCGCCCTGGCCTGTGAACTTCACGGCATTCGACAGAAGGTTGATGATGATCTGCTTGATGGCGCGACGATCGGCGAAAAGCGTCATCTCGTCGGAAATCTCGGTCTTGACCTCGATCTCCTTGTCGGCTGCCTGCAGCGCGACGACGCGCATCGTCTCGTGGATGAGCGGGGACAGGTCTATGGGCTCGCGTTCGATGGAGAACTGACCGGCCTCGATCTTCGACATGTCGAGTATGTCATTGATGACGCCCAGCAGATATTTGCCGCTGGAGAAGATGTCGCGCGCATATTCCTTGTAGCGATCGGAACCCAGAGGACCGAACAGGCCGGAGTCCATGAGCTCCGAGAAACCGATGATGGCGTTGAGCGGCGTGCGCAGTTCATGCGACATATTGGCGAGAAATTCCGACTTCGCCCTGCTCGCCGCCTCGGCGCGCTCCGTCTCGCGCATATATTTGCGGTTCATCTCGACCAGCTCGCGCGCCCGTTCCTGCTCGGAGCGGCGGGCGAGGCTCAGGTCATGGATGGTTGCCATCAGACGGCGCTCGCTGTCGACCAGCTTTTCCTGATGCTGCTTCATCTGCGTGATGTCGGTGCCGACGGAGACGGTGCCGCCGTCACGGGTCTTCAGTTCGGTGACCTGCAGCCAGCGGCCGTCGGCGAGCTGGCGCTCATAAGTAGCGCCGGCCCGCGGCCCGTTGGTATTGGCGATGCGGCGCTCCGTCACGAAGGGTTTCATGCGCGCTTCAAGATCGCGGCGATGCATGCCCGGCACTACTTCGCGGAAGTCGAGACCCGTATTGCGCACATAGTTGCTGTTGCACATGATCAGCCGCTCCTGCGCATCCCACAGGACGAAGCTTTCATTGATGCTCTCGATGGCCGTGCGCAGGCGCAGGTCCGCCGTCTCCGAGCGTTGGGCAAGCGTGAGCTGCTCCGTGACATCGACGGCGATGCCGATCAGGTGAATTTCGGAAGCGTCCGGATCGACGACCTGGGCGCGGGCGCGCACCCAGACCCAATGGCCGGCGGCATGGCGCATGCGGAACATCTGGTCGATGTGGTCGATTTCGCGCGAGACGATGCGATTGGCGAGCTCGAAAAGGTCAGCGTCATCGGGATGGATGATGGACGCGATCTCGCCGAAGGAGAGCATCGAATCGACGGTCTCGTAGCCCAGCATCTCGTACATGGAACGCGACCAGTACATCTTGCCCCGCACCATGTCCCAGTCCCACAGCCCGCATTTGCCGCGCGCCAGCGCGAGGTCTATGCGCTGATGCGCCTCGAGATAGATGCGGTCCGCCGCCTGCGCGCGCGCGGCCTGGCTGAAATAGGCATAGAGGATGCAGATCAGCACGCCGGCCGTCAGGACAAAAAGGGTGACGTTGAGCGAGACGGATTTGCGCCACTCCGCGAACATGGCGTCGCGCGACATGAGCGAGGCGCTCGCGCCTTTGCCATCGGCCAGATCGACCGCCGCGAACCAGGGCTCGCCGTCGATCACCACTTCCATCACGCCGGCCCGCTCACCGAACATGAAAAGCGGCTGCCCGCCGGCGATCATTCCGTCCAGGGCGCGGCCGACCAGATCGCGCCCGCTCGGAGAGGCGGCCAGAACGCGGAAATCAGGGTCGGTGATGAGAAAGATGGCGTCATTGCGCAAGCCGGCGCGTCGGATCGTCTTCTCGACAGCCAGCGCTGCCGTTTCGGCATCGAGCCGGCTTGCCGTGGAAGAAAGATCGATGGAGCCGGCGAGTTCGCTCGCGGCAAGCGCGAGCACCGTCCTGGAGCTCTGTTCGATATCCTCGCGCACCGTCATCAGCGACAGGAAACGCGCCGCCGCGATCACGATGAGAAAGATGATGATCAGAACCGGGATCGAGCGGCGCAGCAGCGGCTCCACCGCAAGAAGCCGCTCATAGGACGGCGCGGCAATGATCTTCGCGTTACCCGCGAGACCCATCCGCGATTTGCGGCGGCTCCACCCTCGGGCAAATATCGCCCATCCGGGCGCGTGCCACGCGTCCGCCTTCGCCATTCAATGGCTCCCCTGAAAATCCCTCGTATGCGTGATCCGGCAAAGCCGCACTCCCGAATCACCCATAAAGAATCAAAGGTGATTCGCCTTGTCCAGAGGGGAGTTAAGAAAAAGCGAATTATGCCAGGGTGCGCTCGACGATATCGCGCAGGTCGCGGGAGAGGCCCTTGACGGCAGCCATCTCGGCAAGCGCCTTCCTGGCATGCTCCCGCCGGCCCGGTTCAAGCGAGCGCCAGGAGCGGAAGGCGGTGGCAAGCCGGGCGGCAACCTGCGGATTGTCCTTGTCGAGTTCCAGCACCGTTCGGGCATAGAAGCGGTAGCCCTCGCCATCGGCGCGGTTGAAACCGGTCTGGTTCGCGCTGCCGAACGTGCCGACAAGCGAACGCACGCGGTTCGGATTGGCCATGGAGAAGGCGGGATGCTCCATCAGGGAGCGCACCAGATCCACCGTCTCGGCTCCGGGGGTCATCGCCTGGATCTGGAACCACTTGTCGAGCACGAGCGGATTGTCGCGGTAGCGTTTCTCGAAGGCGGCGAGGGCTTCCCCCGTGGCATCCGTCCCGGCAAAGCGGTGCGCCAGCACCATGAGGGCGGCAGCACGGTCGGTCATGTTGGTCGCCGCATGAAACTGCCGAACTGCAATCTGCGGGTCGCCGGTGACGGCCGAGATATATTCGAGCAGCACATTGCGCAGCGCACGCCGGCCCGCGCTTGCGGCATCAGGGCTGAAAGGCCCTTTGTCTTCAAGTGACGCATAAAGACGCTCGAAGACCTCCCGTCCGCTTGCCGCGATGCCCTCCTGCAGGGCAAGCCGGGCGGAGAGAATGGCATCCGGGTCGATATTGCTGCCGATCTCGCGCGCGATGTCGGCCTCGGTGGGCACGGCAAGCGCCTGGGCGCGGAAGGCATGCTCCAGCGTCTCGTCGTCGGCGAGCTCGGCCGGATGCGCCAGAAGCTCGGACGGGAATTCCGCCGTCTTGCCGCCCCGCAGCCGTCGGGAGGCGTCAATCAGCGCGCCGGTAAAGAGCGTGTTGAGCGACTGCCACCGGTTGAACAGGTCGCTGTCATGGCGTGCCAGGAAGAACCGGTCCTCGGGCCTGACCTCCAGCGAGAGCGTGACAGGCGCGGAAAAGCCGCGATTGATCGACAGCACGGGCCGCTGAGGGACGCCGCGAAAACGCACGCTGTGCTTGCGCTTGCGCACATGCAGGACGCTGTTTTCCACTTCCACCCCTTCCACCTCGCCATAGGCGATGTCTTCCCCGTCCGGTCCGACAAGGCCGAAGGCGAGCGGGATGTGCATCAGTTTCTTGCGGCTTTCGCCCGGCGTCGGCGGTACCGACTGCTCGATGTCGAGCTGAAGCTCCTTCGCCGCCGCATCATAGCGTACCGTGGCGGCGACATGCGGCGTGCCTGCCTGATGATACCAAAGCGCGAATTGCGACAGGTCGCTGCCGGAGGCGTCCTCGAAGACCTTTACGAAATCCTCGATGGTGACGGCCTGACCGTCGTGGCGCTCGAAATAGAGGTCCATGCCGGCGCGGAACTTTTCCTCGCCGAGAATGGTGCGGATCATCCGCACCACTTCCGAACCCTTTTCGTAGACGGTCGCCGTATAGAAGTTGTTGATCTCGCGATAGCGGCCCGGCCGCACAGGATGGGCCAGGGGACCCTGATCCTCGGGGAACTGGTGCGAGCGCAGCGTTCGCACCTCCGCGATGCGCTTGACGGTGCGCGAACGCTGGTCGGCCGAGAATTCGTGGTCGCGGAAGACGGTCAGCCCTTCCTTCAGGCAAAGCTGGAACCAGTCGCGGCAAGTGATTCTGTTGCCTGTCCAATTGTGGAAATATTCATGTGCGATGATCGCCTCGATATTGGCGAAATCGGCATCCGTGGCGGTGTCCTCGTCGGCAAGAACATATTTGTCGTTGAAGACGTTGAGGCCCTTGTTCTCCATCGCCCCCATGTTGAAATCCGACACGGCCACGATGTTGAAGACGTCGAGATCATATTCGCGGCCGAAGCGCTCCTCGTCCCAGCGCATGGACCGCTTCAGCGCATCCATGGCGTAGGCCGCGCGACCCTCCTTGCTGTGCTCGACATAGATGGCGAGCCGGACCTTGCGGCCGGAGGCGGTGATGAAATCATCCTCTATCGAGCCGAGGTCGCCTGCCACCAGCGCGAAGAGATAGGAGGGCTTGGGGAAAGGGTCGTGCCAGACGGCATAGTGGCGATCGTCTCCGAGCTCGCCGCTCTCGACGGGATTGCCATTGGACAGAAGCAGGGGGACGCTTTTCCTGTCAGCCTCGATGCGCACCGTATAAACGGCAAGGACGTCCGGCCGGTCGAGAAAATAGGTGATGCGGCGGAAGCCTTCCGCCTCGCATTGGGTGCAGAACACGCCGTTCGAGACATAAAGGCCCATCAGTGCCTTGTTGCGCGACGGCGCAAGCCGTGTCTCTATGGTAAGCTCGAAACGGCCTGTCTCCGGCACTTTCGTGACGGTGAGCAAATCAGGGCCGGCTTCAAAGGCATCGGACGCTGCCGGCTTGCCGTCGATATGAAGCGTCACCAGATCGAGGCCGTCGCCATCGAGCACCAGCGGGGCGTTTTTCGATACGCCCTTCCGCCGTTCGACGGTCAGATTCGCGGTGACATATGTCTCGTCGGGATCCAGCCGGAAAGCGAGCCGGACCTCCGGGATCAGGTAGTCGCTTGGCCTGTAGTCTTCGAGGCGGACCACCTGACCGGTATCTGAACGCATGCTTTTATTCTCCTGGCGAGACGCTGGGCATCACAAGATCACAAGGATGGGAGCTGGTACAATAAAATCGGGCTGCTGCTCTTTACACGCTCGGGTCGCTCGTCAAAACTGAAGCGACACTCTTCCAATCGTTTCCATTCACTTGCAAGGAATCGTTATGACGGTTTTCACCCCGAAATTTGGCATGGGTGCGTCCGTTCTGCGCATCGAGGACGAAGCCTTCATCACGGGCAAGGGACGCTATACGGATGATATCCAGCCCGCGAACATGCTGCATGGCTATGTCCTGCGTTCGCCGGTCGCCAAGGCGAAGCTGAAGGTGAATTCGGTGGAGGCGGCCAAATCCGCGCCCGGCGTCCACCTTGTGCTGACAGGTTCCGATCTCGCGCATCTCGGTGACCTGAAGTCCGGGGCCATGCAGAAGCAGCCGGACGGCACGCGCGCGCCGACCCGCGACATACCGATTCTGTGCCGTGACCGGGTGCAATATGTCGGCGACGCCATCGCCTTCGTTGTCGCTGAAAGCCGTGCGCTGGCACAGGACGCAGCGGAATTGATCGAGGTGGATTTCGAGGACGAGGAGCCTGTGGCCGGGACGGCCGCCGCCCTCGAAGAAAGCGCGCCTCTGGTCTGGCCGGAGCTCGGCTCGAACCGCGCCTTTCTCTACAAGATCGGCGACGAGGAAAAGACGAAGGCGGCATTCGCAAAGGCGGCGAAGGTCTCTCGCGTCGAATTCATCAACAATCGTCTCGTCTGCAACTACATGGAGCCGCGCGCCGCGATCGGCGAATGGCGCCAGGACGAGGACCGGTTCGTGCTGACGGTCGGCTCCCAGGGCGTGCATTCGATGCAGGGCATCCTGACAGGCCAGGTCTTCAAGATGCCGAAGGAAAAGCTGCGTGTCGTGACCCCCGATGTCGGCGGCGGTTTCGGCCCGAAGACCTTCGTCTATCGCGAATATGCACTCGTGCTGGAAGCGGCGAGACAGCTAGGCCGGCCGGTCAAATGGGCAGGCGACCGCACCGAGCATTTCCTGACCGACGCCCAGGGGCGCGACAATGTCGTGAAGGCGGAAATGGCGATGGACGAGGACGGCCGCTTCCTTGCCCTGCGCGTCGAGCTCGTTGCCAATCTCGGCGCCTATATCTCACAATACGGGCCGTTCATCCCCTATGTCGGCGCCACCATGTCGACCGGCGTCTACGACATCCAGGCGCTCGCCGTGTCGATCACCGGCGTCTACACCAATACCTGCCCCGTCGATGCCTATCGCGGTGCCGGACGGCCGGAAGCGGCCTTCCTGCTGGAGAAGCTGGTCGATACCTGTGCCCGCGATCTCGGGCTGGAGCCGCACGAGATAAGACGGCGCAATTTCATCCGGCCCGAGCAGTTTCCCTACAAAACCCAGACCGGCCGTCTCTACGATACGGGCGAGTTCGAGGGCCATTTGAATCTGGCCATGGAGCGCGCCGGCTGGAAGAGCTTCGAGGAGAGGCTGAAAGCCTCCACCGCAGCCGGCAAGATCCGTGGCATCGGCATGGCGACCTATATCGAGGCCTGCGCCTTTGCCGGTTCGGAGCCGGCCCATGTTCAACTCGAGGATGACGGGACGGTGACTCTACTGATCGGCACCCAGTCGAACGGACAGGGGCATGCCACCGCTTATGCCCAATTCGTGGCCGAAAAGCTGAATATCGACATCTCCAAGGTCAAGGTGCATCAGGGCGATACCGACAGGCTGGACAAGGGCGGCGGCACAGGCGGGTCGCGCTCGATCCCCCTCGGCGGGGTGTCCGCCGCCCGCGCCGGCGAGGACCTGGCAGAAAAGATCAAGAAGATCGCCGCCGATGAACTGGAGGCCGCCGCTGCCGACATTGAACTGGTGGACGGCACGGCACGCATCGTCGGCACGGACCGGGTGGTTGATTTCGCGACCATCGCAAAGGCGGCGAAACAGCCGGAGGATCTAAAAGGCTTTGGTGAATTCGTGCAGGAGGAGGCGACCTATCCGAACGGCACGCATATATGCGAGGTCGAGATCGATCCGGATACAGGCAGGACGGAGGTCGTGGCCTATACGATCGTGGACGATTTCGGCGCCACGGTGAACCCTATCCTTCTGGCGGGCCAGGTACATGGCGGCGTCGTGCAGGGGCTCGGGCAGGCGCTGACGGAAGAGGCCGTCTATTCGGATGACGGACAATTGGTAACGGCGACCTTCATGGACTACGGAATGCCGCGTGCCGACAATGTGCCGAGCTTCCATTTCGAGACGCGCAACGTCCCCTCGACCACCAATGCGCTCGGCATCAAGGGTGCCGGCGAGGCGGGGACGATCGGCGCCACACCGGCTGTGCTGAACGCCGTCACCGACGCCCTTTACCGTGCCTATGGCATCGGGCATATCGAAATGCCGGCGACGCCAGGGCGAGTCTGGCAGGCCATTCAGGAGGCGCGGACGGTGAAGTGAGCAGCCAGTCCGCCGCAAGATTCATCCCGCCTTCAGGCGGCTCTGCCTGTGCGGGGTAGACGGGAATGGTCGCAGCTTCCGAAACAGCAACAATACCGCGCCGCCCGCTGATCGGCATCGCCCTGAAGGTGATGTCGGTCGCCATCTTTGTTGGCATGCAGTCCTGCATAAAGGCCGCCGGGCAGGTGCCGGCGGGCCAGATCGTCTTCTTCCGCTCCTTCTTCGCAATGCTGCCCATCCTGGCGATGGTGGCATGGCAGCATGAATTGACGACGGCCTTTCGCACGCAAAGGCCTTTCAGCCATATCGCCCGCGGCCTTGTCGGCGTGACCTCGATGGGGCTCGGTTTCTACGGCCTCACCAAAATCCCCCTGCCGGAATGGGTAACGCTGAATTATGCCCAGCCGCTGCTGATCGTCGTCTTCAGCGCATTGTTCATGGGTGAGGTGGTGCGGGTTTTCCGATGGACGGCCGTGGCCATAGGTTTCGTGGGTGTCGTCATTGTGGCCTGGCCCAATCTGACCCTGATTTCCGGCGGCGATCTCGGCAATGACGAAGCATTGGGCGTGATCGCGGTACTGTGCAGCGCTGCCGTTTCGGCAGTTGCCATCCTGCTCGTGCGTCGTCTGGTCTATACCGAAAAAAGTTCTACGATCGTGCTGTGGTTCTCGGTGACGGCGACAGTGGTCGGCCTGCTCACATTTCCCTTCGGCTGGGCCATGTTGACCCCGGCGCAGACGGGGTTCCTCGTGGGTGCAGGCATCTGCGGCGGTATCGCCCAGATATTCATGACCGAAAGCTATCGCCATGCCGACATGTCCACGGTCGCGCCCTTCGAATATACGTCGCTGATCCTGGCCATCGCGGTCGGCTATTTTGTCTTCGGCGACCTGCCGACTATCTACACGCTTGTCGGCGGCTCGATCATCGTCGCTGCCGGATTGCTGATCATCTGGCGAGAGCATCGTCTCGGGCTGGAGCGGGGCAAGGCGCGCAAGCTCGTACCTCCGCAGGGATGAAAACTGCCCTCAGCGCCGTTCGCGCGCCGCCGCAGCCTCGCGCAGGAAGCGCGCGGTCTCCCCATCGGCGGGGAAGAAGCTTTCGATTGCCAGCTCCGAAAGCGTCACGTCGAGCGGCGTGCCGAAGACGGTGATCGTGGTGATGAAGGTCAGCAGCATTTCGCCCGCCTTGAGGCAAAACGGCACCGCGATGGCGTCAGCTCCGGCATGGCGGAAGCTCTTGCGCCCGTCTCCCGGATAGGCCGCGAGTTCTTCTTCGAGCTTCGTCAGTTCCGGATCGGCAACCGTTTCGTTCAGCTTGTGCAGGCGTTCCAGCACGTGGGCGCGCCATTCTGCGAGATTGGCGATCCGCGGAGCAACACCATTCGGATGCAGGCTGAGCCGCAGGACATTCACGGGCGGGGCAAGCAGGGTCTGGTCCCTGACGCCTTCAAGGAAGGGCGCGATGGCGGAATTGGCGGCGACCATGTTCCAATGCCGGTCCACCGCAATGGCAGGGTTGGGTTCGTGGCCTTTCAGCACCGTTTCGACCGCCTCCATGGCCGGGCGCAGGGTCGGATCGGTGACGTCCCGCTCGCTGAAGGTGGGAGCGTAGCCGGCCGCCATCAGCAGCCGGTTGCGCTGCCTGAGCGGGACGGAGAGATGCTCGGCCAGCGTCAGCACCATTTGCCGCGAGGGCGCGGAACGGCCGCTTTCCACGAAGCTCAAATGGCGCTGGGAGATTCCGGCTTCGAGAGCAAGATCGAGCTGGCTCATGCGGCGGCGCGAGCGCCATTCGCGCAGCATGGAACCGAGGGCTGTCTGGCTATTTGTCATGCCGGTCAAGCTAATGGAAAAGATTTCTGGCTGCTATTACCTCGTACGTAATCGCCTGGCCGCATGCCTTCGGTCATGTTCGCTCCCGTCGATGAGGTTCATCGGCGCTAGTGTCACTGCGACCAATGGAACGAACTTCAAATCCACCACACTAGAGATCCGAAACAAGGAACATGACCATGATCCTGAATGTCACCGCTTATCTTCGCAAGGTTCTGCTCGCCGATGCCGCTGTCAGCGGAGCCGCCGCAGCCCTCATGATCGTCGGCGCCGGCATTCTCGGCCCGATCCTGGCCCTTCCGGCATCGCTCGTCTTCTGGGCCGGCATCGTGCTCGTCCCCTTCGTTGCGTTGCTCTTTGCCGTTGCGCGCCGTGAGACGGTTTCGCGCATGCTGATGGCCGACATTGTCATCATCAACATGGTGTGGGTGGCCGCCAGCTTCGGCATCATGATCGCCGGCCTCGTCGAACCGAACATTCTCGGCGTTCTGTTCATCTCGGCCCAGGCTTTGGCGGTCGCGTTGCTGGCGATCCTGCAATATGCCGGCCTGCGCGGCGCCTCCACGGTAGCGGCCTGACCCCGGCAGACAGATATCCCCCTTCATCCTCGACCACCGGGCGCTGGCCCGGCCCGAGAGTGACGGGAGGATCAGGTTCGGCTTTCGCCCAGTTGCCGGAGTTTGACCTTGATCGCCACGAAATCGCGCCAGGCAAGCTTCTTGTGCGCCGGATTGCGCAGCAGATAGGCGGGATGCAAGGTCGGCATGGTCGGAATCTGGACGCCGCCCGGCGTGGCATGGACGGACCAGTTGCCGCGCATGCGCATGATGCCGGTCTGCGTACGCAAAAGGAGTTTTGTGGAGGGATTTCCAAGGGTTACGAGAACCTTCGGATTCATGAGTTCAATATGCCGCTCGATGAAGGGGCGGCATATTTCCGTCTCAAGTGGTGAGGGATCGCGATTGCCGGGGGGGCGCCACGGAATGACATTGGAAATATATGCGGTGGTCCGGTCGAGGCCGATCGCCGCCAGCATGCGGTCCAGCAGCCGGCCTGATCGCCCGACGAAGGGCAGACCTTCCAGATCCTCGTCGCGGCCCGGCGCCTCGCCGACGAACATAATGTCGGCCTCCGGATTGCCGTCGGCAAAGACGAGGTTCTTGGCAGTATATTTCAGATTGCAGCCGTCGAAATCGGCGAGCAGTTGCTTCAGTTCCGCCAGCGAACCGGCACTGCGCGCCAGGTCGCGGGCCCGCGCAGCCTGAGCCTCGTCGGGTATGGCCGCGGGCATTGCAGGTCGGGCTTCGGCGGGAGCGGCTGGCGGCCTTTGCGGGGAAGGGGCAGCGGACCTGTCTGGAACCGAAGGCGCCGCCGCTTTGGGCACCTGCGCCGGCGCACGCTCCTCGAAGCGATTGATCGGCTCGTCCTCCATTGCCTCGTCCACGCCTGCATCGGCATAGAAGCGCAGAAGTTCGGCGAGGTGGTCAGGATGGATCTGGCTCTTCGGCATCATACGTGCAATATCCGATCCGGTGCGGAGGAATACAAGATCACGAAAGGGGGATGCGGGGATCCTGCACCAGATAAAACTCGCTCTTGGGCGTGAAATCGGTGACGAGAAAGCGGAACCGCGCCATGCCGCCATGATCGACCGCGCCATCCTTGAAGACGATCCTGTCGCCAGGCTCGAAATCACGTTCGTAGGTTGTGAAGACGTCCGACGAAATGCTTCCTGAATCCGTGCGGCGCTGGTCGAAGGAAAGCCCGTCGCCATAGACGCTGGGCAGGCCCCTGACTTCCTGCAACTCGAATTCAAAGCCGATCCAGGTATGGCCGCTGGCATTCACCGCCTGGAACTCGAAATGGACGAAGCCGTTCAGAGTGTCGCGCAGATAAGTGTAGGGCCGGGGAATGTCGCGGATGCGGATGACCATCGTGGCCGGGCTCGCCTCCTGGAATTCCTCCACGATCACCACAGGGTCGGTTTTCGAGCCGAAGCCGGAAACCGAGATGATGCGGAACTTTCCGAGCTCGTCGGAGAAGGAGTAGACACCGGCAAGCCATCGACCGTCATCGGCCGGGCGGGCGGCGACCAGCATCGGCGCCAGCAGGATGAGGAAGAAGGGCGCAAGCCGGATACGCGTCTCGGCCTCCCATTGTCGATGCAGCGAACGCTGCGAGGCTCGCCCCTTCAACCAACGTGGTCTTGTGCCAAGGGAAGCTGAGCCGGGTAAGATCATATCATATGTGGCAAATGCGGCGATAAGTTTCCACGACAACAGTTTGCCGTGCTGCCATGATGCGCTATAGCGCCACGAAAGGTTTTCCCGGCCGGAGCTTCCGGTCGCAGGCGGAGGTTCTTCATGAGCGAAGTAGAACGCGAAAGCATGGAATTCGACGTCGTAATCGTCGGCGCGGGGCCGGCTGGTCTGGCGGCGTCCATCCGGCTGAAGCAGCTCAATCCCGAGCTTTCCGTCGTCGTGCTGGAAAAGGGCGGCGAGGTCGGCGCGCATATCCTTTCCGGCGCGGTGGTGGACCCGATCGGCATCGACCGCCTACTGCCGGAATGGCGCTCGGAAAGCGACCATCCGTTCAAGACGCCTGTCACCGACGACCGTTTCCTGGTGCTGGGACCTGCGGGCTCATTCCGACTGCCGAATTTCATGATGCCGCCGCTGATGAACAATCACGGCAATTACATCGTCTCCCTCGGCAATGTTTGTAAATGGCTGGCCGGCCATGCCGAGGCCCTTGGCGTGGAGATCTATCCGGGCTTCGCCGCCGCCGACCTGCTCTACAATGACGAAGGCGCGGTGATTGGCGTCGTGACCGGCGACATGGGCGTCGAGCGTGACGGCACGCATGGGCCGAACTACGCGCCTGGCATGGCGCTGCTCGGCAAATATGTGCTGATCGGCGAGGGCGCGCGGGGCTCGCTGGCCAAGCAGCTCATTGCCAAATTCGGTCTGGCTGAAGGCCGGGAGCCGCAGAAATTCGGCATCGGCCTCAAGGAGCTCTGGGAGGTCAAGCCCGAGAACCACAAGCCTGGTCTCGTCCAGCATTCCTTCGGCTGGCCGCTGGACACGAGCACGGGCGGCGGCTCTTTCCTCTACCACCTCGAGAACAATCAGGTGGCCGTGGGCTTCGTGCTGCACCTGAACTACAAGAACCCCTACATCTCGCCCTTCGAGGAGTTTCAGCGCTTCAAGACGCATCCGGCCATCCGCGGCACCTTCGAAGGCGCAAAGCGCATCGGCTATGGCGCGCGCGCCATTACCGAAGGCGGATGGCAGTCGGTGCCCAAGCTGTCCTTTCCCGGCGGTGTGCTGATGGGCTGCTCGGCGGGGATGGTCAACGTGCCCCGCATCAAGGGCTCGCACAATGCGGTGCTGTCGGGAATGCTTGCCGCCGAGCATGTGGCCGGGGCGATCGCTGCCGGCCGCGCTAATGACGATCTCGTCTCCTACGAGGAAGCGTGGCGGTCGAGCGACATCGGCAAGGATCTGAAGAAGGTGCGCAACGTGAAGCCGCTATGGTCGAAATTCGGCCTCTGGCTCGGCGTTGCCCTCGGTGGCTTCGACATGTGGCTGAACACGCTCTTCGGCGGTTCGCTTTTCGGCACGATGAAGCACGGCAAGACCGATGCGCAGTCGCTGGAGCCGGCATCGAAGCACAGGCCGATTCACTACGAGAAACCCGACGGCGTCCTGACCTTCGATCGTCTGTCCTCGGTATTCCTGTCCAACACCAATCACGAGGAGAATCAGCCGGTCCATCTGCAGGTGAAGGACATGAATCTCCAGAAGGCTTCGGAATTTGCGGTCTTCGCGGGGCCTTCCACGCGCTACTGCCCGGCGGGTGTGTATGAGTGGGTGGATGCCGACGGCAATTCCCTGGCAGGCGGTCCGGGTGCGGCCGAGAAGGGCGGACCGGCCGACCGGAGCAATCCGGAAGCGCGCTTCGTCATCAACGCGCAGAACTGCGTCCACTGCAAGACCTGCGACATCAAGGACCCGAACCAGAACATCAACTGGGTGCCGCCGCAGGGGGGCGAGGGGCCGGTCTACCTGAACATGTAGTGGCCGGGCGCTGCGCTGCCCGCGCCAATCCTATTCCGGCTCCTCAACAGATGCCTGCATCACTTCCGCCGGCTCCTCCTCCCGCAACAGTCCGAATTCGACCAGAACGGGCAAATGGTCGGAGCCGACAAATTCCAGCCTGCTCGGTTTCGACGGGATGACGGCACCCTTGTAGAGCACATTATCCAGAGGCAGGCCGATATGGGGCCGCCAGGACATCGGCAGATACCGGTGCAGCCAGGATGAGCCGATGCCGCGCAGGATATTGAAGCCGCCGGCATTGGCGACACTCTTCGCCGTGTGGCTCCACGGGACGGCATTGAAATCGCCTGCAAGCAGGGCGGTGGTTGAAATCCTGCCGAGATCGTCGCGGATGTTTGCCACCTGCTGAGCCTGCTCCAGCGGCCACGGCCAGCTCAGATGAAGGGCAGCCACATCCACCAGACGGCCGCCAAAATCCACCGACGCCACGGCCAAGGCGCCCCGGTCGAGGCATTGCGCTTCCTTGGCGAACGGCCTCTTCGACAGGATCGCCACACCGCCGACGAAGGAAGGCGGAGGACAGATGATGCGGTGGGGATAGGCGGCTTCGATCAGCCCCAGCTTCTCTATCCACATGGTCGAAACCTCGTCCAGGGTGACCACGTCCGCCTGCACGCGACCGATCAGCGACAGGACCCGTTCGGGCGTCGCATTGTCGTAACGCAGATTGATCTGCAGCAGCCGGTAACGCGCCGCGGTCGTCGACGGTTCGGCGGCACTTGCAGCCGTGGCTTCGGCGGGTCTGGTGAAGGCGGAAAGGTCGAGCGTCGCAACTATGGCCGCAAGCCCGAGAAGGATTGCCCAGGCACCGGGAAGGCGCCAGCCGGCGGCTAAAAGAAGGCATGACCCCGCGAGTATCAGCAGGACCGCGAGATGAATGCGGAAATGCGAGAAGGAATCGAGCGCCGGGTGCATCCAGCCGAGAAAGCCGGCCATCAGCGCAAATGCCGCGGCCACGGTCATTCCCGCGATCACGACGGGGATCATCGCTCGTCCTTTCATCGTGTCTGCAAGCTCTCGCACTATGCCCGAAAAACTTCACATCCCGCAGCATTGTGGCAGGGTCAAGCCCTACTGGCGGAGTAGGCCGCGCCGTCTAGCATCGCTGAAAGTATAAGCTGGCAATGAACCCAAGCCCTACTGGAACGCCGTTTCGGAGAAGCTGCGCAGCTTGCGCGAGTGCAGGCGGTCGGGCGGCATGGCGGCAAGCTTCTCGATAGCGCGCAGGCCGATGCGTAGGTGCTGCGCCACCTGGCGCTTGTAGAAGTCGGTTGCCATGCCTGGCAGCTTCAACTCGCCATGCAGCGGCTTGTCGGAGACGCAGAGCAGCGTGCCGTAAGGCACGCGGAAACGGAAACCGTTGGCCGCTATGGTGGCTGATTCCATATCAAGCGCGATGGCGCGCGACTGTGAGAGGCGCTGCACCGGTCCCCGCTGGTCGCGCAATTCCCAATTGCGATTGTCGATGGTGGCGACCGTACCGGTGCGCATGATGCGTTTCAGGTCATAGCCGGAAAGACCGGTGATCTCGGCTACAGCCTCCTGCAAGGCCACCTGAACTTCGGCCAGCGCGGGCAGGGGGACCCATACCGGCAGGTCGTCGTCGAGCACATGATCCTCGCGCACATAGGCATGCGCCAGCACGTAGTCTCCGAGCGCCTGCGTGTTGCGCAGGCCGGCGCAATGGCCGAGCATCAGCCAGACATGCGGCCTGAGCACTGCTATGTGGTCCGTGATCGTCTTGGCGTTGGAGGGGCCGATGCCGATATTGACCATGGTGATGCCGCCATGGTCGGGCTTGGTGAGGTGATAGGCCGGCATCTGCGGCATGCGGATCGGAACCGCACCCTCATGCGAGGATGTCTCGCCCGCCCTGGTCATCAGATTGCCGGGCTCGATGAAGTTCTCATAGCCTCCGCCACCTTCAGCCATCAGTTCGCGGGCGTAGATGCAGAATTCGTCGATATAGAACTGGTAGTTGGTGAACAGCACGAAATTCTGGAAATGCTGCGGGCTGGTTGCCGTGTAGTGAGCCAGCCGGTGAAGCGAATAATCGACGCGTTGGGCGGTGAAAGGCGCTAGCGGCACCGGCTCTCCCGGCGCCGGCTCGTAGGTACCGTTGACGATGTGGTCGTCGGTCGCGTTTAGATTGGGCACGTCGAAAAGATCGCGCAGGGGCCGCTTCATGCGGTCGGCCATGGAGGCCTCGACATAAGTGCCTTCCAGGAAGGCGAAATGCAGCGGGATCGGCGTCTCCGATTCGGAAACCGTGACCGGCACGCCGTGATTGCGGATGATGAGGTCGAGCTGGTCGATCAGGTAGTTCTCGAAAAGGTCCGGCCGGGTGACCGTCGTTGCGTAAGTGCCGGGGCCGGGTACATGGCCATAGGCAAGGCGGGAGTCCACCTGGGCATAGGAGGCCGTCGAAATGCTGATCTCGGGATAGAAGGCGCGGAAGCGACGGTCGCTGTCGCCCTTCTCGGCAACCATGGCGAAGGCATTGCGCAGGAAGGCGGTATTGCGTTCGTAAAGGCCCTTGAGCGCCGTGACGGCTTCCCGCGCATCGGTGAAGCTGCGGCGCGAGAAAGGCTCCGGGCGCGCTATGGTCTCGATGGGCTGAGGATAGATTCGCTTTTCCATGACCCATTATATGGGTTTGAGGCGAGGGTTTCGAGGTGTGGCCCAAATGCCGGAAAGCAAATTGCCCTGCTTGAACCGGATATGCGGCCAGCGCACAACCCTCCTTGGCAATCGGGACCTGGATCCCCGACACGCCCCGCTTCGCTCCGAGGTCGAGGATGACGGGGCGGTGGGGACGCTTCCGTCACTCGTCACCGCGCCCGCATGAGGCCGACGAGCAGGACGAAGCCGCTGCCGTTGGACTTCTTCACATAACCTTCGATGATGTTGGTGTTTTCGGCACGAACGCTCTGCACGACCGACAGCGGGGCGGCGACCAGGAGAGCCACGATCAGCGCCTTGGGCAGCAGGCGAAGCGTTTCAGCTATTGTGGACTTCAGGGTGGCCATCGGCGTGTTCCTCACAATGTGGCCGGACTATGCGCGCATTGTGCTGAACCGGCTCTGAGAGCCGCGTTCATCCATTATTCAGACACAATTGCGTGACGCCTGGCCGGCCCGCCTCGCCGGAACGTTGGCTTCGTCGGAGGTTTATGCTTTGGTCGCGCCTCTCACTCCCAGGAGATGATTCATGACCACGCAGACCAAGCCGATTGAACTCTATTACTGGCCGACGCCGAACGGATGGAAGATCTCCATCATGCTGGAGGAGCTCGGCGTCCCTTATGAGGTGAAATTCGTCAATATCGGCAAGGGAGAACAGTTCGAGCCGTCATTCCTGAAGATTTCTCCCAACAATCGCATGCCTGCAATCATCGACCCCGAGGGACCTGACGGCGAGCCGATCTCCATCTTCGAGTCCGGCGCGATCCTGCAATATCTCGGCCGCAAGTTCGGTAAGTTCTATCCGTCCGACGAACGGGGCCGTGTCGAGGTGGATCAATGGCTGTTCTGGCAGATGGGCGGCCTCGGGCCAATGGCCGGCCAGGCGCATCACTTTCGCCAATATGCGCCGGAGAAGATCCAGTACGGCATCGATCGCTACACAAACGAGGTGAACCGCCTTTACGGCGTGATGAACAAGCGCCTTGCCGATCGCGACTACCTGGCCGGCGATTATTCGATCGCCGACATCGCCTGCGTCGGCTGGGTGAAGCCCTACAAGAACCAGGGACAGGATCTGGACGATTTCCCGAACCTCAAGCGTTGGTTTGAGTCCGTCATGGCGCGCCCGGCAGTCATTCGCGGCATGGCCGTGGGCGAAGAGCACCGCCGCAACCTTGCCGACGACAAGGATGCACAGAAGGTGTTGTTCGGGCAGAAGGCGCGAGCCTGATGGATGAGTGGTGAATGGTGAATGGAAGTCGGCGTGCGGCAATCTTGGCTCAGGCGCGGCCGGTCTGACCATTCACCATTTTACCATTCACCATTCACCGGCTTACATCCTCGACCACGTCTCTCCCCGGCAGATCAGGCCGCCGAGCACGCAGCCGCTCATCTTGAAGGAGTCGCCGTTGAGGCTGCCCTTGCCGTTATAGGTCTTGCCGTTGGCCGGATCTGTGACCTTGCCGGAATAGTTGCCGCCGCCCGTCGCCGAAAATTTGCCAATCTGCTTGCCGGCATGCTCGCCTGACTTGAGCGTGATGCAAAACGAGCCGCTGCATTCTGCGATCTCGGCCGTACTGCCCGATTTCGTCCTCCATCTGCCTTCGATGGGATCGGCAAAGGCCGTTCCTGAAAGAAGAATCAAGGTTGCGGCCGCAGGGCCAGCTTGCGGTTCATGTCATCCCTCCCTCTCGCGCAAGGTGGGAATTGCTTACGCGAACGTAAGCGTAATATAGCTCCCGTCCTTGCGGAAGCTCCGTTTTGCATCTTGTCCTTCGGAAAATTCTGTCGGGCGTTGCTGCGATTGCAGAAAGACGGACGCCTGAAAGAGCGGATTCGTGGTTACCGAAGAGTTTCTGTCAATTGTGGCAATTGTCTTTTGTTTTCGTAAACAGCCGCACAGTTCCGGCTTTCCGATGCTTAACAAATTCCAAGTTTTACTTCTTGTTTGAACTTTGTTTTCCGCAAATTAAGCAAGCCATTTAACGGCGGATTCAAGCATAGCCTGCATCCTCGAAATCATCGAACGGCACCTCGGGATTGAGGAAAAAAAGCCGCTCTCGGGAAGAAACAGGGAACTTGGATATGGCACGTCTTGAAATGCATGAAGCCGGTTACGGCATGATGGCAACCGGCGCCCAGGCAGACGTTCTTTTCGAGCTTGGGATGATGTATGTGACCGGCCGCGATTGCGCGGTGGATCTGGTCGCGGCGCATAAATGGTTCAACATCGCAGCGATCAAAGGATCTGATCGTGCAGCCAGGCTGCGCGCAGAGCTGGCGGCGACCATGAGCAAGGCGGATATTGCCAGGGCGCTGCGCGAAGCGCGCGAATGGATGACGATGCACTGATTTTCCTGCCTCAGGCAGGGGCGAATATCCCAAGAGCAGCCATCGCAAAAAGGCCGCCAAAAACAGGCAGGCGAGACTTCATTCCTCAGGCGCGGGGGCCATGGGGACCGACTGGAAAGGCCGCGACCGGCAGGAAATAATGCCGGCGCGGCCTTTCTTGTTTTAAAGAGACTCTTCAGCACGTCATCAGAAGATTGACCGCAGGCTTAACGCCCTCACGCAGTTTCCTCGAACCGCACGAGAACGGTCCCCTCGCTGACCTGGGTGCCTTCGGCGGCGATTTCGGCCACAACGCCGTCATGAGGCGCGGCGATGGTGTGCTCCATCTTCATGGCTTCGAGAATGAGCAGCGGCTGTCCCTTAGAAACGCTCTCGTTCGGCGCGGCGCGGACCACCTTCACCAGTCCCGGCATGGGTGCGCGCAGGCTATCCCCTCCGGCCACAAGCTCTTCGGCCTGCTGCAGGGGATCGTGCAATTGGAAGGTGTGGCTGTGAACACCGTCGAAAGCGGTGAGACGGCCGGGCCAGGCGGCCAGCCGAGGGGCGTCAGGATCCGTTCCGCTCGGGATCGCAAGTGTCTGCACGCCAAGGCCCTCGATCTCGACCGCGAAGCGGCCCGAGGGCTGAGCGGAAATCCGTGCGATGATCTCATCCTCTTCGTGAACGAGCTTCGTGCGATGAGTGAGCGAGCCGAAATGTGTGTAGCCGGATATTGCCTCCCACGGCTCTGGCACGTTGCGGGGAGCGCGTGCGCCGGATGCGGCAAGGGCCGCCATCGCGATCAGTGCCGGCTTGGGCGAGGCCTTGCGTGTCAGGGCTTCCTGCCGGCGTGCGATCAGGCCGGTGTCGAGGTTGCCGACGGAAAAATCCTCGTCGGCGGCCAAAGCGGCGAGGAAGGGCGTATTGACGACCGACCCCGCGACCTCCGTCTTCGCCAGTGCTTCCTGCAACGCTGCAAGGGCGGTCGGCCGGTCCTGAGCATGCACCACCAGCTTGGCGATCATCGGATCGTAGTAAGGCGAGATCGTATCGCCCGCGCGCACGCCGGTCTCGACCCGAACGGTGCCGTTGTCGATCTTCTGCGGGAATTTCAGGTGATGCAGGGTGCCTGTCGCGGGAAGGAAGCCGCGCGAAGGATCCTCGGCATAGATGCGCGCCTCGATGGCATGCCCGGAAAGGCGGATGTCGTCCTGACCCATCGGCAAAAGTTCGCCGGCCGCCACCCGTAGCTGCCATTCGACGAGATCGATCCCGGTCACCATTTCCGTTACCGGATGTTCGACCTGAAGGCGCGTGTTCATCTCCATGAACCAGAACCGGTCCGGTCTCAAGCCGACGGAAGCATCGACGATGAACTCGATCGTGCCGGCGCCCGAATAGCCGATGGCCTTCGCTGCCTTCACCGCCGCACTGGTCATGGCAGCGCGCATTTCCGGCGTCATGCCGGGAGCGGGGGCCTCCTCGATGACCTTCTGGTGGCGACGCTGTGCCGAACAGTCGCGCTCGAAGAGATGGACCGCCCCGCCATGCTTATCGCCGAAGACCTGCACTTCGATATGGCGCGGCTTGTCGACATATTTCTCCACCAGAACGCGTTCGTCGCCAAAGGCGGCCTTGGCCTCGCGCTTGGCGCCGGCAAGCTCCTCGGCAAAATCGTCCGGATGATCGACGCGGCGCATCCCCTTGCCGCCGCCGCCTGCGCGTGCCTTGATGAGCACGGGATAGCCGATCTCGCGCGCCTTGGTGGCGAGCACGACGAGCTCCTGCGCCTCACCGTGATAGCCGGGCACCACCGGCACGCCGGCCTTCTCCATCAGACGCTTGGCGGCATCCTTCAGCCCCATGGCACGGATGGCCTTGGCGGAGGGACCGATGAAGGCGAGCCCCGCCGCTTCGATGGCATCGACGAAATCCGGGTTTTCCGACAGGAAGCCGTAGCCGGGGTGGATCGCCTCTGCGCCCGTCCGCTTCGCCGCCTCGATGATCCTGTCACCGACGAGATAACTCTCGGCCGCAGGTGCGGCGCCGATATGCACCGCTTCGTCCGCCATCTCCACATGCAGCGCCCTGGCGTCGGCGTCCGAATAGACGGCGACGGTGGCGATGCCCATGCGGCGCGCGGTGCGGATGACGCGGCAGGCGATCTCGCCCCGGTTCGCGATCAGGATCTTCTTGAACATCTGTCCTCCATGAAAAAGGCGGCGGTGGAGCCTCCGCCACCTTATAGCCTCGGTTGTGATAGCAGGCCAACTGCGAGAATCGATGCAAGGCGACGGCGATGGACGGCGAACACAGGGGAATCGTCACGACCCTTCAGGCAAGGCATAGGCGATGATGGCATCGCCGGGCTTCGTGCCGGTCGAGCCGTGACCGCCGGCGACGACAACCAGATACTGCCTGCCGTCCGCGCCCTGATAGGTGGAGGGCGTGGCCTGGCCGCCGGCCGGCAGGCGATCCTGCCAAAGCACCTCGCCGGTCTTCAGGTCGTAGGCCCGCACATAGTAATCGAGCGAGCCGCTGAGGAAAGCGAGGCCGCCCTTTGTGATGATCGGGCCGCCGATGCCCGGCACGCCCATCTTGAAGGGCAGGGGCAGGGGCGAAAGATCGCGGACAGTGCCGTTGACGCGCTGATAGACGATATCGCCGGTCGTTAGATCGGCGGCTGCGACATAACCCCAGGGCGGCTGCTGGCACGGCAGGCCGATCGGCGACAGGAACGGCCCCATTCTGGCGGCATAGGGCGCGCCGAAATTCTCGTTGAAAACAGCTTCGCCGTCCTCGCTCACCACGCGGGAGATGTCGTCCGGCCGCGGCACCATTTGCACCTGGAAGGCAAGATAGACCGGCATGCCGAACACGACCTGACGGTCGGGGTCAACCGCCACGGCACCCCAGTTGAAAGTGCCGAAATTGCCGGGGTAAACGATCGTGCCCTGTTCGCTCGGCGGCGTATACCTGCCGTCGTATCTGTGCTGCCGGAAGGAGATGCGGCAGGCGAGCTGGTCGATCGGCGTGGCGCCCCACATGTCCTTCTCCGTAAGCGTCGGTTTGAAGGAGATCGCCGAAACGGGCTGCGTCGGTGCAGTCTGGTCGCCCTCCACGGCTCCTTGAGGCACGGGCTCTTCGGTCACCGGCAGGATGGGCTCTCCCGTTTCGCGATTAAGTACGTAGACTTCACCCTGCTTGGTCGGTGCCACGAGTGCCGGCACGGTATTGCCGTCGATGGTCAGATCGACGAGACTCGGCTGTGCCGGCACGTCATAATCCCAGATGTCGTGATGCACGGTCTGAAAGACCCAGGCAACCTCGCCCGTATCCGCATTGAGGGCGAGAATGGAAGCGGAGAAGCGCTCCACTTCCTCACTTCGGCTGGCCCCGTATTGATCCGGGGATTCGTTGCCCATGGGCAGATAGATCAGTCGGAGATCCGGATCATAGCTCGCCACGCTCCAGGAATTGGGCGCATTCTCCGAATAGGTCTCTCCGTTCGGGATCGGCTGCAAGGCCTCGGGATTCTTGCTGTCGAAGTTCCAGACGAGTTCGCCGGTATTGAGGTCATAGGCGCGGATCACGCCCGAGGGCGAGGTGGTGGCCACATTGTCGTTGACCGCGCCGCCGACAATCACGAGCCTGTCGGTAACCACGGGCGGGGAGGTCGAATAGATCGAGCCGAGGGTGATGTTGGGCATGTTCGCCCACAGGTTCACCGTGCCATCCTCACCGCCGAAACCCGGACAAATCTCGCCGGTCTCGGCGCTGATCGTGATCAGCCGGCCATCCGACACCGGCACGAAGAGCCGCCTGACGCATTCGGGACTATGGGTGACATTCGCCGGCGGTTCTTCCCGGTTCACGACCGGGTTCGGCGCATCAGGTTCGGCTTGCCCGGTCACCACATTCTGCGGCACGCCTGCGGCTTTTTTCGTCACCTCCTGTACGCTGGCCTCGATCCGTTCTTCGGGGCTGAGCTCAGCCATCTGCTGCGGCTGCTCGGCCGGAGTGGCCTCGGCTGCTTCGGCCGGCGGCCTGCCTTCCGCCGGAGCGGCGGCTTGCGGCTCGGCAGGTTCGGTTCCGGGTGCTGCGGGCTCCTCAGCGGCAGCCGCCGGGGCCGGTGCTGCCGATCCGTCGTAATAGGAGACACCACGGCAGGTCAGATGCTGCATGGTCTGCATCGGCGGCTGCTGAAGACGCGGATCGAAGCGCCATTTTTCCTCGCCGGTGACCGGATCGAGCGCAATCACCAGATTGTGCGGCGTGCAGATATAGAGCGTATCGTTGACCATGAGGGGCGTGACCTCGTAAGTCGTTTCGCCCGGATCGTCAGGACCGCGAACATCGCCTGTATGGAAGGTCCAGGCGACTTCGAGACCGGAGACATTTTCCGGTGTGATCTGGTCGAGCGGCGAATACCGCTGGCCGGCCGAAGTGCGGCCATAGGCATGCCACTCTCCGGGTGGCACATCGGCCGCTACCTGCTCGGTCGCTTCCGCGCCCATCCGGTCGTCCGGGAAGCTGCCCGCCAAATCATGCGGTTTCTGGAACATGGAATAGACACCGGCCGCCGCGCTGATGATCAAGGCCAGCGCCAGAAAGGCGCTGTTGGGACCGTAGCGTGCCCTGGACTCGTTGGGCTGGTGCATCGACCAGATCATGGGCGGCAGCAGGAGCAATATCCCGAGTACGATGAGAAGGCTGCCACGGGCCGAAAGCGCCCACCAGTCGAAACCGACTTCCCACAACGCCCATACGACCGTTGCCAGCAGAGTGAGAGCATAAAGACTTAGCCCGACCGGTCGTCTGGCCAACAGGAGCGCGGCGCTGATGATGAGTGCAAGGCCGAGGAGGATATAGAACCAGGACCCGCCTAGCACGGCGAGCCAGACACCTCCTCCCAAGAGCACGATCCCGAGGAGAAGGACGAGCAGCGAAATGGTTGTCCGGTACATGATGAGGTCCCACGCAAATTTCGCCCTATGGCTCCCTGCGTCGGGAAATGAAAGCGGCGGGAAACTCCGCCGAAGCCACACGGCCTGGATGTATATATACCTGAGGCGAACGCTGAATTGCCGATAACGTTCCCAAGTCCGCAATTTACTAATTGTCAGCCGGTGCCGTCCGGCCGTGTTGGGGGAGGCGGACCCGCAGTATCGATTGAAAGGCCGGGGCATTTGCCTCTAGGGTGCGATCGTTCGGAACAGGGAGGGACGATGAGGAGAGGCCTGTGCATCCTTGGGCTGATGGCCTGTCTGGCGCCGCTTCCGGCACATGCCGGCTGGCAGGCGGTCGAGCGCGTGGAGCCTTATGCTATTTCGGGCAAGACCGGGATCGAGCTTTACCGGTCGATCGGCGACAACGGTCCGAAGATCGGAGTAGGTCGAACCATCGCCTATACGGATTTCAAGCTCCTGTGGTCCCGTGACTATCGTCCGCAGCCGGACGGCTCCTGCAAGCTGGTCTCAGCCCGGCCAAACCTGACCATCACTTACCGGTTGCCGAAGCCGAGGGATGAACTGTCCGCCACAACGCAACGGCTTTGGGACAGATTCATCGAGGGCGTGACCGCACATGAGAAGGTGCATGGCGAGATCATCACCGAAATGGTGAAAAAGATCGAGGCAATCTCGATCGGCCTTACAGTCGCCGACGATCCCGACTGCCGGAAAATCAGGACCGAACTGACGAAACATCTCGGCGAACTTTCACAGGAGCAGCGCCGCAGAAGCCGCGAATTCGACAGGGTCGAGATGAGCAAGGGCGGCAATGTCCATCAACTGATATTGGCGCTGGTGAACGGGTGATCCGGTAGGGCTTTTCCGTTCTGCCGGTTCAAGCCACTGAAGACGGATCTCGGCCATTGCTGATGCTTCCGCCGCTGCCGCGCTCTCATTTATAACGAAGTTGACCTTATGCTCGTCGATGCTGGCTGCCACAACCGGAGCATCGATAGAGCATGAACAGGACCAAACGCACACTTCTCACAGGGCTGATCGCCCAATTTATGTTGGCGCCGTCACCGCTCGTGCTCGCAAGTCAGGAGACCGGCTCTGCCGCGATAATCGTGGCACAGGAGGGCGGTGGTGGCGCCAGATCGGAGAGGGTAGAGCGTCGCCTGAGGCAGGAGCAACAACGCCAGGAACAACAGCAGCGTGCCCGCCAGCAGGGTCAACGGGGGCAGGAGCAACGCCGGGAACAGGAGCGTGGGCGTCAGCAGCAACAGCGGGCACAGGAACAGCGTCAGGAGCAACAGCAGCGCGCCCGCC
>NZ_VLJP01000007.1:72789-92708 GCF_007829525.1 Mesorhizobium sp. J18
CCCGCCAGCAGGAACGACGGGCGCAGGAGCAACGCCGGGAACAGGAGCGCGCGCGTCAGCAGCAACAGCGGGCGCAGGAGCAGCGCCAGGAGCAACAACAGCGGGCGCGCCAGCAAGAACAACGAGCGCAAGAGCAACGCCAGGAACAGGAGCGCGACCGTCAGCAGCAACAGCGGGCACAAGAACGGCGTCAGGAACAGCAACGCGCTCGCCAGCAAGAGCAACGGGCGCAGGAGCAGCGCCAGGAACAGCAGCGCGCTCGTCAGCAGGAGCAACGAGCGCAAGAGCAGCGCCAGGAACAGCAGCGGACCCGCGAGCAGGAGGAACGTGCGCAGGAACAGCGCCGGCGTGCAAACGAGCGGGAACGCGCCCAAGAGCAACGTCAGGAAGATCGGCAGCAACGCGCAAGCGAGCGGCAACAGCGTCGGGAGGAGCTTCGGCGTCAACTTCGTCGCGAACTGGGTCGAGACGAACAGGCGCGCGAACGGGATGATTTACGCGACCGTCTGAGGGAGGAGCGCAGGGAGCGCGCCCGCCAGGAGGAAACCAATCAACGCTTGCGGGACAGGCTCCAGGAAGCACGAGACATAGAGCAGCGCGTACAGCAGCGGCGGCGGCTTTGGCTCGACCAGGCCGCACGCGCGCGGCGCGGCGAGATCGTGCGGCGCGACAATGATCGGATCATCATCCGCGAGAACAATCGTTTCATTGTCCGCCACGACGACAGCGACCGGTTCCGCTGGCGCGCCCGTGACTATGACGTCCGCCGCCAGGACAATGGATGGACGGAGACCGTGATCGTTCGTCCGGATGGCGTTCGTGTCGTCACCGTTACCGATGATTATGGCCGTATCGTCAGGCGTTATCGGGAATATCCTGACAGGAGGCGGGTCGTGCTGTTCAATAACCGTCCGAACTCGTGGCGGGACGATCCTCAGTATTACGTCGTCGACGTGCCTCCCCCTCGTGTAACGATTCCCTATGAACGCTATGTCGTTGAGCCGTCGGTTGCTTCGCCGGCGATGATCTATGAAGCGCTTACCGCGCCGCCAGTGCAGGAGCTCGAGCAGCGCTACACGCTCGATCAAGTGCTGCAAAACGATGATCTTCGCGATTACATGCCGCGCGTCGATCTTGATACCATCACATTCGACTTCGGCTCGGCGGAGGTCGCGGACGATCAGATCGACCGGCTCGAGGGAATAGGTGTCGCTATCGAAGAGGCGGTTGCGGAGGACCCGAACGAGGTGTTCCTGATCGAGGGGCACACGGATGCTGTCGGATCAGATCTCGACAATCTCGAATTGTCGGACCGCCGGGCGGAAGCCGTGGCCATGCTCCTGACCGACTATTTCGAAATTCCGCCGGAGAATCTGGTCACGCAAGGATATGGCGAGCAATACCTTAAGGTGGACTCGCAGGGGCCGGAACAGGAAAATCGGCGGGTCACGGTACGGCGCATCACGCCTTTGATCACATCCGAGGATTCGGAGAACCAGTAACGCCTTTACCGAAACGGCAACCTGCATCCGTGGTTGCCGTTTGCTTTCCCCTACATCCTGAACACGCCGAACTTGGTCTCCTTGATCGGCGCGTTCAAGGTAGCCGACAGGCTGAGGCCCAGCACCTCACGAGTCTTGGCCGGGTCGATGATGCCGTCGTCCCAGAGACGGGCCGAAGAGTAGATCGGCCGGCCTTCATGCTCGAACTTCTCCAGGATCGGACGCTTGAACTCGGCTTCCTCTTGCGGACTCCATTTGCCCCCTTTGCGCTCGATGCCCTCGCGCTTGACGATGGCGAGCACGGTAGCGGCCTGTTCTCCCCCCATGACGGAAATGCGCGCATTCGGCCACATCCACAGGAAGCGGGGCGAATAGGCGCGGCCGCACATGCCGTAATTGCCGGCGCCGAAGGAGCCGCCGATGATGAAGGTGAATTTCGGCACCTGCGCGGTGGCGACCGCCGTCACCAGCTTGGCGCCGTCCTTGGCAATGCCGCTGGCCTCGTATTTGCGCCCGACCATGAAACCGGTGATGTTCTGCAGGAAGACGAGCGGGATCTTGCGCTGGCAGCACAGCTCGATGAAATGAGCGCCCTTCAGCGAGCTTTCGGAGAAGAGCACGCCGTTGTTGGCGATGATGCCCACCGGCATGCCGTAGACATGGGCAAAACCGGTAACCAGCGTCGTCCCGTAATTCTGCTTGAACTCATCGAGTTCCGAGCCGTCGACAATGCGCGCGATCACCTCGCGCACATCATAGGGATAGCGTGAATCCTCCGGCACGATGCCGTAGATTTCCTTTGGGTCATAGGCGGGCGCCACGGGATCGCGCAATTCCAGCCCGATCTCCTTCTTGCGGTTCATGTTGCGCACGATGCGGCGCACGATAGCAAGCGCATGCGCGTCGTCCATGGCGTAGTGGTCGGCCACGCCGGATTCCCGCGTATGCACTTCCGCGCCGCCGAGTTCCTCCGCCGTCACGATTTCGCCGATGGCTGCCTTCACCAGGGGTGGGCCACCGAGGAAGATGGTCGCCTGATTCCGCACCATGATCGTCTCGTCCGACATGGCCGGCACATAGGCGCCGCCTGCCGTGCAGGAGCCCATCACGCAGGCGATCTGCGGAATGCCCGCAGCGGACATGTTGGCCTGGTTGTAGAAGATGCGGCCGAAATGCTCGCGGTCCGGGAAGACCGAATCCTGGTTCGGCAGGTTGGCGCCCCCCGAATCGACCAGATAGATGCAGGGCAGGTTGTTTTCCCTGGCGATCTCCTGCGCCCGCAGATGTTTCTTGACCGTCATCGGGTAGTAGGTGCCGCCCTTCACTGTTGCGTCATTGACGACGATCATCACTTCCTTGCCTTCGACGCGGCCGATGCCGGCGATCATTCCGGCGGAAGCGATGTCGCCCCCATACATGTCCCAGGCTGCGAATTGGCCGATCTCAAGGAAGGGAGCGCCGGGGTCGAGAAGCTGCGCCAGCCTTTCGCGCGGAAGCAGCTTGCCGCGCGCGACATGCCGCTCCCGCGCCTCTTGCGGGCCGCCGCGCTCGATGATTGCAGCCGTCTCACGCAATTCGGCAAGCAACGCCTCCATCCGGCTTGCATTGGTGCGGAAGGCTTCGGAGGAGGGGGAGACCTGGGACTGGATGACGGACATTTCTTCTCCCTAACGGATGAGTTCGATCTTGCAGCCGACATCGAGATCGGCCCATTTGCGGTCCGCGGTCAGGGCGACCGCGTTTTCACGGATGGCAAGCGCCAGGCAGGCGCGGTCGCCCAGGGAAAGGCCTCTGGATCTGGTGGCCGAGCGAAGCTTCCCGGCCAGGAGCGCGAGTTCGTTGTCGAACGGCCGGACTTGCAGGTTCAGGTCCTCCACGCGCAAGACCGCCAAATCGGTTCCGGTTCCTCTATCGATCTGCTTGGCGACGATTTCGGTGACGTTGACGGCGGAAATAAGGGCGGTCTCAAAAGCTTTTCGCGCCACTTCTCCGCCTTCCTCCGCGAACAAGAATGCCAGCACTGCCGAACTGTCGAGAACCGTCATTCCTCGCCCCACATGGCCCTGCGCTCGGCAAGAAATTCATCGACGATGCTTTCGCCCGGTTTCTTGTATTTCTGCATGTCGGCCTGGATTTTGCGCAGGTTCATGTCGTAGGAAACGACGTGCAGGACGCCATCCTCGACATGAGCGATGAGCGTGTCGCCCGGCTTGACACCCATGGCTTCGCGCATGGCCGCGGGTATGACAATCCTTCCGCCGTCCCCCAGTTTCAGCCTTTCGCGCGGAGGCGGCATCTTCAGAAGTTCCTCCCGAAGGCGGGTATTGTAGGAAGCCTGCGATTGCTCGCTGAACCCAGGCCTTTTGCTTTGCTTGGGCATGGCATTTTCCTTATTTTATGTCATTATACAAAGATTATGACATTAAGTCCGAGATATGCCAATAGCCGTTTTTCTTCGCTCTAGACGGCTTCCGCCATCATCTCCCGGCCGATCAGCCAGCGCCGGATCTCGCTGGTGCCGGCGCCGATCTCGTAGAGCTTGGCGTCCCGCAGCAGCCGGCCTGCCGGATAGTCGTTGATATAGCCATTGCCGCCGAGAAGCTGGATGGCGTCGAGCGCCATCTGCGTGGCGCGTTCGGCCGCATAGAGGATGCAGCCGGCGGCGTCCTTGCGGGTGGTCTCGCCGCGGTCGCAGGCCGCTGCTACGGCATAGACATAGGACCGGCAGGCATTCATGGTCGTATACATGTCGGCGAGCTTGCCCTGCACGAGCTGGAAATCGCCGATCCGCTGCCCGAACTGCTTGCGCTCGTGCACATAAGGCACGGCGACATCCAGACAGGCAGCCATGATGCCGATGGAGCCCCCGGAAAGCACGACGCGCTCATAGTCGAGACCCGACATCAGCACCTCGACGCCGCGGCCTTCCTCGCCCAGCACGTTCTCGAAAGGCACTTCGACGTCCTCGAAGACAAGCTCGCCGGTGTTGGAGCCGCGCATGCCGAGCTTGTCGAGCTTCTGTGCAACGGAAAATCCCTTGGTTGTGGTGTCCACGATAAAAGCCGTGATGCCGCGCGAGTGACGTTCCGGATCAGTCTTGGCATAGACGACAAGCGTATCGGCATCCGGCCCGTTGGTGATCCACATCTTGGTGCCGTTCAATACGTAACGGTCGTTCTTCTTCTCGGCGCGCAGGCGCATGGAGACGACGTCCGAACCGGAGCCGGATTCCGACATGGCGAGCGCCCCGACATGCTCGCCCGAGCAGAGTTTCGGCAGGTATTTTGCCTTCTGATCCTCGGTACCCCAGCGCCGGATCTGGTTGACGCAGAGATTGGAATGCGCGCCGTAGGACAGGCCGACCGAAGCGGAGGCTCGGCTTATCTCTTCCATCGCGACCGCATGGGCCAGATAACCCATGCCCGCGCCGCCATATTCCGGCTCCACCGTGATGCCGAGCAGGCCGACTTCGCCAAGTTCGCGCCAGAGATCGGCGGGGAACTCGTTGCTGCAGTCGATCTCGGCTGCCAGCGGCGCGATCCTTTCCTGTGCGAACCGGTGCGCCAGATCGCGCAGGGCGTCGATTTCTTCGCCTAGACCGAAATTCATCGAATGCATGTACATTCTACTCTCCCATTACGCAGAAATGCCCACAAGACGCATGGTCAGCTTGTGATAGGTGGCCGTCACTTCCTCGACGGAAAGGCGTTCGTCCGGCCTGAACCAGACGATGACGCCGGTGATCATCTGTATGATGGCCATGGCCGTCAGCACCGTATCGTCGATGCTGAAACGGCCGGTCTCCGCGCCTTCGCGCAGGATCTGCCGCAATTCCTTCTCATAGGCACTGCGCAGTTTCAGCACCTGGCTCAGCTTCTCGCGCGACAGGCTGCGAAGCTCCATATTGTTCACATGGGTCGAATGCCGGCGCGCCACATGGAAGCGGATGTGATTGCGCACGAAGGCGGCAAGCCGTTCGGCAGGGTCGTCCGACAAGGGACGCACGGACTGCCAGGCCGCAAGCAAGCCCTCCATATGCTCGCGCATAAGGCTGAAGAGAAGCTCTTCTTTGGTCGGATAATAGCGGTAAAGCGCCGCCGCCTGCACGCCCACTTTTGCCGCGAGCTGGCGCATGGAAACCGCCTCATAGCCGAAACGCGCGATCAGCCCGACAGCGGCCTCGCGAATGGCGGCCTCGGTCCTTTCACCGTCGGATCCGGCTGTGCGGGCCATGTTCATCCTCCTTCGGACATTAATAAAACGAACGTTCAATTAATTCAATGAAAATCGGGAATTAAGGAGATGTTAATATTGTGGCTATGGACAAATCGGCCGCTATGCGTTTGTTTGCATTTCGGGTTTGGGCAGGGAGGCAAGTAAAAAGCGGAACGGCACTGGTGGCGATCGGTGTCCGCCTGGGGACCGTTCCGATCCAACGGGTGAGGAAACAGCCGATGGCTCGATCCATCACAATGTCATGCGTGGCAGGCGCGTTGTGCCTGTGCTGGCTTGCCCAGGCACAGGCAGCCGACAACTCAGCCGAACAGGCCGTTTATCATGATTCCATCTTTTCCGGCGGGCGCTGGGGCGTTGCGGTCGGCGGCTTTGCAGGCTTCCAGCCCGCTTACGAAGGGGCGGACGAATACCGCTTCGTTGGCTTTCCTCTGGTCCTGCCGAAATTCTACGGCGAATCCTATGACGCGCCCCCGCGCTCCAGGATCACCTATCGCGGGATCGACGACATCCGCCTGACGGCATTGACGCTGGGCGGCCTCGATATCGGCCCGCTCGCCGGCTACAGCTTCGGCCGCGAAGAGAACCTGGCCGCCCGCCTGCAGGGCCTCGGCGATGTGGACGGAGGCATGACGGCGGGCGGTTTCGCCGCCTATCACTTCGACCCGTTCTTTGTCGATATTGCCTATAATGCGCAAATCACCGGCGACAGTGACACCGGCCACACCTGGCGGTTCGGCCTCGGCATGGACCACAATCTGTCCGAACGCCTGTCCATGTCCACCTATCTGAACAGTTCTTATGCTTCGAAGGATTATATGGACGCCTATTTCTCGGTCAGTCCGGCGCAGTCTGCCAATTCGGGCCTCGGCATTTATGATGCCGGTGCAGGCTTCAAGGATATCGGCCTCGATATCGGTTTCGACTACAGGCTCACCGAGCGCGTGACGATGACCACCAAGGCCGGCTATTCGCGCTTGCTTGGCGACGCCGCGGACAGTCCCGTCACCGAATCACGCAACCAGTTCTTCGGCGGCCTTGGCCTCACCTATACTTTCGGGCAGACCGACTGACGCAGGATTTCCCTATTCCGCCGCGCAACTGCGGCTTGCCTCGGCTATGGCTCCGGCCAGCTCGGCCTCGAAAAGCGCGATCTCGTCCGCCGGGCCGGTGCTGACGCGGATGCAGCGGTCGAGCACCGGCGCCATCGGCTTGCGCACGAAAATGCCGCGCGCAATCAGCGCCTGCATGATCTTGAGCGCGTAATCGCCGTCCCTGCCGCAATCCAGGGTGACGAAATTCGTGGCCGAGGGCAGGGGGTGCAGGCCGTGCGCCTCGGCAATGGCCGCGATGCGGTTCCGGCACGTCGCGACCTTGTCCACCACCTCGCGCAGGTAAGCCCGGTCGGCCAGCGCTGCCATTGCTGCCGTCTGCGCCATGCGCGTCATGCCGAAATGGTTGCGCACCTTGTCGAAGGCGCGGATCGCCTCCGTCTCTCCGATCGCATAGCCGCAGCGCAGGCCCGCGAGGCCATATGCTTTTGAGAAGGTGCGCAATCGCAGGATATTGGGCCGCGTCACGTCGAGGGCGGGGATGGCGGAAGCCGGTGCCGTTTCGCCATAGGCTTCGTCCAGGATCAGCATCGTCGTTTCGGGCAGGGCGGCGATGAAGCGTTCGATCTCGGCCGCCTCCCACCATGTCCCCATCGGATTGTCGGGATTGGAGACATAGACGAGCGCTGCGTTCTCGCGGCGGACGGCCTCAATCAGGCCGTCGAGGTCTTCGCGGTCATTCCTATAGGGCACGGTTACGAGCCTGCCGCCGAACCCCGCGACATGGTAATTGAAGGTGGGATAGGCGCCCAGCGAACTGACGACCGGCGCCCCCGGCTCGATATGGAGCCGCACGATGAGCCCCAGAAGCCCGTCAATGCCTTCGCCGACGGCAATGTTTTCGGGGGCGACGCCGAGATGCCGGGCGAGCGCCTGCTTCAGCTCGAAATTCTCCGGGTCGCCATATTTCCACATGTCGGCCGCCGCTTGCGCCATGGCTTCCACGACGCGCGGGGAAGGGCCGAATCCGCTTTCATTTGCGCCGAGCCGCGCACGGAACGGCTGTCCGCGCATGCGTTCCTGGGCCTCGGGGCCGACAAAGGGAACCGTGGCGGGCAGGGAGGCGGCAAGTGGCGTAAGCGGCGGGCGTTGCTGCATGAAAGGATGGCTCCAGCTTTCGGACCGGAAACCTACAATATCGGCCAAAGAATCGGAATGGATTTCAAGCTGCTGAGAGAGCGCTTTCCGGGCAAGGAAAAAACCCCGGCGGTTGCCCGCCGGGGTCTGGATATAGAGGCTGTCAGCCGCTCTTAGAAGTAGCGGGTGAAGCGGAGGAAGCCCGAAACGGAACCGTCGAGGTCTTCAACCTTGGTGTAGACGATTTCCGACCGAACCTCGAAGTTCGTGACCGGGGTCCAGACGAGGTTCAACTCGGCCAACCAGGCGTTGTCATCGGAGAAGTCGTCGCCGCCGTAGTAGAGGTCGGCGAGGTACTGACCACCAACGGACGCGCCGAATTCAGGCGTGAACTGGTGGTAGTACGATGCCATGACCGACCACTGGCTGGCTTCCCAGTACGAGTTCGGATCGGAGGCGTAGAAGCCGAGAACGCGCAGCGAATTCGCGCCGGCAGCACCCATATTGATGTGCGCACCGGCCGAAACGGCGAACGCATCGTCATCCGTAAAGGTGATCTCCGACGTGTTCTCGTCGTAGGCACCCGTCAACCACAGCGTGCCCCATCCCTGGGTCACGCCGATCTTGCCGACCACGTCCGGAACATAATTCGGATCGATGTCGTAATCGTCGCTTTCCAGCGAGAGCGTGGCGAAGAGGCCGTTACCGCCCGTGAAGTTATACTGGATGAAGGTCCGCTGATCGTTGCCATATTCCAGGCCGCCCCAGGAGTGCGAACCCCAGCCGGAGTCCCCACCGTTCGGGGTCGAGGTCCAGGCCGATTCCGAATAACCGGTACGGAAGCCGCCGAGAGACAGCCAGGCCTGGTCGATATTGACGCCGGGATCTTGATTCGGGATGACGTTGGTCGAGTTGCTCTGCACGCGGATATAGGAACGCAGCGTGCCCCACTCGGTCTCCGAACGCGCGTCGAAGTTGATGCGGGCGCGCAGGAACTTGTCGTACTCGTCAGGGTCGAAGCCGTGATAGTTCGGCGAGTCGTTAACGCCGTCATCACTGGTGGCGCCGACCTGGTAGAAGACATAGCCCGAGATCTGCAGGCAGGTTTCGGTGCCGGGAATGTAGAAGAAGCCGGCGCCGTAGACGTCACAGACGCGGACATATTCCATCGGCTCCGGCTCGGGCACAACGATCGCGTCGGCGGCCCGGGCACCGGTCGCAGCAGCCATCACAGCCGCCGAGCCGATGAGAAGGCTCTTGAGTTTCATGTTCTGACCTCCAGTCAAAGTTCATAAACGGGTCTGGGTTTGTTTGCTGAAGGACAGCGTTCCCTGCCCCATCCCCAATGCAACGAAAAAGACACCTCGTATGCGCCTTCTTCGAAGCCGACATTACTCATGGGGTGGACCGGTTCAACAAGGATTGCGCCGGGAACTCGGCAGCCGGCTCGCTATAGGAGAGGGCTGTTGCACAAATGACACGAATTGAGGGGGTGAAGTAAGAAACTGTTTACGATACCGGCTGGGTTTCGACGATTTTATGCTCGAAAGACCGGTTCATGCGCCCTGTCGGAGAAGCTCTGCGAATCGTGGCGCCGGGGAGAGGAATCACCGGCGGAGTACTCCGCCGGTGACATTGCATCAGGCTCAGATCAGAAGCTGCGGCGGAACCACATATATCCGCCGAGCGACCCATCCAGGCCATCGGCCTTGATGTAGTTGACCTCGGTGCGGATGTCGAAGTTCTGCACCGGCTCCCAGACGAGCGAGCCTTCGACCGAGAACATGTCTGTTCCGCTGGGAAGGTCGCGCACCTCGGACCAGTACTGGCCGCCGAGCGATGCGAAGACCGTCTCGGTGACTGCCTGGCCATAGGACGCCTGGACCGACCACTCCGACGTATCCCAATAGACATTGTAATCGTCGGAATAGAAGGCGTTCACCTTGAGCGAGGCGTCCTGGATGCTTGGGATGTTCAGATGGATGCCGGCCCTCGCTGCGAAGGTGTCCAGCGATTCGTCATAGCCGACCAGGCCGTGGATCGTGCCCCAATTCGCGGCATAGCCGACCTTGCCGACCACATCCGGAATATAGTTCTCTTCATGGCCGTCGACGAGATCGCCATGATAGTCGTCGCTTTCCAGCGAGATCGTGGCGAAGAAGCCTTCGCCCGTTCCGAAATTGTACTGCACGGCCGTGCGGTAGCTGTCGCCATAGTCGAGGCCGTCATCGGAATGGGTGCCGTCGTTGGAATCGCCGCCGTTGAAGGTTCCGGCGAAGGCCGACTGCATGTAGCCGACGGCGAAGCCGCCGAGCTGGATGAAGGCGAGATCGAGTCCGACGTCAGGGTCGTCGTTAGGCGTAATCGGACCCTCCGAAGCCTGGAGGCGGATATAGGCGCGCAGCGTGCCCCATTCGGTCTCCGAACGGGCGTCGAAATTGATGCGGGCGCGGATCTGCTTGTTGTACTCGTCCGGCTCGAAGCCGTACCAGTTACCCGTTTCGTCGGCGTCGCCATCATCGCTGGTGGCGCCGACGATATAGCGGACATAACCCGAAATCTGCAGGCAGGTCTCGGTCCCCGGAATATAGAAGAAGCCGGCACCGTAGACGTCGCAGACGCGGACATATTCCATCGGCTCCGGCTCGGGAATCACGATGGCGTCGGCGGCAAATGCCGGACCGCCCAGGACCAGGGCCCCCAACGGCAGGGCAAGTGCTCTGGCGATTTTCATCTTGTTGTCTCCAAATTTAAAGGCGCTTGGGAAGGAGGCCGCAAAAAGCAGCACCCAAACGCTGAATAGGTGATTTGGAGACGCCGGTATACGGCAAACAAAGGCAAATGAGACGTAAATGTGGCGCCTGTAGCAAAAATGCCACTAGGGACTATACTTGCAGAAAAGGCACCAATACATGCGACTTGCTTATTTTAGCACTTTCGCATGAGACGGATTGTGGCAGCCGGATGACGACATTCAGGCTCTGACGTTCAGGCTATCCGGAGACCGGCCGGCACGGCAAGCCGGATTGCGAAAACCGCATGTTGATTGTCGGGCCGGTTTTCTTTATCCAGCAGAGCGCGCCGGAGAGGTGGCCGAGTGGTCGAAGGCGCTCCCCTGCTAAGGGAGTAGGCCCCAAAAGGGCCTCGTGGGTTCGAATCCCATCCTCTCCGCCACTTCAGTCCCTGAGTGGGCACTGAGTTTACGCCACTACCCGCCACCAGCGTCTGTAGCAGCCGGGACTTCGATCCCATGATACGAACCTCGCCCTCAGCGACCTCGACGCGCTGGGCCAGTGCGCGCAGGTGGTCGCGGCGATAGCCGCCGCTTTCCAGCCGGATACGCTCGCGGGCGGTTGCGGCGAAGTTGCGCAGCATCTGCGGCGTCACTGCCTTCTGTCCTGTGTTCTGGAGCATGGCCTGCGCCCGCTCGGCATCGGCCCTGGCCTGATCGCGGATGGCCTTAAGGCCCTCGATGCGGTCTTTCAGCGCCGGGTCGTCCAGATCGGCGACGCCTGCCTCGATGGCGTCATAGAGCCGCTTGAGGCGCAGTTCCGATTCGGCAGAGCGCTTGTTGAGTTCGGCGATATGCTCGCGGCGTCGCTCGGCGTGTTCCTCCCTGCGGTCGAGCGCGGCGGCAAGAACCGTTTCCAGCCGCTCGGGTTGAAGCAACTGCTTTTCAAGGTGATCGACGACCAGATCGTCCAGCTTTTCCATCGGCACGGCCATCCCGGTGCAGGCGGTCGGCCCCTGCCGCGCTTTCATCGAGCAGGCATAGTAGCGGTAGCGCCCGCCCTTGCCGGTGCGGATGGTCATGGCTCCGCCGCACCTGGCGCAATGGATCAGGCCGGTCAGCATGGTCGGGCCGCTGATGACGCGGGACGGCATGACCTTGGGATTGCGGGCCTTCAGCAGCTTCTGAACCGCCTCGAACGTCTCCCTGTCGATGATCGGCGGGACCGGCACGACAACGATTTCGGTCTTGGGCTTGAGTTCCTTGGTCTTGCTGCGCTTGTTGAACTCATGCTCCCCCATATAGGTGCGGCGGGTCAGAATGCGGTGAACCTGACCGATGCCCCAACGCCCGCCGTCGCGGGTGAAGATGCGGCGGCTGTTGAGATAGGAGACGATGTTCTTGACGCCCATCTGACCGGTCGTGCCGTCGCCTTCCAAAGCAAGGCGATAGATCAACCGCACCGTATCAGCATGGAGCGGGTCGATCTCCAGCTTCTTCTTGACCTTCGCGCCGCGCTGCTCGGCGGCGACAGTGCGATAGCCGATAGGAGGCAGCGAGCCGTTCCAGAAGCCTTGCCGTGCATTCTCCTTCAAGGCCCGCATGACGTGCTTGGCGTTTTCCTTGGACTGGTATTCATCGAACAGCGCCATGATCTGCCGCATCATGACGTGCATGGGGTCATCGCCCATTTCCTGCGTGATCGAAACCAGCTTCACGCCGTTCTTGGCCAGCTTGCGAACGTAGAACTCAAGCTCGAAGTGATCGCGGAAGAAGCGGCTGAACGAGTGGACGACGACCACATCGAAGGGCGCGGGCTTCGACGTTCCCGCCTCGATCATGCGCTGGAACTCGGGGCGGCGGTCGTTAGTCGCCGACGCGCCGGGTTCGATGAAGGTTTCGACCAGTTGCAGCCCGCGCGCCTCGCAATAGGCTTCGCCCTGCCGCTTCTGGTCGGGAATGGAAACATCATGCTCGGCCTGCCGCGCCGTCGAGACGCGCAGATAAAGGGCGGCGCGTAACATCACCCGATGCTGGGATTCGCCATTGCTCGAAGTTGTCATGGGGCTTCTCCCGACAAAAGGCGCTGTGCAGTCGCAACAGGCAGATACAGGGTATTGGGCCGGTTCGTCAGCGGCGTGAATCCGAAGGCCTCGTAGAAGGCGGCGGCTTTCCCGTCGATGGCGTCGGCGAATATGGCGTGAGCGCCTATCGGCGCTTCGGCCACGGTCCTGATGGCGTCGAACAACAGCGCCTCGCCTAGCCCTAGTCCGGTGTAGGATTGATCGCGGCCAAGCCAACCGATCAACACCGCCGGGACGGTCGGGTAGCGCGGCAATCGGCTTGCCAGCGGCTCGGGTACGGCGGTCAGCGGGACGTTGCTCGATGACAGCGTATAGAAGCCCGCGATCCGGTCGGTCTCAAGGTCGCGGGCAACGAAGCAGGTCGCATATCGGCGCTTGATGTCCTGCGTGACCGCCTCGCGGAAATAGCGGTCTATCCGCTCGTTGCCGCACGAGAACGTCTTGCGCTGGTGGGCCTTGGTCAGCGCCTCTATCGCGAACCTTGCACTCACCGGGGCGCGATCAGGTCAGCATGGCGCTTCGCCGCGCGGGCGAGACGGGCGTTCGGCGCGGGCGGATCAATCAGCGCCTTGGCAAAGCGCATCTGGTCTTCGGCAGCCAGACGCAGGACGTCGGCTTCCTCGACCGTGCGGCGGGCATCCTCGCCTGCCGTGGCGATGAGATAGCCGGTCAGCGTCATGCCGCGCAGTCTGGCCGCGCGCTGCATCTGCTCATAGACATGGACGGGAACGCGCGCCTCAAGGCGAGCGGTTTCGATTTCACTTGCGGGTCTGGGCATGGCTGATCTCCTTGCCGAGATTATATACGGCATATTGCCGGGTGTATCAAGGATCGGATGAGCCGAACAGTTCATCGAACAGGTCGCCGAACCAGCGCTCGAACACCTCGATTTCGGCTTCAGTGACCGGAATGGGATCGGGCCAGTCATCGGTCACGGTCCATGTGCTGAGGTCGTGCCTGGGCGGCCTGCCGGGGAACGGCCACGGATAGCCCAGCAGTTCCTCAAGCTGCTCCGATACGGTGGGAGGCCGCTTGGGTCGTCGGGAACGGGACGCATTGTCCGCGCCATCATCATTATCCGCGCGGACACGTCTCAGATCGGCAGGCCCGCCGGACTTAGCGGGCCTCATCGGTTTCCCTTTCCGGCCGCCACCTGACCGGATCGGCAAACCAGCGGTTGATGTCGGATTCCCGCCAGCCGGCACCGTTGGTGCTGATCTTGAGCTGAGCGGGAAAGGTGCCCTCTTTGATCTTGCGGTAGATGGTGGATCGCGACAGACCGGTGCGGGCGCGAACGGTGTCAAAGCGGATGATACGATCTGGCTGGCGCATGGCCGCATTGCCTCCTTCTGGCTGGTTCTGATGATTGCAGAGACCAGTCGGGAGAAGGAATTACCGTTGTACAACAGATATTTAGCCGCCGTAGGGCTATGGCGTGCGACCGGCGGCAAATAGGACGGTTGTCGTAGCCGATATTCGGCCCGCTACTGGCGCGTATTGTTGATGAAGGCCAGTTCCGGTCGAAGCACAGGGCGATTCGGTCCAGGCCTCTACTGCCCTGGAATCAACCCACCACCGTGCAGGCGACCACTGGTACATGGGAGCGCCGGCGCTCCCACCAAGCCTTTGCTGCTTCCTCACGCTTTGCCAGGCCATGAAGCGGGCTGTCCAGGCTGGCGCGGAACGCGCCACCGCGGAGCGGCTGCGGCCTTGACTGCCCGGTTCAGGTCCGGCCCCATACATGGAAGCAGAAAAGGATCGTTCCGAACCTTCCGGTTCCAAATCCTCGCCAAGCCATTCCGCACACCCCAGATGGGCGAAGCAGCGTGCGGCTACATTCCGATATCCAACCCCCGTCCTCTGCCAAGACCAAGGCCGAGGGCAAGATCGCGCCCGACGCCCATCCCTGTATCAAAGGAGATGCCGAGTTCGCGCTTGCGGTTGGCAAGCAGGGATTCGAGCTGCGGATCGCGTTGCAATCCATCGACCATATTGCCCAATTCGGCCCGTGCCGCCCTGTGGCCGGAATAGTTCCCCGCCGCATACTGCTGCTCGCTGGTATGTTTGAGTTCCTGGAAGCGTTCGACGAACCGGTCGGCACGCAGTTCGGGGTTCTGGCGCATTTCGGTTTCCAGTTGCAGGGCGCGTTTGGCCGGGGCGGCGCGATTAGGATCGCCAGAGGCGACATCGGCGGCAAATTCCGGGTTCTTCTTGTAAACCGCTTCAGCATCGTGGGAACCGTGCGGCCGGAGTTCGTTAAATCCGGCACGGGCTTCGTGCAGCTCCTGCACCTGCTCAGGCGTCGCAGCAATGCCCCTTTCCTGTGCCGCGAAGATCGCATCCACGGCGCGGGCATGACGAACGAAGCTCTGCCCGGACCTGGCGCGACGCAAGAGTTCTTCCGGCTCAATGCCGGTCTCGCGTGATGTGGCTTCAAGGTCGCGTTGAACCTCTCGTCTTGCCACCTCCCTGTCCGGACCTGCGGGAACATGTTCACCGGGAGAGCGCAGGCTATCGATATAATCGTCCAAGGCATCGCGCATGCGCTCCGGCATCAGCCTGCGCATGATCTGGGCGATGCGAGCACGGAAGGTGATGCCGCGCCGCTCGGCATAATCCTGCGCCGGGTCGATCTGCTGTTGGTCATAGTCAGTCGCCATGTCCTTGGCGCGGTCCCGCGACAGGGTATTCACCAGTTTGTCCTGGCTGGCGAAGTCGTCGCGGCCGTAGTGCAGGTCTATGCCGTCGCGGTGACGTGACAGGGCGACATAGCTGCCATGGGCGTCCAATCCCGGTGTTGCCAGCACATGCGTCCGATCCACTGTCATGCCCTGCGATTTGTGGATGGTCGCCGCATAGCCGTGGTCGATGCGGTCGTAATCCTTGAGGTCGAAGGCAATGGAGCGGCCATCGTCGGTGCGGACGGACATGGATTGAGTGCTCACGTCCTCGATGGTGCCGAGCGTGCCGTTCTTGACGCCAAGCCCGCGCTCGTTTTGCAGGAACATGACGCGATCCCCGGCGGCGAAGCTGCGTTCGCCGCGCTCGACCGTGACACGCACATCCTCGCCCAGATCGCCTGCATCGCGCATCCGGTCGCGGGCGGCCTCATTGAGTTCGCGCACCTCCGCATTGGTGTGGGTGAGGATGATGCGAGTAGCATCCGGTGATGCCTGCCGGTCACGGTCCCAGCGCTCGATCAGATCGTCGCGGGCCTGTTCCCGAGTCTGGGCCTCATGCACCATGTCGTGTGCGTCATAGGCATGAATCGCATCTTGGATTTTACCGGTTGCCAGATCGCGGGTGGCGTCCCGCTGCCAGTCCTCACGCTGGCGGCGCACGGTTTCGATTTCGACGCCGCCATGCAGCTCATGGATGGACCGGAACGCCGCGCCCGCCTCGATGGATTGCAATTGCTGCGGATCGCCGACCAGCACCACCTTGGCCCCGGCTTCTGCCGCATGGGAGAGCACGCGTTCCAATTGCCGCGTGCCGACCATGCCCGCCTCGTCGATCACCAGCACATCGCGGGAAGTCAGCATGTCGCGCCCCTGTCCCCAGCCATGTTCCATGCTGGCGATGGTGCGCGAAGCAATGCCCGATCCGCTTTCCAGATTTTCCGCCGCGATGCCGGAGAGGGCAACGCCACGGACCTCATAGCCTGCCGCCTCCCAAGCTTCCTTTGCCACGCCGAGCATGGCGCTCTTTCCCGTTCCGGCATAGCCGACGACAATGCCGAGATCACGCCCGTCGGTGACATGGGCAAGTGCATCGGCCTGCTCGCCGGACAGGACAAGGCCGCGCTGTTCGGCGCGAGCCAAAGCGGCCTCCCTGTCCCTGTCGCTGACCTCATGCAATTCTTTCTCGGCCATCAGTTCGGCGGCGCGGTGCAGCCTCTGTTCCGCCTCGATCATGTCGTGCGTGGTGAACCGATCCTCGCCGCGTCCGTCCTTGCCGAGTTCGACAAGATTGGGCGCGTTCTCTATGGCGTTCGTAACCTCATTGAACTGATCGATGCCATCGCTGTGCCGGTGCGCAAACATCGCCATGTCGCGCCGCGTGAAGGTCGATTGCTGATGCGTGATGGCGTCCAATGCAATTGAAGGATCGGCGATGATGCGCTCGCCATTGTTGCGGGCGATCTCGCGGTGCATGTCAGCGCGGTCGGCGGCTTCGATGCCATCAATCTCGATGCGCTGTGCGGGTGCGCCAATCTGGGTTTGCGGCTCAAGCCCAATCCCCTGCGCCTCAAGGCTGCGATGGTCGATGCGGGCGTCGATGTCGAGTTCGGCCAGCCGCTCGTTGACATGCTCTGCCCAGCGTTCGCGCCAGCGCTCCACCATCTCTGTTCGGTTCCAGTCCCGCACCTTCGGGCCGAAACCGTTCTCGTCCACGCTGCGCATGGTGAGCATGACATGGGCATGGGGTTTGGGCATGCCGTCCTCGCCAACATCCCAATGCACATTGAGGTCGGCGATCATGCCTTGATCGACAAATTCGGATTGAACGAAGTCGCGGGCCAATTCGATGCCCTGCGCCTGTGTCATCTCGCGCGGGATCGCAAATTCCACCTCACGGGCGAGCTGGGCATCCTTCCTGACCTCGAACGCCTCGACGTCATTCCAGAGCCGTTCGCGGTCGGACCATTGTTCGGGCGCGCCGTCGGGCAGCATGATCTCGGAATGCACCACGCCGCGCTTGTTGGAAAAGTCCTGCACGCGGTCCAGCCGCTCGTCGCGCAGCCGCGAGGCCGAGCGGTAGGCGGCAGACGCCACCGCGCTCGACCCGGCCTTGCGGCCAATGACCTTGACGTGAAGATGATAGATCGCCATCGCGATCAAGCATTGGCACGACAAAGCGCACGTCGGAACGACGTATAAGCGCGCCCTCCCTCGAAAAAATCTCGGGATGGACCGCCCCGTGCCACACCGTCCCGGCAACAATACTGCGTTCTGCTGTCCGCGCAACTATCATCGCTGCATCAGCCAACCAACGAGGTGATGGAGAGGCACATGCGCAAGCCACGGGACTATGATTCGGAACTCAAAGCGCTGGAGGACAAGGCCAAGGAACTGAAAGCCAAAAAGGTGCAGCAACTCGGCGAACTGGTTATTGCCACCGGGGCGGATGCGCTCAGCGCCGACGAATTGGCCGGGGCGCTTGTCGCACTGACCGAGACCACCGATGCCGGAAAAAAGCAGTCGTGGGCGAAGCGCGGGGCGGCGTTCTTTCACAGCCGGTCGAGGCGATCTGGAAGGACGGCTGAACGCGACAGCGGCAGCGCTCAAACGCAACCGGGCGGCACGCAACCGCCATCAGGCAGCACAGGCACGGCATGACATGCGCACATGGCAGGTCGAGCGCCGCGAGCGTACCCGCCACCTGATCGAACTCGGCGGTCTTGTCGTCAAAGCGGGCATCGTGGACATGACCGGCGATGACCGCGCCATGATCTACGGCGCGATGATCTGGATGGCCGAAAAGCTCAAAAGCGAGGATGGTGAACATGCGCGCGGCGTCTGGACGAAACTCGGAAGATGGCGTTCGACGCAGATCGTGGCGGAGCGAGTATCTTTGTCACGCAAGAACGGCCGGCCGTAATCGGCGGGTTAGCGCGCAGACTGCGGCGGTTGTCGCGGAAGGTCCTCCGTCGGTTAAAACAGTCGGAGTTCCCAAAACGAAGAGGCGACGGCAGATGGAGTATTTTTGCGGGCTTGACGTATCGATTGACGAAACTGCGGTTTGCGTTGTCGACGAGCAGGGTGAGGTGCATCTTCAGGCGACGGCGGTGACGGACGCCGAAGCGCTGTTTGCGGTTCTCAAACCTTATTTGCCGCGGCTGCGGCGTGTCGGCCATGAAGCTGGCTCGTTGTCACCATGGCTGCACCCTGAAATGCTGAAGCTCGGCCTGCCGGCGATCTGCCTGGAGACGGTGCATGTGCGCGCGGCAATGTCGGCGCAGCGCAACAAGACTGACAAGGCGGATGCGCTCGGCATCGCCCATATCATGCGCACCGGCTGGTTCCGCCGGGCGCATGTGAAGACGGAAGGTTGCTACCGGATGCGGCTTTTGCTGACGCACCGGCGCAACCTGAAGCGCAAGTTCCTCGATCTGGAAAACGCCATCCGTCATTCGCTGAAGGCGTTCGGGATCAGACTCGGCGGCATCGGGCGCGGCAAATTCGACGCGGCCGTGCGGGAGGCGGTGGCGGATGATCCGTTCACCACCGACCTGATGGAGGTGATGCTGACGGCGCGCGCGGCGCTGTGGAAGGAATATTGCCGGCTGCACGATCTGGTGGTGAAGATGGTGGCGCAAAGCGAGCTGTGCCGTCGCTTCATGGCGATCCCTGGAGTCGGGCCGGTGACGGCGTTGTCGTTCATGACGGCGATCGACGATCCGTCGCGCTTTCGACGCTCACGCGACGTTGCCGCCTACTTCGGGCTGACCTCGCGACGATGGCAGTCGGGTACGTCGATCGACGTGAAGGGGCGCATCTCGAAGGCTGGCGACGCTGATGTGCGCCGCGCGCTCTACGAAGCGGCGTCGGCGCTTATGACGCGGTTCAAGGGCAAGGACAGTCTCAAGATGTGGGGTGCGGCGCTCGCCAAACGCTCCTGTCATCGCAAGGCGGTGGTGGCGGTGGCGCGCAAGCTGGCGGTGATCATGCACGCCATGTGGAGCGCTGGCACGTTCTATACAGGCGCTCCGAATGACGGGGCAGCGCAGGCTGATGCGCGCCAGATGCGCAAGGAACGCAAGCTTCTGGGGGCGCACGCATGATCGCGACAGCGCTGATGAAAACTCCACGGCCGTCACGGTGACGGCCGCAAACTGAACAGAGGAATCCGCGCGAGCGGATGAGGACTGGTGCAGACGAGGAATGACGGGAAGCACGATATCTTGCCTGCGGCCGCGCCGATCGTAAGACGGCCGGGCCGCGCCGGAGTGCCTGTGATGTGCCCTGTGAATCCGATGGCAAAATGCACCGCGACGGAAAAAGCGCTGCCTCTCAAACGCAGCCCGATCACCCCGTCGCAGAGTGCGGACAAGTGCACGGCGCGCCAGAACTCATGCTTGTAGATGTTCTTTTGCGAACAAACAGTGTGCAGATCATGATGAGGAAAAAGGATGTATCAAGATGAGCAAAACAGTCGTGAAAGTAGAGCCGATTACAAG
>NZ_VLJP01000008.1 GCF_007829525.1 Mesorhizobium sp. J18
CTAGCAGCCTAGAATGAGCCTTGAACATTAAGAGATGTTTGCTGCAAGGCGGGGTTACAAACAATGCTGCTGGACTTTATGTCCTTGATGCCGGCTATCGGCATCAGGTTTGGCCATGACTGACCGCCGGCTTTGAGGCGCTGGAGCATGCCGACAGATCGCTCTACGCCGCAAAACGCGGCGGCCGCAATCGAGTGGAATTCGATCGGCTGCGGCTCGCCAGCTAGATTAACCCGGTCAGCTCGCAAGCGCCTCGATCGGCGGGCAGGAGCAGACGAGATTGCGATCACCAGCCACGTTGTCGATACGCGATACGGGCGGCCAATACTTTGAAGCAAAATCCGCATTGCCCGAAGGGAAGGCAGCTTCCTGGCGCGAATAAGGATGAGCCCATTTTTCCGCAGTCAGTTCGCTCGCAGTATGTGGCGCATTGACAAGCGGATTGTCGTCCTTTGGCCATTCACCTTGCGCCACCTTGCGTGCCTCCCGGGCGATGGAGATCATTGCATCGCAGAAACGGTCCAGCTCTCCTTTAGGCTCCGATTCCGTTGGCTCCACCATGAGCGTGCCTGCTACCGGCCACGACATGGTCGGGGCATGGAAACCGTAGTCGATCAGCCGCTTGGCGATATCCTCCACTGTGACACCGGCGCTTTCCTTCAGGATTCGGGTATCGAGGATGCATTCGTGCGCCACACGATCGTTGCGCCCCTTGAAGAGCACGGGATAGTGCTCCTTCAGCCGGGTGGCGACATAGTTGGCGTTGAGGATTGCCAGTTCCGTTGCCTGTTTCAGGCCGGCCGCTCCCATCATGCGGATATACATCCATGTGATGGGCAGGATCGATGCGCTGCCGAATGGAGCCGCCGAGACGGCGTGGCGCGAGTCGCGCTCCACATGGCCGGGCAGGAAAGGTTTCAGGTGTTCCTTCACGCCGATCGGCCCGATGCCCGGCCCGCCGCCGCCATGCGGGATGCAGAAGGTCTTGTGCAGATTCATGTGACAGACATCGGCGCCGAGATCGCCGGGCCGCGCCAAGCCGACAAGCGCGTTGAGGTTGGCGCCGTCGAAATAGACCTGCCCGCCATGTTGGTGGATGAGAGCGCAAATATCCTTCACACCTTCCTCGAACACGCCATGGGTCGAGGGGTAGGTGAGCATCAGTGCCGCGAGCGTGTCGGAATACTGCTCCGCCTTGGCCTTGAGATCCTCGACGTCGATGTCGCCATCCTCCAGACAACGCACCACAACAACCCGCATGCCCGCCATGGAGGCGCTGGCCGGGTTGGTTCCATGCGCGGAGGAGGGGATCAGGCAGACATCACGCCCGCTTTGGCTGCGTCCGTGGTGATATCGCCGGATCGCCAGCAGACCGGCATATTCGCCCTGGCTGCCGGCATTTGGCTGCAAAGAAACCGCGTCGAAGCCGGTGATCTCGGCAAGCCAGCCTTCCAACTCGTCGGTCATGGCCCGATAACCGCGCGCATGCTTTTCCGGTGCGCAGGGGTGCAGATTGGCCACGCTCCGCCAGCTTACGGGCATCATCTCGGCTGCCGCGTTAAGCTTCATGGTGCATGAGCCGAGCGGGATCATCGCCCTGTCGAGCGCAAGATCCTTGTCCGCGAGACGCCGCAGGAAGCGCATCATCTCGGTCTCGGAGCGGTTTTCGTGAAAAACCGGCTGCGTCATGAAATGCCTGTCGCGCCGGATACCGGGCAGTGCCGGTTCGGCCTTCTCCGGGGCTGTTGCGTCGAACAGACCGGCGAGAGCCACGACATCGTCGTCGGTGGAAGTCTCGTCAAAGGTGATGCCGATGCGATCCGCATCAATCACACGGAGAAGCCTGCCGGTTTCTTCCGCCCTGGCGGCGATATCCTTGGCCTTTCCGGGCACGAGTGCGGTGATTGTATCGAAGAAGGGAGGTGCTCCGACTTTATATCCGGCAGCCTTGAGTCCTGCAGCGAATCTTGCCGTCAGCGCATGGATACGTTCCGCGATGGCGATCAGCCCTTCAGGCCCATGCCAGATGGCGTAGGCGGCTGCCATATTGGCCAGCAGGGCCTGCGCGGTGCAGATATTGGAAGTCGCCTTATCGCGGCGGATATGCTGCTCGCGCGTCTGGAGCGCCAATCGGTAACCAGGCCTTCCATGTGCATCGACAGATTGTCCCACGAGCCGGCCCGGCATGAGCCGGGTCAGCCTGTCCGAGACGGCGCAATACGCTGCATGCGGACCGCCATAGCCCATCGGCACGCCAAAGCGCTGCATTGAGCCGACGGCGATCTCTGCTCCCATTGTCGCCGGGGCATTGCTGACGGTCAAAGCCAACGGATCGGCGACGAAGACAACGATGGCGCCCGCTTCCTGTGCCTCCCTGATAGCAGCGGAATGGTCCGCAAAGGCGCCGTAGGTGTCCGGCCACGGGACGATCAGCGCAGCGGTATCACCGCTGATCTCGCCCTCGGTGATTTCGATGGCGAGTGGCTCGGCGCGCGTCCGCACCACGTCCAGCGTCTGCGGATGCAGTGGGCCAGCGATCACGACGCGATTGCGCTGGCTGCGGTGGTGACGCCATGCAATGCCTACGGCTTCCGCCACGGCGGTCGCTTCATCGAGCAACGAAGCGGAGGCGACAGGCAATCCCGTCAGTTCGGTCACCAGCGTCTGGAAATGAAAAAGCATTTCCAGCCGGCCCTGGCTGATCTCCGACTGGTAGGGTGTGTAGGCTGTATACCAGGCGGGGTTCTCGAACAGATTGCGCTGGATCACCGGCGGGACATGGCAGCCATGGTACCCGGCGCCGATGAAGCTTTTTAGAACCAGATTTTCTTCCATGCTCTTTCGCAATTCGTCCAGCGCCTCGGCCTCGCTTGCCGCCGGCGGCAATTGCAACGGTCGGTCAAGACGGATCGACTTCGGTACCGCTTGCGATATCAGCGTCTCGATAGAGGGAACTCCGAGCGTGGTGAGCATTGCTTTGATATCATCGGCACGGGGGCCGATATGGCGCGCGGCGAATTCCTGCTGGTTCTGCGGCATGATCGTCTCCTAGGCGAGCTTGGCCTTGTAGGCGGCTTCATCCATAAGGCCGTCCAGCTGACTTTCGTCCGAAAGCTTCATCTTCCAGAGCCAGCCGTTGCTTTCGGCGGACGAATTGACGAGCGAAGGGTCGCTTGACAGTTCCTGGTTACGCTCGGTCACTTCGCCGTCTACCGGCGCGTAGACGTCCGAGGCCGCCTTGACCGACTCGACTACAGCCACGGCGTCTCCTTTCGAAACCGCCTTTCCAGCTTCCGGCAGATCGACAAAGACGAGGTCACCCAATTGTTCCTGGGCGTAGTCCGTAATGCCCACGGTCGCTATGCCGTTCTCTACGCGCAGCCATTCGTGGTCTTCGGTGAAATAGGTTTTCGCCATGCTGGTCATCCTTTGCGGTAGCGATGCGGCGTGAATGGAAGGGGGTGGACGTCGATTGGGAGGCGGTTTCCGCGTACTTCCGCGAAAAGGCGCGTACCGGGTTCGGCCAGCGACTTGGGCACATAACCCATTGCGACCGGATGGTTGACGGAAGGGCCGAAGCCGCCTGACGTGACCCGGCCCGCGGGTTTTCCGTCGGCGTCAACGATAGGCGCGCCAGCGCGCACCGGCTGTCGTCCTTCAGGTTTCAGGCCAACGCGCTTTTCATCGGCGCCTTTTTGCAGGATTGAACTGAATACCTCCGCTCCACGAAACTTTGCAGCTTCACGGACATGCTTGGGAATGGCCCAGAGGAGCGCGGCGCTTGCCGGGTCGGTGCTCTCGTCGATGTCGTTGCCATGCAGGCACAGGCCAGCCTCCAGCCGCAGGCTGTCGCGTGCGGCAAGACCGATCCACATGACCCGCTCGTCGGCAAGGAGCTTTTCCGCAAGCGGTCGCGCTTCCTCCGATGGCAAGGCAATCTCGAAGCCGTCCTCGCCAGTGTAGCCGGAGCGGCTGATGAACCAGCCGGGTTGAGGTTCCATTCCTGTCATGAAGACAAGTCTGCCGAAATCCAGGCCAGCATCCTTGAGGGCTGATTCTGCCGCGGGCCCCTGGAGCGCGAGGAAAACCCGCTCTAGCGCTGTGACCGAGCAATTGAAATCCGCGGCGACGCTTTCGAACTCGGTCTTGTCGCGCGCTGCATTACCAGCATTGGCGACAACCATGAAACGGTCGCCGCCAAGCCTGGTGATGATCAGGTCGTCGATGATGCCGGCGCGCTCGTTCAGCAGGAACGTGTACTTGGATTGACCGGCAGGCAGACCTTCGGCATCGATCGGAGAGGCGCGCGACAGCATGGCGGCAGATTCCGGTCCCTCAACCGCGATGAGTTGCATATGCGAAATATCAAAAAGCCCCGCCTTTTCGCGCACATGAAGATGTTCCTTCATGACACCGGCAGGATAGGTGATAGGCATGTGCCAGCCGGCGAATGCGCCGAAACGAGCGCCTGCAGCCTCATGCATGTCCTCAAGGGGCAGATGTCTGGACGCTTCGGCTCCGCTCATACTTCCTCCAAAGTTGCACGCAAGCCGCAAAAGCGGCTCGATTCGTGCCCCTCTGTCGGAAGCCTGAGAGACTCGCGCGGCCGGAACCCTGTCGGCAACGCTTACACCTTCGGCGCGGGGCATCTGCCCCGACTTTCCAGAGTGTCTTGGCCCGTCTACGGTTCTTTTGCCTGAGAGATTTCGGGCGATTTCCCCTTCGGCGGCAGCTCTTCGCTGCTCTCTCCCACAGACAGGCAGGGTCAACGACCCTCGACGAATCGGAAGCTAGCCGATCACATGGCCAATGTCACGCAGGAAGGCGACTTCTACATTCTGGCAGAATAACGCTTGAGGTCCTCCTCGATCTGACCAATCAGTTGATTGCTCTCTTCCTGCAGCCGGCGCAGCCGCTCGAAATTGAGATGAACAGAGCGGGCAAGGTCGGCGTGAACGTCCTCCGACGGTGACGTGCCAACGCCGTAAAGGATCCATGAAGGGCTGACATTCAGGACGCCGGCGAGCATCGCCAGACGGTTGGCGCGCGGCTGTGAGCGGTCGCTTTCCCATGCCTGAATGGTGGAGGATTTGACGCCGAGGCGCCGTGCGAGTTGTGCGACCGTGAGGGAAGCAGCGTCGCGGGCGCGTGACAACCGGCCCCCCATTGTGTCGAGATCAGGTGTTTCGGAATAGATATTCGTGGTGTCAGACACCCGTTCAAACCTCCTGCGTGAATTTGGATTTCCCCGCGGGACGGGGCTTCGAGGCCCTAAAGCATGCAGGACCGGCCCGAAAATCGCAAGTTTTCCGACAAATTGTCGAAATTCTGCCTGTTCCCGCGCCTCAGGCGGTCAAGCGATCAGCATGCCAGCGCAGGTGATCTTCCATGAAACTGGAGATGAAGAAATAGGAATGGTCGTAGCCCTCGCGCATGTTCAGCGTCAGCGGGATGCCAGCCTTGCCGCATGCTTCTTCGAACAGCCAGGGGCGAAGACCGTTGTCGAGGAATCCGTCAGCCGTCCCCTGGTCGATCAGGAACTCGGAAAAGCGGTGGCCATCCTCCACCAGTGCGCAGGCGTCGTAAGCGCGCCATGCATCCTGATCGGGCCCGAGATATTTTTCGAAAGCACCTTTCGACCAATCCGCCGTCATGGGCTGGACGATCGGGGCAAAGGCGGAGCAACTGCGGAAGCGGTCCGGATGCTTCAGTGCAATTGTCAGTGCGCCGTGCCCGCCCATGGAATGGCCGAAGATAGCCTGCTTTTCCATATCGGCTGGAAATTCGTCTGCTACCAGGGCGGGCAACTCTTCGGTCACATATGAATACATGCGATAATTGGCGGAGTAGGGCTCCTGCGTCGCATCGAGATAGAAGCCGGCACCGGAACCGAACTGCCAATTGTCCTTCTCGTCCGGAATATCGGCCCCACGCGGGCTGGTGTCGGGGCAGATCACAATCAGGCCGAGCTCTGCTGCAAGGCGCCGATACTCACCTTTTTCCATGACATTAGCATGTGTACATGTGAGACCTGAAAGATACCAAAGCACCGGGCAGGGGCCCTCTTTCGCCTGCGGGGGGACAAAGACGGCGAAGGTCATCTCGCATTTGCAGGTGTCGGAGGCGTGGGAATAGACACCCTGGAAGCCGCCATGAGATTTAGCGATCGATATGGTTTTCATTCCAACTCCGATTTGTCCTGATTGGCTGAACCCCGCATGGCTCGTCTTGCCGCCTGATCGAGGGAACTCAGGAAGGCCGAACGGTCGCGGGCGGTGAAACTTGCATTGTAACCTTTGCTTTCACCTGTTTCGCGCAGATGTTGTTTCAGGTCGCGCATGGCGACCGCCATGCCGATGGTCTCCTGTGTAAACGGCCGTCCGTTCGGGCCTATGACATGGCATCCAAGGGCGACAGTCCGAGCAGCGAGCGGGATATCCGCTGTCACGACGATATCGTTCGGCGCCGCGTGATCGGCGATCCAGTCGTCAGCCGCATCCGCGCCCTTCGAGACGACGACATTGCGGACCATCGGATCGCGGGAAGGCCGTAAACCTCCGTTAGACACAAAGATCACTGCAAGCCCATGCCGTGCAGCGACCTTGACGACCTCCTCCTTTACCGGGCAGGCATCGGCATCGACATAGATAACCGGCCCAGCAGGAATGCCGGCCTTGTCAACCAAGCTGCCGCCTCGCCAGTTCCGCGCCTGCGCCCAGCGCCCGCAGCTTGCCTGCTGCGACTTCGCGCGGCAAGGGAGCCATGCCGCAATTGGTACAGGGCTGGATGCGCTCGGCCTCGGCATGTTTCAGAGCCTCGCCGATCACGGCGGCGACGGCTTCCGGCTCCTCTACCTTCGTCGAGGCGACGTCGATCGCGCCCACAAGCACGACCTTGTCCGACAGGAGTCCGATCAGCGACATCGGCACGCGTGAATTGGCGCATTCGAGTGACACCTGCTGGATGCCAGAGGCATTGAGGGCGGGAAATATCCGTTCATACTGACGCCATTCCTCGCCGAGCGTCGCCTTCCACTGAATGTTCGCCTCGATGCCATAGCCGTAGCAGATATGGACCGCAGTGGTGCATTTCAGGCCGCGTGCCGCGCGTTCCAGCGCCGCGATCCCCCATTCGTTGACTTCGTCCATGAAGACGTTGAAAGCAGGCTCATCGAACTGAATCACGTTGACCCCTTCCGCTTCCAGTTCCAGCGCTTCCTGATTGAGCACTTCGGCAAAGGCCATCGCCATATCCGCGCGCTTTCCGTAGTGGGCGTCGGCCAGCGTGTCGCAGATCGTCATCGGCCCCGGCAGGGTGAATTTCAGCTTCTTCCTGGTATGCGCCCGGCAGAAAGCGGCTTCCTGAGCGTGTACCGGCTGATCGCGGCGGATCGGGCCGGTCACCGTCGGCACATCAGCGACATAGCGGTTGTTGCGGATGCCCATCGGAGTCATCAGTTCCCAGTCGATGCCGGATAGCCGCTCGAGGAAGCCATGGACGAAATGACGCCTGAATTGTTCGCCGTCGCACACGATCTCGATGCCGGCATCCTCCTGCTCCTTGAGCCAGATGAGTGCGGCATCGCGTTTCGCTGCTTCGAGGGCCGCACCTTCATGCAGCCATTTCGGCCATAGCCGTTCCGTCTCTGCCAGCCATGCCGGCTTCGGCAGGCTGCCGGCGATGGTGGGAGGGAAAAGCATCTCAGTACACCACTACGCTTCGGATCGACTTGCCTTCGTGCATAAGGTCGAAGCCCTTGTTGATCTCGTCAAGACTGAGGGTGTGGGTGATCATTGGGTCGATCTCGATCTTGCCCTCCATGTACCAGTCAACAATCTTGGGCACGTCGGTGCGGCCGCGTGCGCCGCCAAAGGCCGTGCCCTTCCAGACGCGCCCGGTGACGAGCTGGAACGGCCGCGTGGAAATCTCCTGGCCGGCCCCGGCGACACCGATAATGATCGACTCTCCCCAACCGCGATGTGCTGATTCAAGGGCTTGGCGCATGACCTTCACGTTGCCTGTGCAATCGAAAGTATAGTCGGCGCCGCCGATCGTATCCGCACCCCGCTTCGTCAGATCGACGAGATAGGGTACCAGATCGCCTTCGATCTCGCTCGGGTTGACGAAGTGCGTCATGCCGAACTTCTCGCCCCAGGCCTTTTTATCGTTGTTCAGATCGACGCCGATGATCATATCTGCGCCGACGAGTCTGAGGCCCTGGATGACGTTGAGCCCGATGCCCCCGAGGCCGAAGACGATTGCCGTTGCGCCCGGCTCCACTTTTGCCGTGTTGATGACGGCGCCAACACCCGTGGTAACACCACAGCCAATGTAGCAGATCTTGTCGAAGGGCGCGTCCGGGTTGACCTTGGCCACAGCGATCTCGGGCAGCACGGTGAAATTAGAGAAGGTCGAGCAGCCCATATAGTGGAAGAGCTTTTCGCCATTGACGGAGAAGCGTGATGTGGCGTCCGGCATGAGGCCTTGGCCCTGCGTGGCGCGGATGGCGGTGCACAGATTGGTCTTGCGGGACAGGCAGGAGGGGCATTGCCGGCATTCGGGCGTGTAAAGCGGGATGACATGATCACCCTTCTTCACGCTGGTAACGCCCGGCCCGACATCAACCACCACGCCCGCTCCCTCATGACCAAGGATGGATGGGAAAATGCCTTCCGGATCGGCACCGGACAGCGTGAACTCGTCAGTGTGGCAGATACCGGTTGCCTTGACTTCAACGAGAACCTCGCCTTCGCGTGGACCGTCCAGGTCAACCTCCATGATCTCGAGCGGTTTTCCGGCGGCGACGGCTACGGCGGCACGGGTTTTCATTGGCGTTCTCCTAAGTTTATGTGCCCGGAAATGAAGTTTCAGGATTCTCGCAGCTATTCAACCGGTCTTGCCGAGGGGAATTGCCGCAGGGCAGGTCGTCGGTTTCATCCATTTGCTCTGCCCGTTCACGGTTGGGACCACTTTCAGCAGGCGTAGACCCGGTTTGCAAGTCCTTGCTCCACTTGAGCCCGTCGCGGGAAGTCCATAAAAGAAACCGTCTTCCGGAGGATCCGCCTGAACATGTTCAAGAAAATCCTGATTGCCAATCGCGGCGAGATCGCCTGCCGCGTGATCAAATCGGCCAAGAAGATGGGCATCGCCACGGTAGCGGTCTATTCCGACGCCGACCGCGACGCAATCCATGTCGAGATGGCAGACGAGGCCGTGCATATCGGGCCCGCGCCGGCCGCCCAAAGCTATCTCATCGCTGAAAAGATTATAGAAGCCTGCAAGGCGACAGGCGCGGAGGCGGTCCATCCCGGCTACGGTTTCCTTTCCGAGCGGGCCTCATTCTGCGAGGCTCTGGAGCAGCTAGGAATCGTCTTCATCGGTCCCAAGCCCAAGGCGATCACCGCCATGGGCGACAAGATCGAATCGAAGAAATTCGCCAATGCCGCAAAGGTGAATACCGTTCCGGGCTTTCTGGGCGTGATCGAGAGCGCCGAACATGCGCAAAAGATTGCGGACGAGATCGGCTATCCGGTGATGATCAAGGCTTCGGCAGGCGGTGGCGGCAAGGGCATGCGTATCGCCTGGAATGCGGACGAAGTGCGAGACGGTTTCGACCGCGCCCGCTCGGAAGCGAAAAGCTCTTTCGGCGACGACCGGGTCTTCATCGAGAAATTCATCGTAGAACCGCGCCACATCGAGATCCAGGTGCTGGCAGACGCCCACGGCAACTGCATCTATCTCGGCGAGCGCGAATGTTCGATCCAGCGCCGTAACCAGAAGGTCGTCGAGGAGGCGCCATCGCCCTTCCTCGATGAGAAGACCCGCAAGGCCATGGGCGAGCAGGCTGTGGCACTGGCCAAGGCAGTAGACTACCAGAGCGCCGGCACGGTGGAATTCATAGTCGACAGGAACAAGAACTTCTATTTCCTTGAAATGAATACACGTTTGCAGGTCGAGCATCCGGTGACGGAGCTTGTTACCGGCATCGATCTGGTCGAAGAGATGATCCGCATAGCGGCAGGCGAGAAGCTGACGATCGGCCAAGAGGACGTGAAGCTGAACGGTTGGGCGGTGGAAAGCAGGCTCTATGCGGAGGATCCGTTCCGCAATTTCCTGCCTTCCATCGGCAGGCTGACGCGCTATCGCCCGCCCGAAGAAGGCCATCACGGCGATATCATCGTGCGCAACGATACGGGTGTGACCGAAGGCTCGGAGATATCGATGTTCTACGATCCGATGATCGCCAAGCTCTGCACCTGGGCCCCGGATCGGATGAGCGCGATCGATGCCATGTCGAACGCCCTGGACCAGTTCGTCGTTGACGGCATTGAACACAATATTCCCTTCCTTGCAGCACTCATGCGTCATCCGCGCTGGCGCGAAGGCAGGCTTTCGACGGGCTTTATCGCGGAAGAATATCCAGACGGTTTCGAACCCCAAAAACCGTCGGAGGAGGAGCGCAAGGTGGTGGCAGGCATCGCGCTTGCCGTAGAACTTCTGCGGCGGGACAGGCTGGATCGCCTGCCGGGCCGGCTCGCGCCTCATTCAGGCGAGCTGAAGCGGGACTGGGTCGTGAAAGTGAACCACGACTATGTGGACATGTCGGTTGTCGAGGGGATGGTTTCCATTCCGCTGGAAATCGACATCGCTGCCGATGGCGRCAAGCCGATGACCGTCGCCTCTGATTGGCGGCCTGGCGAACCTGTCTGGAACGGGACGGTGAACGGCAGAAAGGTGGCGGCGCAACTGCGTCCGGTGCTAAACGGCACGAGGATCGCGTGGCAGGGGATTTCGGTGAAGACGCGCGTCATGTTGCCGAAAACAGCGGAACTGGACAGGCTGATGCCTGTCAAACTGCCGCCCGATACCTCCAAGATGCTGCTGTGCCCCATGCCGGGACTGGTCGTTTCCGTGGCGGTAACGGAGGGCCAGGAAGTCAAGACCGGGGAGACACTGGCCGTGGTGGAGGCGATGAAGATGGAGAACGTCCTTCGTGCAGAACGCGATCTGACGGTAGCCAAGATCAACGCCAAGCCGGGCGACAGCCTGGCCGTGGACGCGGTCATCATGGAGTTTGCCTGATTTGGAAGAACTTCCGGCGCGTGCGGCGATCCTCTTTGATCTCGACGGAACCCTGACGGATCCGTTCATTGGAATCACAAGGTCCATTCAGTACGCCATGGAAGCGCTCGGCCGTGCGGCTCCTGCGGCAGATGATCTGCGCTGGTGCATCGGCCCGCCGTTGCACGCCTCCTTTCCAAAGCTTCTCGGGACCGACGATCAGGCGCTTGTAGAGGAAGCGGTGCGGCTTTACCGCGAACGCTATTCTGATATCGGAAAGTTTGAAAACAGCCTTATAGAGGGTATCCCGGAGACGCTTTCGCGCCTGGCCGATGGGGGCCATCAGATGTTCGTCGCGACCTCGAAGCTTTCCACCTATGCCAACGAGATCATCGAGCATTTCGGGCTCAGAAAATACTTCAAGGCGCTGTATGGTTCAGGCCTCGATGGCAGGCATGCTGACAAGACCGAGCTGATTGCGCATCTTCTCGAAAGTGAAAGTCTGGACCCGGAACGATGCACGATGATCGGCGACCGGTCGCATGACGTCCTTGGCGCGAATGCCAATAAAACCCGCTCGATCGGTGTGTTGTGGGGATACGGTGATCGTCAGGAGCTTGAAAGCGCGGGCGCTGGTTTGATTGTGGAAAGGCCGCAGGAACTGCCGGGCCTCGTGGCATCACGCCGATTGCCTGACGGCAGGTTTCCTGGGTATCAATGACGGGTGTTTCTGGACATGAGCGCGAGCGTCCGGGACAATGTCATCCATCGATGACGATTCCTCAGGCGGTACGGATAGAATGACAGGCGAGCGGCCACCCCGCGATCCTTTGAAACGTGAAATCTTGGCGGCTACGGAAACAGATACAACCACATCTGCAAGGCCGTTCATCCATTTGCGTGTTCATTCGGCCTATTCGCTGCTTGAAGGCGCTCTGCCGCTCGGCAAGATCATTGGGCATGCAATCGCCGACAATGCGCCGGCGATTGCCATCTCGGACACCAACAATCTTTTCGGCGCCCTCGAGTTCAGTCAGAAAGCCTCCAAGGAAGGTGTACAGCCGATCATCGGCTGTCAGTTGAGCGTGGCTTTCGACAGCGGTGGCGGCACCCGCCATGGGCATCAGCGGCGCTCCGGACCGGAGCTTTTTCCAGTCGTCCTCATCGCCGGGACGGAAACCGGCTATGCCAATCTCGTCAAGCTGGTCAGCCGCGCCTATCTCGAGACACCCGTAGGCGAGCCGCCACATGTGCAGGCAACCTGGCTACGGGACCTTGCAGAAGGGCTTATCTGCTTGACCGGCGGTCCGCGCGGCCCGATTGGTTCAGCTCTCCGGCAGGATCGGCAGGATGTCGCCGAGCAGCGGTTGCTGGGACTCAAGGAGATTTATGGCGACCGGCTTTATGTCGAACTGGAGCGGCTCACGGGCTACGATCGCATGGTCGAGGCAGCCACGATCGAGCTTGCCTATACCCATGATCTGCCATTGGTGGCGACGAACGAAGCCTTCTTCCCCGTGCGCGAGGACTATGACGCACATGACGCGCTGATCGCCATTGCAGAAGGCTCCGTCATCGCCGTTGACGACCGCCGCCGCCTGACGCCGGACAATTACCTGAAAAGCCAGGCGGAAATGTCGGCGCTCTTTGCCGATCTTCCCGAGGCGATCGACAATACCGTCGAGATCGCCATGCGCTGCTCCTATTATGTCGGTACGCGCAAGCCCATCCTGCCGCGCTTCACGACGGGCGTCAGCACCGATCCGGAAGCTGCCGAGAAAGCCGAGGCAGACGAGTTACGGCGTCAGGCCCGGGAAGGTCTGCAGATGCGGCTGGCGAAGCACGGACCGAGCGCCGGGTACACTGCGGAGCAATATGCCGAGCGACTGGAATATGAGCTCGGCATTATCGAGAGCATGAAGTTTCCCGGCTACTTCCTGATCGTTGCCGACTTCATCAAATGGGCGAAGGCGCAAGGGATTCCCGTCGGTCCGGGACGCGGCTCCGGCGCGGGCTCGCTTGTTGCCTACGCGCTGACAATTACTGACATTGACCCACTGCGCTTCTCGCTGCTGTTCGAACGCTTCCTCAACCCGGACCGCGTGTCGATGCCGGACTTCGACATTGATTTCTGCCAGGACAGGCGGGACGAGGTCATTCGTTACGTCCAGGAGAAATACGGCCGCGATCAGGTGGCGCAGATCATTACTTTCGGTACCTTGCAGGCGCGCGCGGTGCTGCGGGATGTCGGTCGCGTACTGCAGATGCCCTACAGCCAGGTGGATAGGCTCTGCAAGATGGTGCCGCAGAATCCCGCCAATCCGGTGACGCTCGCCAAGGCGATTGAAGGGGAGCCGCGTTTTGCCGAGGAGGTCGAGAAGGAGCCGATCGTTGGCACGCTCCTTGAAATGGCGCAGAAGCTGGAAGGGCTCTACCGCCATGCATCGACCCATGCCGCTGGCATCGTGATCGGCGATCGGCCGCTGTCGGAACTGGTGCCTATGTATCGCGATCCGCGATCCGACATGCCGGTGACTCAGTTCAACATGAAATGGGTGGAGCAGGCGGGGCTAGTGAAGTTCGACTTCCTGGGCCTCAAGACTCTCACGGTGCTCCAGACCGCGGTAAAGCTCATTGCCCGGCGCGGCATTGATATCGACTTGTCGAGCATACCGCTCGACGACGAGAAGACCTATGCCATGCTGTCGCGCGGCGAGACGGTCGGCATCTTCCAGGTGGAAAGCGCGGGCATGCGCAAGGCGCTGATCGGCATGCGCCCGGACTGCATCGAGGATATCATCGCCCTGGTTGCCCTGTACCGGCCGGGACCGATGGAGAACATCCCCACCTATAATGCCCGCAAGCATGGCGATGAGGAAACGGCGTCGATCCATCCAAAAATCGACCATCTGGTGAAGGAGACGCAGGGCGTCATCGTTTACCAGGAACAGGTGATGCAAATCGCGCAGGAACTCGCCGGCTACTCGCTGGGGGAAGCGGATCTCCTGCGTCGCGCCATGGGCAAGAAGATCCGCGCGGAGATGGACAAACAACGCGTGCGCTTCGTTGAGGGCGCAGTGGAGCGTGGCGTTGACCGCAAGCAGGCCGACTTCATCTTCGACCTTCTGGCGAAATTCGCCGACTACGGCTTCAACAAGAGCCACGCGGCGGCTTATGCGATTGTCTCTTACCAGACAGCCTATCTGAAGGCGCACTATCCGGTCGAGTTCCTTGCTGCTTCGATGACCTATGATATGTCGAACAGCGACAAGCTGAACGACTTCCGTCGCGATGCCATGCGCCTCGGCATCGAAGTGGTGTTGCCTTCGGTGATGACGAGCTACCGCGACTTTGAGGTCGGAGAGAACCGCATCTACTATTCGCTGGCCGCCATCAAGGGCGTCGGTGATGCAGCAGTGGAGCACATAGTCGCGCGCCGTGCTGAAAAGCCTTTCGAAAGCCTCGAAGATTTCTGTCAGCGCATCGATCCGAAGATTGTCGGCAAGCGGGTACTGGAAAGCCTCATCTCGGCCGGAGCGCTCGATTGCTTCGGCCATGATCGCGCGACCCTGTTCGCTGGTGTCGACAGGCTGATGGGGCTGGCTGCCCGCGCTACCGAGGATGCCGCGATCGGGCAGGGCGACATCTTCGGCATGGCGGGAGCGGCCGAGCCGCAAAAGCTCCATCTGCCTGCCGCCGATCCTTGGCTGCCGGCGGAAAAGCTGCACCGTGAGTTCCAGGCTGTCGGTTGCTATTTGTCGGCCCATCCGCTCGATGAATATGCCTCGACGCTCGAGAAGATGCGCGTGCAAAACTGGGTCGAATTCCAGGCTGCGGTGAAGCGCGGGGCGACTGCAGGCAGGCTTGCCGGCACGGTGACCATGAAACAGGAGCGCAAGACGCGCACCGGCAACAAGATGGGCATAGTGCAACTTTCGGATACCACTGGACAATATGAGGCCGTGCTGTTCTCCGAGAGCCTCGCACAATATCGCGATCTTCTTGAGCCGGGCCGGTCGATCGTCATCACCGTTTCGGCCGAGGACAGGCCGGAGGGCGTCAATTTGCGCATCCAGAGCGTGCAGTCGCTGGAGGAGGAGGCAAGCCGCATGCAGAAGGCCCTGCGGGTCTATCTCCGCGACAGCACGCCTTTGCCGGCAATATCGGCAACCCTGCCGGCACAGGGTGACGGGCAGGTGAGCTTCATCGTCATCAAAGAAGGTGGGGCCGGCGAGGTCGAGATCGAGTTGCCGAACCGCTACCGCATTTCGCCTTCTCTGGCTTCGGCAATGCGTGCGGTGCCGGGCGTCGTGGAGGTCGAACTGGTCTGAACCAGCGGCGTTTGAGCATCAGTTCGGACGCACAAAACATGCTTTAGCAGTTTGGGTTGAGCATCTGAGTTCATCTCGCCCTAGCTGCTGTCCGGCCTAGGGGCCCGTCCATTCCGCCCCTTGCCGAAGGTGTATCCAGTCTCCACTGCCTGCTTGCCGAACTTGTCCCGCAGCACATCGATGGCGTCCTCGGCCATGGCGCGCTTGCGCGCTCGCACATCGACCAGATCCGGCGGGTCGGCGCGTTCCGCGTCAGTCAGGTCGCTGACACCGATGCCGAGCAGCCGGTATTTCGTACCGTCTGTCTCCTTCTCCAGAAGCTGGAGGCCGGTCTGGAAAATCCGATCGGCAAGCCGGGTAGGATCGGCAAGCTGCCGGTTACGGGTGCGGATTTTGAAATCGCGTGTCTTGAGTTTCAGCACCACGGTGCGGCCTGCCAGACCGGAAGCCTTCAAACGTCTGGAAACCTTTTCCGACAAGGCCCGCAGGATCGGCACCAGATCGGCCGTCGACGCTAGATCGGTCTCAAATGTGGTCTCGGCCGAAACGCTTTTGGCGTCGTGGTCGGCATGGACTTTTCGTGCATCCTCGCCGCGCGAGAGATAGTAGAGCCGATCGCCCATCGTGCCGTAGCGGCGCAGAAGGTCGCTTCTCTCCATCTTCTGTAGCTGGCCGATGGTGCGAACGCCATCCCGCTCGAGGGTCGCGGCAGATGCCTTGCCGACGCCCCAGATGAGCGTTACCGGCTTGTTTTCGAGAAAAGACATGGCCTCGGCCCTGCCTATGACGGAGAAGCCGCGCGGCTTGTCCAGATCGGATGCGACCTTTGCAAGGAACTTGCAGTAGGAAAGTCCTACAGAAACGGTAATACCGATCTCCCGCTCCACCTGCGCGGCGAAGTGACCGAGAATATAGGCTGGCGGGGCGCCGTGCAGCCTTTCTGTTCCGGCCAGGTCGAGAAAGGCTTCGTCGATGGAGATGGGCTCCACCATCGGGGTCAGGGCCTGCATCATCTCGCGCACTTCCCGGCCGACCTTGGCGTATTTTTCCATATTGGGCTTGATGACGACGGCTTCGGGGCACGCTTCGAGCGCCTTGAACATGGGCATGGCCGAGCGCACGCCGTTGATGCGCGCGATGTAGCAGGCAGTTGATACCACGCCCCGCTTGCCGCCACCGACAATCACCGGCTTGTTCCTCAGCGACGGGTTGTCCCGCTTCTCGATGGCAGCATAGAAGGCGTCGCAATCGATGTGGGCAAGGCTGAGAGACCACAGCTCCGCATGGCGCAGCAGGCGGGGGCTGCCGCAGGAATCGCAACGCCTTGCAGCCGGGCGGGAGGGCGCCAGGCAATCGCGGCAGAAGCCGGCAAGAGGATCGTTGACAGATGTGGCCATGAATGAGAACGTAACAAGAACATCATAAATTCTATTCCAACCCGAGGAGCGCCACAAGGCGATCCGGCGGAGGGAAGTTGACTTGCGGAGAATAACCAATGAGCATGTCGATCACGCCGCTAACTCCAGCTCGCTGGCCGGCATTTGAGGATCTGTTCGGCAAACAGGGCGCCTGTTACGGCTGCTGGTACACGCATTTCCGGTTGCCGCCCGCCGTGCGGCGGGAGAATAACAGGCAGCGCAACAAGGATCATATGCGTGAGCGGGTAATGGCGGGTCCTCCGCCGGGTCTCCCTTGCCTTCGATGGGGATGTTGGATGCAGATTCAAGAAAGCTGGCTCGAACGTATCGCTGAGCGAAAGGCCGGTCGGCCTATGATGCGCTATATGCTGTAGGCAGCCTTCGCCATTTCTTTCTGCCTATCCGGCATGTTAGGTGCCCGCGAGACCCAGCGCGTGCTTGATGAGGGGAAGGGCTTCGTGCCAGTTTTTCACGAATATGAGCTCTTCCGGGGGTGGCGCCATCAAGGCTCGAAGCCGGCTATCCTTCACGAGAAGGAAGAGATGCGCGTCGGGAACGGATTCCCCTGCCGAGATCAGATTTCGCGGTTGATCATCGACAAAGGCAACCGGCCGACCAGTATCGCCGCGCAGCTTGCGGATCGCGGGCCCTTTGGGCATTTCGGTCGTCAGAAGCGGATAGGGCAGGCCGAGAGCATTCAGATATGCACGCCGGGTTTCGCGATGGCGGTGCGGCATTGCTGTCAGAAGAACGATTTCGGCTTGCTGTGCGATCTCCGCCATCGCGTCGGCGGCGCCTTCGGTCATGGTCTGCCAATCCGCCTGACCATGAAAGAAGTCGTCTATAAGGGCGGAGACCGTTTCAGCTTCGGCCGCTGCACCAGACGAAAGATCGAAGACATTGCCATGCAGGCGAGGTGAATTGAACCGAAGTTCATAACCTTGCGCTTCCAGGAAGCGCGGAAACGGACCGATAAAATCGAGCACGACATCATCGACGTCCAGCACGAGGAGGGGGCGATCGTCATGCGCCAGTTCCTCGATCTGGCGCAACGTTTCCGGATCGTCGCTCATGTCGAGGACTCGTAGCTATCGTCGCCCTGCGGTAGCGCGCGCAATGCCTGTCCGACCAGGGATGGATCGGTGCCGCTTTCCTCTGCGAAACGCAGCAAGGTCGGTTCGTGGGCAAGGACAAAGTTCAGAACACCGGCAAGAAAACCGGGCTCGCTCGCGGCGTGGCGTATCTGGCTGGCCTCGATGCCGGTTATTGCGAGGAACCTCTGCAACAGTTCTCCATCTCCGGCTATGAAACCGAGAACGGAGATCGCTACGGCCTCTGCTTGCTGTGTGTTCATGCTGTCGCTCAGGTCTGATCAGTTTCGACAGGCGGGATAGCGCCCTCCTGTCGTTCGGGCAAGCATGACCGTCGGAAAGGGTGTCTTGATCCCGTAAAGCCGCGCGGGCTAGTTTGACTCTGCGATTCAGCGGGACGAAAACTCCATGCCAAAGAAGGTGATGATCGTCGAGGACAATGAGCTCAACATGAAGCTCTTTCGCGACCTGATAGAGGCCAGCGGCTATGAAACCGTGCGTACACGCAACGGGCTGCAGGCACTTGAACTCGCCCGCGAGCATCGGCCCGACCTGATCCTGATGGACATCCAACTTCCTGAGGTCTCGGGGCTTGAGGTCACCAAATGGCTGAAAGAAGACGATGATCTCCATTCGATCCCGGTGATCGCCGTCACCGCCTTTGCCATGAAGGGGGACGAGGAGCGCATTCGGCAGGGTGGGTGTGAAGCTTATATCTCAAAGCCGATCTCGGTCCCGAAATTCATCGAGACAATAAAATCCTATCTTGGTGATGCATAGCGCTTGAAATCGGCCGATCTGACCCTGTCTTAACCCTCCAAACCATGTAGTTCGGACACAGGTACATCTTCCAGGCGAGCGGCTCCTTCGAAAGTGGATGTACAAAGCAGGTGTAGGCGTAAGTATAGCCTGCGTGTTTACCGTATTTACAGGCCGAGATTGGCCTTGGTTAAGAAAGTGTTGATTTTCTCGCGCTGTTGCGCAAGTGTCTCGCCAATGACGAGGCTAGGTGAGCCCTGTCACCTGAATGCCCCATGATGCTCAGGTCCGCCGCATCTCCTGGGTCCGTGGGGTTGGCCGGCCGGCGCTGGCTATAGTGGCCTCCTCGTACCGCTGCCAGTTAGCCGACCGGCCCCCAATATCTCCAGTCATTCAAAAGGGTTTCCTGCTCACATGAGCGGGAAACCCTTCGCATGCCAAACAAAAACGCCGCCAGAGGCGGCGTCCTCGCGAAAGCACGGCAGGCGGAAGCTACTTGATCTTGGCTTCCTTGAAGTCAACGTGCTTCTTGGCGATCGGGTCGTATTTGCGCTTTGTCATCTTCTCGGTCATCGTGCGGCTGTTCTTCTTGGTTACGTAGAAGAAGCCCGTGTCGGCCGTAGAAAGAAGCTTGATCTTGATGGTCGTGGCCTTGGCCATGGCGGTCGTCCGTTAATCTGGTGAAAAATGCCGCCACGGGACATCTGCGGACGCCGGCGGCGGAAAGCTTGCGCGACACATAAAGAGAACCTCCGCAAAGTCAAGTCCGTGTCCGCATGCGGCTGCCAACCAGCACCAGGTAAAGGCCGAAGAAGACCGCCAATGACCAGGCAAAGCCGCTTGGCCCCAGCGCATCCATGCCAATGCCGATTATTTGCGGACCGACCAGCATGCCGATGCCGTAGCAAAAGACGAATGCCGCATTCGCAGAAGCAAGATCCCGGCCGGAAAGCCGGGAACCGAGATGCGCAAGCCCGATCGTATAGAGGCCGGCAACAACGCCACCCCAGATGAAGAGCACTGCCGCGCTTGCCGTCCAACTGCTTGCAAGCATTGGCAGCAAGAGCATACCTGCAAGTCCAATCGCCGCGCAGGCGATGAGCATGTGCCGCCGATCGCCCATTCGATCGCTCAGCATTCCGAGGGGAATCTGAAGGACGACATTGCCAAGCCCTATGATGGAAAGGAGCAAGGCGGCTTCAGCTTCCGAATAGCCGATACGAGCACCGTATACGGGAAAGAGAGCAAATCCACCGGTTTCAACGGCACCGAAAACGAGCACTGCTGCCGTTGCAGTCGGAACGAGAAAAACATAGCGGAAAAAGCTGTTTGCTGATTTTTCCTTATGCATGTTAGGGCTTTCGCGCCAGGCTAGAAGCACGGGAATGGCAGCCAGAATGACGAGGGTGAATGCAATCCCGAACGGCTGGAAACCTTCGCTGCCTATCTGAGCGAATAGCCATGGACCAAAAGCGAAACCAAGCGACAGTACAGTCGCGTAGATGCCAAGCACCAGTCCACGCCTGTGGGCAGGAGCTGAGGTGCTGATCCAGAATTCGGACAGGATGAACAGAAGAGTGAGTGCGCAGTGCAGCACAGCACGCAGTGGAAACCAGAGCCAGAAGCTATCCGCAAAATAGAATCCGACGAAAGAAAAACCGCCGACGAGAATCATGGTCAGCATCGTTGGCACGACTCCGAAGCGGGCGGCAAGCGGCGTGGCGAGCGGGGCCGCGGCAATAGAGGCTATGCCCGCCACCGCCGTGTTGAGACCGATCATGCTGGCTGAATGGCCACGCCCCTCCAGGATCACGCTGAGAAGCGGAACGCCGAGCCCGATCGCAATGCCGACAACGCTGATCGAGGCGATGGCTGCGGAAATCGCCAGCCATCGTGTGCCGCTCTCCGGGCCGATTCCATCGACGCGAAGAGTAGCCGTCATTACTGATCCTAGATTGTTTCGCGCCGGAATCGGCCGTTCTGCATGCGGAAAAAGGGCACCGGCCCGCCGGGAGTCAGTTCGGGATCAGCGGCCAGCCGCTTCTCGAGTTCATCGAGCACGGTCTTTGTAATGAGAGGTATCTCGGCTTCCTTCGCCTCGCCGATCGGCAGCCACATAAGCTCCTCAAGCTCGTTGGTAGGTCCGCCCCCTTCCAGTTCCACTGCGACGTCTTTCCGCCAGGCAGCGAGGAAGCGTGTGTCAAAGCGGCGCACGCGGCCGGGCGGTGTGATGGCGCGGGCCACGAAACGCAGCATATCAAGTGAGGGATGGACACCGTTCTCGACGAACCCCTGCCATTGCGGGTTGGCGGTCGAGAAGGCCATTCTGCGGCCAAGAAGCAGGCCGGCTTCCTCATAGGTTTCCCGCACCGCAGAAAGTGCGATCGCCCGCGCCCGTGCCAGTGTGCCGCGGGCCACTGTCCCAACGAGTTTCTGCTCTTCGGCCGGGTGCAGTTGGCTGACGACGGGGATACGGCTGTCCGTCGGATCCGTGCGGCCACCCGGAAAGACGAATTTGCCCGGCATGAAGGCGTGGCCGTGATGACGACGACCAAGCAGAACCAGGAAGTCACTGCCGCGACGGTCCAGCAGAATCAATGTCGCTGCGTCCCGCGGCCGCATCGGTTTGCCGCCGAGGGCGAAATCCTTCGATTCGGCCTTGTCGAGTTCTTGCCGCGTAAGGCCGTCCACTTTTTCCGGACGCAAGATTCGCTTCCTCTTCAGATCTCGGGATGAGATTCGATCACGTCATGCTCGCCGCCGAAACCATGCATGTAAAGCGCCCACTGCAGGCCGACAATGGCGCCCTTGATCGGCTGTATGAGCAGGAGCGACATGAGGATTGTGACAGGAACCCAGATCGCCAGATGAAGCCAGCCTGGCCAGGCGGTGACTGCCTCGATACCCATGAATGCGCTGACGACGATATGGCCGACCACGACGATCACCAGATAAGCCGGCAGGTCGTCGGCCCGGTGATGATGGATTTCCTCGCCGCATTTTTCGCAGGCATCGACCGTCTTCAGGAATGAGCGGAAAAGCCGACCTTCTCCGCAATGCGGACATTTGCCCCTGAAGCCGCGCCACATGGCTTCCCCAACGCGCCTTGCCGGCCTTTTTGACTGGGCCACTTCGCCGCCGAAAACCTGTTGTTTCATCTTCGCCTCCTGCGGCCCGAAGGTCGCGAGTTACGTTGTCGTGCCGCCGATCGTCCTGCCTTCGACTTGTGAAACGAACGCTTCGAGCCGGGGAAGGGGCGAGGTTCGCTCAACATTTCGAAACGCATGGCACCCGCGACCGGCGCGACTTCGACAAGCCTTACGTCGACGCGGTCCGCGAGTTGGAATCCCTTATTGGTCCTTTCCCCGACAAGCGAGCGGGCACCCTCGTCATATATGTAGTAATCGCCCCCCAAGGATGACACCGGGATAAAACCATCGGCGCCATATTCCGGCAACTGGACAAAAAGTCCTGCCTTCGTGACGCCGGAAATGCGGGCCTCGAAGGTTTCGTCTACGCGCGCCGACAAGTGTTCGGCAATAAGACGATCGACGGTCTCGCGCTCGGCAGCCATGGCTCTGCGCTCCGTCGCAGAGATCAGCCCAGATATCTCTTCAAGCCGCTCTTCTTCCCTGGTCGTCAGCCCGTCGGGGCCGAGACCAAGTGCGGCAATCAGGGCGCGGTGAACAATGAGGTCAGCATAGCGGCGGATCGGCGAAGTGAAATGGGCGTAGCGGCGCAGATTGAGGCCGAAATGGCCGATATTCTCGTTTGCATAGACCGCCTGGTTTTGGGAGCGCAGAACAACTTCGTTCACCAGTTCCTCATGATCGGAGCCGGAGACCTGCGCCAGGATGCCGTTGAAATGGGATGGTCGCAACTGGCCGCTGCGCGCCAGGGAAAGGCCGATCGTCGCGAGGAACTCCCGGAGCGATTCCTGCTTGGCGAGCGAAGGCTGATCATGCACGCGGTAGATCAGGCTTTGCCGTTTGGCCTCCAGAGTCTCCGCCGCTGCGACATTGGCCTGGATCATGAATTCCTCGATCAGCTTATGCGCATCGAGGCGGGGAGGGACGATCACGCGGTCCACCGTGCCATCCGGCTTGAGCAGGATTTTGCGTTCGGGCAGATCAAGCTCCAGTGGTTCGCGGGCTGACCGCCCACGCCCCAGGACTGCGTAAGCGTTCCAGAGTGGCTTTAGCACCGTTTCGAGAAGAGGTTCCGTCTTTTCGTCCGGCTTGCCGTCGATTGCGGCCTGGGCCTGCCCATAGGCAAGCCGCGCAACGGAACGCATCATCACGCGATGGAACGAGTGCCGGAGCTTACGGCCTTCTGACGAGAAGACCATGCGAACGGCAAGGGCAGGGCGCTCCGCGTTCTCGCGCAGCGAGCAGAGATCGTTCGAGATACGTTCCGGCAGCATCGGAACGACGCGGTCGGGAAAATAGACAGAATTGCCGCGCTTCAGCGCCTCGCGGTCAAGCGCGGAACCGGGGCGCACATAGGCGGCTACGTCGGCAATAGCGACGGTTACGATCACGCCGCCCTTGTTCTTCTCTTCCGTATCCTGCTCGGCATGAACAGCATCGTCATGGTCCTTGGCGTCCGGCGGGTCGATGGTGACCAGCGGCAAAGTCCGCCAATCCTCACGTCCCGAAAGCGAAACCGGCCCGACCGAATCGGCCTCCGCAAGAACCTCCGGCGGGAAGATATGGGGGATTTCATGGGCATGGATGGCGATCATGGAGACCGCCTTCTCGCTCGCCAGGGATCCAACGATCGTCAGCACTTTTGCCCGTGGAAGGCCGTAGCGACCGAGGCTGACCGGCTCCGCCTCTACCAGATCGCCATCCTTGGCGCCGTTGCGGAATGCTTCGTCGACGACGAGTTCCGGCTTGCCGCGCTCAACGGGATCGATCCGGAACGAGCCGTCCTTAAGAACACGGAACAAGCCGAGGATAGCTTCGCGCCTCTTTTCCAGAATGCGGATGACGCGCCCCGTATAAGCTCCATCGCCTTCCTCGGAGGGGAAAACGCGTGCCAGGACGCGGTCGCCAACGCCGGGAACCGGGCCTTTTGCCGTTTTCGGCATGCTTAATGTCACCACGGCGTTGGCGGCGGCTTCGGTGTCCTGATCCGCCGGACGGCCGACCAGCGAGCCATCGGCATCACGCGAGTGGATGTAAAGGACGACGACATGCGGCAGGAAACCTGGCCGCACCAGCTTCTTGCGTCGCTTTTCGAGCAATCCCTCCTCTTCGAGCTGGCGCAACAGATTCTTGAGCCATATGCGTCCACCGGCCTTGAGACCGAAGGCCTTGGCGATTTCCCGTTTGCCGGCACGGTCTGGATTTTCCGCTATGAAGCGCAGGATATCGTCACGTGTTGGCTGCGAAGCCGACGTGCCATCACCGGTTGCCGCGCCTTTGTCGCGGTTGGAGCGGCGTCCGGAAATGCTGCGTGCCAATTTCGCTTCAGGCCTTCTTTTTCGCGCCTTTCGAGCGCGCTGGTTTCTTTCCGCCGCTCTTGCCGGCCTTCGCGGCGACCAATTCCAGCGCCTCTTCGAGGGTGACGGAGGCTGGATCCTTGCCCTTGGGCAGCGTGGCGTTGATTTTGCCGTAGTTCACATAGGGTCCGTAACGGCCATCGCGCACGGTCACCTTGCCGCCATCAGGATGCTCGCCCAACTCCTTCAGCGCGGCAGGGGTTCCCCGTCCGCGACCATTGCCGGCCTTCGACTGCTTTTCGGCAATAATGGAGACCGCGCGGTTGAGCCCGATTGTAAAGACATCCTCGACGCTTTCCAGGTTGGCATAGCTGCCCTCATGCATGAGGAAAGGTCCGTAACGCCCTATTCCTGCTGAGATCATCTTGCCGGTTTCTGGATGCTTGCCGACATCACGCGGGAGCGAAAGAAGAGCAAGCGCCTTTTCATAATCGATGGAGTCGGGCGTCCAGTCCTTGGGCAGGCTCGCGCGCTTGGCTTCCTTGCCTTCGCCGCGCTGGACATATGGTCCGAAGCGGCCTGAGCGCAGAGTGATCTCCTCATTCGTATAGGGATCAGTGCCGAGCACCCTGGTGCCGTTCTCAGCACCGCCTGCCTCGCCATTGCCGTTCATCGGATCGCCCAACTGGCGCGTATAGCCACATTCGGGATAGTTCGAACAGCCGACAAAAGCGCCATACCTGCCGAGCTTCAACGAAAGCTGGCCGGTTCCGCATCTCGGGCAGATCCGCGGGTCCGAACCATCCTCGCGTGGCGGGAACACAAGAGGAGCCAGTTCCTCATTCAGCGCGTCAAGCACGTCGGCGACGCGCAATTCCTTAATGCCTTCGACAGAGCCGGAAAAATCCTTCCAGAAATCCCGCAGGACATCTTTCCAGGAGAGCTTTCCATCTGAAATTTCGTCGAGCTTTTCTTCCAGATCGGCAGTGAAGTCGTATTCGACATAGCGCTCGAAGAAGCTTTCCAGAAAGGCTGTGACGAGACGGCCCTTGGCCTCCGGGGTCAGACGACGTTTTTCGATCGTGACATAGCCCCGATCCTCCAGCGTCTTCAGGATTGCCGCATAGGTCGAAGGCCGGCCGATGCCAAGCTCCTCCATCTTTTTGATGAGCGATGCCTCGGTGTAGCGCGGCGGCGGTTCGGTCGTGTGCTGCGTGACATTGATGGCTTCGCGCACGAGATCTTCGCCGGAACGGATTTCGGGCAGCCGGCGGCTTTCCTCATCCTCCGCGTCCTCATCTTTTTGCTCGGTATAGGAAGCCAGAAAACCATCGAAACGAACGACCGAGCCAACCGCACGCAACTCTGCCGTCGCGGTTCCGTTTACAGCCTCGATTTCAACGGTTGTGCGCTCGATCTCGGCGGCGGTCATCTGGCTGGAGATGGCACGCTTCCAGATCATTTCATAGAGCCGCGCCTGGTCGGCATCGAGATACTGGCGCATCGCCGCGGGCGTGCGGGAGAAATCCGTCGGACGGATGGCTTCATGCGCTTCCTGGGCGTTCTTGGCCTTGGTCGAATAGAAACGGGCCTTCTCGGGCAGATATTTGCTTCCGAATTCGCTGCCGATGGCCCTGCGCGCGCTGTCCAGCGCTTCCGGCGCCATCTGCACGCCGTCCGTGCGCATGTAAGTGATCAGGCCGGCTGTTTCGCCGCCGATATCGACGCCTTCATAGAGCCGCTGCGCAATCTGCATGGTGCGGGTAGCCGAAAAGCCGAGCCGCGAGGAAGCTGCCTGTTGCAATGTAGAGGTGGTGAAGGGAGGGGCCGGGTTGCGTTTGGTCGGTTTGGCTTCGACCGATCGCACACGGAATGTCGCCCCTTCGAGCATTGCCTTGATGGCGTCGGCCTGCTCCTGACTCTTGATATCAAGCTTTTGCAGCTTCTTGCCGTCATAGGTGGTCAGCCGCGCCTCGAAACCGTCTCCGCGCGGCGTCTTCAGGAGAGCAGCGATTTGCCAATAATCCTCTCGGACGAAGCGCTCGATCTCGGCCTCGCGCTCGCTGACGAGGCGCAGCGCCACCGACTGCACGCGTCCCGCCGAACGCGCTCCGGGAAGCTTCCTCCAAAGAACGGGAGAGAGGGTAAAGCCCACAAGATAGTCGAGAGCTCGCCGGGCCAGATAGGCATCGACAAGCGGCATATCGACATCGCGGGGGTTGGCGAGAGCATCGAGGACTGATTGCCGGGTGATGGCGTTGAAGACGACGCGGCGCACAGGCTTGCCCCCGAGAGCACGCTTCTGCTTCAGCACTTCCAGAACATGCCAGGAAATGGCCTCGCCTTCGCGGTCAGGGTCGGTGGCGAGGATCAGTCCATCGGCATCCTTGACGGCCTTGGCGATATCGGAAAGGCGTTTCGCGGATGGACTGTCGATCGTCCACGACATCGCGAAATCCTCGTCTGGCCGCACGGAGCCGTCCTTGGCAGGCAGATCACGCACATGGCCGAACGAGGCCAGAACCTTATAGTCCCGCCCCAGATACTTGTTGATTGTTTTGGCCTTTGCAGGCGATTCGACGACAACGACGTCCATGAGCGACGCAAATTCCTTGTTGGCTTCGCGTGCCGAAGCCGCATTCACGATTTGAAATCAGCACGTCACATGGCCGCGCTTTGAAGTGCGGTCAAGTGCCAGTGGTCATTTTGACCTACCGGCGGGGCTGGAAACGGAAAGACCAACCGAAGGTAGTTTACAACTTTGACGCTTGCATGTTTCAATTGCGCGATTAATGGTTGAGATTATGCCGCGCAAAGGCTGATTAGGGAGAGGGTCCTTGAGGCCCCTGGGGTTTTGATGAACGCATCCGCGCGAGATGACAGGAAAAAAGCCGAAACTTTGGACTATATGCAGTCGATGCTGGGTCAGCTCCGCACCATGGCTGAAGCCGAGCAATATGACATGCTCGCCTACTTCATCGAGATGGCTTACGTGGAGGCGACTGACATTATACGGGGCGAGCGTCCCGCGCGCCTCGGGAGCGAAGAATCAGGGCTGATCGTCAGCGAAAAGAAGCGACACGGTACCTCCTGAGTGCCGCTCGAGGCGTCCGGCGAGATCCAGTTCCAGCAGGATCGTAGATACTTGGGCTGTGTGAAGTCCGGTGTGGCGGATGATTTCATCTATGCTGATTGGCGTGGCGCCCAAGGCCTCCACGACAAGCGCGCGGTCGCTCTCGCCAGGCGGCGGAGCAGCCTGCGGATTCGTAGGTTCCGCCAGGCTTTGAACGCTGAGAGGGGGGAAGTCGAGCAAGGGGGCGATCTGGCTCAGCACGTCCGCAGCCTCGGTGACGATCGTCGCGCCCTGCTTCAGAAGTCCATTGGTGCCGGCTGCGCGCGGATCGAGTGGCGAGCCTGGAACGGCAAAGACGAGCCGGCCCATCTCGTTTGCCAGTCTCGCGCTGATCAGCGAACCGGAACGCTGTGCCGCCTCGACCACAATGAGGCCGATGCCAAGCCCGGCGATGATGCGGTTGCGCCTTGGAAAGTCCTTGGCGCGCGGCTCCCAGCCAAAAGGCATTTCGGAAACGATTGCGCCGCGCTCGGCTATCTCCGAGCAAAGCCCCACATTCTCGGGCGGGTAGGGGCGGTCGAGCCCTCCGGCAAGAGCGGCGATTGTGCCGGTGGCGATGCTGCCTTGATGCGCGCCCGTATCGATGCCGCGAGCCAGACCGGAAACGATCGCATAGCCTTCGCGACCGAGATCGGCAGCCAATTTTCTGGCGAATTTGATGCCCGCAAAAGATGCATTTCTTGCTCCGACAATGCCGATGGCCGGTGCATGCAACACGGACGCATTGCCTTTCACCATCAGGAGAGGCGGCGGATAATCCGTGCGCTTCAGCAGCAGCGGATAGTCGGGTTCGCCGATCGCGACAAGGCGGGCGCCGAAGCGGGTAAGCTTCTCCAGTTCGGATTCCGCTTCGTGTACGGAGGGTATCCGCACCGAGCGTGACGAGCCTCCCATGCGGCTGAGTTCTGGAAGCATTTCGAGAGCGGCTTCGGCGGAGCCGAAGCGGTCGATAAGATCGCGGAAGGTGGCAGGGCCGACATTTTCGGTCCGGATGAGGCGGAGCCAAGCAATCCTTTGATGATCCGTGAGGCGGCGACCCTCTGTCTGCGCGTTCACCCTTTGGCTCCGATACGGGATTCGGTTCCGGCAAAAAGACGGTCGATATTGGCCCGATGCTTGAAGATGACGATCACACTCATGGCCAAGGAAAGAAGTGCCGGATGCCTGAAATCGAGCAAATAAAGCGCGATTGGCACCACTATCACTGAAACTAGAGCGGCCAGGGAAGAATAGCGGGTGGTGAACGCTACCAAAAGCCAGGTCAGGGCGAAGATGACCAATCCGTACCATGCGCCCGTGATCAGAGCGACGCCAAGCAGGATGCCGAGATAGGTGGCAACGCCCTTGCCGCCCTTGAAGCCGAGCCAGACGGGAAAGAGATGCCCGAGAAAAGCGCCGAACCCAGCGAGAAGTGCGGTTTGCGGGCTGATCATGGCCGTGATCAGCATGGCCACGGTTCCTTTAAGCGCATCCAGCAAAAGCGTCAGCGCGGCAAGTCCCTTGCGCCCGGTGCGCAGCACATTCGTCGCGCCAATGTTTCCGGAACCGATCTTGCGGACATCGCCAAGGCCTGCCGCTCGCGTGATCAACAGTCCAAACGGAATGGAGCCAAGGAGGTAGCCGGATAGAAACGCTGCGAGCATAGAGAGCAGTGCGAGCTGCCAGCCGTTCGGATCCGCCATGCCATCTCCCGGGATTCGATCCCTAACCCGAAAATACTGTGCGGCCCGCCACCATGGTTTGCAAGACCCGGCCCTGCATACGCGCGCCTTCAAAGCAGGTGTTCTTCGACAGCGACCTGATATCGGCCTCGCGCACCAGCCAAGGAGCATCGAGATCGACAAGAATCAGGTCAGCCGGTGCGCCGGGCTTCATCGTGCCGCCAGGCAGGCCGAAAAGCCGCGCCGGCGCGGTGGAAAGAGCCTCGACAAGCCGCAGAAGGGGCACCTCGCCATTGTGATAGAGCCGCAGCGCCGCGCCGAGCAGCGTCTCAAGACCGATCGCGCCCGCCGCCGCATCGGCGAAAGGCAGCCTTTTGGTATCGACATCCTGCGGATCGTGCGACGACACCACGATGTCCACCGTGCCGTCCTTCAATGCCTCGATCATGGCCAGCCGATCCTCCTCGGCCCGCAGAGGCGGCGAAAGACGGAAGAACGTCCGGTATTCGCCGACATCGTTTTCATTGAGCGACAGGTGGTTGATGGCGACACCTGCCGTGACATTTGCCCCATTTGCCTTGGCGCGGGCGATCGCGTCTGCCGACATTTTCGTGGAGATTTTGGCGGCGTGATAGCGGGCCCCGGTCAGCCGCGCCAGCATCAGGTCGCGCTCAAGCGGGATTGCCTCGGCTTCGCGCGGGATACCGGAAAGGCCGAGCCAGCTTGCCAGAAGGCCCTCGTTCATGACCCCGGAAGAGGCAAGGTCCGGGTCCTGCGTTTCGTGGGAAATAACCATCCCGAAATCGCGCGCATAGGTGAGCGCGCGCCGCATGATCAGTGCGTTGGCAATAGTGCGGCGTCCTTCCGTAAGGCTCACAGCGCCCGCATCGCGCAGCAAGCCAAACTCCGTCAGCTCCGCGCCAAGCAGGCCCTTGGTAATGGAGGCGGAAGGGAAAACGTTGATGTCGGCCGTCTCGCGCGCCGTCCTCGACACGAATTCGACCAGCGCGACGTCATCGATGACCGGCGCGGTATCCGGCATCATGACGATGGAAGTAACGCCCCCTGCCGCAGCGGCTCGGCTGGCAGAGGCAATGGTTTCGCGATGTTCTGCTCCCGGCTCCCCAACAAAGACCTGTCCGTCCACAAGCCCGGGCATGATGGCCTTGCCGGCACAATTGACGACTTTCGCACCGTCGGGATGCCCCTGGTTCAGGGCCGCAGCACCGGCCGCTATGATCCTGCGGCCGTCCACGATGACGGCGCCGTGCTCGTCGATGCCGCGGGACGGGTCCAGAACCCGCGCCTGATCGAAGACGGTCACGCTCATGCCGGAACGCCCTCCTGATTGCGGCGAGGGTCGAGGAGAGCCTCCATCACTGCCATCCGTACGGCCACCCCCATCTCGACCTGCTCCTGGATGACGCTTTGCGGTCCGTCCGCGATCTCGGATGCGATTTCAACGCCGCGATTCATGGGGCCCGGATGCATGACGAGCGCGTCGTCCTTCGCCGCTTTGAGCTTTTTCGCATCGAGGCCGAAATAGCGGTAATATTCGCGCACCGAAGGTACGAAGGAACCTGCCATGCGTTCGCGCTGCAGGCGCAGCATCATCACGACATCCACGCCCTTCAGACCCTCGGTCATGGATGTGAAGACCTCGACACCCATCTGCTCGATGCCCGACGGCAGCAGTGTCGAAGGCGCCACGATACGCACCCGTGCCCCGAGCGCGTTCAGGAGGATGATGTTGGAACGGGCGACGCGCGAATGCAGGACATCGCCGCAGATGGCAACGGTCAACCCGCCGATGCGGCCCTTTGCGCGCCGGATCGTCAGAGCATCCAACAATGCCTGGGTAGGGTGTTCATGGGCGCCGTCGCCTGCATTGACGACCGAGCAGGTGACCTTTTGCGCCAGTAGTGCGGCAGCCCCGGCCGAAGAATGACGGATGACGAGGATATCCGGCCGCATGGCATTCAGCGTCATGGCGGTGTCGAGCAGCGTTTCGCCCTTCTTCACGGATGAATTGCCGACTGCCATGTTCATCACATCGGCTCCCAGGCGTTTCCCGGCAAGCTCGAAGGAAGACTGGGTGCGCGTGGATGATTCGTAGAAAAGGTTGATCTGCGTGCGGCCTCGCAAGGTGCCGGTCTTCTTTTCCGGCTGGCGCGAAATCGCGACCGCGGCATCCGCTCGATCCAGCAAAAGTTCTATATCAGGAGGGGACAGGTCCTTGATGCCCAGAAGATGGCGGTGAGGAAAAAGGGGGAAGGCCGTGGCGTCTGTCATCTCAAGTGGCTGCTATAGGCGGCGTGGCCTGCCGCTGCAAGCGTGCTCGCATCGAGAGAAATCTTCTTTCCCGCATTTTGCCTCGCATTTTGATTGCACGCACGACCTTGAGGCAGCATTCGCTATATAGCAATGAGAGGGCAGGATTCGCGAGAGAGGAAGACGGGCGTGATAAACGAGGTGATAAACCAGCCGCCGCCGATCGCAGGTACGAACGCCTGGCGCAGCGATCCACTGCTCATGCAGCTTGCCGAACGCTTGTCAGAGCCGGTCCGCAAGGAGCTGGATGTCCTCGGCCGCTTTGTCAGGACCCAGGAAGCACAGGACCTTGCGCGCCTTGCAAATACCGAGACGCCGGCCCTGAAGACCCATGACCGCTACGGAAACCGGATGGATCTCGTCGAGTTCCATCCGGCCTATCACGCTTTGATGCGCCGCTCCGTCGCCGTCGGCCTGCATTCCTCTATCTGGGAGAGCGGAGAAGCCGAGAAGGGCGTGCGCCATCGGGCACGGGCTGCGCGTTTCTATATGACCGCGCAACTCGAATGCGGTCATCTCTGCCCGATCACCATGACCAGCGCCTCGCTGGGCGCGCTGATGGCGAATGCCAAGCTCTTCCGCGAATGGGGTCCGCGCGTCACCACACGCAAATACGACCATTCGCAAAAACCAGCCAGCCGGAAGGCGGGAGTCACGCTTGGTATGGGCATGACTGAAAAGCAAGGCGGCACCGATGTTCGCGCCAACGTCACGCGCGCCGAACGTGCGAGCAGCGGCCTCTATCGCATCACCGGTCACAAATGGTTCATGTCGGCGCCCATGTGCGATGCCTTCCTCGTTCTCGCACAAGCGCCGGAGGGGCTGTCCTGTTTCCTTGTTCCGCGGCTCCTGGAGGACGGAAGCGGCAACGGCTTCCGTTTTCAGCGCCTGAAGGACAAGCTCGGCAACCGCTCCAACGCCTCCTCGGAAGTCGAATTCCACGGTGCACTGGGAGAAATGGTCGGAGAGCCGGGAGCCGGGATCAGGACAATCATGGACATGGTAACGTTGACACGGCTTGACTGCGCGGTGGCGTCGGCGGGCATTATGCGCGCCAGCCTCGCGGAAGCCGTGCACCATACGCGCTATCGCAAGGTCTTTGGCTCCAACCTCATCGATCAGCCGCTTATGCAGCGCGTGCTCGCGGATCTGGCGCTCGATGTGGCGGCGGCAACCGCGCTTTCCCTGCGTCTGGCCAGGGCTTTCGACGAAGCCGCCCAGGATCGAGGGGAGGCGGCCTTTGCGCGTGCCATGACCCCGGTCATCAAATACTGGGTCTGCAAGGTCACCCCGGCAGTCACCTATGAGGCGATGGAGTGCATGGGCGGCAACGGCTATGTGGAGGAGGCGCCGCTCGCCCGCTATTATCGCGAAGCGCCGCTGAATGCGATCTGGGAAGGTTCGGGCAATGTCATGTCGCTCGACGTCCTGCGGGTGCTCAGCCGCGGCAACGGCCTTTTTGAGGAAGTGCTGGCCGGGATCGACCACGACCTCGGCGACCGGGCCGGCGGAACGATCGACGTGCTGCGGGCTGCGATGCAGGTTTGCCAGTCGGATGAGGGCTCTGCCAGGATCCTGACCGAGCAACTGGCGCTCGCTGCCGCTGCCGCTGAATTGAGGCGCCTCGGAGCCGGGCGGGTTGCTGATGCCTTCATAGAGACACGCCTTGGCGGCCAATGGCGTGCCACTTATGGCATGCTTGATGCCCGCCATGATGCACGTGCCATCGTGGACATGCTTTATCCCGAATCGGACTGAGAGCCTTCCTGATCGGGCTCCAGTGCCTGAAGCCTGTCTAGAACACCCTGGAGGATGAAGGCGGCGGCAGCCGAATCGATCCGCGTCTCGCGTTTCTTCCGCGACACGTCCATGTCCACGAGCGCGCGCTCGGCGGCAACGGTGGACAGACGTTCGTCCCAGAATGTGAAAGGAAGATCCGTCAGGCGCTCCATGTTGCGCACGAAGGCGCGGCTCGCCTGCGCGCGAGGTCCCTCGCTACCGTCCATGTTGATTGGCAGACCGACGACGACAGCAGCGACGTTGTCGGTCTCCAAAGCCTTGAGCAATGCTGTTGCATCCTGAGTGAACTTCCTGCGCGCGATTACCGGTCGCGGATGAGCAAAGGAAAGATTCCTGTCGGAGACGGCCAGACCGATCGTCTTCGTACCGAGATCGAGGCCGGCAATCGTGGCACCCTTGGGCAGATTGGCGGGAAGTTCTTCTATTGCGATGACAGCCACCTTGCTGACTTCCTTTCCGACCCTGTCTTCCTTTTTGACTTGAGCGGCAGCCGTTCTATCCTTGCCTGGAACCAAAATCGAGGAGGTCCAAAACATGAAGCTCACCTGGTACGGCCATTCTGCATTCCGCATCGAGACGGGCAACGCCAAGATACTTATCGACCCGTTTCTTTCGGGCAATCCTTCCTGGGGGAAGGGATGGGAAGAGCCGGCCGAAGGCGTGACGCATGTGCTGCTCACTCACGGGCATGACGATCATATCGGTGATGCGGCCAATATCCTGAAAAAGACAGGCGCCATGCTGGTCGCCAATTTCGAGATCTGCATGTATCTGGTGGGGCAGGGTGTAGACCAGGGCAAGATCAATCCCGGCAATTTCGGCGGCACGGTCGATTGCGGCGGCTTCACCACCACATTCGTGGCTGCCTGGCATTCCTCGTCGAGCAGCCTGGGGGGCGGCCGAAACGTCTATCTTGGCAATCCGGGCGGGCTGGTGCTGCATTTCCCGAACGACAAGACGCTCTATCACATGGGCGACACCGACATCTTCAGCGATATGGCGCTGATCCAGGAACTGCATGAGCCAATGATCGGCATCGTTCCGATTGGTGACCGCTTCACCATGGGCGGCGCCGTGGCCTCACTCGCCTGCCGCCGGTATTTCAAATTCGAAAAGGCGGTCCCTTGTCACTACGGGACTTTCCCCATCATCGATGAATCGGCGGACAAATTCGTGGAGGGTATGAAGGGGACCGGAACGGAGGTCATTGTGCCGAAGGTTGGCCAGGCTTTCGAGGTATAGAAGCGAAGTCGCTCGCTGCCTGCCCGACGAACCGGCTTGCGCTTCAGCTTGCCCTGACACGGGCGCGCGGCTATAGCGTGCCGAACCATCTCAGGAGACACCCCATGTCCGTCGATATCGACACAGTGAAGCGCGTCGCGCGTCTGGCCCGCATCGCCATCGACGATGAGGATGCCGGCCGCATGATGGGCGAACTCAATGCCATTCTCGGCTTTGTCGAGCAATTGAATGAAGTGAATATCGACGGCGTCGAACCGATGACCTCCGTCACGCCGATGGTCATGAAAAAGCGCGCCGACGAGGTGACCGATGGCAACAAGGCCGCCGACATCGTCGCCAATGCACCGGCATCGGAAGAAAATTTCTTTCTGGTCCCGAAAGTGGTGGAGTGATGGCGATCACGATCGCGGTCGAAAGCCCGCTGCAAGACGATGTTCGGGCCATGGTGGCTGAGCTCAACGCCTATATGATCCCGTTGACACCACGCGAATTCCAGTTCCAGTTGACGGCCGAGCAGATGGCTGAACCAACAGTTACTGTATTCGTGGCACGTGACGCCGCCGGTCGTTCCGTAGGTATGGCCTCGCTCAGGGACCATGGCAGCGGATTGGGTGAGGTGAAGCGGATGTTCACGCGGCCGGAGGTGCGCGGCCGGCGAGTCGGATCGCTGCTTTTGCAGAAAATCGAGAACCTTGCCCGCGAGAAAGGTCTGGAAAGGCTTGTCCTGGAGACCGGTGAAGCTCCGGGTTTCGAGCCGGCCTGGCGTGTCTACGAACGGGGCGGGTTCCAGGCTTGTGGCGCGGTGCTGGACTACCCCGATTCCGGCTATTCAAGATTTTACGAAAAGAAGCTGTCCTGATGAGCGAACTAACCAAACTCACGATCGCTGAGGCACGCGGAAAACTACGTAAGCGCGAGATCACCGCAACCGAATTGACCGAGGCATATCTCGCGGCCATCGAAACCGCGAATGCCAGCCTCAATGCTTATGTCGCCGTCACGGAGGAGAAGGCACGCGCCATGGCGAAAGCCTCGGATGAGCGTCTTGCCAAGGGTGAGGCCGGGGTGCTTGAAGGCATTCCGCTCGGCATCAAGGATCTTTTTGCGACCGAAGACATCCACACACAGGCGTGCAGCCATATCCTGGACGGCTTCAGGCCGCGCTACGAATCCACGGTCACGGCCAACCTATGGGCGGACGGCGCGGTCATGCTCGGCAAGCTCAACATGGACGAATTTGCCATGGGTTCGTCCAACGAGACTTCCTTTTACGGGCCGGTAATCAACCCGTGGCGGGCAAAGGGCAGCAACAAGGATCTGGTGCCGGGTGGCTCTTCGGGCGGTTCTGCCACGGCCGTGGCAAGCTGGCTGTGCGCGGGAGCAACGGCGACCGATACGGGTGGTTCCATCCGTCAGCCTGCAGCCTTTACCGGCACGGTCGGGATCAAACCTACCTATGGGCGCTGTTCGCGCTGGGGCATCGTCGCCTTCGCGTCATCGCTCGACCAGGCTGGACCGATCACGCGCGACGTTCGCGACGCGGCGATCATGCTAAAATCCATGGCGTCCGTCGATGCCAAGGACACAACCTCGGTCGACCGGCCGGTGCCGGATTACGAAGCGGCGATAGGACAGTCCATCAAGGGCATGAAGATAGGCATACCAAAGGAATATCGTGTCGAGGGTATGCCCGAGGAGATCGAAAAGCTTTGGCAGCAGGGCATTACCTGGATGCGCGATGCAGGAGCGGAGATCGTCGATATTTCGCTGCCGCACACCAAATACGCTTTGCCCGCTTATTACATCGTCGCGCCGGCGGAAGCCTCGTCCAACCTGGCCCGCTACGACGGCGTTCGCTACGGTCTCCGCGTTCCGGGCAGGGATATCACCGACATGTATGAAAAGACGCGCGCAGCGGGCTTCGGCCGTGAGGTCAAGCGGCGCGTCATGATCGGCACCTATGTGCTCTCGGCTGGTTACTACGACGCTTACTACCTGCGAGCGCAGAAGGTCCGCACGCTGATCAAGAAGGATTTCGAGGATGTCTTCGACGCAGGCATCGACACAATCCTGACACCAGCCACACCCTCGGCCGCCTTCGGGATTGCGGACCAGGACATGGCCGCCGATCCGGTCAAGATGTATCTCAACGACGTCTTCACGGTGACGGTCAACATGGCAGGGCTCCCCGGCATCGCAGTTCCCGCTGGACTCGATGGGAAGGGACTGCCGCTCGGGCTGCAATTGATTGGCCGTCCATTCGACGAGGAGACGCTTTTCCGCACGGCCTATGTGATTGAGCAGGCAGCGGGGCGTTTCGAGCCGGAGAAATGGTGGTAGCGTAGAGAGGATCGGGACCAGACAGATCCTGATCTCCGGCCTCGGGCAGCGGCAATGTTCTTCTATGCCTCGAAGATATTCTGGATGGTCGCCCAGCCAATCAATCTGATCGGCATTCTGATTATCATCGGTATCACGCTTGCCCTGGCGGGCTGGCAGAGACTGTCAATTCTGTTCTCGACAGCCTCGGCGCTGGTGTTAGCGCTATCAGCCTGGACCTCCCTTGGCGCATTGCTCCTGCATCCCCTGGAAAACCGTTTTGCGCGACCCGATCCGGCGCCCGAAAGCGTTGCCGGGATCATCGTTCTCGGTGGCGGCTTTGAAGGCTCGGTCAATCTTGCGCGCGGCGGCTATGAATTGAGTTCAAGCGGGGATCGTTTCATCGAAACGGCAATCCTTGCCCGACGCTATCCTGCGGCTAAGGTTGTGGTCTCCGGGGGGACCGGAACATTGATCCTGGACGGTGAGGGCGATGCCGATACGGCACCGCGTTTGCTTACGGCGCTTGGCGTGGACCGGCAACGCCTGATCCTGGAACGGGATTCCCGCGATACCTATGAGAATGCGGTTTTCACGAGGAAGCTAGTTGAGCCCAAACCCGGCGAGACATGGCTTCTCGTCACTTCAGCCTTTCACATGCCGCGCTCGGTAGCGCTTTTTCGCAAGGCAGGCTTTGACGTGGTTCCCTGGCCGGCGGACTATAGAACCAGCGGCACGGAAACGATCGGACTTGCACAGGATAATGTGACCGATTGCCTGGAGAACACTTCGATAGCCATTCGGGAGTGGATCGGGCTTTTTGCCTATCGGCTGACGGGCCGGATCGATTCGATCCTGCCGCCCGGCTAGGTCAGGAGCGACCGGCGGGCTGCCGAGAAATATTGCCGCCGGATGAGCACTCCGAGAACAAAGAGCGTGGTTCCCATGAACACCCATGGGCCGATGAACCAGCCGAGATAACCAAGCGCGAAGAATATCGTCCGCAGTCCCGCGTTGAAATGCTTGCCGCCGAGCACGTTCATTTGGGCGGCACGCAAGACTGCAGCTTCCACTTCGGCCTCGTTCGCTGCTTTATCGGAAAGGATTGGCACGGCACCGATCAGGATCGAGCAGTAGTTGAACAACCGGTAGGACCACCCGAATTTGAAAAAAGCATAGGCCAGGATCGCTATAAGCCCGAGCACCTTGGCTTCAAACACGGCTCTGGCGGGTGCGCTGGCCGGCAAGTCGTTAAGGACGTCAAGGACTTGCTGCGAGGAGCCCAGAAGAGCGAAGCAGCCGCCAATGGCGAAGATCGCGCTCGACGCAAAAAATGCAGTGCCCTGCTGCAAGCCGATCATGATGCTCGTGTCGATCATCCTGAGATCCCGCTTCGCCATTGTGCGCATCCAGACCTCGCGCTGCCGGTTCATCAACATGGTCAGCGTTGGTCTCGAAGAGAAGCGCCCGGCGGCGACCTGGGAGAAGGCAATCCAAACGGTCAGAAAGAGGAGGAGGGCGACAATATCAAGCGGATTCTGAAGCAGGGAATCAAGCATCACGGATGTCGAACCAGCTCGTCAATCAAGTGCAAATTTGAATCAAGCATGCCACATTTCCGCCCGAGCAGTTTATTTTTTCTTACCTGATCGATCATCTTAAGCCAATGAAAATGCTTGTATTTTTGATCGGATTTAACGAGATTGCCCGTCTCCGGCCACTCTTTTGCCCATTTCGCGATTGCGAAATGATCCTTAAATGGCTATCTACCCGTCCGCGATGGAAGCCGACGCGAAGCGAAAATAGCCGCGGGCGGCAAAGAGAAAGCACGGAAAAAGACACTAAATGGACGATACCGTTCAGAAATCCTGCTGGGGCGTGACCGCCAAGGCAGTGGTTGGTTTTGCTACGATCATCCTCATGGCGTGGCTTTTCAGCGGAGCCGAAACCAAGGTAAGCGACGCCGAGCCGGCGGCGGTCCTGGCGACCGCCAACTGAGCCTAACAAATACCTGTCAAATGCAAGGCGCAGCCTGTCCGCTGCGCCTCTTCTTTTTGCCGGCGTTGGACAGGAATGTCGTTGCCGCGTCAGCGAAAGTCGGAGCCCGCCTAGCGAAAGGCGGCCTTTCGGACGATATATGCGAAGATGTGATTTCGCATATAAGATGCTGACGATAGATGTTCCTGTCCGTTTTCGACCTGTTCAAGATCGGCATCGGTCCGTCGAGTTCCCACACCATGGGCCCGATGACGGCTGCCGCGCGCTTTCTGGCAGAGATCGCCGAAGGCGACTGGCCACGCCCTGTTGGCACCAAGGTGGCACGCATCTCCGTCAGCCTGCATGGTTCACTAGCCTTTACCGGGGTAGGGCACGGCACCGACCGTGCGGTCATCCTCGGGCTTGCCGGCTACACGCCAGTCTCCATCGATCCCGACAAGGTCGATGCGGTTCTGGCGCAAATAACGGAAGAACGGCTCGTGTCGCCGCCCGGCCATCCCGGTTACCGCTTCGATCCACAAAGCGATCTCGTCCTCGACAGGAAGCAGGCGCTTCCCGGCCATGCGAACGGCATGGCGTTCAACGCGCTGGACGCAGATGACCGACTGCTGCTGCGGCGCATCTATTATTCCATCGGCGGCGGCTTCGTCGCTTCCGAGGAGGAACTGCAGAAGATGAAGGCCAATGGCAAGGCGCCGGTGGACGCCGATGTGCCGTATCCTTTTGCCAATGCAGGGCAGATGCTGACCATGGCAGCAGACAGCGGGCTGTCCATAGCCGAGATGAAACGCGCCAACGAGGAGGCGCGCATACCGAGGGACGACCTGGACGCTGGCCTCGATGCAATCTGGCAAGCCATGCATGGCTGCATCGAGCGCGGGCTTTCCCAGGATGGTATCATGCCAGGCGGCTTGAAGGTCAGACGCCGCGCCCGGCAATTGCACGATCGACTCGAGGAAGAATGGCAGCAGAACCGCCCCAATCCGCTTCTGGCCAATGATTGGCTTTCTGTCTATGCGATGGCGGTCAATGAAGAGAACGCCGCCGGCGGTCGGGTCGTCACTGCGCCAACCAATGGCGCGGCCGGTGTCGTACCGGCTGTCATGCGCTACTGGCTGCGCTTCCATGTCGATGCGGACCAGAAGGGTATCAGGGACTTTCTCCTGACTGCGGCTGCCATTGGCGGCATCATCAAGCACAATGCTTCGATTTCCGGCGCCGAGGTTGGTTGCCAGGGAGAGGTGGGGTCGGCCTCTGCCATGGCGGCGGCAGGTTTGGCTGCTGTTCTCGGCGGCACTCCCGAGCAGGTGGAGAACGCTGCGGAAATCGCGCTGGAGCACCATCTCGGCATGACCTGCGACCCTGTAGGCGGGCTGGTTCAGGTGCCATGCATCGAACGCAACGCCCTCGGCGCAGTCAAGGCGGTCACGGCCGCTTCGCTCGCCATCAAAGGCGATGGCAAGCATTTCGTGCCGCTCGATGCTGCAATCGAGACCATGCGCCAGACCGGCATAGACATGAACGAGCGCTACAAGGAGACCAGCCAGGGCGGCCTTGCCGTCAATGTCGTCGAGTGTTGAACGGCAGGCTTGTGAGTAAGCAGGCTATTCTGTTGAACCGCCGACTGGATGGCGGTAATCGTCGGTCATGGTTCTGCATCTTGTGAAACTCTGTGTCGGCTGCGACAGCGTCGAGGATCTCGAGGCATGGATTGCGCACCGACTGGAGGAAAAGCGGCGCAAGGGACAAGTGCCAGAACATTTCCACACGACACGCATGGTGCCGAAAAAGGCGGCGGAATTGACGGGCGGCGGATCACTTTATTGGGTGATCAAAGGCACCGTGCAGTGCCGCCAGCGTCTTGTTGAAATACGGCCTTTCACCGACGTTGAAGGCATTTCCCGATGTCATCTCGTGCTTGATCCACAGGTCATGCGCACCGAGTGGCAGCCGCGGCGCGCCTTCCAGGGCTGGCGCTACCTCAAGCCGGAGGATGCGCCGGCGGATATTAGATCGGGGGGCGAGGCCGAGGCGCTCCCGCCGAAGCTGCGCCGCGAACTGGCCGATCTCGGGTTGTTGTAGGACTTGCAAGCCGAACCGGCCCGGCACATTTTCCCTATATGAGTGAAAAAAGAACACCTGCGAAAACCGGTGAGGACAGCCGCGCGGTCGGGAAGCGCTCCGACGCAGATGGAGTAGCGGCCTTCCTCAAACAGGCGAGGGCGCTTGCCACACGCGGCAGTTCGGGAAGCGGGCGGCTGATCCTTGCTCTCGACGCCACAATGAGCCGGCAGCCGACTTGGGATATGGCCTGCCAATTGCAGGGGCAAATGTTCGATGCCGTAGGCAAGGCCGGTGCGCTGAATGTGCAGCTTGTCTATTTCCGTGGCCTTGGCGAATGCCGTGCATCCCGTTTTGTCACCGATACCAACGCCTTAAAGGATTTGATGGCCCGCATCCACTGCCGCGGCGGACATACCCAGATCGGCAAGGTCCTGTCGCATGCATTGAAGGAGACGGCACGGGAGAAGGTCAATGCCCTCGTCTATATCGGCGATGCGATGGAGGAGAATGTGGACGACCTCGCCGTCAAGGCAGGACAACTTGGCCTGCATGGGATTCCCGTATTTCTTTTTCAGGAAGGAGCGGATTATCTGGCGGAAGCCGCCTTCCGCGAGATAGCGCGTCTGTCGAGAGGCGCATGGTTCCGCTTCGACCGGAATTCCGCCGCCACACTGGGCCGTTTGCTTTCCTCGGTGGCCGTCTACGCGACCGGCGGGCTGAAAGCACTGGAGGCGCGGGGAAGCAGGGAGGATCTGCTGATGCTGGAAAATCTCCGCGGCAAGGGACAATGACAGTTCCCTTCGTCGCATTCGCGCTCTTGTTGGTCTTTCTGCTGGCCGCCAGTCTTTTCCTGAGCGCCAGCGCCGCCAGTATCGCGGGTTCGATCCGTTATGCCGGTCCGATTGTCCTGGGTATGCTCGGGCTGGTCCTGATGCTTGCCGGCCGGGCGGCGATAGGCGGCATGTTGATTTCGGCGGCCGTCGCATGGTTCGGATCGGGTCGATTCCGGCGCACACAGGCGCCTGCTCCGGGCCAGCGCTCGACCGTCGGCACCGCGGCGCTGGAAATGGAACTGGACCACGACAGTGGCACTTTGGACGGAATGGTTATCGCCGGCCGCTTCGAAGGCCGCCCTCTCAACCAGATGTCGTTGGAGGAACTTCTCGACCTGCGAATGGAACTCGCCGCCGACAATGAGAGCCTGCAGCTATTGGAGACTTATCTTGACGGCAAGTTTCCCGTCTGGCGCGAAGGCCTTCACGCGGACGACCGCGACAGGCAGGGAGGCACGCCAGCTTCGAGCAGCATGACTAAGGAGGAGGCCTACAAGATCCTTGGTCTTGAGGCCGGTGCGGCCGCGACGGAAATCCGCAAGGCGCACCGCCGCCTGATGCAGCGACTGCATCCCGATGCCGGCGGATCCTCTTTTCTTGCCGCCCGCATCAACGAGGCTCGGGACATCCTGTTGTCCGATCACGATTGAATCTCCTTCGACACGATACTCCCCGGAGATGCGCCGCCTTCTACTGCTGAACGGCGTAGCAGGGAATGCTCTTCTTTTTCAGCGCGCTGCAGGCGTTCCAGGCTTCCGATTTGGAGGAGAAGCCGCCGAAACGGGCCCGATAATAGGTGCGACCCTTGTGGTCGAATGTCTCGGTAAAGGCTGACGCTTCCGCAAGGAGGGTCGGCACGCTGCCGGCCGTGCGGGCAAGAAAGGTTTTGGCCTCAGTCTCGGACGGCATGGAGGCAACCTGGATCACCCAGCCGCCCTTGGCCGTTGACGCGGTGCTGACCGGATCGACTTCGATCGGCTCGGAGGGGCGAACGGCTTCAACGATTGCGGCATCGCCCATATCGGAGCTTTCTTCCGCAGCATAGGCAGTGATGGTGTCGATATCTGGCCGGCTCGTGGGAACTGGCACCTGGCGTCCGGGGATCATCATGGCGGSCMCAGCCGCGCCAGCACCGGAACCGCGCGCGATCAACTCGCGATCAGCACCCCTGGAAGCCTTGGGCAGATAGCGACTGATAAGATCAGCCATATGCGCATCGCGGCTGCGCGCTGTCTTCCCCCCCATGACGACAGCGACAATGCTCCGGCCATCAGCCCTGACCGAGCTTACGAGGTTGAAGCCGGAGGCGCGGATGTAGCCCGTCTTGATACCGTCGACGCCCTCTACGCGTCCGAGCAGACGGTTGTGATTGCCGTATTTATGACCCTTGTACGTAAAGGAGCGGGTCGAGAAATAGTCATAATAACGGCCGTGGTGTTCGCGCAGTGCTACGCCCAGACGCGCCATGTCGCGGGCGGTGGTGTATTGACGGGGATCGGGCAAGCCGTGCGCATTGCGGAAAACCGTCGAGGTCATGCCGAGTTGCCGCGCCTTTGCGGTCATGAGCTTGGCAAAATTGGTCTCGGAGCCGCCCAAAAATTCGCCGAGCGCCGTTGCTGCGTCATTGGCGGATTTGGTCACCAGCGCCTTGATTGCCTGATCGACGGTGATCGTCTGGCCAGCCTTGAGGCCTAGCTTCGACGGCGGTTCGGATGCTGCGTGGGCGGAAACCGGAATGGGCGTATCCTTCGATATACGCCCATTCGAAAGCGCCTCGAAGGTGAGATAAAGCGTCATCATCTTGGTCAGCGATGCGGGATAACGCTTCTCATTGGCACTGGATTCATAGAGAACCTTGCCAGTCTTGGCATCCATGACGAAGCCGGCATATTTCGAATTGGCATTCGCGTTGGCGCTCATGCCGATCACGATAACCATTGCGATAAAAAACGCCGGAACCGAATTTGCAGAAAGTCGGAAGATCTCGCCGATACCCACCAACGCCTGACGCACAGTTGCACCCATGAATGTTCCATTTGAGCTCGATCAGCGGCAAACCGTCCCCTGCCGCTACCACTGACCCTAAGGGTGCAGTGTTACCAATCCGTTTATGGTAACCGGGATGTTGACGATTTAAGGCGAAATTCAGGGTCTGTTGAGAAAGGTCGGCTGCCGGCGATATATTGACATTTTGTGCACTGCACATTAGTTATACCGCAGCGCAAAAGAAGGTGCGTTGCCGCATTTGTTCAGTCGCAAAGGATTTTCCACAATGCAGTCATTCGAAGATGTCGGAAAACTGGGCAAGGAATTCATGGACAGCGGTCTGAAGAGCTTTGCGGCCGTTACGACTGGTTTGCAGGCGATCGGCGTGGAAGCCGCTGACTACTCCAAGAAGGCGTTCGAGACGGGCAGCGCCGCTATCGAGCGACTGGTGAGCGCCAAATCTCTCGATAAGGCGTTCGAAGTTCAGACAGACTACTTGAAGGAAGCCTATGAGAGCTTCATTTCTCAGGCGACGCGGATGAGCGACCTCTACGCAGAGATGGCGAAGGACGCATACAAGCCTTTCGAATCGGCCGTCGGGAAGGTGAAGTAAGCCGGCACAACCGTCCTTCAATTCCCCTACAGGGCGTTTCTGGACCTGGCCGCCGTGGCGGCCGGGTTTTTTTTGCCTGCAATTTAGCCACTTCCGTTCACGAAGAGGCGTATTTCGCCCCCAAGCATTCACAGCCGTATTGTCAGCCGGAAAGAAGGCCTTAAAATTGTCCCGAGAGTGCCTACATGTGGCTACCTGAAAACGGTGCAGTAAGTGCGAGGAATTTTTTGAGGATCGGCGGGGAAGTCATGCCAAGCGACGCTCTGCGGATGCAAGAAGGAAACGAGGACGGCAACGGCAATGGCCGCGGAACAGCCGTCATCACACGCACCAGAACAAAAACAAAGAAGCCCAGCCTTTACCGCGTACTCCTGCTTAACGACGACTATACCCCGATGGAGTTCGTGGTTCATGTGCTGGAGCGGTTCTTCCAGAAGGACCGGGAGGCGGCGACGAGGATCATGCTGCACGTCCACAATCACGGGGTAGGCGAGTGTGGCGTGTTCACGTTCGAGGTGGCCGAGACCAAAGTGGCCCAGGTCATGGATTTTGCCCGTCAGCATCAGCACCCGCTGCAATGCGTGATGGAGAAAAAGTGAGGTTTTGAATGCCGGCTTTCTCGCAAGGCCTGGAGCGTGCCCTTCACCAGGCGCTCACATATGCAAACGAGCGGCATCATGAATATGCCACGCTTGAGCACCTGCTGCTTGCGCTGATCGACGACGCTGATGCGGGCGCGGTCATGCGTGCCTGCAATGTCGATCTCGAAGAGTTGCGGCGCACGGTGCTCAATTACGTCGATACCGAACTCGACAATCTGGTTACCGGCTATGACGAGGATTCCAAGCCGACGGCTGGATTCCAACGGGTCATCCAGCGTGCCGTGATTCACGTCCAGTCTTCCGGGCGGGAAGAAGTATCGGGGGCGAATGTGCTTGTAGCGATCTTCGCCGAGCGCGAAAGTCATGCTGCCTATTTCCTCCAGGAACAGCAGATGACCCGCTACGATGCGGTCAACTATATCAGCCACGGCATTGCCAAAAGGCCAGGCGCCAGCGAAGGACGCACACCGCGCGGTGCAGAAGAGGACCAGGCCGGCGCGGCAGGAGCCGAGACCGAAGAAGGTACCAAGAAGAAGCAGCAGCAGGACGCGCTGTCGGCCTATTGCATTAATCTGAACGCCAAGGCGCGGGCGGGGCGCATCGATCCGCTGATCGGACGTGAGCCGGAAATCAATCGCACGATCCAGGTGCTTTGCCGCCGCTCCAAGAACAATCCGCTCTATGTCGGTGATCCGGGCGTCGGCAAGACCGCTATTGCAGAAGGGCTCGCCAAGCGCATTGTCGAGGGCGATGTGCCCGAGGTGCTCTCCGATGCCACCATCTTCGCGCTTGACATGGGCACGCTGCTTGCGGGAACCCGCTATCGCGGCGATTTCGAGGAGCGATTGAAGCAGGTCGTAAAGGAGTTGGAGGATTTCCCCGGCGCAATCCTGTTCATCGACGAGATCCATACCGTCATTGGCGCGGGCGCCACTTCGGGCGGGGCGATGGACGCTTCGAACCTGCTGAAGCCGGCTCTTTCATCGGGTACGATTCGTTGCATTGGATCAACTACTTACAAGGAATTCCGTCAGTTCTTCGAGAAGGACAGGGCCTTGGTCCGCCGCTTCCAGAAGATCGATGTGAACGAGCCAACGGTGGATGATGCGATCGCCATCATGAAGGGCCTGAAGCCTTACTTCGAGAACTTCCATAAGGTTCGCTACACCAACGACGCCATCAAGGCCGCGGTGGAGCTTTCGGCCCGTTATATCAACGACCGCAAGCTGCCCGACAAGGCGATCGACGTGATCGATGAGACCGGCGCTTCGCAGATGCTTTTGCCGGAATCGCGGCGCAAGAAGACGATCAGCATCAAGGAGATCGAGGCGACCATAGCCACTATGGCGCGCATTCCGCCGAAGACGGTTTCGGCCGACGACGAGAAAGTGCTCGCCGGACTGGAGGTGGAACTCAAGCGCGTCGTTTATGGTCAGGATACAGCCATCTCCGCGCTTGCCTCCTCGATCAAGCTGGCGCGTGCAGGTTTGCGCGAACCGGACAAGCCCATCGGTTCCTACCTGTTCTCCGGACCGACCGGAGTCGGCAAGACCGAAGTCGCCAAACAGCTCGCCGCCTCGCTCGGGGTTGAGCTCCTGCGTTTCGATATGTCAGAATACATGGAGCGCCATACCGTATCGCGGCTCATCGGCGCGCCTCCCGGCTATGTTGGCTTCGACCAGGGCGGTCTTCTGACGGACGGAGTGGACCAGCATCCGCATTGCGTCCTCCTGCTCGACGAGATCGAGAAGGCGCATCCGGACCTGTTCAACATCCTGTTGCAGGTCATGGATCACGGCAAGCTGACGGACCATAACGGCAAGCAGATCGACTTCCGCAACGTGATCCTGATCATGACGACGAATGCGGGAGCCGCCGATATGGCGAAGGCCGCGATCGGCTTCGGTTCCTCGAAGCGTGAAGGCGACGACATGGAGGCGATCAACCGGCTGTTCTCGCCGGAATTCCGCAACCGTCTCGATGCGATCATCCCGTTTGGATCGCTGCCGGTGCCTGTCATTCATCAGGTCGTGCAGAAATTCGTCATGCAGCTCGAGGCCCAACTTGCGGAGCGACGTGTCACTTTCGACCTTTCCGAGGAAGCTGTCGCTTGGCTTGCCGACAAGGGCTACGACGAACGCATGGGCGCGCGTCCGCTCGGCCGTGTGATACAGGAGCACATCAAGAAGCCTCTGGCCGAGGAAGTGCTATTCGGCAAGCTCAAGAAGGGCGGCACTGTGCGCGTGACGGTCGAGAAGAACGAGGCCGGCGTTTCGGAGCTCAAGCTTGAAGCTGTTCCCGACGACGCCCCCGTGAAGCCCAAGCGCGAGACTCCGCCAAAGGACAAACCGGCCCCGAAGCGGAAAGCGGGCAGGAAAACCCAGGCAAAGGCCAAGTCTGCGGCGAAGCCGAAGGCATCGCCCCAGCGCAGCATGGTGCCGCAGCTCCCCCGCCGGTCCTGATTCAAGACGATCCTGATACCAACCAAGAAGGCAGTGGCCAACCGACCGCTGCCTTCTTCTCGATTACGATCCAATTTGGACCATTCCAATTTAAGCCATTTCCTCGTGTCGCCTGCCAAAGTCGCCTGTGTTATGCGACCTGAGAATGATTGATGACGATTCTAGATCGACATATGCGTCACTCCGGCCGAGCGGCTGGTATCTAAGGGGCGTTCGGACAAGCTTTTCCTTGCCCGGTTTGATTCTGATGGCTGCCTTTGTTGGCTTCGCCGGGCTGGCACGGGATGCAGGGCTGACGCTTGTGCAGACAGTCTTCATGACCGGGATCGTATGGGCGCTTCCGGCGAAGGTTGTCCTGGTTGGCTCGATACTCGCCGGCAATACGCTTCCGGCGGCCGCTTTTGCTGTCAGCCTTTCCTCCGTGCGGCTGATGCCGATGGTCGTAGCGCTTGTTCCTGAAATGAGAGTGCCCACGACCCGCAAATGGGTCCTCTACCTGCTTTCCCATTTCGTCGCTGTGACATCCTGGGTGCTGGCGATGGAAAAATTTCAGCATGTGCCACGAAAAATGCGCACGACCTTTTATGCAGGGCTTGGCTCAACACTGGTGTTGACGAATATGGCGGTGGTGGCCATCGTATTCACCATGGCTGGCCGTTTGCCGGCAACCATCTCAGCTGCCCTGTTCCTGCTCACGCCGATGTATTTCCTCACCTCATTGTGGGGATCGGCCCGCGAGCGAGCCGGACATGTGGCAATGGCGGCGGGTCTTCTGTTGGGGCCTGTCTTCCACCTGCTGACGCCCGAATTCGACCTGCTGGGGGCAGGGCTCTCGGGTGGCATTATGGCATATGTCTTCCACCGCATTGTCCGGAGGCGAGGAACATGACCTTTGGCGCGATCGAGGCCTGGTGGTGGCCGTTCGTCTTTATCCTGGTCGCAGGATGGATCGCCACAGACATCTGGCGCTTCGCCGGTGTATTCCTCGGCGAGCGTATTTCTGAGGATTCCGATCTTCTGGTGCTTGTCCGGTGCGTCGCGACAGCACTGGTGGCCGCAGTAATCGCAAATCTCATCGTCTTTCCCGGCGGCGCATTGGCTACAACGCCGCTGGCGCTGCGCATCGGCGCTGCCATAGCCGGTTTCGCGGCCTATCTGGCAACCGGCAAAAAGATGATCGTGGGCATTGCCACCGGCGAGGCGGTACTGCTCGCCGGTCTTCTTCTCTTCTAGAATTCGGCCAGTGCCTTGCGGATCTTCTCGGCGTTCGCCGCTAAGACCGCTTGATCGGCCATCTCACCGGTATGCGGGCGCAACTGCACGCCTTCGAAGCGCGGCAGAATATGAAAATGCAGATGAAAAACCACCTGACCGCCAGCGGGTTCGTTGAATTGCTGGATCGTTACCCCATCAGCGTTGAACGCCTTCATCACGGCGCGTGACAGTTTCTGCACCGTGATCATGACGGCTCTCAGGCTGTCGGGATCGACATCCAGAATGTTACGCGCCGGCTTCTTCGGGATGACGAGACAATGGCCGTCGCCGCGCGGCATGATGTCCATGAATGCGAAGGTCTCGGCGTCTTCGTAGATCTTATGGGAGGGAACTTCACCGCGCAGAATCTTGGCAAAGATATTCCCATCGTCATACGGCTTGTTCGTCATCGCCCTTCTCACCAGCCTTGAATTTCGCAAGGCATCTATCCGCGCTAGGTTCCGGATCGTCAACCCGACGATTCGAGGCCCCCATGAACTATGTCTATCTCCTGACGGCGATTGCTTTCGAGGTCGTGGCCACCTCGGCACTCAAGGAAACAGATGGTTTCACAAGATTCTGGCCAGCCGTCATAACCATAATCGGCTATGGTCTGGCATTCTATTTCCTGTCATTGCCGCTTCGGACCATGCCGGTGGGCATCATCTATGCCATTTGGTCAGGTGCAGGTATTGTTTTTATCACAGCAATAGGGTGGCTCTGGTTTCGCCAATCGCTTGATCTGGCTGCGGTCATAGGAATCGCTCTTATTCTGGCAGGCGTGCTCGTGGTCAACCTGTTCTCAAAGACGTTATCCCACTAAGTCCTGCCCCTAACAGGAAATCAGTCTCCGTGCCGGAAGGGCAGGTGATCTTCGAGGTATTCCCCCATCGCCTCCACATCACTGCGCTCACGTTCGAGGTAGTCGGCAACAGCGTTCCGCAAACCCGGATGAGCAATATAGTGCGCTGAATGCATCGTCACCGGCACATAGCCGCGCGCCAGCTTGTGTTCGCCCTGGGCGCCGGCTTCCACAGTCCGTAGACCTTTGGCGATCGCAAACTCGATCGCCTGATGGTAACAGACCTCGAAGTGCAGGAAGGGATGGTTTTCAATACATCCCCAGTTGCGGCCGTAAAGCGTGTCGAAACCGATGAAATTGATTGCTCCGGCAATATATCGTCCGCCGCGCCGCGCCATGACAAGCAGGATATCCTCGCTCATGCGCTCTCCGATCAGCGAAAAGAAGCGCCGGTTGAGGTATGGCCGTCCCCATTTGCGGCTGCCGGTATCCATGTAGAAGGCGAAGAAATCGTCCCACACGGCTTCCGTGATGTCACGGCCGGTGAGCCAGTCGATCTCGATGCCGTTCTCCAACGCGACGCGCCGCTCCTTCTTGAGCGCCTTGCGCTTGCGGGATGCAAGTTGACCGAGGAAATCATCATAGGACGAATATCCCTCGTTGTGGAAATGAAACTGCTGGTCCGTGCGATGAAGAAAACCAGCCTCCGTGAGAGCAGTCATGTCGACAGGCTGTGCGAAGGTGACGTGGACCGAGGACACACCAAGTTTTTCGACAAGCGCGCGAAGGCCATGAGCAAGGGCAGTCCGCACGCTCTCGGGTTCGACTGAATGATGAACGAGGAGGCGCGGCCCTGTTGTCGGCGTGAATGGTATAGAAACTTGCAGCTTGGGATAATAGTGTCCGCCGGCACGCTCGAACGCATCGGCCCAGCCGTGATCGAAGACATACTCGCCTTGGCTATGTGATTTCAGGTAGCAGGGAACGGCCCCCATCAGTCTGCCGTCTGCGGCTTCAAGGCGCAGATGCTGTCCAAGCCATCCCGTCTGCGGCGTGGCGCATCCACTGTCTTCAAGAGACTTCAAAAAAGCAAAGGATAAAAATGGATTGTAGCTGCTTGTGCAGGCAGCGCGACAAGTACCGGAGAGGTCCGCCCATTCCCGAGACGAGAACGCGGCAAGGCTTTGAACGACCTTGATCGTAAGGTCGCCGCTCATAAAGCGTTCCAGCCGTTGCAGATCATCGCATCAACATATTGCTGCGTTGCGGCATTGCAAGATGCCGGGCAGGTCGGATCAGGGCTCGAAACCTTCAAAGGTCATCTGATCTGCGTATTGGAAGGTCCTCTCGACCGCCGTCTGATCGCGCACCGTCCAGGTGATCACGGGCATTGCGAGGCGTTCCCGTACGAAGGAGATAAAACGGTTCGGCAAATCCATGACGTGGTAGGATACGAAGGCAATATCATGGGCAAGCATTGAAAAATGCCTCTCGATATCGGCATCGGAAGTTCCAAGGGCCGTTAGGCCACCGGGAATGTTCGGGGCATGCTTTCGGAAATCACGAACAAGCCAATGATCGAACGACATGATGGCTGCCTTGCCGGGATAGGTGGCGAGGAGGCCAGCGACCTTCTCGACCAGCCCCTCATCACGGCCCTTCGTTCCCTTGAGCTCAATAATGACGGGCACACGCCCGTCAATCCGTTCCAGAACTGTTTCCAGGGCAGGAACGCAGTCGGCCGTTCCTCCAACGGAACATGCGGAGAGCTCGGCGGCTGTCCTTTCCCAGATATTGCCTTCCTGCCCAAGCAGGCGCTGGAGAGGTTCGTCATGGAAGATGACAGGAATTCCATCCGATGACAGGTGCACGTCGCATTCGATCGCGTAACCGCGATCAGCCGCGGCGACGAAAGCCGATAATGTATTCTCCCAACGCAGCTTGTTCATGTCATGCAGCCCGCGATGGGCGATCGGCTGGGCCGTCAACCAGGAGAGGTCCCGCATGCGTCAGGCCACCTCGACGATTGCTTCTATTTCGACAGGCGCATTCAAAGGCAGGGAAGCCATGCCCACCGCAGAACGTGCGTGACGACCACTTTCGCCCAAGGCGGCAACGAGGAGATCGGATGCACCGTTGGCAACGAGATGCTGATCCGTGAAGTCTGGCGTTGATGCGACGAAGACCGTGAGTTTGACAATGCGTTTAACACGCTCCAGGTCACCGAGCGCTACTTTCAACTGTGCCAGGATGTTTACGGCACACCACTTGGCGGCCAGCTTGCCGGCTTCGGTACCCAGTTCCCTTCCGAGCAGGCCCATAGCCATCAGCTTGCCGTCCTTGATGGGCAATTGGCCGGAGGTGATGAGCAGTTTTCCGCTCCCGACGAAGGGCACGTAATTCGCGGCAGGCGTTGCCGGCGTGGGCAGTTCGACACCGAGTTCGAGAAGTCTTTTTTCGATCGTGTCCGCCATGGTCATTGCCTCGCTTTGTGGTCCTGAATAGAGAGCGGAAGGAGCTTGCATATTTTGCCTCGCTTCCGCCACGACTGTTTTGCATGTGCTATATGCATGGTCATGCCCCGACTGTGTGCCAACGGGAGAGATTTCATGGGCGCATCGCGCTTCGTATTGCTTGCCATCGGAACATGCTGCGGCCTCACTGTACAGACCGCTTCTGCCGCCCCACTCCTGTTGCCTCATCGTGCCGTCTACGACCTGTCGCTCGACAAGGCAACCGACCGCTCAGGCATCAACGGCGTCAGCGGCAGAATGGTCTATGAATTCGCAGGCTCGGCCTGCGAAGGCTACACCGTCAATTTCCGCTTCGTCACCCAGATTGACACCGACGAGATGTCGCGGATCACTGATCAGCAGACGACAACCTTCGAAGGTGGTGATGGCACGACGTTCGACTTCGTCACCAAATCGTTCATCGATGAGGCGCTCGACAGTGAGGTGAAGGGCACTGCCACCACCAGCCCGGAAGGCACGATTGTAAAGCTACAGAAACCTGAACCCAAGGAGCTCGATCTGAAGCCCACGCGCTTTCCGACCGAACATCTTCTGGAACTCGTAGGCAAGGCAAAGGCCGGCGAGAATTTTTACGAAACCGACCTTTTCGACGGTTCGGATGAGGCCAGCGAGGTGATGATGACATCGGTCATCGTGGGCAAGGCAGAGGGCGTCGAAGCAGATGATCCGGAACGGACCGCGATGGAGAAACTAGCGGCCGACAAATTCTGGCCCGTCACCATCGCATATTTCGACGGCAAGGAGGAGGAAGGCGAGGAGACGCCGGACTACAATATCAGCTTCAAGCTCCACGAAAGCGGCATCACGCGCGACCTCCTGATGAACTATGGCGAATTCTCCATAAAGGGGCGGCTAGTTGATCTGGCATTTTTCGAAGCGCCCAAACCCTGTGACAAGAACTGAGACGCTGCCGGCTTGCATTGATGGCTTGATGCATCTATATGGCGCCCATTCCACACACGGACTTGGGTATCTGACCGGGAGAAATACGGCTGACACCTCCGGTGGCGGGGCAACCCGCCGTTTGGTCCGTGGAGGCTAACCGGAAAGGAAGAACGCAGATGGCTCTGCCTGATTTCAGCATGCGCCAGCTTTTGGAAGCTGGTGTTCACTTCGGCCACCAGACACATCGCTGGAACCCGAAAATGGCGCCTTACATCTTCGGCGCCCGCAACAACATCCACGTGATCGACCTCAGCCAGACCGTACCGCTGCTTGAGCAGGCGTTGCGCGCTGTTTCGGATACCGTCTCGAAGGGCGGCCGGCTTCTCTTCGTGGGAACCAAGCGCCAAGCTTCGGAAATTGTCGCTGACGCGGCACAACGCTCCGCGCAGTATTACGTCAATGCTCGCTGGCTCGGCGGCATGCTGACGAATTGGAAGACCATTTCCAATTCGATCCAGCGCCTGCGCAAGCTCGATGAACTCCTTGCCGGGGAAGCACAGGGCTTCACCAAGAAGGAACGGCTCAACCTGGAGCGCGAGCGCGCCAAGCTCGATCGGGCTTTGGGGGGCATCAAGGATATGGGCTCCACGCCCGACATGATGTTCGTCATCGACACGAACAAGGAGGCGATTGCCGTCCAGGAAGCCAAGCGTCTTGGCATCCCGGTCGTCGCGATCATCGATTCGAATTGCGATCCGGATCCGATCGACTATCCAATTCCAGGTAATGACGATGCCGCACGCGCGATTTCGCTCTATTGCGACCTGATCGCCAGAGCAGCGATTGATGGCATCGCGCGGCAGCAGGGCTCGCTTGGCATCGACGTCGGCGAATCCACCGAGGCGCCGGTCGAGACGGCCCTCGAGGAAAGCAGCCCTGATGAATCAGCCGATGCCGGCGAGGCGGCCGGTGGCGAGGAAGCTGCCAGCACCGAGGATTCCAAGGAATCCTGAGCCCCCGTCGAGGGGCAGCCGTTCGTGGGCGAACGCGGGCTGTTCATGCAGCCCGCGCGTCATATTTGAGAGGCGCGGCTGCGCTATCAATTTTGCAGAATTTCGAGAATGGAAGAGGCCACGATGAGCATTTCTGCAGCACAGGTCAAGGAACTGCGCGAGATGACCGGCGCAGGCATGATGGATTGCAAGGCGGCGCTGGCCGAGACGGGCGGCGACATGGAAGCCGCGGTCGACTGGCTGCGCAAGAAGGGTATAGCCAAGGCCGACAAGAAGTCCGGACGCACCGCGGCCGAAGGCCTGATCGGTGTTGCTGCCGACAAGTCGAGCGCCGTTGTTGTCGAGGTCAATTCAGAAACGGACTTCGTCGCCCGCAACGATGCCTTCCAGGAACTGGTACGGGATATCGCCTCGGTTGCCCTCGGGACAGACGGCAAGGTCGACTCCGTTGCCGCGGCGGCCTATCCGTCGGGCGGGAAATCAGTCGCTGACACGATCAAGGACGCAATCGGCACGATCGGCGAGAACATGACGCTCCGACGGGCCGCCAAGCTTTCGGTCGAAAACGGTGTTGTGGCGACATATGTCCATAACGCCGTCGCTGAAAATCTCGGCAAAATGGGCGTGCTTGTTGCCATCGAGACCACCGGCAATGCCGAGGCGGCAAATGCCTTCGGCCGCCAGGTGGCCATGCATGTCGCAGCGACGAACCCGCTTGCCCTGACGGAAGCAGAGGTCGATCCGGCCGCGGTCGCGCGCGAGAAGGAGATATTCTCCGATCAGGCGCGCCAGTCGGGCAAGCCGGAGAACATCATCGAGAAGATGGTGGAAGGCCGCTTGCGGAAATATTTCGAGGAAGTGGTGCTTTTGAAGCAGGCTTTTGTGATCAATCCCGACCTCACGGTCGAGAAGGCGTTGGCCGAGGCCGAGAAGGAAATCGGCGCACCCGCCAAGATCGCCGGCTTTGTGCGCTTTGCCCTTGGCGAAGGCATCGAGAAGGAAACGTCCGACTTCGCAGCCGAAGTCGCCGCGGCGGTCAAGAAGTAACCATTTTTCAGTAACGATCTATCGAGGGGCATCGCGTGACATCGCGATGCCCTTCGTGTATCGCAGGGGCGATTGATCCTAAGAGGAATAGATGACCTCCAAACCCATTTACCGGCGCGTCGTGCTCAAGGCTTCCGGCGAGGCCCTGATGGGCGGACAAGGCTTTGGGATCGACGTTTCGGTGGTCGACAGGATCGCTGCCGACATAGCCGAGGCGCGGTCGCTCGGCGTCGAGGTTGGTGTCGTCATCGGTGGCGGCAATATATTCCGCGGCGTGGCCGTTGCTTCAAAGGGGGGCGACAGGGTGACCGGCGACCACATGGGTATGCTCGCGACAGTCATCAATTCCCTTGCGCTGCGTACTTCGCTGATGAAAATCGGCGTCGAGGCTGTGGTTTTGTCGGCAATTGCCATGCCCGAGCTCTGCGAAAGCTTCTCCCAGCGCCAGGCGACCGCATATATGAATGAGGGCAAGGTGGTGATCTTCGCCGGCGGAACGGGCAATCCCTTCTTCACGACGGATTCCGCCGCCGCTTTGCGCGCCGCCGAGATCGGGGCGGACGCCCTGTTCAAGGGAACGCAAGTGGATGGCGTCTATTCCGCCGATCCCTACAAGGACAAGAATGCAATCCGTTACGATCGCATCAGCCATGAGCACGTCATCCGTGAGGGGCTGTCGATCATGGATACGGCGGCGATTGCGCTTGCGCGTGAGAACAACATACCGATAATCGTCTTCTCAATTCATGAAAAAGGCGGTTTTGGAGCCATTTTGAGGGGCGAAGGCCACTATACCGTGGTGGCTGATGAACCTGCGGCTGCAGAATAGAACGGGTCAGGGAGCGGCAGATGAGCGACGGAGTTGATTTCAAGGATCTGCAAAGGCGGATGGACGGCGCGGTAAGCGCCTTCAAACACGATCTCGGTTCGCTTCGCACCGGTCGGGCCTCAGCCAACCTCCTCGATCCGATCCAGGTTGAAGCCTACGGCTCCCCTATGCCTATCAATCAGGTCGCGACCATCACTGTGCCTGAACCGCGCATGATTTCGGTCAGCGTATGGGACAAATCGATGGTGCAGGCGGTCGACCGCGCAATCCGCGAGTCGAATTTAGGCTTTAACCCGATCGTCGACGGCTCGACCCTTCGTATTCCGCTCCCGGAACTTAACGAAGAGCGGCGCAAGGAATTGGCCAAGATTGCCCATCAATATGCCGAGAACGCGCGCGTCGCCGCGCGGCATGTGCGGCGCGACGGGATGGAGCATCTGAAGAAGGCCGAGAAGGACAGCGCCATCAGCCAGGACGAATTGCGCTCGCAATCGGAGCGGGTGCAGAAGATGACGGATGACACCATCGCGACAATCGACAAGCTTCTGGCTGAGAAGGAAGCGGAGATCATGCAGGTCTGACGACTGCATCGGCGGGCGTCAGAACCACAAAGGGGTAAGGATCGGTGAAGCCCGCGCATGTCGCAATCATCATGGATGGCAATGGCCGCTGGGCTGGTGCACGCGGTCTGCCGCGAAGTGCAGGTCATCGGGCCGGCGTAGAGGCTCTCCGCAATACCGTGCGCGCCGCTGGCGAGATGGGAATCCCCTGGCTTACGGTTTATGCCTTCTCTTCGGAGAACTGGTCGCGGCCGAAATCCGAAATCAGCGACCTGATGGGGCTCCTGAAGCTCTTTATCCGGCGTGATCTTGCCGAGCTTCATCAGAACGGCGTGCGCGTCCGCATTGTTGGAAACCGGGCGGGACTCGCCCCGGACATCGAGGCGCTTCTGGTCGAAGCCGAGACGCTGACCGCCCAGAACCGCTCGATGAATCTCGTGATTGCCTTCAACTATGGGGCACGCGATGAGATCGCCCGGGCTGCCAGGCGCTTGGCACGCGACGTCGCGCAAGGGAAGCTGAATCCCGAGGACATCAATCCCGAATCCTTTGCAGGTTACCTCGATACAGCCGGAATCCCGGATCCAGACCTGATCATCCGCACGAGTGGCGAACAGAGGCTTTCGAACTTCCTCCTTTGGCAGGCAGCATATAGCGAGTTCGTCTTTGTACCCTGCAATTGGCCCGATTTCAGCCGCGCCGACTTGGCTGCGGCCATTGAAGCCTTCGCGGCGCGTGATCGCCGGTTCGGCGGCGTAGACACGCGCGAAGCCGTTTCGTGACTGATCAGAGCCCGACACCAAAGGCCGGCCAGGGGCGTGGCTCAATGAGCAATCTGCAACTGCGCATCATATCCGCACTGGTCCTCGGCGCTGCCGTGCTCGCGCTCACATATCTCGGTGGGCTGCCATTCCGCCTGCTGATGGCTGCAATGGCGGCCGCGATATTCCATGAGTGGACCTCCATGGGGAGAACGCGCTCCAGCCGCGCACATTTTGCCCTGGCCTGGCTCCTCACGGGTTTGATCCTCCTCCTCCTGATTGCCGGCGCCGGGCCGCAGATTTCCTTCGGTGTGCTTTGCGGGGCAGTCCTTGTCTGCCTTCTCCATGCATGGCTTGCCAGGCAAGGTGGATGGACCGCGGCAGGCCTTCTTTACGCCGTCGCGCCAGCGCTGGCGCTTTCCTTCCTGCGGTCGGACAGCCTCGCCGGATTCGCGGCGATGCTCTTCCTTTTCGCTGTCGTCTGGGTCACCGACATTCTGGCCTATTTCACTGGCCGGGCAGTGGGCGGTCCCAAGCTTGCGCCATCCATATCGCCGGGCAAGACATGGAGCGGTGCTATCGGCGGCACGGTCTTCGGCGTCATCGCCGGCCTTGCCGTGGTGGCCTGGACGGGATCGTTGCTCGGGACAGCGGCCATGGCCACCGTAGCACTTTGCCTGTCGATCGTTTCCCAGCTAGGCGATCTGTTCGAATCGGCGATGAAGCGCCGACATGGCGTCAAGGATTCCGGCAATCTTATTCCCGGTCATGGCGGAGTAATGGACCGGGTAGACGGACTGGTCGCCGCTGCCGCCCTGTTCTACCTCATCGGGGCTTTCATAGCCGGCGGCGCATCGCCGGCGGGAGGTTTCTTCCAACCCTGAAGACTGCTACGGCATTGCCACGGATTCGCCCGCTTTGATGTGACAAGTTTGAAAGCGCGGCAAAGATATGGCTTGGGAACAAGAGGGCGTTTTGGCGGAGATTTTCTCCTCGATCTTCAGCACGAATGGTCTGCTGATCGGCACGATCATTCCTTTCCTGTTCGTGCTCACGGTGGTCGTCTTCGTACACGAGATGGGTCACTATCTGGTCGGACGATGGTGCGGTATCGGCGTAAAGGCCTTCTCTATCGGCTTCGGCCCCGAACTTTTCGGATTCAACGATCGGCATGGCACACGCTGGCGTCTGTCTGCCATTCCCTTGGGCGGCTACGTCAAGTTCGTCGGCGATATGGCGGTCACAAGCGAGCCCGACAAGGAGGAGATGGACCGCTTGTCGGAGGAGGAAAAGCGCGTTGCCTTCCATACCCAGCCTGTATGGAAGCGGGCTCTGACGGTTTTCGCCGGACCTTTCTTCAATTTCCTCCTGACCATAGCCGTTTTCGCCGTGATGTTTGCCGTCTTTGGGCGCTTCATCTCGGAACCCACCGTGGCCGAGGTTCGTCCAGACAGCCCGGCCGCCGCCGCCGGCTTCATGCCCGGAGACAGATTTGTCTCGGTTGATGGCACCCCTGTCGAGACATTCGGCGATGTGCAAAGAATTGTCTCCGGCCGTGCTGGCGATCCGCTTACCTTTGTTGTTAGGCGCGACGGCGTCGAGGTGACCTTGACGGCAACGCCAGAGGTAACCGAGCAGCAGGATTCGCTCGGCAATACGATCAGGATCGGCGTTATCGGTGTCGTCAACAACGAGGAGATCGGCCAGCCGCGGCTTGTCGAGTATGGGCCGATAGAAGCGCTTGGCCAGGCCGTCGTGGAAACGGGCCATGTCATCGTTCGCACAGGGCAGTTTCTCAAGCGATTCGTCACCGGACGCGAGGACCGCTGCCAGCTCGGCGGCCCGGTGAAGATTGCGGACATGGCCGGCAAGGCAGCGCAAATGGGCTTCGAATGGCTGGTGCAGCTTGTTGCGCTTTTGTCAGTCGGCATAGGAATTCTGAACCTTCTGCCCATTCCCCCGCTTGATGGCGGCCATCTAGTGTTTTACGGCATAGAGGCCGTCATCCGCAGACCGGTTCCTGAGCCGGTGATGGATGTGGTCTACAGGGCAGGGCTGTTGCTGGTGCTCGTTTTCATGGGCTTCGTCTTTTGGAACGACCTGTTTGCCTGTTAAGAGAGGAAGAAGGGGCCTGTCGGGAGGGAAAGACGGGAAAAATTGATGCACCGTTTACCATGACTGCGGATTGCCGTGGCTCTAATGCCACGCGTCCTGGATTAGTAAACGCATATTAACCAGAAGCCTTGCGTGTATGGAAAATCCGGTTATTACGGTACCGATCTGACCGCGATGTCCGGATTTCTCGCCGTGGGGACAACGAGAATAAAAGGTTTTCAGGCCCAATGAAGGCATCTTCCAGGTTCATGAGTGCCGCCTCGGCGGTGGCCCTGTCGGTCGGGCTTGCCAGTTCCGGTATGCTCGCAGCCCAGCTCGCTTATGTGTCGCAGGCAGAGGCGGCAACGGTGAGCCGGATCGAAGTGCGAGGCAACCAGCGCGTCGACGCTGAGACGATCCGCAACTATATCGGCATCCGCCCTGGCGAGTCGTTCGACAATGGCGACGTGAACGAGGCCATAAAGCGCCTCTTCGCAACCGGTCTTTTCTCGGATGTCCGCATCAGCCAGTCGGGCAGCACCTTGGTTGTGGTGGTCGATGAATATTCGATCGTCAATCAGGTCCTGTTCCAGGGCAACAAGAAGATCAAGGATGCCAATCTTTCGCAGGCCGTGCAGTTGAAGCCGCGAGGCTCTTTCTCCAATGCGATGATGGAATCCGACGCCGAAACCATTCGCGAAGCTTACCGGCGTATCGGACGTGACGACACGACCGTGACGCCACAGGTCCAGCAACTGGGCGACAATCGGGTCAACGTCATCTTCAACATCCAGGAAGGTGGCCGGACCAAGATCGCCAACATCAATTTCGTCGGCAACAATGCCTATAGCGACCGTCGCCTGCGCGACGTGATCTCGACCAAGCAGTCCAATATTTTCTCCTTCCTCATCCGCAACGACGTTTACGCCGAGGATCGGCTGCGCGCGGACGAAGAAACGCTGCGTCGATTCTATTACGATCACGGCTATGCTGATTTTCGCGTGATCTCGTCCTCCGCGGAGCTCAATGAGACGGAGAACGAATATACGATCACCATCACGGTGGACGAGGGCGAGCGCTATACCTTTGGCGAGATCGGCCTGGAGACGACGATCGAGGGCATCGATACGGAACGGCTGCGCTCGGAGATCGACTCCAAGAAGGGCAATGTCTACAGCGCCAAGGCCGTGGAAGACAGCATCATCGGCTTGACCGAGGAGGTTGCGGGTCTGGGTTATGCCTTCGCGCAGGTAACGCCGCGCGGTGACCGCAATTTCGAGACGCGCGAAATCTCCGTCATCTATTCCATAGATGAAGGTCCGCGCGCCTATGTCCAGCGCATCGAGATTCGCGGCAATACGCGCACGCGCGATTATGTCATCCGTCGCGAATTCGACATCAGCGAGGGCGACGCCTTTAATCAGGTTCTTGTGCAGCGCGCCAAGAAGCGGCTGGAAGACCTTGATTTCTTTCAGACAGTTAATGTCTCAACTGTTCCCGGCTCACAGCCTGACCAGGTGATCCTCGTGGTCGATGTGGTCGAGAAGCCCACAGGCGAATTCTCCATCGGTGCCGGCTACTCGACCGGCGAATCCGCCACCAGCGGTTCCGGCTTCTCGGTCGAGGGGTCCGTTTCGGAACGCAACTTCCTTGGCCGTGGCCAGTATGTCCGACTGTCCGCCGGCGGCGGCAGGGATTCGCGCGACTATCAATTTTCCTTCACGGAACCGTATTTCCTGGGAAGCCGCATTTCGGCTGGCTTCGATGTCTTCCACAGGACCCGCCGCTATGACGAATATGAGCGTGAGACGACGGGCGCGACAGTCCGTTTCGGTCTGCCGATCACGGAGGCCCTGTCGACGCAGCTCGCCTACATTTACTCGCAGGAAGAGTATGAGTACCGAGAGCGTTGCGATGACAATGGGGATGGTGTTCCGGATGCCGACTGTGATCTGTCGTCCGCCATTGTAGAGGCGATCAACGACGGCAAGTGGGTCAAGTCTTCGGTCAGCGGTTCGCTGATCTACAACACGATCGACAATATGCGGAATCCGCGTGACGGCATCTATGCGAATTTCACGACGGAAGTGGCCGGCCTTGGCGGCGATGCGAAATTCGTCAAGTTCACGGCGCGCGGCAACTATTACAAGACCTTGTCTGAGGAACTGGATCTTGTCGGGCTGATCACCGTGGGTGGCGGTCATGTCGAGGCTTATGATGGAGATCTTCGGATATTCGACCATTTCGAAAGCACGGACCGCATCATCCGAGGCTTCGACTACAACGGCATTGGACCTTATGATCCCGAGACCAATGATCACCTCGGCGGCAAGACCTATTTCAATGCCTCGGTGGAAGCGCAATTCCCGTTGCCGGTCATCCCGCCGAGCATCGGCATGCGCGGAGCTGTCTTTGCTGACGCGGCTACTCTTTACGGAAGCGACATACCTCAGGCCGTTGGCACTGGCATGGAATGGCGCGCTTCGGTCGGTGTCGGCTTGATCTGGGCTTCGCCTTTCGGACCGCTGCGCATCGACTATGCGGTTCCTGTGGTCAAGGAAGACAACGACGACGTGCAGAACTTCAACTTCGGCATCTCCACTCGCTTCTAGGGATCCGCAGCAAGAAATTTCCGGGCCGTTAACGGCCCGGACCAGAAGGCGTTCATGACAGAACCGGTATTCTTCGCACCGTCTCGCCGCTTCCGGGCCGGCGAGATTGCTACTTTGACCGGTGCGGAGCTTATCGACGAGCAGCAATCGGATGTCGAAATCTCGCGCCTGGCATCCGCCTCAGAGGGGGCCGAGGGCGCGCTGATCTTCGTCGAGGGCAAGCGTAACGCCGATACTCTCAAGACGGCCAGGGCGGCAGCAGTCCTTTGCACGGAGGACGTCGCCAGTCGCGTCCCTTCCGGAATTGCCGTCCTCGTCACGCCCAGGCCACAGCTTGCCTTTGCTGCCGTCGGAAGACTGCTCTTTCCTTCATCCGTCCGGCTGGCACCCATTACCGGCGAGACCGGAATTTCGGATCGGGCCTTTATCGGCGCGGAAGCGAATATCGAAGCCGGAGCGATAGTCGAACCAGGGGCTGTCATCGGCGCCGGCGCATCTATCGGTCGCGGCACCGTCATAGGTCCCAATGTCGTTGTCGGTCCCTCGGTCAGGATCGGTCGTGACTGCCATATCGGCCCGAATGCAGTCGTCCAATATGCCCTGATCGGCGACCGTGTCATCCTTCATTCAGGCACCAAGATCGGCCAGGATGGTTTCGGCTATGTGCCCGGAAGCCACGGACTGGAGAAAATGCCGCAAATCGGCCGCGTCGTCGTACAAGATGACGTCGAGATCGGAGCTAATACCACCATCGATCGGGGAGCGCTTTCCGACACCGTCATAGGCGAGGGGACCAAAATCGACAATCTGGTGCAGATCGCCCACAATGTTCGCATTGGCAGGGGATGCGTTATTGCCGGGCATTGCGGAATTTCCGGTTCGGTGACACTCGGGGACTATGTCATGCTAGGGGGGCGCGTTGGCATTTCGGATCACGTGAACATCGGCGCGCGAGCGCAGTTGGCGGCCTCCAGCGGTGTGATGAACGACATTCCGGAAGGGGAACGCTGGGCTGGCTTGCCCGCGAAGCCTTTCCGCGAGGCGTTCAGGGAATACGCCGCTGTCCGCGCGCTGCTCGGGAAGGGACACAGGAAGAGCGAAAACCATGAATGACAGTGCGGCGACAAGCCTCGAAACCATCGACATTTTGAAGCTGCTGCAACTGCTGCCGCATCGCTATCCATTCCTGCTGGTAGACCGGATCATCAATGTGGATGGGGACAATTCGGCCACCGGCATCAAAAACGTTACCTTCAACGAGCCGCATTTCACCGGCCATTTCCCGGAACAGCCGGTGATGCCAGGCGTTCTCATCGTCGAAGCCATGGCCCAGACAGCGGGTGCGATCTGCCTCCACAATGCCGGAGGCAACAAGCCTGCTCTCGTCTACTTCATGACAATAGACAATGCTAAATTCCGCCGACCGGTGGTGCCCGGCGACAGGCTTGAGATCCACGTCAAAAAGCTGAAACAGCGGGGAAACATCTGGAGATTCGCTTGCGAAGCGACGGTCGAGGGCAGCAAGGTGGCCGAAGCCGAGATCTCGGCCATGATGTCCCCCAAGGAGCCGGCCTGAATTCATGTCGCCGATCACCCGCGAAACATCCATACATCCCACGGCGATCGTTGAAAAAGGGGCGCAGCTCGGTATCGGTGTGCGCATCGGACCATTCTGCCATGTTTCAGGCGAGGCGGTCCTGGAAGATGGCGTCGAACTGCTTGGCCATGTCACCGTCATGGGAGCCACCACGCTGGGCAGCGGGACGCAGGTCTATCCCGGGGCAGTTCTTGGAGCACCTCCGCAAAACTTCAAACACAAAGGTGGCCCGACCGTGCTGACGGTCGGAAGCAATAATGTCATCCGCGAAGGCGTCACCTTTCATCGCGGGACCGATACAAGCCGCGGCAAGACAACCGTAGGGAACAACGGGCTTTTCATGGCTTACTGCCATGTCGCCCATGATTGCGATGTGGGTAACAATGTCACCATGGCCAATTATTCCGGGCTCGGGGGCCATGCGGAAATCGGCGATTTTGTCATCATTTCGGGCTATGCGGCAGTTCATCAGTTCGTCCGCATAGGCCACCATGCTTTCTTAGCCGGTTTTGCAGCGGTTGTCGGAGATGTTATCCCTTACGGCATGGCTGTCGGCGATCGCGCCAAGCTCCGTGGGCTGAACGTTATCGGCATGAAGCGTGCTGGCATGTCACGCGCCGAACTGACCGAAATACGCAGCGCGTACCGCATGCTTTTCGCGCCAGACCAACCTTTGTCGGCCAATATACAACGTGTGGAGCGCGAATTCCCGCAATCCGCTTTGGTCGCGGAAATGCTCCGGTTCATCGGCGACCGCCAGAGACGCCATCTCACGGTGCCTCCATTGGGCGCCGGGGACGATGCCGATGACGATACGGAGTGACCAGGCGGCGCCTTTCACGCTCGCGGAAAGGGACCGCATTGCAGTCGTTGCCGGGAGCGGCAACCTGCCAGTACAGGTGGTCGATGAATTGGTACGCAAGGGGCACCGTCCGCTCGTCATAGCTATAAAGGGCGAAGCGGAGTGGCAGGACAGGCCGGATGCATTTGATCTTGTCACGCTGCCGCCGGAAGAATTCGGCCGACTTTTACCCAAGCTGAAGCGTGAAGGCATCACGCACTTGGTGCTTGCAGGAGGAGTCTCGCGGCGTCCGCGCATCCGCAAGATCAAGCTGGGCCTGGGACTCATTGGCATCATTCCGAAGCTGATTGCCGCCTATCGTCGGGGTGACGACGGCCTGCTGCGAACCATCATCGGCTATATCGAAAAGAACGGGATCAAGGTAGTCGGCGCGCATGAGATCGCGCCCGATCTTCTGGCCCCGGAAGGTGTGCTCACCCGCGCCCGTCCCATGGCGGGCGACCGCAAGGACATCCTGGCAGGATTGGCCGCAGCCCGCGCAATCGGCGCCCTTGATATCGGTCAGGGTGCGGTGGCAATCGGCGGCCGGGCAATCGCTCTTGAGGGCATAGAGGGTACGGACGGCTTGCTGGCGCGCACACGCGAAATGCGCAATCATGGCCGCCTCGCGGGCAAGAGGCGTGGCGTGCTGGTCAAGTGCGCCAAGCCTGGGCAGGAACTGCGTGCAGATCTGCCGGCCATAGGCCCCGATACCATAGAAGGCGCTCACGCTGCCGGACTTGCCGGCGTCGCTGTTGAGGCCGACCATACCTTCATCCTTGATTTCACTGCCACGGTGGAACGGGCCAATGCGTTGGGACTGTTCGTGGTTGGGCTGGGGGAGGCCTAGACGATGGCATCGGAGGATCTCCTACGTATTGCCGTCGTTGCGGGAGAGGAGTCCGGGGACTTGCTCGGGGCCGATCTCGTCACAGCTCTAAGGAAAATGGCCCAGCAAGAGGTTGAACTGGTTGGCGTCGGGGGACACAATCTGGAAAAACTTGGCCTGAATTCCCTGTTCAACGCCGACGAGATTGCGCTTATGGGAATAAGCGCGGTGGTACGCGATCTGCCGCGATTGATCTTGCGCATCGGCCAGACGGCGAGAAGCATTGTTGCAGCCAGGCCGGATTGCCTCGTCACCATCGACAGTCCGGATTTCAGCCTGCGTGTGGCGAAAAAGGTGAGGGCGGCTGACCCGACGATACCTATAGTGCATTACGTCAGTCCGAGTGTATGGGCCTGGCGGCCTGGCAGGGCGCCTGCCATGCGGCCTTATATCGACAATATTCTTTGCCTGTTGCCATTTGAACCGCGCGAATTGGAGCTGCTGGGCGGGCCGCCGGGAACATTCGTCGGCCACCGCCTGGCCGCCGATCCGAGCCTCCTTGCGGCGGCGGAAGCGCAACAGGCGCAGCCGCTGCGTCGAGGGAAGGGACCACGCAAGCTGCTGGTACTGCCTGGTTCGCGGAAAGGCGAGGTGCGCAGCCTGCTCGGCCCCTTCGGCGAGACGGTTCGTCTTCTGACAGAAAGGGAAGGCCCGCTCGAAGTGCTGATGCCGACGGTCCCGCATGTCGCGTCAATTGTCGAGGAACGGACCGCCGATTGGATTGAAAAGCCCAGGATCATTCTCGATGGCCAGTCGAAGTGGAAGGCATTTGCTGAAGCGGACGCCGCGCTCGCGTGCTCGGGAACGGTAGCGCTGGAGCTGGCTCTGGCTCGAGTGCCTTTCGTAGTCTGCTACAAGACGGATTTTGCAGCGCGCGCCCTGATAGGGCTGATTACTTCCTGGTCTGCCTCGTTGCCCAACCTGATCGCCGATTGGCCGATCGTGCCCGAGCATTTCAATGAGTTCATCAGGCCACCCTATCTCGCGCGCCAGCTTGGGCAGCTTATGAAAGACACTCCGGCGCGAAAGGCCCAACTCGACGGTTTCGCCCAGGTGGCGGCCGCCTTGTCTACGACACAGGCCTCAGGCGATATAGCCGCCAAGGTGGTGCTTCGACATATCCGCAAAGGCATGTCCGCAAAGGGATGACCGGATAAGAAATGGGCGCTGACTGCGCCCGTTTCTTTGTGGGATCACCGTTTTGCGATCGGTACGTAGTCGCGTTTCGGCATACCCGTATAGAGCTGACGCGGACGGCCGATCTTCTGGTGCGGATCCTCGATCATCTCCTTCCACTGGGCGATCCAGCCCACCGTACGGGCAAGGGCAAAAAGCACCGTGAACATCGTGGTGGGGAAACCGAGCGCCTTGAGCGTGATGCCAGAGTAGAAATCAACATTCGGATAGAGCTTCTTCTCGATGAAATATTCGTCAGTTAGCGCAATACGCTCAAGCTCCATCGCAACGTCCAGCAGCGGATCGTCCTTGATGCCCAGTTCATTCAGCACCTCATGGCAGGTTTGCTGCATGATCTTGGCGCGCGGATCATAGTTCTTATAGACGCGATGTCCGAAGCCCATCAAACGGAATGGGTCGTTCTTGTCCTTGGCGCGATTGATGAATTCGGGGATGCGATCGGGTGTGCCGATCTCGCTCAGCATATTGAGCGCTGCTTCATTGGCGCCGCCATGCGCCGGGCCCCAGAGACAGGCAATACCGGCCGCTATGCAGGCGAAGGGATTGGCGCCCGAGGAACCCGCCAGTCGAACGGTCGAGGTCGAGGCGTTCTGCTCATGATCGGCATGGAGGATGAAGATGCGATCCATGGCGCGCGCCAGCACCGGGTTTATCTTGTATTCCTCGCACGGCACGCCGAAGCACATATACAGGAAATTGGCCGAATAACTGAGCTCGTTGCGCGGATACATGAAGGGCTGGCCGATATGGTATTTATAGGCCATGGCAGCAATGGTCGGCATCTTCGCGATCATGCGGATCGAGGCGACCATACGCTGATGCGGGTCCGAAATGTCCGTCGAGTCGTGATAGAAGGCCGATAATGCGCCAACCATGCCACACATGACAGCCATAGGATGTGCGTCACGCCGGAAGCCTGTGAAGAAACGCGACATCTGCTCATGCAGCATGGTGTGGTGGGTGACGCGGAAATCGAAATCCTCCTTCTGCGCCTTGGTGGGCAACTCGCCATAAAGGAGCAAATAACAGACTTCGAGGAAATCACTGTGTTCGGCAAGTTGCTCGATCGGGTAGCCGCGATGCAGCAGGATACCTTCGTCGCCATCAATAAAGGTAATCTTCGATTCGCAGCTTGCCGTTGACGTGAAGCCGGGATCGTAAGTGAACATCCCGGTGTCTTTGTACAGCGAAGTTATATCGAGTACGTTCGGGCCCACCGACCCTTCGCGAACCTTGAATTCCGCGGACTTATCGCCAAGTTGCAGCTTCGCAGTCGCATTGGTCATCGCACAATCACCTCTTTTCTTGAAACTTGGCGTCGGCAGGTGGTCTTGCCGCTTCGGGAATGGCCGGGGAAGCCATATGCGCGCTTTTGCTACCGCATTTGCCCCTTTGTGCCAAGCACGGCAACCGGTCGGTTGCTGCGTTGCACTATCTACGACCAGGACCGTTCCGTATCAAGCTGCTTGATCGCGAATTCGCGCAAGGCTTTCGTCCCGGCCCAGCACGGCAAGCACGTCGAATATGCCTGGCGACGTCGTGCGGCCAGTCAAGGCGGCACGAAGCGGCTGCGCCACCTTGCCGAGCTTGCGGCCCGTCTTCTCCGCATAATCACGGACCACCGCTTCGGTGGATTCGGCGGTCCATTCTTGCAATCTTTCCAATATCGTCAGGATGTCCCCAAGAACCGACTGCGCCTCGGAATCGAGCAATGCGGACGCCTTTTCCTCCAGTTCCAGCGGGCGCTTCGCGACCAGAAATGCAGCTCCGTCCATCAACTCGAGAAGCGTTTTCGCACGCTCCTTCAGGCCTGGCATTGCGGCGAGCAACTGATGTTTTTTTTTCTCGTCGAGGCAGGTAAGGAATCGATCACCGCCTTCGAGATGGGGCAGGGTCGAAAGGAAGATTTCGAGCAGTTCACTGTCATCCATTTGGCGCATGTGGACGCCGTTCAGCGCCTCCAGCTTCTGAAAATCAAAGCGCGAGGCGGCCTTGTTGATATCCTCGATCTCGAACCAACGGATCATATCCTCCGTCAACATCACCTCATCGTCGCCATGGCTCCAGCCAAGGCGGGCGAGATAGTTGCGCAGGGCCGAGGGGAGGTAGCCCATGGCCCGATAGGCTTCCACGCCCAACGCGCCGTGTCGCTTGGAAAGCTTCGCACCGTCGGCGCCCAGGATCATCGGGACGTGAGCCATGACAGGCACCTGCCAACCCATGGCATTGTAGATCATCGTTTGGCGGGCGGCGTTGGTGAGATGGTCGTCGCCGCGAATGATGTGCGTCACGCCCATGTCGTGATCGTCGACCACGACAGCGTGCATATAGGTCGGCGTGCCGTCAGAACGCAGAATGACGAAATCATCAAGGTCCTTATTTGGGAAACGGATTTCGCCAAGCACCCGGTCTTGAACGATCGTCTCCCCCTCCTGCGGGGCTCTGATCCGGATCACCGGCTTCACACCTGCAGGCGCTTCCGAAGGATCCCTGTCGCGCCAGGTTCCATCATAACGCGGCGGACGTCCTTCCGCGCGCGCCTTCTCGCGCATGGCCTCCAGCTCCGCCGCACTGGCATAACAATAATATGCATGGCCCTTGGCGACCAACTCCTCGGCAACCTGCCGGTGCCGCTCAACGCGGGCAAACTGTGAGATTGCCTCACCATCCCATTGGAGTCCCAGCCAAGACAAACCATCGAGAATTGCAGCCGTTGCCGCTTCAGTCGAGCGCTCACGATCCGTGTCCTCAATACGCAGCAGCATCTTGCCGCCGGTATGCTTGGCGTAGAGCCAATTGAAGAGGGCCGTACGCGCCCCGCCGATATGAAGGAAGCCGGTAGGCGAGGGTGCGAAGCGCGTGATGACGGTGTCGGACATCGTTTCTTTCCCGGGAAAAGTTTGAAGCCAGCCGAGCAAGCGGACAGACCGCGCGGCTGGTGGCATTTCGTCGGCAGTCATGTAGCATAGGACGATTGGGGCGCAAGCATTTCGCAATCCGGACGGGACGGGATGGGGACCGGATCGAAAACCGACACAGACGACGAACGGTTGCAGTTCGATATCCAGGCGACAGCGAACCAACCGGTTGTGCTGGAATCCGCCAGTGCGCCTGTGGCACAGCGCCATCTGGGTAAAAGGAACCTGCTTTCTGTAACGATCGGTCAACTCGCTCTTGAGCTAAGCCGTGCGATAGGCGAGGCCTTTTTCGAGGAGAGCGCACGCGGCACCGCCTTTCTCCTGGTGCCTGTACTCCTGGGAGCAGGGGCGCTCTTCTACTTCCTGGCACCTTTTGAGCCGGAAGCCGGGATTCTGGCCGTCAGCATCATCACTTTGGCCTCAGCAATCCTGGTGACACGATCACGATATCTTCTACATCTCGGGCTTGCCGCCACGCTGCTTTTCGTCGCCGGAATTGCGTTCGGCAAGCTGGAAGTTTGGCGGATGGACACCAAGATGCTCGGCTCCGACATCTCCACCCGTATTGTCGGTCGTGTGGTGAAAATCGAAAACCAGGCAAGTGGCCGGATCCGACTCACAATCGACATAACAGACACCTCCCGCCCGCAACTCCGTTATGCTCCAGACCGCATTCGTGTGACCGCTCGTGAAGTACCTTCCGGTCTCGCTGCAGGGGAGGGCGTGGCAGGCCTCGCGCAGCTCATGCCTCCTTCAGGACCTGTACGACCGAATGGCTACGATTTTTCCTTCCAGAGCTATTTTGACGGGATTGGCGCTGTCGGCTTCTTCCTGACAAATCCCGAACGCGCGGATCTGCCGGACGAGCCCGGCCTGTGGCAACGATTGGAAGCGCGCTTCGAATCCATGCGCCAGGCACTGGCTGGTCGCATACGCGGGCATGTCATCGGAGCTGATGGCGAGATTGCAGCTGCCCTGGTGGCGGGGGTGCGCGCCGGTATACCGGACGAGATCAATCAGGCTTTGCGAGACGCAGGCCTGGCGCATATTCTTTCCATCTCTGGTCTCCATATGGCCTTGGTCACGGTGACGGTCATGCAGGCGATACGGTTCGGATTCGCTCTGTTTCCCGCATTCACTTCCCGTTATCCGGTAAAGAAATTCGCCGCCGGGACGGCGCTCTGTGCAGCCGCATTCTATCTGTTTATTTCCGGCAATGCCGTCGCTGCCCAGCGCAGTTTCATCATGCTCGCCGTCATGCTGGTCGCCCTTCTGTTCGACCGTTCGGCAATCACCATGCGCAATCTTGCGATCGCCACGATCATTGTTCTGGTGACATCGCCGCACGAGATCATCGGGCCGAGTTTCCAGATGTCGTTTGCCGCAACAATGGCACTCATTGCCGTCTATGCGGCCTGGAGCAAGGCGAGGACGAAGGGGTCGAAAACCCCGCCGACAGGTTCCTCGTCTGTCCGGTCAGCCTTGAGAGGCGTTACCCTGTACGTAGTCGGTCTCGCCGTCACCTCCATCGTGGCAGGCGTCGCGACAACGCTTTTCGCGGTTTGGCATTTCCAACGTGCGGCGCCGCTCGGCCTGATCGGAAATCTTCTTGCCATGCCTATCGTATCCACACTGGTTATGCCGTTTGGCGTGCTCGGCGTCGTGTTGATGCCTATCGGATTGGAGGGGCCGCCGCTCTTTGTCATGGGTAAGGGGATTGCGGCGACTACGGCGATCGCACAATGGGTTTCGGAACTTGCACCAAACGATGCAACCGGCATCCTTCCGGCATCCGCCGTGCTGCTGCTGTCGGTCGCTCTGATCGTCTTTTGTGTGCCGACAACTCGTTTGCGTCTGCTGGGGTTGCCATTGATCGCGATAGGAGCAACGATGCTCTGGCAGCGTGATCTCCCGGATCTTCTGATATCGGAAGATGCCCGACTGGTCGGTTTGCGGCTGGCCGATGGAGTGATGGCTGTCAATCGCGACCGACCCAACGGCTTTACGAGTGAAAACTGGCTGTCGGCCCTGGCTGCCAACGGTATCGTAAAGCCGCAAAACGGTGATTTTCCAGAAAGCTCCAAGCCACCTGGCAAGCTCCAAGACGGGCCTTTCATCTGTCACGAGGCTTATTGCATCGCCGGCCATAGCAGTGGCGCCGTCGTGATACACACCACAGACCAGGCTGTGGCCAGGTCGCTGTGCCGAACCGCTACACTGATCGTAATCGACGACGCCACAGCGAGGAATGTCTGCAAGTCCGGTCTAGCAATCGTCATCACGAAAAGGGACCTTGCCCGCCGCGGTAGCGCTTCGGTTTCGTTCGATGATCGGGACGGATTACCGATAGTCGACGTAGTCTCTTCGATCACCGAACCGTGGCGCCCATGGCATGAGCACAGAGCATATTACCGCGCCGCCCGCGGCCTGCCGCCTTTTCAGCGAAAGAAGCGCGATCAGGAAAAACAAATGACCACAGTCTCGCTTAAGGCTTCCCGAGGACAGGTCAGTAACGGCGGATCAATCCTACAAGCCGCCCCTGAACCTTGATCCTGTCTGGGCCGAAAATGCGTGTCTCATAAGCCGGATTGGCTGCTTCCAGAGCGATGGACGCTCCCTTGCGACGGAAACGCTTTAATGTCGCTTCCTCCTCATCCACCAGGGCCACGACAATGTCGCCAGGATTGGCAGTTTGCGTTTCTCGTATGATCACAGTGTCTCCGTCGAAAATCCCGGCCTCGATCATGGAATCGCCTTTTACTTCGAGCGCATAGTGCTCACCGCCAGAAAGCATGTCGGGGGGAACGCCGATGGAATGCGTCTGGTGTTGAATGGCCTCGATCGGGACGCCAGCGGCGATACGTCCCATGACAGGGACCGAAACAACGCCAACCTCGTCATCATTGCTCGGAGCAGGCCGGCGCGGCGGCTCCTTGCGACCGAGACTGCCCTCGATGACGCTCGGGGAGAATTTGCGCGCGCTACCCAGGCCGGGAGCGATCGAATCGGGCAGCCGCAACACTTCCAGGGCTCGTGCCCGATTGGGTAGTCTGCGGATGAAACCGCGCTCCTCCAGGGCGGTGATCAGCCGGTGGATTCCCGACTTCGAAGCCAAATCCAGAGCTTCCTTCATCTCATCAAAGGAAGGGGGTATTCCCGTCTCCTTCAATCGTTGATGGATAAAGAGTAGCAGTTCGTGCTGTTTGCGCGTCAGCATTGGCGGAACCCCAGGAATCACCAATAAAACAAAACCAGAACATACCGTATCTGTTCCAGTTGTGTTCCGCAACAATTTAAATTTTAATGAATCTGTTAGCTGTTTGTTCAACGTAGCATCAGCACACGGCAAGGTGATCCTGCCGTGGCGGCCGGKGCAAACGGCTCCCGAATAATGAGAGCATTGGCTGTGGCAAGCGTTGTCAGCATGGACGAATCCTGACGCTCGAAAGGCGTTGCCACTGGGCCGGTAGGACCAGCTTCTATGCGCGCGCGCATATAGTCGCGCCGCTCGTCGTTCTCCCTTATGGCCACTGCGAGAACGGCGTCCCGTACCGCCGGTTCGAAGCTCCTTCCGGCCAGCCGAGCGATGAGGGGCCTCAAAAACAAATGGGCGCATACAAGGCTTGAAACGGGGTTTCCAGGGAGGCCCAACACACGGGTTCTGCCGAATTTTCCCACCATTAGCGGCTTGCCGGGCCGCATGGCGATCTTCCAGAAATCAAGCTCCATTCCGGCTTCCAGAAGCGCCCCGTGAACAAGGTCACGTGCGCCGACGGATGCACCTCCGAGGGTTGCTATAACATCCACCTGTATCTCAAGGGCATGCCGGATCGCTTCTGTGATCGCTTCCTGGTCGTCCGGCACGATGCCGAGATCATAAACACGCGCGCCATCCGCCTGGGCCATAGTGGCTATGCCGTAGCTGTTGGAAGCGACGATCTGATCCGGTCCAGGCTCGTTTCCGGGAAGAACGAGCTCATCACCGGTTGCCAATATGGCAATACGTGGCCTGCGAACGACAGGCAGTGTGGCGTGATTCGCGGCCGCGGCCAGGGAGATAGTGGCCGCGTCCAGCAGGCAGCCCTCATCCAGCAGGGGATCGCCTTCAGTAAAATCCAGCCCCGCGCGCCGAATATGGCGTCCCGCGCCAACACTCGCCCTTGCGTTAATACGGCGCCCATCTGGAAAGACCTCGGCGTTCTCCTGTACGAGAATGGTGTCCGTCCCCTCGGGAACGGGAGCGCCGGTAAATATGCGTACTGCTTCGCCGGTGCCGACAATGCCGGAAAACCTTCTGCCGGCGGCTGATTCTCCGATCACCGTTAGTTGGGCAGGAATCTTGGCGACATCTGCGGCGCGCACAGCATAGCCGTCCATAGCCGAAGCGTCGAAAGGCGGCTGCGTACGCAAAGCGGTGAGGGGGGCAGCGAGAACCCGCCCGCCCGCCTCCAGCAGGGGGACCCTCTCAGTTTCAAGACGCTCCACGCCGGAGAGCATGCGCGCCATGGCTTCGTCTACGGGCAGAAGCGCCATCTCATGCCTCGCCTGATCGCCAGTCGCCGGATTTGCCGCCCGTTTTCTTGAGAAGCCGGATATCAGAGATCACCATTCCTTTTTCCAGCGCCTTCGCCATATCGTAGATGGTGAGGCAGGCGACCGAGACGGCAGTCAACGCCTCCATCTCGACACCTGTTTTCCCGGAAACGCGCACGGTAGCCGAGACGCGAAGGCCGGGCAGAGCATCATCCGGCTCGATATCGACGGAAACCTTGTTCAAAAGCAGCGGATGGCAGAGCGGTATCAGGTCGTGGGTCCGTTTAGCCGCCATGATGCCGGCAATCCGTGCGGTGCCGATCACGTCGCCCTTCTTGGCGTTGCCGTCAAGGATGATCTTGAGCGTTTCCGGCTCCATGGTCACGACACCTGAAGCCGTGGCAGTACGCTCGGTAATTGCTTTTTCACCGACATCCACCATGTCGGCTCGGCCTTCCACGCCGAGATGGGTAAGGGTAGTCGTGCCTTTGCCCGTGCCAGCCATGGCTCAGCCAGTCGCGCCGACAGAATCTGTCTTCTTGCCAAGGAGCATGCGTGTGGCGCCGGCGACATCCTTCTGTCTCATCAGGCTCTCGCCGACCAGGAAGGTACGGATATTCGTCTTTGCGAGACGTTGGCAGTCCTCATGGGTGAAGATCCCGCTCTCACCCACGACCAACCGGTCCGACGGCACCTGTGGCGCGAGACGCTCCGATGTCTCAAGCGTCGTCTCGAAAGTGCGAAGATTGCGATTGTTGATACCGATCAGCCGTGAAGAAAGGGCAAGCGCACGCTCCAGTTCCACCTCGTCATGCACCTCGACAAGCACGTCCATGCCGAGTTCGAAGGCGGTTTCTTCAATCGCTTTGGCCTCATCATCCGAAAGGCTCGCCATGATCACGAGAATGGCGTCGGCGCCCCAACTCCGTGCCTCGAAGACCTGGTAGGGTTCGAACATAAAGTCCTTGCGCAAGACGGGCAGGGCAGTGGCCTCCCGAGCAGTGGTCAGGTATTCCGGCGCGCCATGGAAGGATGGGATATCGGTTAGCACCGAGAGGCAAGCAGCGCCACCCTCCTGATATTGCCGCGCCAGCTCTACGGGATCGAAGTCGGCACGGATAAGTCCCTTGGAGGGGCTTGCCTTCTTGATTTCCGCAATCAGCGCGAACTCCCCTGCGTCCAGGAGCGCCGACAGCGCTGCCTCAAAGCCTCTCGGAGGCTCGGCATCCGCCGCCCGCGCCCTGATCTCGGCAAGCGGGACACGAGCCTTGGCGGCCGCAATCTCCTCGCGCTTATAAGCTTCGATCTTCTTCAGAATATCCGCCATGCCTTATGCGGTCCCGTCATTCGATACCTGCACCAGTTTGGTCAGCGCTTCCATCGCCTTGCCGCTATCCAGCGAAGCGGCGGCAAGCTCTACCCCTTCCTTAAGCGTCCTGGCACGTCCGGCCACCACCAGCGCGCCACCGGCGTTCAGAACCGCGATGTTGCGATAGGCGTTCTTCGTTCCGCCAAGGACAGCGCGTAAGGCTTTGGCATTGTAGACGGCGTCCGCGCCTTTCAACTCGGACATGTCCACCCGCGATAAACCGACATCCGCGGGCTCGATTTCAAAGGTGCGGATCTCGCCGTTCTCAAGTGCTGCAACTTGCGTGACGCCGGCTGTCGTCATCTCGTCGAGACCGTCGCCATATACTACCCAGGCCGCTTCGGTTCCAAGACCCTTGAGAACATGGGCGATTGGCTCAACCCAGTCGGGAGAATAGACGCCGACAAGCTGATGCTTCACGCCGGCCGGATTGGAGAGAGGACCGAGCAGGTTGAAGATTGTCCGTGTGCCAAGCTCGACGCGGGTCGGTCCCACATGCCGCATGGCCGAATGATGCGCCGGAGCAAACATGAAGCCCACGCCGGCCTCGCGGATGCAGGCGCTGATCGTTTTCGGCCCGATATCAATATTCACGCCCAAGGCGGCCAGGGTATCGGCCGCACCCGAACGCGAGGAGAGGGCCCTGTTGCCATGCTTGGCCACGGGCACGCCGGCGCCAGCGACGATGAAAGCCGCACAAGTCGAGACATTGTAGGAACCGGAAGCATCGCCGCCGGTTCCGACGATGTCGATCGCCCCGGCGGGCGCCTCGACGGGCAGCATCTTGGCACGCATGGTGGCGACGGCGCCGGAAATCTCCGGAACAGTCTCTCCACGGACCCTCAGCGCCATGAGGAAGCCGCCGATCTGGCTCGGCGTCGCTTCACCGGACATCATGATGTCAAAGGCTTCCCGCGCCTCCTCGAAGGTCAGCGACTGACCAAGCGCGACTTTGGCAATATGGTCCTTGAGCCCTTGCATCGCGCGCTCAGAAGCTGAGTGCCTGCTGCATGACGTTACGGTTCACCGTCACGTCATATTTGGTTTGCAGGCGCATGACCAGTTCATCCAGCAGGTCGCCGGAAAGCCCGGAAGCTATCGCATTGCGCATGTCTTCCGGCAGCGAATCCGGCCCGGCGCCAGCTGGCTCGAAGACCTCCGTCACCTGGAAGAGGAAACGAGAGTCGCCGGAGGGGCCGGCAAACACGCCCGTGCCGCCCTTCGGCACCCCGAACACGGCCGCCACGCCGGCACGCCCGATATCGGCATCGTCTGCTTCGCGGCGCAGGCCGCGCTTGGTCTGGGTCTCCTGTCCGATTTCGGAAGCGATCTCCTGCAGGGACTTGCCGTCCTTCAACTGCTTCTCCAACTCAGTCGCGCGCTCCTCGAGGCGGCTTATCGCTTCCTCCTCCTTCCAGTCAGTCACGACCTGATCCCGCACCTCGTCAAGCGTGCGGTCGCGGGCCGGCGTGATTTCCTGGACCTCATAAAAGACGAAACCGTTGGAGGCGGTGCTGATAGGCGGATAATCCATTTTCTCCTCAGCCTCGAAAGCCGCAGCCAGAAGCTCATTCGACTCCGGCAAATCCGTGATGATCGTGCCGTCTGGCCGGCGGCCGGAGCGATCCACTGCCTCAATCGTTCTGACTTTCAACTTCTGGCTTTCCGCAGCCTCCTGCATGGTTGCCCCGCCAGCGCGAGCATCCTCGTAGCCGTCATGCACATCGAGCAGTATCCGGTTGGCCTCATCGAGGGCGAGATCCTTGGCGATCTCGGCCTGCACCTCGCTCAAGGGCTGGACGCTGGCTTCCTCGATTTGCGTCACGCGGAGGATGACAGATCCGAACTGGCCATCAACAACATTGCTCACCTCGTTCCTGGCAAGGCTGAAGGCCGCTTCGGCCACGGCCGGATCGGCCACATCTTCCTTGGCAAAAGTACCGAGTTGAACATCCTCGAGAGTCTTGCCTTCCGCCTTCACCAGATCTTCGAAGGTCGTGCCCGCCCGGATGCTTTCATAGGCGGTGGTCGCCTCGTCCTTGTTGGCAAAGACGATCTGCTCGATCGTCCGCCGCTCGGGCGTCGTGTAGCTGTCCTTGTGGGTTTCGTAATATTCTCGCACTTGATCCTCGGAAATGGTCGAAGGATCGGCAATGTCCTCGGGTTCCAGCTTGACCAGCGAAATCTTGCGATATTCGGGGGCCGCATAGTCAGCCTTGTGCTCATCGAACCAGGTCTGAAGGATCTCTTGCGAAGGATCTTCGATCGGCTCGACCAGCGAGCGCGGCACCGCCACATATTCGACGGTCCGATCCTCGCCGCGATAAAGGGCCATCGCCCGCAAGAGCGTTTCCGGTGCTTTCATGCCGTCAGACACGGCCTCAACGATCTGCTGGCGGACAGCGGCCTGCTCACGGCTGCGCAGATAATCCTCAGCGCTCATGCCCACCTGTCGAAGGACATACTCGAATTGCTGGCGGTCGAACTGACCGCCCGGCCCATGGAAGGCAGGATCAGAGGCCGTCAGATGAGCGATCCGGTCCCGGGACAAGCCGAGCCCCATTTCGCGCGCCTGTTCGTCGAGCACGGCTCCGGCGACAAGTTGCGCCAGCACCTGGTTGTCAATACCGAACGCAACTGCCTGCTCGCGCGTGATCCGAGAGCCGAAACGCTGGGAGAGTATGGAAAGCTGCCGGTCATAGGCGAGCCGGAATTCATTCATCGAAACCGATGTTGAGCCAGCGCTGACGACATCGCGTCCGCCAGCAGCGTTAAACATGCTGCCGGAAATTCCCCAAACAGCGAAGCTCACGACGAGAAGACCGAGAAGGATTTTAGCCAGCCATGTGCCGGCCGCGCTTCTGAGACTGTCGAGCATTTGGTTTCGGTATCGCCTTGATGATCAATTGCCAGTTTCAAGGGCAATAGCGCCCCTGAACGCTGGTGTCGATTGCTTTGTGGCGTGTTTTTGGTAGTCAGGGACCCCTCGCAGGCCCAAACATCGAAGGAAAAGCAGCATGACGCCAGGCATTCGTCCGCTCGTCGCAGGCAACTGGAAGATGAACGGCACCAGCGCATCCGCCGCCGAACTGCATGCGATCGGCAACGGGTTCATGTCCGGCCACGATGTGGAAGTGGATGCTCTTCTTTGCGTTCCCGCAACGCTCCTTGCCCGCGCATCCGAAATTCTGAAAGCCACGCCCGTCAAGACAGGCGGGCAGGATTGCCACCCGGCCGAAAGCGGTGCCCATACCGGCGACATCTCGGCGGAGATGCTGCGCGATTGCGGTGCTTCTTTTGTCATTGTCGGGCATTCGGAACGGCGTACCGATCATCACGAACGCAATAAGGATGTTGCCGCCAAAGCGGCTGCGGCCTGGCGCGCGGGACTTACTGCAATCATTTGCATTGGCGAAACGCTTGACGAGCGGGAGAAGGGAGAAACGCTCGCTGTCCTTTCAAGCCAGATCGCAGGCTCGGTGCCCAAGGACGCCAAGGCAGCGAACACTGTCATCGCTTACGAGCCTGTCTGGGCGATTGGCACAGGCCTCACTCCGACCGCCGACGATGTCGAGCAAGCACATGCTCACATCAGAAAGGATCTTGCAGCTCTGCTGGGCAGTGAGGCGGAAAAGATGCGCATTCTCTATGGCGGATCGGTAAAGCCTTCCAATGCCGCGGAATTACTGGCTATCCCGAATGTCGATGGCGCTTTGGTTGGTGGAGCCAGCCTCAAGGCGGCGGACTTCCTGGGAATAGCCGAAGCCTACCGCTCGATTTGAACGAGCCATCCTGCCGGATCGCTTGCGGTCCTGCTCCGATTGCCCATATAGGGACGGGGCTTGGAAAAGCGGCCAAAGCCGTGTAATGAGCCGCGTCCGCCGCAAAGGCGCCTGAGAACTGCCGAAAGAAGCCATGGAAACCGTCATCATCGTCATCCACCTGCTGATCGTTATCGCGCTCGTGGGCGTAGTTCTGCTGCAGCGGTCCGAAGGCGGCGGGCTTGGTATCGGCGGCGGTTCGGGCTTCATGACGGCGCGGGGTGCTGCCAATGCCTTGACACGCACGACGGCAATTCTTGCAGCGGCCTTCTTCGCGTCTTCGCTCGCCCTGTCCCTGATTGCTCGCTATGGTGAGCGTCCGATCGATATTCTTGATCGCCTTCCGGCCACGAACACGCAGCAAGACGGCGGCAGCGGTGGTGTTCTCGATCAGCTCGGTGGTGGTGACGAGCCTTCGGCACCGACCCCGGACAGCCCAACGCCACAAACCGAAGTGCCCTCCGGCACCGCTCCTGAAACTGCGCAACCGGAAAGCCAGGCGCCTGCGGATACCGTGCCCGAACCGTCTCAGACACAGACGCCGGAATCGCAGATACCCACCGGCCAGTAACAGGGCAGGGGCTTTTGGCCTCGCCTGTGCTCGGGCAGCAACATATCCACGGATTTGTTCGCTGATCCGCTACCGGACATTGGCAGGTGCCCGTAAATATGAAAGAGGCAACGAGTCGCGCCAGCCACCGGGCCGAGCAGCATGTTTACGACCGCTTAGTTGAGCTGTGCGAGATTGGGGCTCTCGTTCAACAAACTTTGGTAACATCACCATGTCTGCTCGACTATTCGCCGCCGTCAGTCTTGTGGCTCTGACCGTTTCCGTTCCTGCCTTTGCGGCGGGAGGCTTCCACTGGGACCAGGGATCGTCTCGCCCGATCACTCGGCAAGAGGCCACTGCAAAGAAGCACAACAAGCAAGCGGAGAAGGTCCACGCCAGGGCGTCAGATAAACAGGACGCTGTCCCAGGCGTTTCCTTCTCCTTTTTCCGCCGGACATCGCCGGAGGACGCCGTGTCGGCAGTTGCCCGCGAGAAGGATGCCTTGCTGCAGCAGATGACCCAGGGCAAGAAGTCCTTTGTGATAGATGAAAAATTTGCGCCGCAGAAGGTGCGCTTTTCGGGCTATCGCTCCGGCACGATTGTTATCGATACAAAAGCCAAGGCTCTATACCTCGTCGAATCGCCCTTCACTGCTCGGCGTTACCCCATCGCCGTCGGTCGGGAGGGCCTTGCATTCAGCGGCAAGGCTACGGTCGGAGACAAGCAGGAATGGCCGCGTTGGATCCCCACCAAGGACATGATCAAGCGCGAGCCCCACAAATATGCAAAATATGCAGATGGGATGGATGGCGGTCCGAACAACCCCCTCGGCGCCCGCGCCATCTACCTCTATCAGGGCAATCGGGACACCTATATCCGCATCCATGGCACCAACCAGCCGCAGACGATCGGCAGCGCTTCATCGAACGGCTGCTTCCGCATGTTCAACAAGCATGTGATGGAACTCTACGGAAAGGTGAAGATGGGCGCTGACGTGGTGGTACTGTAAGGAGCACAGACGCCTGGCTACCACTATCCGCAAATTTGATTGGCAAATGTGAGCAGGCCTGCAGGGCCCGCTCACATTTCACATCCCGCAGCAGCAGCGGGCAGCGTTCATCTTCGTGCAATGCTGCTAAAACTTGATCTTAAACGAGGTTGAGACCGCTGTGATAAGATCGCTGTCGTATTCATAGCTCGCCTCATCGCCCGCCGGCACGCCATCCACGAATGAGGGATTGGAATCCCCGCTGGTCATGATCCCGATGACCCCGGCAAGGCGTATTTCGATATTTTCGGTCGGTGAATAAGCAACACCCGAACTGAACAGCCAATTGTCGCTCTGCGCCCCGAAATCCGTCGACGTGCCGCGATCCCAGGTGACGCTCACTGCGCCACTCCATTGATCGTTGAACTTGTGACCTATACCGGCAGTGACAGTCCATCCATCCCGATAACCGAGATCGAGAGATGTGATTTCCGCGCCGCCGTTATAGAATGGAATACGCTGCAGCTGGCTCCAATCCGTCCACTTAACAGAACCGAAGGCAAGCCAATCAGGCGCAATACCCGTCTGGACCTTAAGTTCCACGGCATCTGGCATGGCAGTGGAACCAGCGACCGGTATCACTAGTCCGCCCAGCGGATGCAACGCAGATGGCACCTGCGTCAGGTTCACGGTTCCGGAGACGTCGTCAAGCTTCACCTCGCTATAATAGACAAGGCTTGCACGCAGGGCATATTCGGGGATTTCGTATGCTACGCCCGCGCGCCAGCCCCAGCCGTCTCCTGCGAGATCGAGTCGGCCGATACCATTTCCAGGCAGGCCCAAGCCTCCAAGAAGTTCGGGAGGCACCAAAAGGCGCTCCTTGAAACCGTCCATTTCAAGGTAGCTGACGCCGCCTATCACGCGGAACTGACCAGATCCCACGTCGAAACGATAGGAACAGGTCAGCGCATAATTGTCGCTATTCACCTTTGTTTCGATATTATCGCTTGTTCCCCTCCAACGGGCACCCGGATTTGTATGGGCGCCGTACGGCTGGGAATAGTCGACCATGCAGTCCGCGGCATCACCGATGGCAGCCTTGGCACCGATGCGTGGCGACCAGTAGCTTTCAGTGTCATCAGCTTCATCGGAATAACCGGGGATCGCATTCAGATCGCCGCCGCTTGTCGGATTGTCCGTGACATTTTTCAGCTTGCGCTGCGGCATCACGAATGTGGCGGTCGATTCTGCCGCGAAGCGCGAAGGATCGAAAAGCAGGTCTATATTGTAGCCACTTCGCTCAAGACCTCCCGCCTAGGCCGGCGATTGAAGGGCGCAGCCTATCGCAGCCACCAACAATCCCCCCGAGATTCTAGCGCTTACCATCATTTTTCCTCCCGGTAAGTTGCTGAAAGCAGTGTAGATGCTTGACTGCAAATGACAACTTAGAGGAGTAGGAACGACAAGTGCGTGGGCTGAAGTGAAGCCTCGCATTAGAAAATGGAATTAATCTAGAAAGCTACTCTATTAGTAAAATATTCTATTTTATATTTGAAATGTCTGTGTTTTCAAGAATATTGTGCCCATCTTGTCGATTGTTGCACCATGGCAACAACGTGTCTTTTTGATGACCCGAACGCTTATGGATCACATGAGGAATGCATTGGTCCTCCAAAAAGCAAAGGTATGAGGTTTTCCGCACGGCACCGATTCTCTCTTCGGAAATCGGGAGCCGTCGGTCGGCGGGCGCTGTCTTAGGATAGCTCTTGTACATCTCCGCCACAAATTCGCCCCTTTCGGGTCACATTCGATTAAGCGGTCGCTAAGCAATTCCTGTTTAGGAGGGGTTGGACGAGGCGAGGGGCAGCAGGTGGCCACCATCCGTTGTTTTCCGTTCGATTTTTATTGTAGCGGGTTTTTGACGAGGGAATTGGGGACACATGCCATCTAAGATGCGCATCCGCACTAACCGCGGAGTGGTATTCCTTGCGGTGAGCAGCGTGACGCTGGCGCTTACGGGTTGCGGGACACCGGAGCCAAAGGTCAGCGCCAAAGGGTCGAAAGAATACTTCGCCGAATCCGAATATGGCGTGAAAGCGAGTCCTCGAATCTCGCATCTCAGGTCCAATCTGCCGCGCGGTGGCGGCCGATATCAGGTCGGCAAGCCTTACAAGGTCAAAGGCAAATGGTATAAACCGGCAGAGGATCCAGACTACAAGAAGGTTGGCGGCGCATCCTGGTATGGCGACGCCTTTCATGGGCGGCTCACCGCTAATGGTGAAGTCTATGATATGATGCATCTGACGGCCGCGCATCCGACGATGCCGCTGCCGAGCTATGCTCGTGTCACCAATCTCAAGAACGGCAGTTCGGTCATCGTGCGGGTCAACGATCGTGGACCGTTTGCCAATGATCGTATCATCGACCTTTCCAAACGTGCTGCCCAGTTGCTGGATTACCAACATGCAGGCGTGGCCAAGGTGCAGGTGGAATATGTCGGCCCCGCACCGCTCCACGGTCAGGACGAAAGCTACCTTCTCGCTTCATACCGGCCGGGCGGACAGGCACCCGATCCATCCGACGGGCTTCCAACGGGCGTGATGATCGCCATGAACGGACCTACGCCGACCGCAGCGGTCGGAGCTTCCGCGGTTGCGTTTTCCAGTCAGCCGGGCCTGCAGCCGGCAACGTCCGTCGACGGCAGCATCAAGCTTCCCGCTGTTGGCCCGATCATACCTGATCGGCCCGAGATCGGCCTGGTGCTGAACAAAGGGGAACGTCTCGTCCCTGCGCTTTCTTATGCCAGCGACCGTGTCAGACTTGCAGCAGAGGCCTTCGATACGATTGTCGAACCGGATATGACTGCCGAAGATGTGGCCCGGTCCTGGAAGCAAGGGAACAATATTGCGGCTTCTGAAACGGTGATGCCTGAAACTGGCTATATCGTTGCGGGCTCTTGGCATTCCCGCAACGAAGCTGACCGGCAAATGCGGGCGCTTTCCAGCTATGGCCGTGTAGCTCTGGAACAATCCCAACAGGATGGCATGACCTGGTACTCGCTTAGTCTCTATCCTGACGGCCGCATGGATCTGGACGGGATGCTTGAAGCCGCTTGGGATGCCGGCGCCTCGGATGCACTGGTCGTTCGCAACTAGCCTGGTCGAGACATTCAGTTTTGGGCCGCGCACGAACCGGTCTAGCGACTTGGGTTCGGAAACAGCAATACGGTTGATTGAGCGATCTCCACCCTGATAGGTTGCCCGGAAAGGGAACAGATAGGCTATCTGGGGCGATGAAATGGTCATAGGCAGACGGGCTGCGCAGGTGGCTGCGTTTCTCGTTCTTTTGTTGTTCATATCAGTTCAATCCGCGCAGGCGCAGCTTTTCGAGACGAAAGCGAAGCAGGCTTTCATGATTGATGCCGAGACCGGCACGATCCTGTTTTCCAAGGAGCCTGATACGCCTTTTCCGCCGGCATCGCTGGCGAAGCTGATGACCATGGAAGTGGTTTTCCACGCCATCAGGTCAGGCAGTCTGTCGCTCGACGACACGTTCCAGGTCAGTGAGAATGCCTGGCGGACTGGCGGCGCTCCCTCGGGCGGTTCCACGATGTTCGCCGCACTCGGTTCCACCATCCGGCTTGAGGACCTGATTCAGGGCGTCATCGTTCAGTCGGCCAATGACGGCTGCATCATCATTGCCGAGGGCATGGCCGGGTCGGAGGCGGATTTCGCCCAACTTATGACGGAGCGTGCCCGCGCGCTCGGAATGACCAGGTCCGTCTTCAAGAATTCCACCGGGCTTCCAGCCGAAGGTCAGGTGGTTACTGCACGCGAACTCACAATGCTTGCGCTGCATATCTGGCAGGAATATCCAGAGTTCTACCAATACTATACCCAGACGGACTTCACCTGGAACAAGATCCTTCAGCGCAACCGCAATCCGTTGTTGCGGATGGATATCGGTGCCGACGGTATGAAGACGGGCTATACAGAGGAATCCGGATACGCCATCGTCGGTTCCATCGCGCGTGACGGACGCCGCCTTTTCGCTACCATGAGTGGGATGGAAAGTGCCGAGGAGCGCGCCGAGGAAGCCCGCAAGCTGCTCGACTGGGGCATACGAGCCTTCGAAAAGACCGAAATCTTCGCCGAGGGAGAAACTGTCGGTGAGGCAGCGGTTTTCGGCGGCGAGAAAGGCGATGTGAAGCTCACGGCAGAAGGGCCTGTCTCGATATTGGTCCCGGTGGCCAATCGAGACCGGCTTATTGCCCGGATCGTCTATCAGGGACCTGTGGAAGCTCCGGTGGAGGAGGGGACCGAGATCGGCACGCTCAAAGTCTGGATTGGCGACACACTAACTCAGGAAACCCCGCTTTATGCGGCCGAAACGGTAGGTGTAGGCAAACTCCACCAACGGGCTCTGGGGGCGGTCGAGGAACTGTTGATCGGCTGGCTCAGATAGTCGCCGCGTTTTCGCGGACCTTGCCTGCTCGGGGACGAAAGGCCTAAGACCAGACCATCAGAAATCGCCACAGAAACGGATACGGCTTGCTGCGCGGATTCTTCATAACCTTCGAAGGCGGGGAGGGGGCCGGAAAATCGACGCAGGTGCAGCGGCTTGCCGCTGCTTTGCGCGAGCGCGGCCGAGAGGTGGTCGTCACGCGTGAGCCTGGCGGTTCTCCCGGCGCGGAAGCCGTGCGGCATGTTCTTCTTTCTGGAGCCGCGGAACCTTTTGGCTCCGCCATGGAGGCAGTTCTTTTCGCAGCCGCCCGTTCCGATCATGTCGAACAGGTGATCCGCCCCGCCGTCGAGGGCGGCGCTATAGTCCTGTGCGATCGTTTCCTCGATTCCTCGCGCGTCTATCAGGGTGTTACGGGCAATCTCGCTCAGGATTTCATGCGCTCTCTGGAGCGTGTAACAGTCAATGGAATGGTGCCCGACCTTACCATCATTCTCGACATTGATCCGGCCCAGGGACTACAGCGGGCAGCCTCGCGGCGGGGTGAAAGCGATGCCGACCGATTCGAGAAGGAGACCATCGAAATCCATAGGCGTCGACGCGACGCCTTTCTGGAGATCGCCCGATCTGAGCCGGAGAGATATGTCATCATCGATGCCGGGGCTTCGCCCGAGGAGGTGGCGGAACGGATCATCGGCAATGTGTTGCAGGTGATCGGCGAAACCGATCTGTCCGAGGTGCGGTGATGTTCGAGCGAGTTGCTCCAGAACAATTTGATACGCTCCCAGATATACCCGAGCCGGCGGAGAATCCATTGCTCGTCGGCCATAGGGATACCGCCGACATGCTGGTCGAAGCTTATCGAGCCGGGAAACTTCATCATGGGATCCTTCTTGCCGGCCCGCAGGGGATAGGAAAGGCAACGCTCGCCTTCCATCTGGCCCATCATCTGCTGGCCCATCCGGATCGTGCCGCTGCGCCGGAAAGCTTGGTTGCGCCCGATCCGGCTTCACAGACCTTCCGGCTCATTGCCCAGGGCGCGCACCCTTCGCTTCTGCATCTCACGCGGCCCTATGTGGAGAAGGACAGGAAATTCAAGACGGTCATCACCGTCGAGGAGATTCGGCGCGTCAACCGTTTTCTTTCCATGACCTCGCATGACGGCGGCCATCGAGTGGTCATCGTCGATCCGACCGACGACATGAACAACAGCGCCGCCAACGCACTTCTGAAGAGTCTGGAGGAGCCACCACCTGCGACGATTTTCATTCTCGTGGCCCATTCGCTTGGCCGCCTGCTACCGACCATCCGTTCTCGGTGCCAGGTGATCCGCCTTAAGCCGCTCGATCCTGAAGCCCTGCTTTCGCTCTTGGAACAATTGGGAGCGAACCTCCCAAGCGAACCCCAGACGCGCAATGCGCTGATCGAAGGCGCCTTGGGAAGTGCGCGCAATGCGGTGCTAATGACCGAATATGGCGGACTGGAAATTGCCGAAATGACCCGGCGCGTGGTGGAAGGCTCATCCTTCGACGTCGCCGAGGCACATAGGCTGGGGGAGGGCCTGACCGGCCGGGAAAAAGCCGTCCAGTTTTCTATATTCAACCGCGGAGTTCTGGAACTGATTTCGGATCGCGCCGCGGCGCTGGCCAGCAAGGGCGATATGGCCGCCGCCAACCGGATGTCGGAACTTTGGGACGAGGTCAATGGAAAGATCCGTGACGCGGAAATCTATAATCTCGACCGCAAGCAGCATGTGGTCGGCCTGTTGCATCGGCTGCAATTGGCATTTGCTCGTGAGGCCGCACGAATGTGACGGATAGCCATAGCGTCGGCTATGCGCTATCTCGTCGCCAGCAATCAGTTTCTTCTGTCCGGACAATTCCATAATGGCTCGCGAAAAATTCTACATCACTACGGCGATTTCCTATCCGAACGGCAAGCCGCATATCGGCCATGCTTATGAGCTCATCGCCACAGACGCCCTGGCGCGCTTTCATCGTTGTGACGGCAGAGATGTCTTCTTCCTGACCGGCACGGACGAGCACGGCATGAAGATGGTGCAGACCGCGCGTAAGGAAGGTATTTCATCGCGCGATCTTGCCGACAGAAATTCATCCGAATTCAAGAGGATGGCAGAAGCTTTGAATGCTTCGAATGATGACTTCATCCGTACCACGGATGAACGTCATTATCGCGCCAGCCAGGCCATCTGGAAGGCGATGGAAGCCAATGGCGACATCTACAAAGGTGGCTATGCCGGCTGGTATTCAGTACGCGACGAAGCCTATTACGACGAGCAGGAGACGGAACTGCGCGACGACGGCGTACGCTATGGGCCACAAGGAACGCCGGTCGAATGGGTAGAGGAGGAGACCTATTTCTTCCGCCTTTCCGCTTATCAGGATCGCCTGCTTGCCCTTTACGCTGAACGACCGGACTTCATCGGCCCTGCCGAGCGCCGCAATGAGGTTGTCAGCTTCGTGAAGTCCGGGCTCAAGGATCTGTCCATCTCGCGAACGACCTTCGATTGGGGTGTTCCCGTGCCCGGCGACGAAAAGCATGTTATGTATGTTTGGGTAGATGCCCTGACTAACTACATCACCGGTGCAGGTTATCCTGATACAGATGGCGAACGCTGGCATTACTGGCCAGCCGACCTGCATGTCATTGGCAAGGACATCACTCGTTTCCACGCAGTCTACTGGCCGGCGTTCCTGATGTCGGCGGGGATAGAATTGCCGAAGCGGGTTTTCAGCCATGGCTTTCTCTTCAATCGCGGAGAGAAGATGTCGAAGTCGGTCGGCAATGTGATCGATCCTTTTGCGCTGGTAGAGCATTACGGGCTGGACCAGGTGCGCTACTTCTTGCTGCGGGAGGTTCCATTCGGCCAGGATGGCAATTATAGCCACGACGCGATTGTCAACCGCACCAATGCCGATCTGGCAAACGATCTCGGCAATCTCGCACAGCGTTCGCTGTCGATGATCGCCAAGAACTGTGAGGGCAGGGTGCCTGCCAAGGGCTCGTTGCAGGAGGCCGACACTGCTATCCTTGAACAGGCGGAAGCGGCATTGGCAACCGCGCGCAAGGCGATGGCGGAGCAGGCAATCCACACCGCACTGGCGGCGATCTTTTCGGTGGTTGCCGAGGCGAACCGCTACTTCGCTGCGCAGGAACCGTGGGCATTGAAGAAGACCGATCCGGCCCGCATGGAAACGGTGCTCTATACCACGGCGGAGACGATCCGGCGGATCGGCATCCTGTGCCAGCCCTTTATCCCGGGTTCGGCATCAAAGCTGCTCGATCTTCTGGCAGTGCCGGCGGACAAGCGCGAATTCGCGCATGTTTCTGACGAAAATGCGCTGATCCCCGGCCTTGAACTGCCCGCTCCGCAAGGTGTGTTTCCCCGCTATGTGGAGCGGGAAGACGACCAGAAGGGAAACTGAGCTGCAATGCTGGTAGACAGTCATTGTCATCTCGATTTCCCGGACTTCGCCGAGGAGCGAGACGAAATCATCAACCGTGCGCGCCAAGTTGGGGTGGAGCTCATGGTGACCATCTCCACGCGCGTACGCCGCTTCGATGCCGTGCGGGCCATCGCCGAGCGGTATGACCAGGTTTATTGCTCGGTCGGCACCCATCCGCACAACGCGGGCGAGGAACTGGATGTCTCCGCCCAACAGTTAACGGAACTGTCGAAGCACCCGAAAGTCGTCGCCATAGGCGAAGCCGGCCTAGATTACTTCTATGATAAAGCACCGCGTGATGCGCAAGCAGCGGGTTTTCGGACGCATATCGAGGCCGCACGCCGCACGGGTCTTCCGCTGATAATCCATTCGCGCGATGCAGACGAGGACATGGCAGCGATCCTGGAGGAAGAAAGCGGGAAGGGGGCTTTCCCCTTCATTCTCCATTGTTTCTCGTCCGGTGCAGCCTTGGCTGAAACAGGCGTACGGCTCGGAGGATATGTGTCGTTTTCAGGCATACTGACCTTCAAGAACTCGGAGGAGTTGCGCGAGATCGCCCGTGATCTCCCTCGCGACCGGCTGCTCGTCGAAACGGACGCGCCTTATCTCGCGCCGGTACCAAAACGCGGAAAACGCAACGAACCAGCCTTCGTGGCGCACACGGCAAAACTTCTGGGCGAGACGATAGGTGTGGGCGAGGACGAAATCGCCCGCATCACTTCAGATAATTTCTTCCGGCTGTTTACCAAAGTGCCGCGTCCGGATGGCAGGAGCGTCTGAGGCGTGGCGGATCGGCTGCGTTTCACTTTGCTCGGCTGTGGCTCATCGCCCGGCACGCCGAGGATTACAGGCGACTGGGGTGCCTGCGATCCGTCCAATCCGAAGAACCGGCGCCGCCGTGCTGCGGCGCTGGTCGAAAGGTTGACTGAAGACGGTCGGGCAACCCGAGTCGTCATTGATACCGGCCCGGATTTTCGCGAGCAGATGATCGATGCCAAGGTGCCGATGCTGGACGCCGCAGTCTATACCCATATGCATGCCGACCACATCCATGGCATCGACGACCTTAGAGGCTACGCATTGGCCAAGCGGCGCCTGATGGACATCTACGCCGACCGTTCAACATTGGAGCGACTTAGGGAAGCATTCGGCTATTGTTTCGAGACTCCCCCCGGCAGCGCATATCCGCCGATCCTCAAGGCTCATCAGATAAGCCACGAAGAACCATTCAAGATAGAAGGAGAGGGGGGTCCCCTCACCTTTACCCCTTTGCAGCAGATTCATGGCGACATACTCTCGCTCGGTTACCGCATTGGCCCGATTGCTTATTGTCCCGATGTCAGCGATTTCCCGAGCGAAACGGAGCCGCTCATTTCAGGTATCGAGCTGCTTGTGATAGACGCACTCCAATATAAGCCTCATCCCAGTCATTTCTCGCTTTCCGAAGCGCTCGAGTGGATAGAAAAATTGAAGCCTCGTCGCGCCGTACTGACCCATATGCACATACCGCTTGACTACGAGGCCGTACGTCAGGAAACACCCGAAAACGTGGAGCCCGGCTATGATGGAATGGCGCTTGAATTTCCGCTTGCAGGCCTTTGAATACGAATAACTATTATGGGAAGAAGCATCGACCGAGTCCGAGAAGCTGCCGCCCGCGCCGGGTTGCCCATTGAGGTCAAACGCATGGGTGAATCAACCCGTACGGCCGAAGAAGCCGCACGGCAGTGCGGCTGTGAAGTATCCCAGATTGTCAAATCATTGGTTTTCCAAGGCGGACAATCCAGCAAGCTCTATCTTTTTCTGGTATCCGGGTCGAAACAGCTTGATGTGGACAAGGCGTCTGCATTGGCTGGTGAAAAGCTTTTGCGCGCCGATCCACGGCGTGTCCGGGACGAAACCGGCTTTGCCATCGGAGGTGTAGCTCCGATCGGCCATTTGACCGGTATGACGTGCTTTGCGGACGAGTCGCTGCTCAAGCATCCAGTTGTATGGGCGGCCGCTGGCGCGCACGACGCCGTATTCGCGGCCGAACCAAAGCACTTGTTTGCGGCAGCCGTGGCAGCCGACATCGCCGCGTAATACCGTCTTCCAAAAAACCAAAACGACGAAGACAACAATGAGGCGAAGCAGGCAGATCTCTCGGCCA
>NZ_VLJP01000009.1:0-20560 GCF_007829525.1 Mesorhizobium sp. J18
GGGCAAGGATAGCGCAGGTTAGGAAGGCGGGGATGAAATGGTGAATGGGGATCGGTGAATGGTGAATGGAAGCAACGGCTTGGCGCGGAGAGGGCGAAGAATCTATCCCCGCGCGTGTTCCTTCACCGCGTTGCCCTTCATCCTTCTCCCCCTCTCGCCCCTTCGACAGGCTCAGGGCTGCACGGGGCACCTCTCCCCCGCTTGCAGGAAGGAAAGGAGGATGCGGCGCAGGGCATGACGGCTGTATTGGGCAGTAAAGCAGGCATCGACAGCAAACAGGATCCCCTGGACGACTTCTCCACCCGGACGATCCCGGTTGGCTGATCAGCTCTTTTCCTGCCGCACCGCGACCCGCCGCACGGTGTCCGTCGAAAGCAGCGCCGTTACGATGCGCCCGCGGAACAGCTCGACATGAGCGCCCGCATGGGCCTCCGCTGCGTCCGGATCGCCGGCGGCGACGGCTTCGAACATGCGTCGATGATCCTGCATCGTATTGCCGAGATGCGTTTCCAGCCGCTCATCGATATCGCTATGGTCGCTGAAGCAAACGAAGCCGATGCGCATGCCCTCGATGAGGCTGCGCCGGTAGGCATTGGCGAGATAGCCGCTCGCCGCTGCCTCGCCGATAGCCGCGTGAAATTCGTAATTGGCTTCGTTGACCGTCTCGCTGTCCAGGCGGCGCGCGCCTTCCTCGAAGGCAAGCATATGCATCTCGATGGTCTCGAGATCGGCCGGCCGCCGACGCAGCGCGGCCAGCCGCGTGACAGCGCGTTGCAGGATGTCGAGGCCCTCGAAGAAAGCGCGCAGATTCTGCAGGTCGAGCGCTGCAACGCGGGCGCCGCGGCCCTTGGTCGCCGTAACCAGGCCCTCCGCCGTCAGGCGGATCAGCGCCTCGCGCACCGGTGTGCGAGAGACGCGGTAGCGCGTCGCCACGCTCGCTTCGTCGAGCTCGCTTCCCGGCAACAGCTCCAGTCGCAATATCTCGCGCCGCAGGTTCCGGTAAACCATTTCGCTGCCGACGCCCGGTCCCTCCGGTTCGGTTATAGACACCTTCATGGACCCCTCCCGGTCTGTTTTCTTTCAGTGCAATGTGAGTGAAAAGCCCCTCGGATACAAGCGGCTTGACATGCCGTATACTCACTGCATACGCTACTTGAAAAAGCAGGGGACCGCATATTGCAGACGGCCAATTGGTATATCGGGGTGGATGTCGGGGGCACGTTCACCGACCTCTATGCATTCAATCGCGATACGGGCACCGTCGCGCTGCACAAGACGTCCAGCACACCGCAGAATCCGGCAGAAGCCATCATCAATGGTCTCAGGGAGCTTTCCGCCAAGGCCGACGTGCCGCTTGCGGCAATGGCAAGCCTGGCCCATGGCACGACGGTTGCGACCAATGCTCTGATCCAGCGCCGCGGGGCGCGTGTTGCCGTCGTCACGACGCGCAATTTCCGCGATCTCGTGGAGATCGGCCGGCAGATCCGTCCCAAGCTCTATGATCTGAAGGCCGACCACCCAATGCCATTGGCACCGCGCGAGATGCGCTTCGAGGTGACGGAGCGCATCGGCCCGAACGGCGAGGTTATCGAGCCGCTCGACTTGGACAGCGTCGATGCCGTCATCGAAAGGCTGCGCGAGAGCCGGGCGGAGGCCTGTGCCATCGTCTTTCTCTTCTCCTATCTCAACCCGTCACACGAGCAGGCGGTAAAGGCACGCATCCAGGCCGCCCTGCCCGACATAGCGGTCTCGGCGTCCTCGGACGTACAGCCGGAATTCCGCGAATATGAGCGGGCATCCACGACGCTGCTCAACGCTTATCTGCAGCCTTCCTTCTCGCGCTACATGACCACGCTGAAGAATGCGCTGTCGGAAATGTCGCCGGCTGCCCATGTCGGAATCAACCAGTCGAACGGCGGGCTGATGTCGGTCGACAGGGCGCGCGACTTTCCGATCCGCACGGCCCTGTCCGGACCGGCCGCCGGTACGATCGGCGCGATCCACGTTGCCCGCCAATCGGCCAAGCCGGATATCATCACCTTCGATATGGGCGGCACCAGCGCGGACGTGGCGCTGATCCGCAATTGCGAGACGAGCCTCGCCTTCGACCGCGATGTGGCCGGCTTCCCGGTGCGCATGCCGATGGTCGACATCAATACGGTGGGTGCGGGCGGCGGCTCCATCGCATGGTTCGACAGGGACGGCCTGCTCAAAGTGGGGCCGGTCAGCGCCGGCGCGGTGCCGGGACCGGCCTGCTACGGCCGCGGCGGCACCGAGCCGACCGTCACCGACGCCAATGTGGTCCTCGGCCGCCTCTCCGGCCACGGCCTCCTCGGCGGCACCATGTCGCTCGACGAGGAAGCCGCCCGGCGCGCCGTGGGCAAGATCGCCGACCGGCTTGGCTTCCCGGTGGAACGCGCGGCCAAGGGCATTCTCGACATCGTCGCCGCCAATATGGTCCGCGCCATCCGCGCGATCTCCATCGAGCGCGGCCATGATCCGCGCGACTTCGTGCTCATGCCCTTCGGCGGCGCCGGTCCGCTGCACGCCGACAGTTGCGCCCGCGCGCTCGGAATATCCCAGATCATCGTTCCCTATTCTCCGGGCATTCTCTGCGCGCAGGGGCTGCTCGTCGCCGATCAATCCGAGAGTTTCGTGCGCAGCCAGAAGCTGCCCCTCGACGGCGAGGCCGCTCCTGTCCTGGCCAAGATCGTCAAGGAGCTTGCAGAGGAGGCGCGCGCATGGTGGGCGGACGAGGACATACCGGGCGACAGACGGGGTCTGAAGCTTGCCGTGGACATGCGCTATGCAAGCCAGAATTACGAGCTCCAGGTCGCGGTCGAGGCCGATCGCGACAGGCCGTCGCTGCCGGATGTCGAGACTCTGAAGCAACTGTTCTTCGCCGTGCACGAGCAGGCCTACGGCTTCCACAATCCTGCCGACCCAGTGGACGTGGCCGCGGTGCGCCTGACGGCACTCGGATACCGGCCTTCGCCCGGAACGCCTCCTCTCCAGCCCGGCGCCTCGCCGACGCCCAAGCCACGGGCGAAGCGCCGCGTCTGGTTCGAGGATCCCGACCCGATCGAGACGCCGGTCTATGACCGCGCGAGCTTCGCCCCCGGCACGCGGATAGAAGGGCCGGCCGTGATCGACCAGTTCGACGCGACCACGCTCGTCTTTCCCGGCGACGTCGCGACAGTGGACGAGGCGCTCAACATCATCATCGACCGTGCGAGGACCGCATGACGCGCGAGACCATTGACCCCATCACGATCGAGATCGTCGCCAGCGCCTTCCGGTCCGTGGTCGATGAGACCTTCATTGCGCTGATGAAAAGCGCCTATTCGACCAATATCAAGGAAAGGCACGACCACTCGACGGCAATCTGCGACCGTGACGGCCGGCTGATCGTGCAGGCCGAGATGTCGCTGCCCATCCACATCGCCTCGATGACGGGGCTGATGAAGTCGATCCTGGCAAAATATCCGCCGAGCGAGATCGAGGAGGGCGACATTTTCGTTGCCAACGACCCGCATGTGGCCGGCGGCACGCACCTGCCCGACATCAACTATGCGGCGCCGCTGTTTCTGGAGGGTGAACTCCTCGGCTTCCTCTGCAACATCGCCCACCATGCCGACATCGGCGGCATGGCGCCGGGCTCCATGGCCGGCGGCATGTCGGAAATCTACCAGGAAGGCCTGCGCATCCCGGTCGTGAAGCTCTTCCGCAAGGGCGAGATGCAGCAGGACATCATGGATCTGATGCTGCTCAATGCCCGCATTCCGGACGAGCGCCGGGGCGACCATTTCGCCCAGATCGCCGCCTGCAGGCTCGGCGTCCGGCGCGTGCGCGAAATCGGCCAGCGCTACAGCCTTTCGACCATCCGCAACGTCTTCGACGAGCTGGTCGAGCGGACCCGCTCGCGTATGCGCGCCGCGATCGCCGACGTGCCGGACGGCGTCTACGAATTCGAGGATGTCATGGACGACGACGGGCTTGGCACGGTCGACATCCCGATCAGGCTCAAGATAACCGTTTCGGGCGACCGCGCCGTGTTCGACTGGCGCGGCTCCTCACCGCAGGTGCGTGGCAATATCAACGTGCCGATCAACGCCACGCAGGCGGCGGTCGCCTATGCGCTGCGCGCCCTGCTCGATCCCGAGATCGCCAACAATCAGGGCATCATCGACTGCTGCGAGATCGTCAGCGACAAGGGGTCGATCGTCGATTGCGTGGCGCCCGCCCCGGTTGCCGCCCGCGCCAACACCTCCCAGCGGCTGATCGACATCATCATCGGCGCCTTTTCCAAGGCCATTCCCGAAAAGGCCGTCGGCGCGTCGAACGGCGCCAATACGACGGCTGTCTTTTCCGGCATCGATCCGCGCAACGGCAATCCCTATCTCTATTTCGAGACCCTGGGAGGCGGCTTCGGCGGCCGCAACGACCGTGACGGCAAGGACGGCGTGCAGGTGCATATCACCAACACCTCGAACCTTCCCATCGAGTCGATCGAGACGGAATATCCGCTTCGCGTGGTCAGCTACGGCTTCATCGAGGATTCGGGCGGCGCCGGTAAATATCGCGGCGGTGGGGGCCTGCGGCGCGTCATTCAGCCCGTCGACCACGAATGCATCTTCAACGGCGCCGGCGAACGTTTCACCAATGCGCCCTGGGGCGTCTTCGGCGGCCAGCCCGGCCGGCCCGGCCGCTTTCTGATCGAAAACGGCGGCGGCGAAAAGCTGCTCGACGTCAAGCCGTCGGGCGTGACGGTGCCTGCCGATCGCCGTATCATCGTGGAGACACCGGGCAGCGGCGGCTACGGCCCGCCAGCGGAGCGCGACCCTCAGGCCGTCGAGATCGACCGCGTTTCGCAAAAATATTCCGAGCAGTTTCTCGCTCGGCACTATCCGGGCATTGTCAAAGGCTTTGCCCGGCCTGCAGAATGAAAAAAGGCATAACCGACAGAGAGGACCAAACCTTATGAAACATCTTCTTGCATCAGCGGGCCTGGCCCTTGGCCTCACAATGGGAATCCAGACAGCTTCGGCTCAGGTTGCATGGGACCTTGCCAACGAATATCCGCCGCATTCCGTGCACGCGCAATCGGCCGACACCTTCATCAAGGCGCTCGACGAAGCGACGAATGGCGAGATCAAGATCACTGCCCATCATGGTGCCGCGCTCGGCTACAAGTCGGTCGACCAGTTCGACGCGGTGGGTGATGGCGCGATCCAGCTCGCCTCCTCCTTCATCGGTCCGTGGTCCGGCATCAACCCCATATTCCTCCTTTCGTCGTTGCCCTTCATCGCGCCGACCGTCGAGGATAACCGCGCGCTCTACGAGGCCAGCCGGCCCTATTACGAAAAGGTCCTGGAAGAGGCCAATCAGGTGTTCCTTTTCGCCACGCCCTGGCCGCCGAGCGGGCTCTGGGGCAACAAGCCGCTCGATTCGCTGGAAGCCCTGAAGGGCGTGCGTATCCGCACCTATGATGCCAGCGGCACCACGACCATGCGCGAAGCCGGAGCCGCGCCGATCCAGCTTTCCTGGGCCGATACGGTTCCGCAGCTCACCACCGGCGGCATCGATGCCGTGCTCACCTCCGCCGATGGCGGGGCGGCGGCCCAGCTGTGGGAGCATCAGTCCCACTTCACCGAGGTGAACTATGCCATGCCGCTGCAATTCGTCCACATGAACCGGGACGTCTATGAGGAGCTGACGGACGAGCAGAAGGCTGCGGTGGCAAAGGCCGCCAAGGAGGCGGAAGATTTTGGCTGGAACCTTCTCACCAACCGTGTTCAGGAGAATTACGCCCAGATGAAGGAGCACGGCATGACCATCATCGAGGACGTGCCGGCCGACTATCTGGAGGCGCTCCAGAAAGCCGGTGTTCCCGCGCTCGAGGATTGGAAGTCGAAATTCGGCACGGAAGAAGCCGACAAGCTCCTTGAAGCTTACGAAGCTACCCGTTCGCAGTAAGCTTTCAAATCGGCGCGGCGGTCCATCCCCGCCGCGTCGGCGACGGACACGGAGCTGTCGATGCGATATCTCTACGACACGATTTTCGTGGTCTCGCGCGTGGCGGCCGCGCTTGCCTGCGCCATTCTCGTCGGCATGGTGAGCCTGATCCTGTACGAGATCATCCTGCGATATTTCTTCGCCAGCTCGACCTATGTTCTCGACGAGTTCGTCGGCTACGGGGTGGCGGCCTGCACTTTCCTCGCGCTCGGCTATGCACTCGAACATGGCAGCCTTATCCGCGTGAACATCCTTTTGGGCCGGACTTCCGGGCTAGCGCGCCGGCTGTTCGAGGCCTTCTGCGCGGCGCTCACCATGGTCGTCATCGGGCTCTTTATCTGGTTCTTCTGGATCCGCGTGATGCGGCACTGGACACGCGGCACGACTTCGAGCTCGATCGCGGAAATGCCCATGTGGATTCCGGAAGGCGCGGTGCTGCTCGGCCTGTCCATCTTCTGGCTTCAGCTTCTCGCCTATCTGCTGCGCCAGATCACCGACACGCCCCCACCGGTCGAGCAAGCCGAAACCGTCCAGGAGATCTAGGATTTCCGGGAAGCCGGGCGCAGACGACCCGCCCGGGCCAAGACCATCAATTCGGCCTTCAGGCCGATCTATCTAGGGGACACTCATGGAAGCCGTGCTTTCCGCCGGCATCGTGCTGGGACTGATCTTCTTCTACCTCGGCCTTGGCGTCTGGGTCTTCGCCGGATTGCTGCTCGTGGCCGCGACCGCCTTGTGGCTGGTGCTGGGCATGAATATCGACCGCATCGGCACGATCGCCGCCAACATCGCCTATCGCTACGCTTCCACCTGGGAGCTGGCGGCGATACCGATGTTCATCTGGATGGGCGAGATAATCTTCCGGACAGACATTTCCGACCGACTTTTCCGCGGTCTGATGCCCTTCGTGCGCTGGATCCCGGGCCGCCTGCTCCACGCCAACGTGCTCGGCTGCACCCTATTTGCCGCCGTCAGCGGCTCTTCTGCCGCGACGACGGCGACGGTAGGCAAGATCACCACTGCCGAACTGGCAAAGCGCGGCTACAACCGATCCCTCGCATTGGGCTCCCTTGCGGGCGCTGGCAGCCTCGGCCTCTTGATCCCGCCCTCCATCGTCATGATCGTCTACGGCATCCTGGCCGAAGTTTCGGTCAGCCGTCTTTTCGCCGCCGGGATCCTGCCAGGCCTCATGATCGCGGCGCTTTATTCGGGCTACATCATGATCCGCGCCATCATCAATCCCGACATTGCGCCGGCGGACGGCGAGCGATACGGGATCGGTGACTATCTCAAGGCTCTCGCCGACCTTGCTCCGATCTTCATCCTCGTGGTGATCGTGCTGGGCTCGATCTATACCGGCATAGCCACGCCTTCCGAGGCAGCAGCCGTCGGCGTGGCAGCGGCGCTGGTCATCACGCTGGCGATGCGGCAGATGACATTCGGATTGCTGATCGAGACGCTGCTCGGCGCGATCCGCACAAGCTGCATGGTCTGCATCATCCTGATTGCCGCCGCGTTTCTCTCCACCGCGATGGGCTATCTCCATATTCCGGCCAATGTCGCTCGCGCGATCGGAGCCCTGGATCTTTCGCCATTCGGCCTGATCCTCATCCTGTCGGTATTCTACGTCGTGCTGGGGCTCTTCCTCGACGGCGTCTCGATCATCGTGATGAGCCTGCCGATCACCTTTCCGCTCGCCATGCAGGCCGGCTTCGATCCGATCTGGTTCGGCGTCTATCTGGTTATAATGACGGAGATGGGACAGGTTACGCCGCCCGTCGGCTTCAACCTGTTCGTTCTGCAGGGCCTGACCAAGACTCCGATCGGAAAGATCGCCATCTATTCATTGCCCTTCTTCTTCCTGATGGGCCTGGGCGTCCTCATTCTCGTTTTCTTCCCCGACGTAGCGCTGTGGCTGCCGCGCACCCTCTACGGATAAGGACATGACGAAGCATAGCTACGGGCGCATCGACATCGACATCGCCCTCTCCAAAATAGGCGCCGGCCAGGCTTCGAATGGTCAGCCGGAAGCACTCTTTTCGGCATTCGACAGCTACTGCGCGGACACGCTGGGGCACCGGTTGTTCACCCTCCTGGCCTGGGCGCCCGAAACCAACGATGTCGAGCGTCTTTATTCGAGCCGTCCGACTGAATATCCGCTTCTCGGCCGCAAGGTGATGGGACCGACGCCATGGGGGGCGGTCGTGCTCAAGGGCGGCAAGACCTGGATCGGACGCACGGCGGACGACATACGCTGGGCCTTTCCCGATCACGAGCTGATCGCCAGCCTCGGTTGCGCCGCCTGCATCAACGCGCCCGTGCTGTGGGACGGAAAAGTTCTCGGCGTCATCTCGGTGCTTGGCCCCGAAAATGCCTATGACGAGGCCGATCTCGCCGGCCTCGCAGCCATTGCGCCCCTCCTCGTTCCCGGCTTCCTGGCCGCCCGCACCCGACAAGCATAACGGAGTTTGCCATGACCATCACCATTTTCGAGAACGCCTCCGTGATCGATGTCGAAGCCGGGAAACTGCTCGCGGACCGCCATGTCGCGGTCGAGGGCGCCACGATCAAAGAGGTTTCCGAGAGGCCGGTCGCAGCCACGGAAGCCCGCCGCATCGATCTGAAGGGCCGCACGCTCATGCCCGGCCTGATCGACGCGCATGTGCATGTCACGGCTTTCTCGGCGAACTTCACCGAACTGCAGCGCAGTTCGCCCTTCTATGTCGCCGCGGCGGCGGCCAGGATCATGGGCGAAATGCTCGACCGCGGCTTCACCACCGTGCGCGATGTGGGCGGCGCCGAGTTCGGCCTCGCGCGCGCCGTGGAAGAAGGGCTGATCCGCGGCCCCCGCCTGATCTATGGCGGCAAGGCTCTGTCACCCACCGGCGGCCATGGCGACACGCGGCTGGCCGGGGTGGACCGCCATGACGACTCCTATAACCAGCCCGGCCTCGGCGCCATCGTCGACGGCGTTCCGGAGGTGCGCAGGCGCGCCCGCGAGGAGGTTCGCCGCGGTGCCCATCATCTGAAAATCATGGGCAATGGCGGCATCTCCTCGCCGACGGACCGCATCTCCTCCGACCAGTTTTCCGAGGAGGAGATCGCGGCGGTGGTGGAGGAGGCCGAGATGGCGAACCTGTATGTCGCCGTCCACGCCTATACCGCGCGCTCCATCAAGCGCAGCGTCCGGCTCGGCGTCCGTTCTGTGGAGCATGGCAATCTTGCGGACGAGGAGGCGATCGCCCTCATCAAGGAGCGCAATGCCTTCCTCGTGCCGACGCTCGCCACCTATCGCGCGCTCAAGGACGAAGGCGTGGAGGCCGGCCTGCCGAAGGAACTGGCAGCCAAGATCGATGACGTGCTCGACGCCGGCATCAATGCGGTCGAGATGGCCCAGCGCGCCGGCGTGCAGATGGCCTATGGCACCGACCTGCTGGGCGCCATGCATCGCCGCCAGACAAGCGAGTTCGTATTGCGCTCCGACGTGGTACCGGCTCCCGACCTCGTCCGCGCCGCCACCGTAAACGGCGCCAGGCTCCTGCGGCTTGAAAACGAGATCGGTCAGGTGAAGTCGGGCTTGCGGGCCGACCTGATCGTGGTGGAGGGAAATCCGCTCGAGGACATCCAGGCTCTGGCAAGGCCCGAAGCGAATTTGAAGCTGGTCATGGCTAAGGGCGCGATCACGTCCTCGGCACTATGACTGCTGGCCGTCCCCATCGAGCAGCGACTTGATGGGAACGGCGTCACGCACGAAGACTGACTTGATGACGATATAGCTGAAATATTTCTCGACGCCGATATTGCGTTCGAGGATCGTCTCCATGAGCTCCTGATAGAGCCCGACGCTGCGGACGACGAATTTCAGCAGATAGTCATAGCCGCCGCTGACAAGGTGGCATTCCTGCACCGCCTCGAAGCGCCGGATCTCCGCCTCGAACTTGACGAAATCCTCGCGCTTGTGGTCGCGCAGCGTGACTTCAGTGAAGACGAGGATATGCTCGGTGAGGCGCGCGAGATTGAGGCGCGCGCCGTAGCTTGAGATGTAGCCTGCCTTTTCGAGCCGCTTGACCCGCGCCAGACACGGGCTCGGCGACAGTCCGACAGCCTCGGCCAGCATGACATTGGTGAGCCGGCCGTTCTCCTGAAGCCGGACCAGAATGTTGATGTCGATCGCGTCGAGCTTCGGCAGGCCGTTCATTCTGTCTCCGGTTCCGACCTGCCCCGAAGGCCCGCGGGATCAGCCGCGCAACTCTTCCTGATGCGCCTTTGCCAGGTCGGCCATGCTGTTGAAACGAAAATCATATTTGGGCATTTCGCCTGGATTCATCGTAGCGCCGAATCCCTCCTGGTCAAAGCGGCGGTAGATCCAGCAGGAAGCCAGCCCATGCCGGTTCGCCGGCTGATGGTCGTGGAACATGCTCTCGGCCGTGTGCAGGATCTCGTTTTTCGCAATGCCGAGCGTCTCCAGCTTGGCAAGCATATATTCGAAATTGCGGTCGGACGGCTTGTAGGAACCGATGTCCTCGGCGGTATAGACGGCATCGAACTCGACCTGCAGCTTCCTGTTGCTCGCCGCAAAGCTCTGATTGTCCACATTGGACAGGATCACGAGCTTGTAATGCTTCTTCAGATATTGAAGCGCGCCGGCAGAATCGTGGAAGGCCGGCCAGTCCGGCACGGAATTGCCATAGGCGACGCATTCCTCCCACGGGACCGATACACCCCATTCCTCGGCCAGACGGCGATAGACGATGGCGAGCAATTCGCTGTAGCGCTTGGCCGGCGTCTGAAGCTGCTGCGAGGATTCGTGCCTGGCATGTGCCTCGAGGATCTGGTCGCGCGTAAGCTCCGTTCCCACCTTCGAGGTGAGCGGCTTCAGCGCTTCCACCATGCCGCTTTCCCAGTCGATGAGCGTGCCGTAGCAGTCGAAGGTCAGCGCCTTGAAATCCGAGAGTTTCATTTTCTATTCCCTGATGTCCATGAGTTCGTCCAGGGAGGCCATCAGCCGGTCCATCAGCATGTCGACCTCCGTTTCGGTGATGCAGAGCGGCGGCGCAAGCCCGATCGTGCCGTCGGTGAAGGCGCGGAAGATCAGGCCATGCCGGTACCCGGCCTCGGCAAGGCGTGCCGACACGTTCTGATCGGGGCGGGGCTTGGCCTTCGTCTCCTTGTCCGTCACCAGTTCGATGCCGGCAAGCAGCCCTTTCGAGCGAACGTCCCCGACGAGCGGATGGGCCTTCAATTCCCCGAGCCTGCCGCCGAAATAGGCGCCGACCTTCTTGCCGTTTTCGAGGAGCCCGCCTTCCCTGTATAGCTTCAGCACCGCCCGCGCCACAGCCGCGCTGACGGGATGGCCCGAATAGGTGAAGCCGTGGCCGAAAGGCGTGCCATCGGGCACCGCGTCGGCGATGACCTGATAGACGGCATCGGAAACCAGCGCCGCTCCCATGGGCACATAACCGGCCGTCAGGCCCTTGGCGATCGTCATGAGGTCGGGCGTCAGCCCTTCATGCTCGCAGGCGAACATGGGACCGGTGCGGCCGAAGCCGGTGATCACCTCGTCGATGATGAAGAGGATGCCGAGTTCGCGGCAGGCCGCCTGCATGGCGACGAAGTAACCTTCCGGCGGCACGATCACGCCCCCCGAACCCTGTACGGGCTCGGCGATGAAGGCGGCGATCTTCTCTGCGCCGATTTCGGCGACCTTCGCCCTGAGCGCGGCCACGCCCGCCTCGATGATCGCCTGCCCGTCGGGTCCGGCTTCATGCCGATAGGGATAGGGCGAGGCGATATGATGCTGCCAGTTGCGCGGCAAATCGAAGCCGTCATGGAAAACGGGAAGCGCGGTCAGCCCGGCGCCGTTCGAGCTCGATCCGTGATAGCCACGCTCCAGGCCGATGAACTGCTTCTTGTCGGGCAGTCCGCGGGCATTGTTGTAATAGTGGACCATGCGGATGACCGTATCCACCGCATCCGACCCGCCCAGCGTGAAGAAGACATGGTCGAGATCGCCCGGCGCGAGCTCGGCCAGTTCCGCGGCAAGCTCGATGGCCGGCTCGCTGGCGAAGTGGAAATAGCCGGTGGCATAGGGGAGCCGGCGCAACTGCTCGGTCGCCGCTTCCACGATGCTCTCATGGCCGTAGCCCGTATTGACGCACCACAGCCCGGAAAAGCCGTCGAGCAGCGTCTTGCCCGAAACGTCAGTCAGCATCGAGCCCTTGCCCGATTGCAGCACCGTGGCCCCGCGCCTCTCATGCAGGCGTAGCGGCGCGACCGGATGGAAAAAATGCGCCCGGTCCTTTTCGATCAACGAGTTTGAAAGCACGGCAACCTCCGTTCTGACATTGATGGATTGATGCCACAAAGACGCGGCGATTGTTGCGCCGTCCGGGCCTTTTTTGCGCGCGACGTTTCATTTCGCGGGCCGCCTGCGGCACAGTATGCTGCGCTCGAAAACTGGGCCGGGCAACGGCCCGCCATTCCGTCTGCCTGCGCCGTCGGCAGTCAATCACCCATGGAACAAAGCCCTGTGCGAACCGTTCAGGAAACATTCTCGATGACATCACGGCACAGGGGATTCACAATGGCCTCCATCGCAAAAATCCGTGACGAACTGCAGGAAGACCTGCAGGATCAGTTGGACGGGCTCCGCCACGAGATAACCCAGTTGCGCAAGGATGCCGCAAGGCGCGGCACGCGCGCCTATCGTCAGGGCCGGCACTATGGCGACGAGGCCATGGACGTCCTGCGTGAATATCTCGAAAGCGCGGTTCCCTCCCTGCGCCGCAATGCCCGCGCGCTCGAAAAGACGGCGCGCGACCATCCGATGACGACCGTGGCAACCGCAGCCGTCGGGCTTGCGGTCATCGGGCTGGCTGTGGCGCTTTTTTCACGCCGTTAAGAGGGAGATGAGCGGGAGAGGGCGTAACACTCTCCCGTTTGGCGGCATTGCTCTTTGCTCCATGAGCGGCAATATCAGCACCTTATTGCCTGGGAGCTCTTTTCATGTCTGATCGAAAAACCGCGATTGTCACCGGCTCGACCTCCGGAATCGGGCTTGCCACGGCGCATGCGCTCGCCGCCGCAGGCAACAATATCGTCGTCAATTCCTTCTCCGACAAGGCCGAGGACCGTGCCATCGCAGAGAAGATCGCCGGAAAGCACGGCGTGGAGGCCGTCTATATGCAGGCCGACATGTCGAAGCCGGACGAATGCCGCGCTTTGGTGGAAAGGACCAACGAGCGCTTCGGCACGGTGGACATTGTGGTCAACAATGCCGGCATCCAGCATGTTTCTCCCGTCGAGACCTTTCCGACGGAAAAATGGGACGCCATCATCGCCATCAACCTGTCCTCGGCCTTCCACACCACAGCGGCCGCGATTCCGCACATGAAGCGCCAAGGCTCGGGCCGGATCGTCAATATCGCCTCGGCGCATGGCCTGAGGGCATCGCCCTTCAAGTCCGCCTATGTGGCGGCCAAGCATGGCATTGTCGGCCTGACCAAGACCGTGGCGCTGGAAATGGCGGAAAGCCGCATTACCTGCAATGCGGTCTGCCCCGGCTTCGTGCTGACCCCGCTGGTCGAAGTGCAGATCGCCGACCAGATGAAGGCCAACAACATGGATCGCGAGACGGCCATACGCGAAGTGATCCTGAAAAAGCAGCCTACGCGAGAATTCGTGACCGTCGAGCAGATCGCCGAAACCGTGGTCTTCCTCTGCTCTCCCGCCGCCGAACAGATCACCGGCACGACCATCTCGGTCGATGGCGGCTGGACGGCGCAATAGCGCCGTCCGGGCTCCCCGACGGGATCACTTCCTCAGGGCGAGCTCGATGACGATGACGATCTGGCGGACATTCTCGATGCCGTCGCGGCCGCAAAGACCGCGCGCCTTCAGGCCCTCGAGGCCATCGAGCAGAATGTCGGCGAGCGCCGCCGCAGACAGGCCGCGCTCTTCCAGAGGTACCGAACGCCGCGCGGCTTCCCGCGCAATGGCCTCAGTCAACGCCTCCGCAAGGCCGGTACGCCAATTGGCGAGTATGTCGGCGGCAAGGCTGTTCTTCATGTCGAGGAGTTCCTCGCCATGCGGAGAATCCTGAATTCTTTCAAGCAGCCGGAAGAGCGCCCTGTCCAGCGCTTCCATCACGCGCGGCCCGAACGGCCCTTCCTCTTCCAGTGCGTTGCGCGCTTCTGTGACCGAACGTGCCAGCAGGCATGAACCGATGGCGCGATAGATGTCGGTCTTGTTCTTGAAAAGCAGGTAGAGCGCCGGGCGCGAGACATCCGCCGCGCGCGCGATGTCGTCCATGGTGGTGCGCGTATAGCCGTAGGCGAGAAAAACCTTCAGCGCCCCTTCCAGGATGCGCATCCGCTTGGGGTCGACGGTCACGTCGATTTGATCTTGCTTCTTCTGCATGGCGTTTCCCTGTATTGACAAAATTACATAATTTGTCAATGTGTCGCCGCTGCGGATCCGTCAGTCCCCATGCGGCTGGCGGATGTCGAAGCCAGTGAAGGTTCCGGATGCGCCTGACAGGCAATGCCATCGACATAGACGCCGAAGCACGAGGTCTGCAGGACAGTATCGGGAATGAAGTCATTCCATCTTCTTTGCAGTGCAAAATTGAGATAGAAGGCAGAACATCGCGCCGTGCCCTGCCGAACGGATTGAAGGAAATCTTCGGCGAACCTAAATGCGCCGGTCACGCCGCCTGGATGATGCGGCCGGGCCGAAACGGCCAACTGGAAAACCGACAATGAAAAACTTCAGGTTCCACAAGCTGGCCGCGATCGGCGTGTTTCTGCTGACGGCGGCCTGGATAGCGACGGGAGAATTCTCCTCGGTCGGCAGCGCCGCCGACGAGGCACCGCCACCGCCGGGTGCTGCGCAGGAAAACCGCGGCGTCGTCCATACGGTCGGCGTGACGAAGCCGCAGCGGGTGGAGCAGGCAAGAGCGATCCACGTCCCTGGCCGCACCGAGGCCGACAAGCGCTCCGTGCTTGCCGCGCGCACCAATGGCATCATAGCCGAACTGCCTGTGCGCCGCGGCCAGGTCGTCAAGAAGGGTGACCTGATCCTCAGGCTCGAGACCGAAGGCAGGGAGGCCGCGGTGGAAACCGCACGCCAATTGCTCGCCCAGCGCGAGGCCGAACAGAAAGCCGCCGCCCAATTGGCCAAAGGCGGCAATCTCGCCCGCCTCCAGCTCGACAGCGCCAATTCCGCCCTTGCGGAAGCACGCTCCCAACTCGAGGCAGCGATCGCCGAGCTCGACCGCACGCAAGTCCATGCACCTTTCGACGGCGTGGTCGACAGGGTGAATGTCGAGCTTGGCAGCTCCGTCATGCAAGGGGCCGAGATCGCCACGATCCTCAGCCTCGATCCTGTCCTCGCCGTGGGTCAGGTCAGCGAGCACGATCTTGGGCACGTCTCCGTCGGCGACAAGGCGGCGGTGCGGCTCGTCAGCGGGGATGTGGTCGAAGGCGAGGTTCGCTATATCAGCCGTGACGCTTCCGAGCAGACCCGCACCTTCCGTTTCGAGGTAGCCATCCCCAACGGGGACCGCTCCATACCGGCGGGAATGACGGCCGAGGTCACTCTGCGCGCCAGGCCTGTCGAGTCGGTGCTCGTGCCGCGTTCGGTCGTGACACTGGGCAGGAAGGGCGAACTCGGAGTCAATACGGTCAATGCCGACAACAAGGTGGAATTCCATCCCATCGATCTGGTCGATGACACGCCCGAGGGCCTTTATCTCGCCGGCGTGCCGGAAGACGCACGCCTGATCGTGGCCGGTCAGGATCTCGTCGTCGACGGGGATGAGGTCAAGCCCGTCGAGGCCGACAAGAAGATGCTCGAGGAGCTCGCCGCCGAAAGCGGCTCCACACAGTAGGACGACAATATGAACATCGTCGCCTGGGCGATACGCAACACGCGGCTGACGCTTTCGATCCTGCTCTTCTTCCTGGTGGCGGGAACGCTCACCTATATGTCGATTCCGAAGGAAGCGGAGCCGGATGTTCCGATCCCCGTCGTCTATGTGAGCCTCGCCTACCAAGGCATTTCCCCCGAAGATGCAGAGCGCCTGCTGCTTCGCCCTGTCGAACAGCAATTGCAGAACCTGACCGGTCTCGACGAGATGCGTTCGGCCGCCTATCAGGGCGGCGGCTATGTGCTCGTCGAGTTCCAGCCCGATGTCGTCATGTCCGATGCGCTGGCCGACGTGCGGGCCAAGGTTTCCGATGCCGAGGGCGATCTCCCCGCAGGGGCCGAAGAGCCCATCATCACCGAAGTCAACGTCTCGGAATTCCCGGTCCTGGTGGTCACGCTGGCCGGCGATGTCCCCGAGCGCATGCTGACGGCCGCCGCGCGCGACCTGCGCGACCGCATTGAGGAAGTGAACGGCGTGCTTGAAGCCGTGCTCCAGGGTTCACGTGAAGATCTGGTGGAGATCATCGTCGATCCGGTCAAGCTCACGTCCTACAATCTCCAACTCGACCAGCTCATCCAGGGCGTCCAGGCGTCCAACAGCCTGGTGGCCGCGGGCCAGATCCAGGGACAGGAGGGCAGCTATCCCGTCAAGGTGCCGTCGCTCATCGAAACGGTCGATGATGTCGCCAATCTGCCCGTCGTGGCCGAAGGCAATGCCGTGGTCCGGGCGCGCGACCTGGCCACGATCCGCTCCACCTTCAAGGACGCCGAGACCGTCGCGCGCCTGAACGGCAAGCCTGCCATCGCCATAGAGGTGAAGAAACGGGTGGGCGCGAATGTCGTCGAGACCGTGGACGCCGTGAAGACGGTGGCTACGGAGTTCCAGAGCCGGATGCCGGAAGGCACCGTGGTCTCCTTCAGCCAGGACAAGTCGACGATGATCCGCGACCTTCTGGACGAGCTCCAGAACCATGTCCTGATCGCCGTCATCCTGGTCTTCATCATCATCCTCTATGTACTGTCCGGCCGGGCTTCATTCCTGATCGGCCTTGCCGTGCCCGCCTCCTTCCTAATGGGCATATTGCTGCTCGGCGTGATGGGCTACACCATCAACATGGTCGTGCTGTTCAGCCTGATCCTGGCAGTCGGCATGCTGGTGGACGACGCAATCATCGTCACCGAATTCGCCGAGCGCCGCATGGCCGAAGGCATGGAACGCAAGGAGGCCTTCACCCTCGCCTCGCAGCGCATGGCCGGCCCCGTCATCGCTGCCACGATGACGCGCATCGCCGCTTTCTCGCCCCTGCTCTTCTGGCCGGGCATCGTCGGCGAATTCATGAAATACCTGCCGATCACGCTGATTGTCACGCTCGCCGCCTCCATGCTCTATGCACTGGTCTTCACGCCGGTTCTCGGGGCGATGGTCGCCAAGGCTCATCCCGAGCCCGAGCAGAAGCCGGACGGCCTCTATATGGCGCTCGTCAAGAAAGCGGTGCATTACCCCAAGACGGTTCTAATTCTCGCCGTGGCGCTGCTCGTCGGGGTCCAGTTTGCCTATTCGAAATATGGCGCGGGCGTTGAATTCTTCCCCAATGTGGAGCCGGAATACGGCCTGATGTATGTGCATGCGCGCGGCAACATGTCCCTTGCCGAAAAGGACGCGCTCGTCCGTCAGGCCGAGGACAGGCTGATCAACTATCCCGGCATCGAATCGGTCTATACGCGCGTCGGCACCACCCGCGGCGGCGGCGCGGAGATCGACGAGGACGTCATCGGCGTCTTGCAGTATGAATTCATCGACTGGCGTCAGCGCAAGTCGGCCAACGACATCCTCGACGATCTGCGCAGGGAAATGACGGGCCTTACCGGCATCGACGTCGAGGTCCGCGTGCCAGAGGCAGGGCCGCCGACCGGCCAGGCCATTCAGGCGCGGCTGTCGGCCGCCGATCCCGAAGGGCTCGAGGATACAGCGCGCGCGGTCGCCGCACGCATCTCGCAGATTCCCGGCGTGATCGACGTTTCCAACGGCCTGCCGCCGCCCGGCATCGAATGGGCGGTCAATGTCGATCGCGCCAAGGCGGCGCAATACGGCGTCAGCCCATCCACGGTCGGCACCGTGGTCCAGCTCGTCACCAACGGGCTGAAGCTCTCCGAATACCGGCCCGCCGGCGTCGATGACGCCGTCGACATCACGTTGCGCCTGCCCGAGGACCGCAGAACGCTGACCCAGCTCAACCAGCTGCGCATCCAGACCGCGCAGGGCGACATACCCATTTCCAATTTCGTCAGGCGCGAGCCGCAGCAGCGGGTCGGCATCCTCAACCGCATCGACGGGCAGCGCACCATCACGGTCACGGCAAATGTGGCGGGCGGCTATCAGGTCGCCGCCGTGCAGCAGCAGGTCGCGGAGGCGATCAACGAGATGGATCTCGGCGGCGCGCGCTTCAAGCTGGCCGGTTCGAACGAGGACAGCGAGGAAGCGAGCGCCTTCCTCACCGGCGCTTTCGGCGCGGCCATCTTTCTGATCTTCGTGGTGCTTCTGGCGCAGTTCAACAGGTTCACCAGCGTGTTCCTCGTGCTGATGACCGTCGTCATGTCGACCATCGGCGTCTTCCTCGGCCTGCTGATCACCGGCCAGCCTTTCGGCATCGTCATGAGCGGCATTGGCGTCATTGCCCTGGCCGGCGTCGTGGTGAACAACAATATCGTTCTGATCGACACCTATGACCGGCTGCGCGAGGAGGGCATGAACAAGTATGACGCTGTGCTCCAGACCTGCCGCGAGCGCGCGCGGCCGGTGGTGCTGACGGCCGTATCGGCCATTCTCGGCGTCCTGCCGATCGCCTTCGGTCTCGGGCTGGAGATCTTCGGCCATGAGGTGACGATCAATGCGCCCTCGACCCAGTGGTGGATCTCGCTGTCGAGCGCCATCGTCTATGGCCTCGCCTTCGCCACGGTGCTGACGCTGATCGTGACGCCGTCGGCGCTGATGGTCTTCACGCGCGACAAGCGTGAGCCGGGCGCCCAGCGCGGCTTCTTCGCGCGCCTGTTCCGGCGCCGTTCGAAGGACGATGGACCGCAGGGAGAGGAGCCTGAAGGCGCCGTCCCCGTCACCGAATATCCGAAGGCCGCCGAATAGCGGCCTTCTTTCCTTTCCGGCCCGCCGGACGATTGCGGAACCTGTCGCACGCCGTGAGCGTTGTTTTCGCGTCGATCAACTCATCCGGAAGGACTGCCACATGTCCCTCGGCACCATTCTCATCATCATACTCATACTGATACTTCTCGGAGCGATCCCCGCATGGCCTTATTCGCGCGGTTGGGGTTATGGCCCGTCCGGCATTCTGGGCATCGTGCTGATCGTCGTCCTCATCCTGATCCTGATGGGCCGGATATGAGCGGGCAAACGAAAACCGGCGACTGATGAGGCCGCCGGTTCGAGCAACATCCCTCAAGCAGCCATCCGCTTGCGCGGGTCCAGTCCGAGAGCACCGATCGAACGGCCTATCGCCTCGACCGTATCGGTATACGGCACTCCGCCAATGGCCTTCTCGAGCTTCGAACCGTCGAGCGAATGGGGCACTCGCCAGAGATAGGACATTAAGGCGATCTCGCGCATCATCGGCGAGAACAATCCGGCCGCGCGCAACAGCGCCCAAGGCACCCCGCGCCGCTTGAGCTTGCGGCCGATGACTGCTTCCGTCGCCTGCTTCATCTGTTCGCCGGTCAAGCTATGACCCGAAAAATGGAAGCATTCGAACCTGCCGAATTGCCGTCTTTTTTCCGCCAGGGAAACAAAGGCCTCGCCGAGATCAGGCAGATAGGCGAAAGCATGCGGCACGTCCATCGGACCCGGCCAGACGAAGCTGTCGCTGTTGAGCTTTGACAGGATCATCAGGTCGAGCCACCCTCCCGTCCCATAACCGCCAAAGAAGTCGCCGGCACGCAGCACGATCGTCTGCACATCGCGGTCCTCGGCCATGTGGCGGAAGAGCGCTTCCATCTCGATGCGGATACGGGCTTTTTCCGTCGAGCCGGCCTCCCTGGCATCCTCCTTCATACCCATGCCGACCGAATATCCGAAATTGTAGACGTTTCCGGGCAGCATATGCGTGGCGCCGGTCGCCTCCGCTGCGGCTATGACGTTCTGCGCCATCGGCAGGACCTTCTCCTTCCACTCCGTATAGAGCGGGTTGAGCGCATTCACGATGACGTCCGCTCCTTCGCAGGCCCTGATCAGGGCATCGCGATCGCGGGCATCCGCCCGAACCGGCTCGACGCCTGGCGCCAGCCGATCCGCTTTCGCATCGCGCGCCAGCCCTTTGACCTTCCACCCGCGGGATACGAAGGCTCGCGCCGCCGCATCGCCCACCCGGCCCGCTGCTCCAAGAATGACAACCTTTTCCATGACCGATCTCCTTGTTGATACGGATGGAAAATGATCCATTCATTTATGGATTGAAATCTGATAATATCGAGTTCTTTCTATTCATAAACGAATGCATCACCTCGACTGGAACCTCATCAGGAGCTTTGTCGCCGTTGCCGAGACCGGCAGCCTGTCGGCCGCAGCGCGCCGGCTCACGCTTGGCCGTCATGTCGCCGAACTGGAGAAGGC
>NZ_VLJP01000009.1:20623-90043 GCF_007829525.1 Mesorhizobium sp. J18
GCTTTGTCGCCGTTGCCGAGACCGGCAGCCTGTCGGTCGCGGCCAGCCAGCCCACGCTTGGCCGTCATGTCGCCGAACTGGAGAAGGCTCTGGGCATCACGCTTTTCCTGCGGGGCCGCAGCGGCTTTTCACTAACGGATAATGGGGCGGCGCTGTTCGAAAGAGCCAAGGCGGTGAGCGACCATGCCGAGGCGTTCGCGCGCCTTGCCGATGGAACGGCCGAGACAGTCGCGGGCACGGTGCGGATCGCGGCGAGCGAGATCGTCGCCGCCTATGTGCTGCCGCCCATCCTCGCCCGGTTCGGGCGCCAGGAGCCCGATATAGAAATAGAGATGGTCGCATCCAATCAGGTGGAGAATCTTCTTCGCCGTGATGCCGACCTGGCCGTGCGGATGGTCGAACCGGCGCAGCTCGACCTGATTGCGCGCAAGATCGCCGATCTGCCGGTCGTCGCCTGCGCCGCAAAATCATATCTTGACCGGCGCGGCCGGCCTCGAGAACTTCTCGATCTTGTCGACCATGACCTGATCGGTTTCGACCGCTCCGATGACATCATCCGGGGATTTGCCGCCATGGGGGTCGAGATCGACCGCCATGCCTTCCGTTTCAGGACCGACAACCAGATCGTCTTCTGGGAAGCGGTCCGGACCGGCAACGGCATAGGCTTCGGCCAGAAGATGCTTGTCGAAGCGGAGCCGCTGACGGAGATCGTCCTGCCGGATCTGACCTTCGCAAACCTGCCCATGTGGCTCGCCATGCATCGCGACGTCAGGACGAGCCTGCGCATCCGGCGCGTGGCGGATTTCCTCCTTGAGGAGCTGAAATGCTATTCGGCCGGCTGAGCGGCGGCGAAATCGGCCGGCTTCGCCAGGCTTGCCATGAGGCAGACGACGAAAAGCAGGCCCGATAGGGCGATGAATACCGGCGCGAAGCCGGTTTTCTCCACGACGAAGCCGACGATCGACGGCGCCAGCAGAAGCCCCGAATAACCGATCGTCGTGGCCACACTCATTCCCGCTGCTGACGATATGCCTGGCTGATTACCCGCGGCGGACAAGACGATCGGAACCATATTTGCGACGCCTAGCCCGCAGATTGCGAAGGCGATGATCGCCAGCCAGGGCGAGGGCGACAGGCKGGCGGCGAGCATGGCGAGAGCCGCCGTCAGGCTCGAGACCCGCAGCGTGACGACGGCGCCGAGGCGGTTGCGGATGCCGTCGCCCAGGAAGCGCATAAGCGCCATGGCGCCTGAAAAGCCGGCAAAGGCCAGGCCCGCAACGGCAATTTCGGCACCCATATCCTGCCGCAGATAAAGCGCGGCCCAGTCCAGCACCGCGCCTTCCGGAACCATCGCGAAAAGCGCCATGATGCCCGTCAGATAGACCAGCGGGCTTTTGGGAAGCGACAGGCGGATCCTGAGGCTCCGCTCCACGGCTGCCGGCTCCTCGCTGACAAGGCGCGGAAGGGCCGCCAGCACCAGAGCCAGCGCGACCACGGTGACGATTGCCGCATGGGTCAGATGACCGGAAGCGGCTATCGCCAGCCCGCCGAAGCTTCCACCAGCGAAGCCTCCGAGGCTCCAGAAGCCGTGTGACGACGACATGATCGCCCGCCGCAACAGCCTTTCGACGGCGACCGCATTGGCGTTCATCGCCACGTCCATGCCGCCGACGAACCCGCCGAAGAGAAGCAATGCGACGGTGGCGACGGCTATGTTCGGTGCCGCCGCCACGCCGAGAAGCCCGAAGGAGGCGGCGAGGGAAGCGATGCGGATGACCGCCCGCGAGCCAATCCGTCCGATCAGGACGCCGCAGAGGGGCATGGCAATGAGCGCCCCGAGGCCGAAGACCAGGATCAGCAGGCCGAGCGTGAACTCGCTTATATCGAGCCTCGCCAGGAATACCGGAATCTGCGGCGCCCAGTTACCGACCAGGAATCCGTTGACGAAGAAGATCGCCGCAAGGGCCCAGCGTCCGCGACGCGCGATTGCGACTGTGTCAGACCTGTTGGACATGCGGTTCCGGATCGGCTTGGCTGGGGCGGGCTCGCGCGTGACCGTAACCGGGTTCGCAGCCGCGTCAAGGCCAGGAGCAGAGGGCGGATTGCTCCAGCGGGCCCTGGCAATTCACCAAGGGAGAGCGGTTTCCGCAATTAGGACCAATCCCGGCCACATTCGGATTCATTAATGCATCTCGCAGGCGCATGTGGGGCGCCTGCCCGGCTGGCGATCTGCGGCGAAGCCGATCGAAGCCGTTGCAATCACAGGAAAAAGGGACTGTTCCGCTTCGCGGGAGTTACCGATATGGAAAGCCAATCGCCGCGCAGGAAGGGCATCGACTGGACGAACCCGCCAGCACCCTATGAACCGCCCCCTGTCCCGCCGCGCCCGCAGCGGTCCTTGCTGTTGACAGGCATTGCGGGCGGAATTGCGGTCTGCCTGACATTCGCGGCTGTTCTGTCCTTCAACGGGACCGTCGGCAACGAGATGACCGATACCGGTCCGGTGGTCGTAGCGGAAGCCGATACGGTTCCAACCGGAGAAGAGGAGCCGCGCGAGCAACCGGCGACGGCCGGGCGGCTTGCCCGCGCAACAGACAATCCGGATGCCGCAGAACCCGCGCCGCTCGCCACCAATGATCCCCGCTGGGGCACGGACAGTCCTGCACCGGACGCCGAGGAGGTGGCGGCGGTGACGGCCCATGCAGAGGCATCCGGCATGGAAAATGCCTATGCCGAAAGGCAGCGGCCGCAGCCAGACAGTTTCGACCGCAGGAGCACCGCCTCCGTCGAAGAGCCGGATGTGGCGATTGCCGAAACCGAGGAGGAAATCCAGGCCCTGGAAGCGATCGAAGGTGAGGCCGAGGCGGAGGCATCCGAAACCGTGCCGGAAGCGGAACAGCAGGCAGTCAATCCGCCTGACGGGCAGACAACGGCCGCCGAGCAGCCCGCTCAGGAATTGCCTGCCGTAGAGCCGCAGGCCGAAGATACAAACAATGTCACGGAAGAAGACGCGCGGCGGCAGATAGTCGCTCTTCCGCCCGCCGCCCGCCCGTCGGGCCCACTGGTGCCCGCCGTCACGACGGACGGGGTCAATCTGCGCTCGGGACCAACCAACAGCTCCTCGGTGGTCGCCGTGCTCGTGGCAAATCTGCCGGTCCAGGCGTCGCAGAACTGTCCGAGCTGGTGCGAAGTGGTCGTCAACGGCCGTCGCGGCTATGTCTATAAGGACTTCATCCGCTACGGCCAGGATGGCGCACAAGCGACCGGTGCACAAGCGCCCCCTGCCGCGCAACCGCAGCAGGGACAGGCCGCGCAGACCGAACCGATGCAGCCTGCGGCGGACCAGCCTCCGATCGCCGATCCGCTTCAGCGTTCGCGCTCCCTTCGCTAGAACGAGGGCTTTCCGCGCAAGCTTCCTGAGGCTCTAGCCGTAGACGACCAGCAGATCCTTGGCATCGATCTGGTCGCCGGCCGAGACCAGCACTTCCGCTATGGTCCCGTCGCGTTCTGCGTGCAGCGCCGTTTCCATCTTCATGGCCTCGATGGAGAGCAGCACGTCGCCCGCCTTGATCGCCTGCCCTGGGGAGACGGCGAGGGTGGAGACGACGCCGGGCATCGGCGCGCCGACATGGGCATCGTTGCCGGCCTCGGCCTTGCGGCGCGCCTTTGCCGCAGAAGCACCCCGCAGGCGATCGGGCACCTTGACGCGTCGCGGTTGGCCGTTCAGCTCGAAGAACACCGTGACCATGCCTTTCTCGTCGGGATCGCCGACGGCGAGACAGCGGATCACCAGCGTCTTGCCGCGCTCTATATAGACGAAAATTTCGTCCTCCTGGCTCATGCCATAGAAATAGACCGGCGTTGGCAGCACACTGACGGGTCCATAGGTTTCCTGTGCGGCGACGAAGTCGGTGAAGACCTTCGGATACATGAGCCAGGAGGCGAATTCGAACTCGTTGACCTTGCGCCCCAGCTTTTTCTCCAGCTCCTGGCGGCTGTCATCAAGATCGGCGGGCGGCAGGAGGGAACCCGGCCGAACCATTATCGACTTTTCGCCTTTCAAAGCCTTTTTCTGCAGAGCCTCGGGCCATCCCCCCGGCGGCTGGCCGAGATCGCCGCGCAGCATGGACACTACGGAATCCGGGAAGGCGATGTCCTTTTTCGGATTCTCGACATCGGCCACCGCGAGGTCCTGGCTCACCATCATCAGCGCCATGTCGCCGACGACCTTGGAGGAAGGCGTGACCTTCACGATGTCACCGAACATCAGATTGACGTCGTGATAGGCGCGCGCCACCTCGTGCCAGCGTGTCTCCAGCCCGAGCGAACGGGCCTGCTCCTTGAGATTGGTGAACTGGCCACCGGGCATCTCGTGCAGATAGACCTCGGAAGCCGGTCCCTTCAGGTCGCTTTCGAAGGCGGCGTATTGATTGCGCACGGCTTCCCAATAGAAGGAAATCCGGCGCACCCATTCCATATCGAGACCGGTGTCGCGCTCGCTTCCCTTCAGGGCCTCCACGATCGAACCCAGGCATGGCTGCGAGGTGTTGCCGGAAAGCGCGTCCATGGCGGCATCCACCACATCGACGCCGCTGTCGACCGCCGCCAGCACGGTCGCAGCCGAAATGCCCGACGTGTCATGGGTATGGAAATGGATCGGCAGGTCGGTCGCCTCTCGCAGCGCCTTGAAGAGCACCCGCGCGCCGGCCGGCTTCAGAAGACCGGCCATGTCCTTGATCGCAAGGATATGGGCGCCTGCGGCCTCCAGCTCCCTGGCCAGCCCCACATAATATTTCAGGTCATATTTGGCGCGGTTCGGGTCGAGGATGTCACCCGTATAGCAGATGGCCGCTTCGCAGAGGCGATCCTCCTCGCGCACGGCATCCATGGCCACGCGCATGTTCTCGACCCAGTTGAGGCAGTCGAAGACGCGGAAAAGGTCGATGCCGCCTAGGGCGGCCTGGCGCACGAAATGCTTCACCACATTGTCGGGATAGTTGGTGTAGCCGACGCCGTTGGCGCCGCGCAGCAGCATCTGCAGCAGGATGTTCGGCGCCGCCTCGCGCACGAGCGACAGCCGCTCCCAGGGATCCTCCGTCAGGAAGCGCATGGCGACGTCGAAGGTCGCCCCGCCCCAGCATTCGAGGGAGAACAGGCCGGGCAAAGCCCGTGCATAAGCCCCGGCGACACGCGCGATGTCGTAGGTGCGCATGCGCGTGGCAAGCAGCGATTGGTGCGCGTCGCGCATGGTCGTGTCGGTAACCAGAACGCGCGTCTCGTCTCGCATCCAGCGGGCGAAGCGCTCGGGGCCGAGTTCGTCCAGCACCTGCTTCGTACCCTTGCCGATAACGCCTTCGACATAAGGAACGCGCGGCGGCGCGGCATCGGCCTTGGGCCTTGGCCGGTCGCGCGTCTCGGGATGGCCGTTGACCGTTACGTCGCCCAGATAGTTGAGCAGTTTCGTGGCGCGGTCCCTGCGCTTGACCTGCGTGAATAGCTCGGGCGTCTCGTCGATGAAACGGGTGGTATATGTATTGTCGCGGAATTTCTCGTGACCGATGATCGCCTCAAGAAAGGTCAGGTTCGTGGCAACCCCGCGAATGCGGAACTCGCGCAGCGCCCGGTCCATGCGGCGGATCGCCTCCTCGGCGGTCGGCGCCCATGCGGTCACCTTCTCCAGCAGCGGATCGTAAAAGCGCGTGATGACCGCGCCGGAATAGGCCGTGCCGCCGTCGAGGCGGATACCGAAGCCGGTCGCGCCGCGATAGGCGGTGATGCGGCCGTAATCAGGAATGAAATTCTGCTCCGGGTCTTCCGTGGTTATCCGGCATTGCAGTGCATGGCCGTTGAGGCGGATGTCGACCTGCGCGGGAACGCCCGATTCCGGCGTGCCGATAGCCGCGCCTTCGAGTATATGAATCTGCGCCTTGACGATATCGACGCCGGTGACCTCCTCGGTCACTGTATGTTCGACCTGGATGCGCGGATTGACCTCGATGAAGTAGAACTCGCCGGTATCGGCATCCATCAGGAACTCGACCGTTCCCGCGCCGACATAGTTGGTGGCTCGCGCGATCTTCAGGGCATGACCGCTCAATTCCTCGCGCTTGGCGGCATCGAGATAAGGCGCCGGCGCCCGCTCCACGACCTTCTGGTTGCGGCGCTGGATGGAGCAGTCGCGCTCGAAGAGATGGACGACATTGCCATGGGTGTCGCCCAGAACCTGCACTTCGACATGGCGCGCCCGCTCGACAAGCTTTTCCAGATAAACCTCGTCCTTGCCGAAAGCGGCCTTGGCTTCCCGTCTGGCTTCATTGACCTCTCGCGCCAGATCGGCCTCCGAGCGGATGACGCGCATGCCACGACCGCCGCCGCCCCATGAGGCCTTCAGCATGACGGGATAGCCGATCCCGGCAGCCATCTTCTTCACCGCCTCCATGTCGTCCGGCAGCGGCTCCGTGGCCGGCACCACGGGCACGCCGACCTCGATGGCGAGATTGCGTGCGGCCACCTTGTTGCCGAGCCGGCGCATCGTCTCGGGCGACGGACCGATGAAAACGATGCCGTTCTCGGCGCAGGCCTCGGCGAATTCCGGGCTTTCGGAAAGCAGGCCGTAGCCGGGATGGATGGCATCGGCGCCGGAGCGCCGGGCGACGCGGATCACCTCCTCGATGGACAGATAGCTTTCGATAGGGCCGAGGTCGCGCTCCAGATGCGGGCCGCGGCCGACCTGATAGGATTCGTCCGCCTTGAAGCGATGCAGAGAATATTTGTCCTCCTCCGCCCATATGGCGACCGTCCGGATGCCGAGCTCATTGGCGGCGCGAAAGACGCGGATGGCGATTTCCGAACGGTTGGCGACGAGGATCTTCCTGATCTTCAAGGCTTTGGGCTCCGTCAGAGGCAGAGGTGAGGCAAGACAGGACAATTAGCGCGAGCCTTGCTGCAGTGCAAACGCCGGCGGATACCGGCAAAGGAAACGGCCCGGCATGATCTCATGCCGGGCCGTCCTTGTCGTGCGATCAGTGGCCTTGCGGCTTACTGCTCGAGATAGTCGTACTGGCCGTCCTTCCACTCGTAGAAGACATAGCCGGGCAGGGTCACGTCACCCTTCTCGTCGAATTCGAGTTCGCCGAGCACGGTGCTGAACTTGCCTTCGTCGAGCGCCGCCACGACCGCGTCATAGTCGGTCGAACCGGCCGCCTTCACGGCGTCGGCCCATGCCTGGATGGCGGCATAGGTGTAGAGGGCGTAGCCTTCCGCCGTCTTGCCTGCCGCGAGCAGCTTGTCGACCACCGGCTTGGCGATCTCGTTCTTGCGCGGATCGGGCGAGAAGGTCATCAGCGTGCCTTCGCCGGCATCGCCGGTGATCGCCCAATATTCGTCAGTCACGAGAGCGTCGCCAGAGACCAGGATCGTATCCATGCCCTGCTCCCTCATCTGGCGCATCATGAGGCCGGCTTCCGTGTGGTAGSCGCCGACATAAAGAACGCCGACGCCTTCCTGCTTCAGCTTGGAAACGAGGGCGCTGTAGTCCTTCTCGCCTGCAGTATAGGCTTCATAGAGAGCCGGCTTGCCGCCAGCGGCCTCGTAGACGGCCTTGGTGGCGTCGGCGAGACCCTTGCCATAAGCGGTCTTGTCGTGGACGAAGGCAATTTTCTTGTCGCCGAAGTTGTCGAAAAGAAACTTGCCGGCAACCTCGCCCTGCTGGTCGTCACGGCCGCAGGTACGATAGACGCCCGGTCCAGGACGCTTGTCGGTGAAGTCCGGATTGGTCGAAGCCGGCGAGATCTGGATGATGCCTTCCTCCGCATAGACCTGGGAGGCCGGGATCGAGGATCCCGAGCAGAAATGCCCGGCCACGAAGACAACGCCTTGGCCGGCAAACTGGTTCGCCACCGCAACCGCCTGTTTCGGATCGCATGCGTCGTCGCCGACTTCGAGCTTCAACATCTCGCCATTGACGCCGCCGGCCTCGTTAATGTCGGCGACAGCCTGCTCCGCGCCCGCCTTCATCTGCTCGCCGAAGGAGGCGTACTGGCCCGTCATCGGGCCCGCAGTCGCGATGACGATATCGGCCCATGCAGAGCCGCTCATCATGAAGCTGAGCGCAACGCCAGCCATAAGTGCCTTTTTCATGCTAACTCCCTTGAAAACACCACCTGTTCCCATGGCTTATTCCGGAATGGTGTTCAGGTTTCCGGTTTGGCCGAGGCGGGATACTATCCCGCTTAACCCGCATGAAAGCCCAATTCTCCGCTTAAATAAAGACTTTCCGCCGATTAATCGTGAATCCGTCAGAGCTTTTCCGTCCAGCCAAGCGGACCATTGCGCGCATACTTGAAACTGTACTGCCTCGACATCTGTTTTGCCCGTGTCACACGCATGCCGATAAAGGCAATCACAAGCAGAATGACAAAATCCACGATGTAGTAGTGGAGCGTCAGCAAAGTTCCGCGAAACAGCGCGAAATGGATGAAGCGCGTGGCGGCCGCCAGCAGGATCATGTAGACGACGAGCTGCGCCTTGGGGACCCAGGCCCGCGCTGCCGCACGACCGGTAAGGTAGGCGGCTCCACCGGCCAGCGCGACCGTCACGAAGAGGAATTCCCAGGCCGTGACTTCCCACAGAAAGGTGTTCTGATTTTCCATCTCCATGCTCAGTGTCTCCCGCCTTCCAGATAGGCTGCCCGCACTTCCTCGCGCTTCAGGAGTTCGGAACCCGTTCCGCTCATGGTGATGTTGCCGTTGACCATCACATAGCCGCGATGGGCTAGCTTCAATGCGTGGAAGGCATTCTGCTCGACCAGGAACACGGTGAGGCCCTGGTTCTCGTTGAGCTCGCGAATGGCGTCGAAAATCTGCTTGACGACAAGAGGCGCAAGACCGAGCGACGGTTCGTCGAGCAGCAGAAGCTTCGGCCGGCTCATCAGGGCCCGCGCGATGGCAAGCATCTGCTGCTCACCGCCAGAAAGCGTGCCGCCCCGCTGGCCGATGCGCTCCTTCAGGCGCGGGAACAGCTCGAACACACGCTTCAGGTCATCGTCGAAATGCTTCGGGTCGACGAGCGACGCACCCATCTGCAGGTTCTCGAGCACCGTCATGCGCGGGAAGATGCGCCGGCCTTCCGGCGACTGCGCAATGCCCATGCGCATGATCTCATGCGTCGGCAGCTCGGTGATGTCCTGGCCGTCATAGACGATCTGGCCCTTGCGAGCGCGAGGATCGCCGCAAATGGTCATCATCAGCGTCGACTTGCCGGCGCCATTCGCCCCGATCATGGTGACGATCTCGCCGCGATTGACCTCCAGATCGACCCCGCGCAAGGCAACGATGTTGCCGTAATAGGTCTCCACACTCCGGACGGAAAGAAGCGCTTCGCTCATGACTTGCTCCGTGGAGTCTTCTTTGCGCGGGTCTTCGTTCCTTTCGCGGGCTTGCCGCCGGCCGGAACCGGATCGCCGGCCTCCTGCACCACCGCCTGCACATCCTCCTTGACCACGGCTATGTCGATTTCCTCCTCGTCCTCGACACCCAGATAGGCGGCGACCACCTTGGGATCCGACTTGACCATGGCGGCATCACCGTCGGCGATCTTCACGCCATAGTCGAGCACGACGATATGGTCGGAAATCTCCATGACCACGCCCATGTCATGCTCGATGAGGAGGACTGATGTTCCGTGCTTGTCGCGGACGAATTTGAGCAGCTCGTTGAGCTCGGCCGATTCGCGCGGATTGAGGCCGGCCGCCGGCTCGTCAAGGCACAGAAGCTCGGGATCGGTGCACATTGCGCGCGCGATTTCCAGGCGGCGCTGGGCGCCATAAGGCAGATCGGCTGCCGGATCGTCAGCCCGGTCAACCAGCCGCACCTGCTCCAGCCAGTAGACCGCCTTGTCGATCGAGTCCTTGGCGGCGCGCTTGTAGTTGGGAAGGCCGAAAATGCCGCCGATCGAGAAGCCCGAGGCGATCATGAGCGGATTGTGCTGGGCGACAAGCAGGTTCTCCAGAACGGTCATGCCACCGAAGAGACGGATGTTCTGGAAAGTGCGCGCGACCTTTGCCCGTTTCGATATCTCGTAGTCGGGCATGCGCTCCAAAAGGAAAACCGCGCCGTCGCCGGAGGCCTTCCAGCGGACACCGCTCCGCGTCACCTCCTCGACCGTCTCTTCCTGCCGGCCTGGACCGTGGCGCATGACGATGCGGCCTTCGGTCGGCTTGTAGAAGCCGGTCACGCAATTGAAGACCGTCGTCTTGCCGGCGCCATTGGGGCCGATCAGCGCCGTGATGTCGCCGCGCCCGACATTGAAGGAGAGGTCGCCGATCGCCACCAGGCCGCCGAAGCGCATGGTGAGATGCTCCACCGTCAGGATCGGATCCTCGTCCCACTTTGCAACAATCGCGCCGGCGGGATTTGTCGTTTCCGCTACAGCTACCATCAGTGACCCTCGCCCTGTGCAACCATATCGGCGCCGATACGCTTCTTTTCCTTGAGCACCACGGATGGCTCGCGGCTGGAGACCAGGCCGCGCGGCTTCCAGATCATGATCAGCACCATGGCAAGGCCGAAGATCAGCATGCGGTACTGTACGGGATCGAAGCCGGGTCCAAAAATGTCCCTGAGGAAATCGAGATTGCGCAGAAGCTCAATGCCACCGATCATGACGACCGCCGCTATGGCGACGCCTATCTGCGAGCCGAGGCCGCCGAGAACCACGATGGCCAGGATGATCGCCGATTCAAGGAAGGTGAAGCTCTCCGGCGAGATGAAGCCCTGCCGCGTGGCGAAGAAGGAACCCGCGAAACCGCCGAACATGGCACCGATCGCGAAGGCGGTAAGCTTGGTGTTGCGGGTGTTGATGCCAAGCGAGCGGCAGGCGATCTCGTCCTCGCGTAAAGCTTCCCAGGCGCGGCCGATCGGCAATTTGCGAAGCCGCATGGTCGCGAAGTTGGTGATCAGCGCCAGAACGAAGATGATGTAATAGAGGAAGATGAACTTCTGGATCGGGTCGTAGGGAATGCCGAAGAATTCGCCGAAACTCCCGTTCCGCTTGACCTCGAGGCCGAAGAAGGTCGGGTCGGGAATGCCGGAGATTCCATTCGGCCCGCCGGTGAAGTCATACCAGTTCAACAGCACCACACGGATGATCTCGCCAAAGGCCAATGTGACGATGGCTAGATAGTCGCCGCGCAGCCTGAGCACCGGGAAGCCGAGGATGACCCCCCAGAGCGCCGCGAGGAGACCGGCCAGCGGCAGGGCTATCCAGAAGCCCACGAAATCGAAATAGGTGGCCAGGAGCGCAAAGGAATAGGCGCCGATGGCGTAAAAGGCGACATAGCCGAGATCGAGAAGTCCTGCCAGACCAACGACGATGTTCAGACCCCATCCCAGCATGACATAGGTCATGATCAGGATCGCCAGGTCGATATATTGGCGGTCCCGTCCCGGAAAGAAGGTCGTGAGGAAGAATGGCAGGATGAGCGCGAAGACGAAGAGCACCCGCATCAGCCATTTGCCTGCCGCCGCGAGAGCCGCTTCCCTCGCGGGCGAGGCCAGCGACAGGCGCCGCGTGGTCGGATGCTTCTTCCTGAACACGAACAGGTTCAGGAGCAGGCGACCGGCAAAGACCAGGACTATCGCGGTGAACCAGGCGCCCCACCGGGTTGTCACGTCGAGGCCGCCCGGGGCGATATCGGTGCGCAGCCCGATGAAGAACAGGCCGAGCACGCCGGCGAGGAAGCCGGCCATGGCCGCATCCTTGACTGCCTCGGCGAAGGAATGGGCATCACGGACGGGTGCGGAAGCCATGCGCCGGCTTTCGGCCTCGGCCTGAGCGCCGACGGGCTTGATGTCGGAAGCGGGCATGCCGGTATCTTTCGCAGCCATCAGACCTTCTCCACTTCAGGTTTGCCGAGAAGGCCGGAGGGCAGGAAGATCAGCACGATCGCCAGGATCGAGAAAGCAGCGACGTCCTTGTATTCGACCGAGAAATAGCCGGACCAGAAGACCTCTATGAGACCGATCAGGAGTCCGCCCAGCATGGCGCCGGGCAATGATCCGATGCCGCCCAGAACGGCCGCGGTGAAGGCCTTAACGCCGGCAAGGAAGCCGATATAGAAATCGATGACGCCATAAAGCAGCAGGAACATCAAACCGGCGACCGCCGCCAGCGCCGCGCCCATGACGAAGGTCAGCGAGATGGTTCGGTCGACATTGACACCGAGCAGGGCGGCCATCTTGCGGTCCTGCTCGCAAGCGCGCTGGGCACGGCCGAGCGGCGTCTTGGCGATCAGCAGCGTGAAGCCTGCCATCAGCACGACAGTGGTGACGATTATGATGATCTGCATATAGGAGAGCTGGACGACATACGGACCGCTCGCATTCGAGCCCTCGATCAGTGTGATGCCGCCCCGGATCTGCGGGGGCAGCGGTTTGACGCGCGCGCCCTGGGTGATCTGGACGAAATTCTGCAGCACGATCGACATGCCGATGGCGGTGATCAGCGGCGCCAGACGGAAGGAGCCCCGCAACGGGCGATAGGCGAGGCGCTCGACCGTCCAGCCCCAGGCTGAAGTGAACAGCATCGCCACGATCAGGACGATGAGCAGCACCACCGGCAGGAAGGCGAAGCCGAGAACCGTGGTGAGCACGAGGAACATCGCAAGGGCGATGAAGGATCCGATCATGAAGATATCGCCATGGGCGAAGTTGATCATGCCGATGATGCCATAGACCATCGTATAGCCGATGGCGATCAGGCCATAGATCGAACCCAGCGTCAGCCCGTTGATAAGCTGCTGGAGGAAATATTCCATATTCCGAATGACTCCCCTGGAATGTCGCCGCGCAGACGCACCCCTTGTTGTTTTCCCCTAGTCGCAGTTACCCTAGTCGTAGTCTTTCAGCGTTCGATTGCAACGCCAAATTCTCTTATTGTTCCCCGCCGGCCATGAAGTCGGCAATGCCCAAACCCCCGTTGCAAGGGGAAAGACCCGGCGGAAGCTAGCACCGGCTTTATGCAATGTCTTTGCATAAAGACCTGGAAACCACAGTTTTGGCCATGGAAATTTCGAATTTTTCCCCTTCCTATGCCTGTTTCTTGCATATGCCGGATCCGTCCCGAGATCGCCGGACTGGGCTTGAACACCTCTCAACGGACCACGAATCCGTGAGCGAAGGGATCGCGATCATCGATGAAAATGGTGTTGAGGCCCGTCATCCGGGCCCACCCGCCAATGGACGGAATGATGGCCGGACGGCCTGCCAGCTCGGTTTCTGCTTCCACGCGCCCCTTGAAGAGCGAGCCGATGATCGATTCATGGACGAAATCGTCGCCCGGCTTTAGCAGCCCCTTGGCATGGAGCTGAGCCATGCGCGCCGAGGTACCCGTGCCGCAGGGGGAGCGGTCGATCGCCTTGTCCCCGTAGAAGACGGCGTTGCGGGCATGGGCCTGCGGATCGGTCGGCGCACCGGTCCACAGAATGTGGGACAGGCCCCTGATGCCGTCATCGACGGGATGCACGAAGCTGTGCGCCTCGTTCAGGCGCTGCCTCAGGGCCGGGCTCCAGCGGATCAGGTCCGCCGCCGAATGGTCCGCCATGTCGCGGTAGTTTTCCTGCTGCTCGACGATGGCGTAAAAATTGCCGCCATAGGCCACGTCGACCCTGAGCAGGCCAAGATCGGGACATTCCACCTCCAGCCCCTCGGAATGCAGGAAAGCCGGCACGTTGGTTATACGCACCTCCTCCACATGCGCGCCCTCCTGGCGGTATTCCGCCACCACGAGGCCGGCCGGCGTGTCGAGGCGCAGGGTTCCGGGCGTTTTCGGCTGCACCAGCCCGTGTTCGAGCGCGAAGGTGACTGTGCCTATGGTGCCGTGCCCGCACATGGGCAGGCAGCCGGAGGTCTCGATGAAGAGGATGGCGATGTCGCAATCCTGGCGCGTCGGCGGATAGAGGATCGATCCCGACATCATGTCATGGCCGCGCGGCTCGAACATCAATCCGGTGCGAATCCAGTCATAGTCGCGCAGGAAATGGGCGCGGCGCTCCATCATGGTGGCGCCTTCCAGGCGTGGACCGCCGCCGGCGACTAGCCGGACGGGATTGCCGCAGGTATGCCCGTCTATGCAGAAGAAGGAGTGGCGCGCCATCTTAACAAGTCTGATCCTTATCCTAAAAACGTTGCGGACTGAAAGGTGCGAGGTCAATCGCCGGAGCCTGCCCCAGAACGAGGTCGCGGATCAAGCGCCCGGTCGCCGCCGCCTGGGTGAGGCCGAGATGACCATGACCGAAGGCATAGAAGACATCTCCCGTGCGGCCGGCGCGGCCGATCACCGGCAGGGAATCCGGCAGCGAAGGCCGGTAGCCCATCCATTGCCGGCCGCCTTCCGTCTTCAGGCCAGGAAGGAACCGTTTTGCCTTGTCGAGCATGGCCCTGGAACGGGCATAGTTGGGCGGCCGCCGCAATCCGCCAAGCTCCACGGCGCCGCCGACCCGCAGGCCGGTCTCCAGCGGCGTGATCACGAAGCCATGGCCTGAAAAGATCAGCTGCCGTTTGAGATCGAAAGCGTCGGCCGGCAGGGTCGTGTTGTAGCCGCGTTCGGTTTCGAGCGGAATACGGTCGCCGATCTGGCGTGCGAGAAGATGCGACCAGGCACCGGCGGCAATGATCACCTTATGCGCCCCGATCGTGCGGCCCTGGCGGAGCTGGACCGTGAGGCGGCCATTGGCTGGCATGATCAGCCCGACCTCGCCCGCGACGAAAGCCGCTCCCTGGCCCTGCGCATGGCGCCATATGGCTTTTCCAAGAAGTTTCGGATCCGAAATGGTCTTCCAGCCTGGCACGAAGGTACCGCGCAGGAATTGCTCCGAAAGGCCCGGCTGATATTCGGACAATTCGTGTTTTGCGAGATGCCGGAAGGCGATGCCAAACCGTTCACGCTCGTTCCAGCCCGGCAGGGATGCCTGGAATTCTGCCTCGCTTTCGTAGAGTTCGAGACTGCCGTCCTCGCGCAGCATCGGCCGGGTCGCCGAACGCTCCATCAGGCCCATCCATTCCGCCTCCGCGAGGCGCATCAAGGAGACCTGCGCCGCCAGGGCGGCCTCGCGGCGCGCTGGCGAGCCGGCACGCAGAAACCGCCAGAGCCAGGGAGCGAGTTTCGGAAGATATGCGGGCGGGATGGAGAGCGGCCCGAGCGGATCGAGCAGCCATTTCGGCGCCTGCCAGGCCATGCCCTTCTGGGCCATAGGCAAAACGTCCGAAAAGGCAAAGGCGGCCGCATTGCCCGAGCTTGTCTCTTCGCATATGCCGGTTCGGTCTATGACAGTGACCTTGCGGCCGGCTTCCGCCAGATAGGTCGCCGCGCAGATGCCGACGATGCCCGCCCCGACAATGACGATATCGTCCTCGCCGGCACTCATGTCCTCACCTTATACCGTAACGGAAACGGAACGATCTGGCAAATTCTTCAAAACTTCGGCAATTCGGGCCGGCTTTCCAGCGCGTCCATGACGATTTTCCCGACGGCGGCGCGGCGCTCGCCGGCAAGTGGCTGGCGCGGCATGCGCACGCGGTCATTGCTCCCGATCGCATGGACTTCCGCGAGCTTGATGTTTTGCACCAGATAGGTCGAGACGTCGAGATCGAGCAGAGGGCGGAACCAGCGATAGATCGCCAGCGCCTCGTCCCGGCGGCCCTGCTTCATCAACTGATATATGGCCACCGTTTCGCGCGGGAAGGCGGTGACCAGCCCGGCCACCCAACCGACCGCACCGACTGACAGCGCCTCGAAGGCGAGATTATCGACGCCGGTCAGGATCTTGAAGCGGTCGCCGAAGGCGTTGATGATCTCGGTCGTCCGGCGGATATCGTCCGAGGACTCCTTAATGGCGACGAAATGCTCGTCATCGGCGAGCGCCTCCATGACGGGCACCGTGACATCGACGCGATAGGCGATGCGGTTGGAATAGATCATCACCGGCAGGTTACCGGCGGCCGCCACGGCCTTCAGCGTGTCCACTGTCTCGCGTTCATTGGTGTGATAGATCGGGCTCGGCACGACCATCAGGCCATCGGCGCCGGCCGAGGCGGCTTTCTTTGCAAGTGCGGCCGCATCGCGCGTCGCGGCCTCGTTGACGGTGAGCAGGACCGGCTTGCCGCCGGCAACCTTGCGGGCGGTATCGAGCACGGCCAGCTTCTCGTCGGTCGAGAGCATCGGTCCTTCACCCAGCGAACCTGCGACAATGATACCATCGCATCCGGCCTCGATCTGAAGTGCGAAGCAGCGCTCCATCTCGGCGTGATCGAGTGCGTCATCCTCGGTGAATTTCGTCGTGACTGCGGGGAAAACTCCGGTCCACATAATGCTCTCCATCTGATATATCTCTGATATATCTAAATTGGAATGCCTCTGTCAATCGGCTCGGGCCGTTGATATATCGGAAAAATATCATAACGAATCGCACGGGATAGCAGCTCTGGATACGGCAGTCAGATTTGAACCGGCGGCAACGAAGGCCTATCGCGCGCTCGAGCGGATGATCGTGACGCTCGAACTCGCGCCGGGCTCGACGACCACCGAAGGGGCTTTGATCGAGAGGGTGGGGCTCGGCCGCACTCCGGTCCGGGAAGCGCTGCAGCGGCTCGCCTGGGAAGGGCTGGTCGATATAAGGCCGCGTGCCGGTCTGACCGTCGCGCCCCTCAACCCGGGGGACTGGCTGCGCGTCCTCGACACCCGCCGGGGTGTCGAAATGGTTCTTGCGAAGTCAGCCGCCCGCTTCGCCACCCCTGAAGCCGCCGACCGCCTGCACGAGGCTGCGCTGGCCATGCGGCAATCGGTGATCGCCAGTGACGTGATGATGTTCCTGGAAGCCGATAAATCGCTGGATGAGGCGATCGCGCTGGCGGCCGACAACCCGTTCGCCGTCCGGCTGGCCGCCCCGCTTCAGACCCACAGCCGCCGCTTCTGGTTCCGCTACCAGCGTGACACCAGCCTTGCGGAAGCTGCCGAACACCATGTCACGGTAATCCGGGCCATATTGGACGGTGACGAGGACCAGGCCGAAAAGGAAGCCGACAGGCTGATCAGCCTTTTGAGGGCCAATGCCGACGCTGCTGTCCGGCGCTGATACCAGCCTGGAACGCTTTGTGCGTCCGGCCGGACGCACGGCGCTTAAGGGGCCGGCTACTCAAACCTCGTTTCCTGCGAGCAGCGGCGAGTTGGCCTCGTCCCAGTCCTGTCCGGCGGCGATAATGCAGCTATTGCCGGACGTATCCGTCGCGAGGATCGTCCATGTGCCGGCTTGCGAGACGAAAACTTCCATGATGGCCTTGTCGCTCAACGTGCCGACCGCCTTCTGGCTTTCGCGGAACTGCTGGCCGAGCTGACCCACCAGATCGTCGCGTGCCGCGCAGATATTGCCCTGCTGGCTGGTTGCCGGCGCTGCCGCCGTGAGAAGCGCCGCAGCGGCAATGGCCACCATCCCGAAGCGGAACTGAGGGCTCTTTTTCATTTCGACCTCCTGGCGCGGATTCAGCAAATCGCTGCCATGTCCGGCGCCGCTCTCCAGTTTCCTCGGCGCTTTTGGCGCCGGCTCGAATGGCTAACGGAACTGTCGCGAAACCGTTCCATCACGAAGGTCGTGATTTTGGTAACGTTCGGGATCAAGGAAAAAGCGGCCCGCTTACGCGGAGCCGCTTTCAAAAGACGGACCGATGCGTGATCACCCCATGATCGGCATGGACGCGCAGACAGGAAACCTCATCGGACTATTTTATGATCGGCATGGCGAATTCGGCGCCTTCCTTGACGCCCGGCCCGCGCGACCGCAGCCGAAGGCGAGGACGCGCAGACAGGAAACCTCGTCGGACTATTTCATGATCGGCATGGCGAACTCGGCGCCTTCCTTGACGCCCGACGGCCAGCGCGAGGTGACCGTCTTGGTCTTGGTGTAGAAGCGTATCGAGTCCGGGCCGTACTGGTTCAGGTCACCGAAGCCGGACTTCTTCCAGCCGCCGAAGGTGTAATAGGACACCGGCACCGGGATCGGCACATTGACACCGACCATGCCGACATTGACCCGGCTGGCGAATTCGCGCGCCGCATCGCCGTCTCGGGTGAAGATGGCGACGCCGTTGCCGTATTCATGCTCGGAGGGCAGGCGCACAGCCTCCTCGAAGTCATGCGCGCGCACCACCGACAGCACAGGACCGAAGATCTCTTCCTTGTAGATGCGCATTTCCGGCGTGACCTCGTCGAACAGGCAGCCGCCCAGATAGAAGCCATTCTCGTAGCCCTGCATCTTGAAGCCGCGGCCATCGACCAGAAGCTTGGCGCCTTCCTGGACGCCGAGATCGACATAGCCCCGAACCCTCTCCAGGGCCTGCTGGGTGACGAGCGGTCCGAAATCGGCGCTCGGATCGGTGGAAGGTCCGATCTTGAGGCTTTCGACACGCGGCACCAGTTTTTCCACCAGCCTGTCCGCCGTCGCCTTGCCCACGGGAACGGCGACCGAGACGGCCATGCAGCGTTCGCCCGCCGCGCCATAGCCCGAGCCGACCAGTGCATCCACCGCCTGATCCATATCGGCATCGGGCATGATGATCATGTGGTTCTTGGCGCCACCGAAGCATTGCACGCGCTTGCCGGCAGCGCAGCCCCGCCCGTAAATATATTGCGCGATCGCCGACGAACCGACAAAGCCGATCGCCGAGATGTCCGGATGATCGAGAATGGCGTCAACCGCCTCCTTGTCGCCATTGACGACGTTGAGCACGCCCTCGGGCAAACCGGCCTCCAGCATCAGCTCGGCGAGCCGCATCGGCACGCTCGGATCACGCTCGGAAGGCTTCAGGATGAAGGCGTTGCCGCAAGCGATGGCGGGCGCGAATTTCCACATCGGGATCATCGCCGGGAAATTGAAAGGCGTGATGCCCGCGACGACACCCAGCGGCTGGCGCATGGAATAGATGTCGATGCCGGGGCCCGCGCCTTCCGTATACTCGCCCTTCATCAGATGCGGGATGCCGAGGACGAATTCGACGACCTCCACACCGCGCTGGATGTCGCCCTTGGCGTCGGGGATCGTCTTGCCGTGCTCGCGCGCCAGAAGCTCGGCGAGCTCATCATTGTCGCGGGCGACAAGCTCCAGGAATTTCATGAAGACGCGGGCGCGGCGCTGGGGATTGGTGGCTGCCCAGGCCGGCTGTGCCGCCTTGGCCACTTCCACCGCCTTGTTCAACTCCTCGGCCGAGGCGAGAGCCACCTTGGCGCGCACGCTGCCGTCCATGGGCTGCATCACGTCCGCCATGCGGCCGCTGGTGCCGGGAACGTGTTTGCCGCCGATGAAATGACCGATTTCCTCCATGGGAATTCTCCTTGGGCTTGTCCTGTTTTGTTTCATTGTCCCGCTTTGCCGAAGCGATTGCAACGCGAGGCCGGACGAATCCGTTGTGCAACATTTAATGTTCATATAATTGCACGACTTGAATTCCCGCAAATCAGACCGGAGCAGCAGGCAGGATGAATTGGGACGACGTGCGCATCTTCCTCACCGTGGCGCGGACCGGACAGATCCTCGGCGCAGCCAGGCGGCTCGGGCTTAATCATGCCACCGTGTCGCGGCGCGTTGCAGCGCTTGAAACGGCGCTCAAGGCGCAACTGTTTCGCCGCCTGACGACGGGCACGGAGCTCACGCCCGCCGGCGAGCGGCTGCTCGAGGTTGCCGAACGGATGGAAGCGGACATGATCGCCGCCCGCGCCGATATCGGCGGCGAAGGCGAGGCGATTTCCGGCACGGTCAGGATCGGCGCGCCGGACGGATTCGGGGTCGCCTTTCTTGCGTCGCGCCTTGGGGCGCTTACGGCGCGTCACCCCGATCTGTCGATCCAGCTCGTGCCGGTCCCGCGCTCCTTCTCGCTTTCGCGACGCGAGGCCGACATCGCGATCACCGTGGACCGGCCGACCGAGGGACGTCTCGTCGCCGCCCGGCTCGTCGACTATTCGCTCATGCTCTATGCCTCGCGCGCCTATGCAGAGGCCAACGGGCTGCCCGAAAGTCCGGCGGATCTCGCGGCCCACCGGCTGGTCGGCTATGTGGCCGATCTCGTCATCAGCCCGACGCTCGATTACGCGGCCGAGATATCGGAAGACTGGAACGCGGCCTTCTCGGTCTCCTCGGCCATGGGCCAGGTCGAGGCAGTGCGATCGGGAGCCGGCATCGGCATCCTGCATTCCTTCATCGCCCGCGGCATGGCCGATCTGGTGCCGGTTCCCGTCGCACCGCCGATCCGGCGCAGCTATTGGCTCGTCTATCACGAATCCGTGCGGCCCATGCGCCGCATCCAGGCGGTCTCTGCCTTCATCGGCGAGATCGTGGAAAAGGAAAAGGCATTGTTCCTTTAGACTTGGCAATCCGGGGAGGTTTTCATGTTCGACACAAAATTCGCCATCGTCCTGCGCGATGACCTTGAAACATGGCAGGCATTGAATGTCGCGGCTTTCCTGACGAGCGGTATCGTCGGACAGACACCTGACATCATCGGGGAACCCTATCGCGACCGCGCCGGCAATCTCTACAATGGGCTTTCCCGGCAACCGATCATCATCCTGGCGGCCAATTCGGATACCATCGCCAAGATCCATCACCGTTCCCTGGAGCGCGGCGTGACCACGTCGCTTTATGTCGAGGAAATGTTCGCGACCGGCCATGACGAGGCCAACCGCGCCGTTTTCGCCGAATTTGCCCCTGAAGACGCCAAGGTCGTCGGGATAGCCCTGAGGGCCGACCGGAAGCTGGTCGACAAGATCACCAAGGGCGCGCGGCTTTATGGCTAGCGAGATGATCCCATCTGAGTTCGTCTCACTCCAAGGCGGGGAGCCTGCTTCAAATCCCGCTGCCGGCCTGTTCCCCGCGGCTTTGAACGAGCGTCGCGACGAAGCGCTTGGTGCGCTCGCGCTCGGGTGCTGAGAAGAGCTTGCGCGCCGGTCCCTTTTCGACCACCACTCCAGCCTCAAGGAAGATCGCTTCCTCCGCCGTCGTAGATGCAAGACGCAGGTCATGGGTGGCGATCACCATGGTCGTGCCCTCGCGGGCAAGCTGCGATAGGACCTCCACCACCTCGCCGGCAAGCTCGGGATCGAGCGCGGAAGTCGGCTCGTCGCACAGAAGCACACGTGGGGAAGGCGCTAGCGCGCGGGCGATCGCCACGCGCTGCTGCTGGCCGCCGGAAAGCGTTGCCGGCCATGCATCGGCCTTGTGCGCCATGCCGACCTTCTCCAGAAGCGCCATGGCATGGGCGCGGGCTTGCTCCTTCGGCTGGCGCAGGACGACGACCAGGCTTTCCATCACATTCTCGATCGCGGTTCGGTGCGGGAAGAGCTGGAAATTCTGGAAGACCATGCCGGTCTGCCGCCTGAGGCTCTGTATGGCGCTCGCGGCGGGTTTCACATCCGGTGCGAATTCAAGCGCCGTTTCACCGACCTGTACCCGCCCGGTAGTCGGGATCTCGAGCAGGTTGATGCAGCGCAGAAGCGTGCTCTTGCCGCCGCCGGACGGACCGACCAGCGCGGTCACGCTCCCCTCGCGAAAGCCGAGCGAAATGTCGTTGAGGACGAGATTGTCGCCGAAGCGCTTTTCGATATGGGAAAGCTCGATCACGCGCGTGCCTCCATGAAGCCGCCATAGCGGTTCAGCCGCTTCTCCAGCCGGGCCTGCAGCGAGGAAAGCACCGAACTCATTACGAGATAGATCAGTGCCGCCTCGACATAGAGGATCAGGGGCTCATAGGTGGTGGCGACGATGCGCTGGGCGGCCTGGAAAAGCTCGGGCACGGTGATGGCTGCGGCAAGCGAGGTATCCTTGACCAGCGCGATGAAGGTGTTGGAAAGCGGCGGCACGGCGACGCGGGAGGCCTGCGGCAGGATGGTGCGCCGCATGGTCTGCGTCCATGTCATGCCGATGGAGAAGGACGCCTCCCACTGGCCCTTGGCTATGGAGGAGATCGCCGCCCGCACGATCTCGGACGAATAGGCGCCGATATTGAGCGTGAAGCCGATGAGCGCCGCCGGAAAGGCGTCGAGCACGATGCCGACGCTGGGCAGGCCGTAGAAGATCAGAAAGAGCTGCACGAGAAGGGGCGTGCCACGGAAGACCCAGACATAGAAACGCACCAGCGCCGCAAGAGGCCGGGGGCCGAAAAGCCGGATCAGCGCCACGACAAGTCCGAGCGTCAGCCCGAAGGCGAAGGACAAGAGCGTCAGCGGAATGGTGAATTTAAGCCCGGCCAGTAGAAGTGGCCCAAGGGAATCGAGCATCAATTGCAGCCAGTGAGGCACGGCGGGATTCTCCGTCACTTTGTCGAGCGCAGCTTATACGAATGATCGCCAGGGACGAGCCCCGGCCGTGAACGGTGACGTGGCCTTCCTTCCTCGCCCCCAATGAGAATGGGGGAGAGGTGTCGAGGCAAGGCCGAGACGGAGAGGGGGTGATGGCCGCGGACTACTCCGAAACGTCGGCGCCGAAATATTTCTCGGAAATCTTCTGATAGGTGCCGTCGGCCTTGATGTCTTCCAGCGCCTTGTTGATCGCCGCCAGCAGCTCCGGCTGGCCCTTGGCGATGATGACGCCGGAATAGGCTGCCTCGTCCTCGGTCGCGGCGATCTTCACCGGCGCATTCGGCTGCTTCTTCTTGAAGTCGAGGAAGGACAGGCTGTCATTGATGGTGGCGTCGGCCCGGCCCTGCACGACGAGCTGGATCGACTGATCGAAGCCATCCGTGGCGACCAACTCGGCGCCCGCTTCCTGGGCCATCTTGCCGTAATTGCTCGTCAGCGACTGTGCGGCTTTCTTGCCCTTCAGATCCTCGAAGCCCTTGATGGAATCATCATCGGCGCGCACGATCAGCGCCGCCTTGGAGGAGATGTAGGGCTCGGAGAAATCGTATTTCTGCTTGCGTTCCTCGGTGATGCCGACCTGATTGATGACCGCATCGTAGCGGTTGGCGTCGAGACCAGCGATCAGGCCGTCCCACTTGCCCTCCAGGAATTGCGCCTTGACCCCGAGCCGCTCGGCGATCGCCTCTCCGATCTCGACGTCGAAGCCGACCAGCTTTCCGCTTTCGTCGTGATAGGTGAAGGGGGCATAGGTTCCTTCCGTGCCGATCCTGAAGACGCCTTGTTCCTTGACCGTGGCGAGGTCGGAAGCTTGACCGGGAATGGCGGCGAGCGCCTGAAGGAACCCGGCGACGAGAAGAGGCTTGAGCCAGCTCATGGTGATGATCCGTATCTGATGGTTGCCGCGAATCTGCGCGATTGCCCGGAAAATAGGCAGCACCCCTTTGCCGGACAAGGACGGCACGGACACGGAATTTCGCGAAATCTAGGAAATTAATTCTACTACTCTTGGAAAAATAAGATGGTTTTTCTGATGCCAACGAATCATCCGATCCCCACGGCAAAACTTTGCCACAAACCCATCCGGCCTCCGGCGGCCGGATGGCTTTATGGAAAAGTCAGGGCGTCGGACGGAAGACGCCGTTCTCGTCACGCTTGAGCGGCGCAGGCTGTTCGGCAAGCGGCGCGCCGGGCGTCTCCGCGACCGACGTGCCCTCGCTCCAGTCCGCCGGCGCAATCGCGACATAGCGCGCGAAGCCTCCGGAGCCTCCGAGCGGCTTGGCAAAGCCGATGGTGACCAGTGCGCCGGCTTCCGGCACCTTGTCGAGATTGGCCACGCCTTCGGCCTGAACGAAATTGTTGTGCAGAAGCCAATGCTCCCCTTCGAGGGTGGGCGTGGTGTCGGTGTCGAGCGGCTCGTGGCCGTGGAACAGGATCTTGCGCTCCAGATGCAGGAATTTCAGCGCATCCAGGCCGACGCCCGGAAAGGGCTTCTGATTGAAGCGCTCCCTGTCGGACCATTTCTTGTACCAGTCGGAGCGCACGAAGACGACCGAGCCTTCGGGAATCCGTCCATGCTCCTTTTCCCACTCCTCGATATCGGAGACCTGCAGGTGGTAGCCCTCGTCCTCGGCGACCTTGCCGCTGATGTCGATCACCACCAGCGGGCGGATCGCATAGGTGGCAGGCAGGTCGCTGATCGTCGCCCCGAGCGGATTCCAGTGCGAGGGCGGGTCGAGCTGGGTTCCGTATTGGTCGGTCGTCAATTCATAGGCCGAGGCGACGAAACCGTGCTTGTCATAGGTGAATTCCTCGCCGGCCTTCACATAACCCTCGATGTCCTTGCCGGCGACCGCCGGTTTGAAGTTGGCGTTTGCGAAGCCGGGCCATACCGGCTGCACCGGCTCGAAAGCATGGGTGAGGTCGATATATTTCGCCGGTTTCAGGCTGTCTTCGTAGAGTTGCCAGAGCGCATTGTCGGCGGCGAAGCCGGGCGAAGATGCGGCAAGGGCCATAGCCAGGACCGCTGCGCCCGTCAAAGTTTTTGTTTTCATGTCCCACTCCTGGAGATCGATACGACCGCAACGATCGCTCCAAAAGGGGAAGACGGCAAGCTCGATGATCGTCCGCAGATCAAACAAAGGGCTTCGCCGGCTGATAGCGGCGCGGCAGGAGCCGATTCACATAGTCCATGCAGGCACCGGAAACCTGGCTGGCATCGGGGGCAAGGAAGTCGTCGGGCATATGCCGGGTCTTGCCGGCCACCGCCGCAAGCGGCACGAGCTGGCAAACGGTCCTGCTGCCGTCGAACTGAAGTGCGACCGAGCCGCCGCCCTGGCCGACCGCATCCACTGCGAAGGCTCCCGCTTCGAAAGCCTCGCGCGCATCCGTCTCACTGACGGTGCCGATATTGCCGCGCGGCAGGTAGCCGAAAGTGTCCACCCGCGCCCGCTTGCCTGGCAGGTCTTCAGCGATCATCCGTTCCACCGCCTGGGCGAGATCGGTGCCGGAAAGGCGGATATTGCCATGCTGGTCGCGCTCCTGCATTTCCGGCGGCACCAGCGTTTCGACCAGCGAGCGGCCATCCGGGCCGGAAACGCCCTCGGACATGGCGACGATGCAGCGCCCGTGCCGGGCGAGCGCAGAGCGCACTTCCTCGGCAAAGCGTCCCCGCTCGAAGGGGCGCTCCGGCACATAGAGGAGATGCGGCCCGCTCTCCTCGTCCATCCGCCAGGCAGCCGCCGAGGCGGTGAGAAAGCCGGCATGACGCCCCATGACGATGCCGACATAGATGCCGGGCAGCGCGCGGAAATCGAGATCGACGCTCAGGAACGCTCCAGCCACGAATTCGGCAGCGGAAATGAAGCCCGGCGTATGGTCGTTCTCCGTCAGGTCGTTGTCGATGGTCTTCGGCGCATGGACGAATGTGATCGCGCCGCCGGCAGCATTGGTCAGTATCTGCTGTGTTCCGGCCGTGTCGTTGCCGCCAATATAGATGAAGGCGTCGGCACCAGCCTTGCGCAATCCTTTCAGGATTGCCTCGCAATAGGCCTCGTCCGGCTTGTCGCGCGTCGAGCCGAGGGCGGCGCTCGGCGTGGCCGCGATGTGGCGGAGCTGGTCTTCCGGCAGGGCGGACAATTCGACGAAATTGCCGTCGCGTATGCCGCGCACGCCATGCAACGCGCCGAGAACGCGCGCGCCCTTGTGCCGCTTCATGGCTTCGAGCGCCGCGCCGGCCATGGTCTGGTTGATGACCGCGGTCGGCCCGCCGCCTTGCGCGATGACGAATGTCGTGCTCATGGCTCCGATATTGCCACGGCTGCCGCCCGCCGTAAAAGCCGAATGCGCGGTTCAGGTGGAACGGTGCCGTTCATCGCGCCCGAATAGACCGGAAGAGCCACCGCGGACGACCGGAAAGGGTCAGCCGACGAAAGCGCGCTCGACGACGAAATCGCCCGGCTCGCTGAGCGAGCCTTCGACGAGGCCAGTGGCCTCGACCAGCGCCTTGACGTCCTTCAGCATCGCCATGGAGCCGCAGATCATGACGCGGTCGTTCTCGCGGTTGAACGGCTCGGTTCCGACTGCGCGGAAGAGTTCGCCGCTTTCGATCAGGCTGGTGATGCGGCCCATCCGCTCGGAAGCCTCGCGGGTGGTCGAGCGGAAATAGGTGAGCCTCTCGCCGGCGAATTCCCCGATCAGCGGGTCCTCGCGCGTCAGCTCGGCAAGCGCGTCGCCATAGGCGAGCTCGGCCACGTCGCGACAGGTATTGGTCAGGATGATGCGGTCGAACTTCTCATAGGTGTCGGGATCGCGCACAAGGCTGGCAAAAGGCGCCACGCCGGTGCCGGTAGCGATCATGTAGAGGTTCCTGGCGGGCGTCAGCGCGTCGGTGACCAGCGTGCCCGTCGATTTCTGGCGCATCAGCACCGTGTCGCCGGGCTGGATCTTCTGCAGATGCTGCGTGAGCGGACCGTCCGGAACCTTGATGGAGAAGAATTCCAGCTCCTCATCCCAGGCCGGGCTGGCGATCGAATAGGCGCGGAAGACCGGCTTCGTCGCATTCGGCAGGCCGATCATGACGAATTCGCCCGACCGGAAGCGGAAGCTCTGCGGCCGCGTGATGCGGAAGGAGAAAAGCCGATCCGTATAATGCTTCACCGAGACGACTTTCTCGGCATAAACGCCCGCGGGAATCGGAAATTCGGTCGTCTCGCCGGCATCGGTCTTGAGAAGCGCGGCAGTCTGCATCGGAACTTTCCTCGTATTTCGCAACGGTTCGGGAGGATGGATCAGCGGTCCAATCGGGCGAACGAAGAGCTTGCCGGTTGGTGCTGCTCACGGACTTGCCTGTAAAAACTATTAGTATACAAATGAATTTCGCGTCAAGTTTCCAATGTAGAGCGCATTTCCAATTTGACGCGAAAGACAGGTCGCACGTTCCGGATTCTGCCCATGGATGAGAAAAGCGGATCAGAGGGCGGTTATGCGGTTGCCGGCATCGATGTCGGCGGCACCTTCACCGATCTGCTTCTCGTCGATGGGCGCGGAAAGGGCCGCGTTGCCATAGCAAAGACGCCGACGACTGTCGACAACCAGGCTCACGGCGTCGTCAATGCGATCAGGCAAACCGGCTTTCCTGCCTCGACTCTCGATCTCATCGTCCATGGCACGACGACGACCACCAACGCCGTCCTGGAGCGCCGCCTCGCCCCCACCGGCATGATCACGACGCGCGGCTTCCGCGACATCATCGAGCTCGGCCGCCGCACCCGGCCGCAGCCATACGGAATGACCGGCGTCTTCGTGCCCGTCATCCCGCGCAATTTGCGGTTGGAAGTCACCGAGCGCATGGAAGCTTCGGGATCGGTGCTGACACCCCTCGACGAGGATGAACTGCGTTCCGCCCTCAAGGCGCTCATCGACGCCGGCTGCGTGTCGCTCGTCATCCATTTCCTGCACTCCTATGCCAACCCGGCGCATGAATTGCGCGCCGCCGAGATCGCGGCGGAGATCTGGCCGAACGACCATATCACCACCGGCCATTCGCTCCTGTCGGAGGCACGCGAGTTCGAGCGCGGGGTAACCGCTTCCGTCAATGCCGCCGTGCAACCGATCCTCAAGCGCTATGTCGAGCGGCTGCGTGGCGAATTGCGCGGCCTCGGTTACGCCCGCGAATTCCTCGTCATGAACGGCAATGGCGGCATGATCTCGGCGGCCAATGTCACCCGCGAAGCAGCCAAGACGGTGATGTCCGGCCCTGCCTCCGGCGTGATGGCCGCCGCCTATACGGCGCGCCGGGCCGGCATCGCCAATCTCATCACCTACGACATGGGCGGCACCTCGACCGACGTCGCCCTTGTCCGCGAGGCGCGSCCCGCCGTCTCCAACGAGATCGAGATCGAATATGCCATGCCGATCCATGTCCCGATGGTGGACGTGCATACGGTTGGCGCCGGCGGCGGCTCGATCGCCCGCATCAACGATGCCGGCCTGATGGAGGTCGGGCCGGAAAGCGCGGGTGCTGCGCCCGGCCCGATCTGCTACGGACGCGGGGGCGAGGAGCCGACCATTTCCGATGCCAATCTTGTGCTCGGCCGCCTCAATCCGAGAAAGCTGCTTTCGGTGGAAACACCGGTCTCTGTCGACGCGGTCCGTGCAATTTTCGCGGAAAAACTCGGCAAACGCGTCGGTCTCGACGGAGTAGAGGCGGCSGGAGCCGTGCTTAGGCTCGCCAACATAAAGATGGCCGGAGCCGTGCGCATGGTGTCGATCGGCAAGGGCCACGATCCGCGCGACTTTGCCCTCTTCGCCTTCGGCGGCGCGGGGCCGCTGCATGCCTCCGCCCTTGCCCGCGAACTCGGCATACCACGCGTCATGGTGCCGGCACGTCCCGGCATCACCAATGCGCTGGGCTGCGTCGTGGCCGACCTGCGCCACGACTTCGTCAACACGCTCAACCGTCCCGTTGCCGGGCTCGACGTGGCGCTGGTCCGCGAGGTGCTGGAGCGCCAGCGCGCCGACGGACAGGCCATGATCGCCGAGGAGGCCATCCGGCCGGAACGCGTGGAATTCACGCATTCGGCCGACATGCAGTTCGTCGGCCAGACGCATCTCATCAATGTGGCCTTGCCTTCGCCCAATATCACAGGCGAGGCACTGCAGAGGCTTTTCGAGGAAGCCTATTTCGCCCGCTTCAAGGTGCGGCTGCCGGAGATCCGCGCCAATCTCGTCAATCTCAACACCTCCGTCATCGGTGTTCGGCCCGATATCGACCTGTCGCTGCTGATCGATCCCGCCGGCCGCGCCGGCTCGCTGGAGGAGGCGCAGGAAGAGACGCGGCCGGTCTGGTTCGACGGCATGTGGCGCGACACACCGGTCTACCGGCGCGAGAGGCTACCGCTCGATGCCGCGATCGAGGGGCCGGCGATCCTCGAGCAGCTCGACGCCACGACAGTGATCGAGCCCGGCGACCGCGCGACTTCGGATGCGGACGGCAATATCCTGATCACGGTGGGAAGGTGAAAATGGTTGCAACCCTGACCACCCCCCTCGACGCCATCACCCTTTCCGTCATCCAGGCAGCCCTCCAGCAGGTCTGCGACGAGATGGACCTCACCTTCTCGCGCGCCGCCTTCTCGCCGGTCATCGCCGAGGCCAACGACCGGTCCGACGGCATCTATTCCGCCGAGGACGGCTCGCTGATCGCGCAAGGGCTGGGCGGCCTGCCGGTCTTCGTCGGTGTCATGCAGTATTCGACCATGACGCTGATCGAGATGATCCGCGACGGCCGCGTCCTGCCACCGGAGCCCGGCGACATCTACATCGTCAACGACCCCTATCTCGGCGGCACTCATCTGATGGATGTGCGCTTCGCCATGCCCGTCTGGCGTGACGGCCGCATCTTCTGCTGGCTTTCCAATACCGGCCATTGGCCAGATATCGGCGGTTCGGTGCCGGGCGGATTCTCCGCATCGGCCMCCGCCGTCGAGCAGGAGGGGCTGCGGCTGCCGCCCGTGAAGCTCTTCAAGAAGGGCGTGATGGATCCGGAGATCTATTCCATCATCTGCTCGAACATCCGCGTTGCCGACCAGCGCATCGGCGATATCCGCGCCCAGGCGGCCGCCCTGCAGGTAGGCGAGGAACGGCTTGCGGCAGTCCTCGACCGCTATGGCGACGAAACGGTCACGGAGGCGATCGCCGAACTGCGCCGGCGCGCTGCCGAGCAGATGCGGGCCAAAATCGCCGCCATTCCCGACGGCAGCTACGAGGGCAAGGCCTTCATCGATTCCGATGGCGTGGTGGATGCGCCGCTGACCATCGCGCTCAAGGTCGAGAAGAAGGGCGAGGCGCTGACCTTCGACTTTGCAGGCTCCAGCCCGCCCTGCGCCGGCCCGATGAACAGCGTCATCGCCACGACGCTGTCGTCGGTCTATCTCGCCATGCGCCACATCTTCCCCGACGTGCCCCTCAGCGCCGGCGCCTTCGAACCGCTGATCGTCAAGCGGCCCATCGGCACCTTCCTCGACGCTGCCTATCCGCGGCCGGTTTCGGGCTGCGCGGCGGAAGTGTCCCAGCGCATCGCGGAGGCCGTGTTCGCCGCCATGGTCAAGGCGCTGCCGGATGCCGTCACCGCCGCGCCAGCCGGCTCCAGCGGCAATTTCGCCCTTGGCGGTCACGATCCGGCGCGCGGGCGCGATTTCGTCATGTATCAGATCTCCGGCGGCGGCTATGGCGGCAATGCCAGCCATGACGGGCTCTCCAATGGCTGCTCGACCATCGGCATCTCCAAGTCCCCGCCCATCGAGGTCATGGAGCAGGCTTTCCCGGTGCTCTACCGTCATTATGCCCTGCGCGAAGGGTCGGGTGGCGCCGGAAAGCATCGCGGCGGCTTCGGGCTCGCCTATGAGGTGGAACTGCTGCGGGGCGATGCGCGCGCCTCCTTCGTCATGGATCACGGGCGGACCGGACCGCAGGGCGTGCTCGGCGGCGCTGACGGTGCGGTCAACACCGTCACCGTCTGGCGCTCTGGCGAGCCGCATGTGCCGAAGCACCTTTCCAAGGAGCAGGACATTCCGCTCAAGGCCGGCGACCGGGTGAGCGTGGGCACACCAGGCGGCGGCGGATATGGCGATCCCTTTACCCGCGATCCTGCCCGCATTTTGCATGACGCGGCGATGGGCTACTACACGCCGGACGAGGCAGCGGAGAAGTTCGGCGTCGTGCTTTCGCCGGATGGCAAAAATATTGATGAGACCGCGACGGCGATTCGCCGCCGCGAGGCTTCCTAGAAGGCCATCCGCGCGGCCGAGGCCGCGCGGGTGGCTTTCGGATTCAGAACTGGCGGCCGATCTTCGCGTCGACCGAATGGCGATTGCTGCCACGGATGGCGAAGAAGATCATGATCGCCGCCCACAGGATCGACTTCTCGGCGCCGGAATAACCTTCACCCTGAACCACCCAGTGGAACCAGACGGTGACCAGAAGCACGATCATCGCCGCGAAGGCTGCCGGCCGCGTGAACAGGCCAATGGCAATCATCAGCCCGCCGAAGAATTCCGTCGCGGCAAGCAGCGGCGACCAGAAGACGCCGGGATAGAAGCCGAGGCTTTCCACCATGCCGGCTGCTCCGAATGGATTGACGATCTTCGAGGCGCCATGAGTGACGAGCGCAAGGCCCGCCACGATACGCAACAGGGTCTCCACCAGGGTATCGAGCCTGGAATATATCGGCCGCAGCGCCGGAATGATAAGGGGAGTGTTCGAGGTTTGAACGGACATTCTAGTCTCCAATAGATGCGGCCGTCCTTTCCGGATCGCGCCGCATGGCCGGCTCCCTTGGGAACGCGGCATTGAATTTCATCTTGGGTGGTGAGGCAGCGCAGTGCTGCCAAAGGCCGCATCACGCCTCGGGAGGCTTGTCGATGGGATAAGTCAGCGAGGCGTAAGGCCGAGCTGCCGCGGTGACATAGGAAACCACCGCCTCGCGGAAATTTCGGCTTAAGGAAGCGTTTCGTGTCTCTATGGCAAGCGGCAGGCACTGCTGGTTGTCGGCGGCCGACGGACCACGTTGACCATACGGACGGGGCGCCGTGAAGTCGGGGCATTCTCGCTCATGGGCCGCGCCCGAGCAGGGCGGCGGGGGCAGCGGTTCGCCAGCGCGGAATGCAGCCAAAGCCGGACTTGCGAAGCCCGCCATCAGGCACAACAGCAAAAGGACTCTGACAATCCGCATCACCGCGCCTATAGCGTGTGAATTGTGACCTTTCTACCGTAACGATGAAAAAAGCATATGGTGGGGTGTCCGTCAGATATTCCAGTGCCGCAGACACGCCTCCCCCAAGCGGGGCGAAGAAAGGAGGCTGCGTCGCCGTCGCCTTTCAGGAGATCGCAGGAACATCGAACGCCTGGCTCTGGCGAGACAGGCATCCGCAATGGGCAGAGAAGAAGGGGCCGCTCCCTTCGGAACGGCCCCCGTGCTTTCGTTCATGCGCAGCCGTCGGCGCGACGCTGCAGGCGTCACCGGCCGCACGTCATGCGCTTTAACGAAGAGGCTGCTCCCCGCAAAGGCAATCCGCTGAGGCCACGCTGGAACGGAAATCACTCGACATCGGATCACCTCCTTTCGTTTCGTTGAACACAAGGCCAATGTGGAGCCTATACCTCCCGCATGCAAGGGCCACCGACTATTTCCTGTTCTGCCGGTTCTCCACCAGATCCTCCACGACCGCCGGATCGGCAAGCGTCGACGTATCGCCAAGCGCCTTGTAGTCGTCCTCCGCAATCTTGCGCAGGATGCGGCGCATGATCTTGCCCGAGCGGGTCTTGGGCAGACCGGGCGCGAACTGGATCTTGTCGGGAGTGGCAATGGGGCCGATCTCGCTGCGTACATGCGCAATCAGCTCCTTCTTCAGCTCCTCCGAGCCCTTTTCCCCGGCCATCAGGGTCACGTAGCAGTAAATGCCCTGTCCCTTGACGTCGTGCGGATAGCCGACAACGGCGGCCTCGGAGACTTTCTCGTGAGAGACGAGCGCCGATTCGACTTCCGCCGTGCCGAGCCGGTGGCCGGAAACATTGATGACGTCGTCAACGCGCCCGGTGATCCAGTAATAGCCGTCCTCGTCCCGGCGGCATCCGTCACCGGTGAAGTATTTGCCCTTGTAGGTGGAGAAATAGGTCTGAACGAAGCGTTCGTGATCGCCATAGACCGTGCGCATCTGACCCGGCCAGGAGTCCACGATGCACAGATTACCCGCCCCGGCACCCTCGATCTCGTTGCCCTCGCCATCCACGAGCTGCGGCTGCACGCCGAAAAACGGCTTGGTGGCCGAACCGGCCTTCAGGTCGATCGCGCCGGGCAGCGGCGAGATCATGATGCCGCCGGTCTCGGTCTGCCACCAGGTATCGACGATCGGCACGCGCTTCTCGCCGACGACATTGTAATACCATTCCCAGGCTTCTGGATTGATCGGCTCTCCCACCGTGCCGAGAATGCGCAGCGACTTGCGCGAGGTTCTGGTGACGAATGCATCGCCAGCGCCCATGAGCGCGCGGATGGCGGTCGGCGCGGTGTAGAAGATGTTCACCTGATGCTTGTCGACCACTTCCCACAGGCGCGAGGCGTCGGGGTAGTTGGGGACGCCCTCGAACATCAGGGTGATCGCGCCGTTGGCGAGCGGGCCGTAGACGATATAGCTGTGGCCGGTGACCCAGCCCACGTCTGCCGTGCACCAGTAGACGTCTCCGTCATGGTAGTCGAAGACATACTGGTGCGTCATCGAGACATAGACCAGATAGCCGCCGGTGGTATGCAGAACCCCCTTCGGCTTGCCCGTCGAACCGGAAGTATAGAGGATGAAAAGTGGATCCTCCGCCTTCATCTTCTCCGGCTTGCAGTCCGGCTTCGCCGCCCGCGTCTCCTTGTGGTACCAGAGGTCGCGACCCTCCACCCAATCGACCTTGGCGCCGGTGCGGCGCACCACCAGCACATGCCGGACCTTGGTGCCGGCCTTTTCGGCAATGGCGATCGCCTTGTCGGCGTTTTCCTTGAGCGGGATGGTCCTGCCGCCGCGCAGGCCCTGATCGGCGGTGATAACGAAGTCGGATTTGCAGTCCTCAATGCGTCCGGCAAGCGAATCGGGCGAGAAGCCGCCGAAGACGACCGAATGGATTGCGCCGATGCGCGTGCAGGCCAGCATTGCGTAAGCTGCCTCGGGGATCATCGGCATGTAGATGGTGACGCGGTCGCCCTTCCTGACGCCGCGCGACTTCAGCACATTGGCGAGCCGGCAGACATGTTCGTAGAGCTCGTTATAGGTGATCTTCTTGTCGTCATAGGGATTGTCGCCTTCCCAGATGATCGCGGTCTGGTTGCCGCGCTTCTTCAGGTGCCGGTCGATACAGTTGTAGGAGACGTTGGTGACGCCGTCCTCGAACCATTTGATGGACACCTTGCCCTTGAAGGAGGTGTTCTTGACCTTGGTGAAGGGCTTGAACCAGTCGATGCGCCTGCCGTGCTTGGCCCAGAATCTGTCCGGATGCTTGATGCTGTCCTTGTACCATTTCTCGTAGGTTGCGCCGTCGATCAGCGCCACCTTCTTCCATGCGGGTTTCACGCGATGTGTATGGACTTCGGACATTTCTGGAATTCCTCCCCCATTGATGGGCATTCGGGTTTGTCGCGTCGCCGGCCATAGCGGGACGTCTTGCGCCGGCATTATTATCAATTCCGGCGCGACGACAACATCAGACCTTGGAATGGGGCAGGATGCGCATTGAAGGCGGCAGCCGGCCCCATATCTTTGGCAAAGGCCGGAAGTCTTTTGAAAGGAATTTCCATGCGCAAGATCATTTTGCCGGCACTGGCGGTTGCGATGACCGTCTCGGCATGCCAGACCATGACGCCGGAAGAGCGAAGGGCGCGGGACGAGGAAACCTGCCGGACCTACGGCTTCCGGACGGGCTCCGAGGCTTTCGCGCAATGCCTCCTGGAACTGGAGCTCGACCGCCGCGCAGAGCGGCGCGCGCAGATGGATGCCTTCGACGACCTGGGCCCCTCGACCGTGATCTATCGCCCTGTCATCGTGAGGCAAGCCCGGCCGAAAGGCTGAGGCCTGCTACGGTAGCAGCAGCAACCAGAGGCGACTGCTAACAGTTTGAAAAAATTACGAAAAATACGCTCCTGCCGATCAGGAACCGATGGACTGGCAATTAAGTTGATGGCACAGTTGCTTACGGGAGAAATGAACGCAGGAGTACATTCATGCACCACCATCCGGAAACGGAACTTATGCTCAAGGGCTACGGGCTGACGACCGCCGAGTTCCTCTATCACCTTCCGGACCACCCACATGTCTTGCAGAGCTTCGTCTGGCAGCAATACGACCTGGCCCCCGACTTTCCGGCTCTGTATCGCTTCATCGACTTCTGGACAGAAAAGCTCGATGGGCCGCTGCATTCCGTACGCTACACCCACAAGCAGCTGATCTCACCCAGCGAATGGCGCAATGTGAGCGGAGAACTGGTGCTGCAATAGATTCCGACCTGGGACCGAAGAGGGTAGCGTCTCCGGCGCGCCGGCACGCCGCCGGGCATTTGGGCTTTGCTTGCGACGCTCCAGGCGCTGCTGGCCATTGCCGGCGTCGTCGTGGATCGTGTCGGGCATCGTCCATGCGGTGACGGGGCAGGGTGAAGGCATGGCCAGGACCGGCCCGGTCTTGGTCATCCTGTTGATGCTTCTCTTCCTTAAGCATCGTGATGCGAGAGGCCATGTGTCCGGGGCAAACCGTCTGACGCCGGCCGTTCAGGCCCGCTGTCCGAAGATCGCCGAGCCGACGCGCACGCTTGTCGCGCCGAAACCTATGGCCGTCTCATAATCGCCTGACATGCCCATGGAAAGCTTGTCCAGGCCCGTCTCGCGGGCAAGCTTGGAGAGAAGGGCGAAATGCGGCCCCGGATTTTCCTCGACCGGCGGGATGCACATCAGCCCTTCGATGGCGAGGCCGTGGACTTCGCGGCAGCGGGCGACGAAGGCGGCCGTCTCGCGCGGATCGATACCCGCCTTTTGTGGCTCCAGTCCGGTATTGACCTGCACGTAGAGCCGCGGCGTTTTCGCCTGCTTCCTCATCTCGGTGGCGAGTGCTGCGGCGATCTTCTCGCGGTCGACGGTCTCTATGACATCGAAGAGAGCGACGGCCTCCTTCGCCTTGTTGGATTGAAGAGGGCCGATGAGATGCAGCTCTATCCCGGAAAACGCCTCCTTCAGCCCCGGCCATTTGCCTTGCGCTTCCTGGACGCGGTTTTCGCCGAAGACCCGATGGCCGGCTTCGAGCACCGGCCTGATCTCTTCGGCATCGAAGGTCTTGGACACGGCGACAAGCTCCACCGAACCTGCCTTCCGCCCGGCTTCCCGTTCAGCCTGCCCGATCGCCAGTCTGACGGCTTGAAGATTTTCGACCGCGCTTTTCATTACAAATCCATGGTTTCTCCCGCCCGGATAGGCTGCGGAGTTGACGCTTCCGGCAAACCGTGATGAAGGTCCGCCGACGAAAATTTGCTTCCCTTTCTATGTGAAAAACCGGGCATGGCAACCGAACGATACAATCCGCGCGCTTCCGAACCCCGCTGGCAGCAGGCCTGGGCGGAGAAAAAGCTTTTCGAGGCGCAGAACGACGATCCGCGGCCGAAATATTACGTGCTGGAGATGTTCCCCTATCCTTCCGGGCGCATCCATATCGGCCATACGCGCAATTACACGATGGGCGACGTCGTGGCGCGCTACAAACGCGCCAAGGGCTTCAACGTGCTGCATCCTATGGGCTGGGATGCCTTCGGCATGCCCGCCGAGAACGCCGCCATGCAGAACAAGGTCCATCCGAAGGAATGGACCTACCAGAACATCGCCACCATGCGCGAACAGCTCAAGATGATGGGCCTGTCGCTCGACTGGTCGCGCGAATTCGCCACCTGCGACGTGGATTACTATCACCGCCAGCAGATGCTGTTCCTCGATATGCTCGAGAAGGGCCTGGTCACGCGCAAGGTATCCAAGGTCAATTGGGATCCCGAGGACATGACCGTGCTCGCCAATGAGCAGGTCATCGACGGCCGCGGCTGGCGCTCGGGCGCGCTGGTCGAACAGCGCGAGCTTACCCAGTGGTTCTTCAAGATCACCGATTTCTCGCAGGACCTGCTCGATTCGCTCGACGGGATGGACGAGTGGCCGGAGAAGGTGCGGCTGATGCAGCGCAACTGGATCGGCCGCTCGGAAGGCCTGCTGATTCGCTGGCCGCTGGTCGAGGGAACCGCACCCGAGGGCGAGAGCGAGCTGGAGGTCTACACTACCCGGCCCGACACCATCTTCGGCGCCTCCTTCATGGCGATCGCGGCGGATCATCCGCTGGCGAAAAAGGCTGCCGAAGGCAATGCCGAACTGGCCGCCTTCATCGAGGACTGCCGGCGCATGGGCACCTCGGTCGCCGCCCTTGAAACAGCCGAGAAGAAGGGCTTCGATACCGGCATACGTGTGGTGCATCCGTTCGATGAGAACTGGACATTGCCGGTCTATGTCGCCAATTTCGTGCTGATGGATTACGGCACGGGTGCAATCTTCGGCTGCCCGTCCGGCGACCAGCGCGACCTCGACTTCGCCAACAAATACGGCCTGCCGGTCGTGCCTGTGGTGATGCCCGAGGGCGCCGACCCCAAGACCTTCCAGATCGTCGACGAAGCCTATGTCGACGACGGCGTCATGATCAATTCGCGCTTCCTCGACGGCATGAGCCCGAAGCAGGCCTTCGACGAGGTCGCGAACAGGCTGGAGAAGGTGACCATCGGCAATCGCCCGATGGCCGAGCGCAAGGTCAATTTCCGCTTGCGCGACTGGGGCATCTCCCGCCAGCGCTACTGGGGCTGCCCGATTCCGGTGATCCATTGCGACGCCTGCGGCGTCGTGCCGGTGCCGAAATCGGATCTGCCGGTGAAGCTGCCCGACGACATCGATTTCGACAAGCCGGGCAATCCGCTCGACCGGCACCCGACATGGCGGCATGTGAAATGTCCGAAATGCGGCGAGGATGCGCGCCGCGAGACGGATACGATGGACACTTTCGTCGATTCGTCCTGGTATTTCGCGCGCTTCACCGCGCCGCATGCCGACCAGCCCACCGATCCCAAGGCGGCCAATGAGTGGCTGCCGGTGGACCAGTATATCGGCGGCATCGAGCATGCCATCCTGCATCTGCTCTATTCGCGCTTCTTCACCCGCGCCATGCGCGACACGGGCCACCTCGACCTGGCCGAACCTTTCAAGGGCCTGTTCACGCAAGGCATGGTGGTGCACGAGACCTATCGCGCGAGGGACGGCCGCTGGCTGGCTCCGTCGGAGGTGCGGATCGAGCAGGCCGGCGAGACGCGGCAGGCGATCGAGATCGCCACCGGCGAGCCCGTCGGGATCGGCTCGCTCGAAAAGATGTCGAAATCGAAGAAGAACACTGTCAGCCCGGAGGACATCATCGACGGCTACGGCGCCGATACCGCGCGCTGGTTCATGCTGTCCGATTCGCCGCCCGAGCGCGACGTGGAATGGACCGACGAAGGAGCCGCGGGGGCGCATCGCTTCGTGCAGCGCATATGGCGGCTGGTGGCCGAATCAGCCCCGCATCTCGGCGGCGTAGCACCGAAAGCGGCTACCACGGGCGAAGGGGCTGCGATTTCCAAGGCCGCGCACAAGGCGCTGAAGGCGGTCGGCGAGGATATCGAGAAGCTCGCCTTCAACCGCGCGATCGCCCGCATCTACGAATTGGTCAATGCCTTGCAAGGGCCGGCCGCCGGCCTCTCGGGCGCCACCGCGCCGGAGACCCGTGGTGCCCTGCGCGAAGCCCTGGAAATCCTGATCCACCTCTTCGCGCCCTTCATGCCGCATCTGGCGGAGGAAGCCTGGGCGGCGATGGGCGGCACAGACCTCGTCGCGGCGCGGCCATGGCCCGCCTTCGATCCGGACCTGGTTGTTGATAACGAGATCGTCCTGCCGGTACAGATTAACGGCAAGAAGCGCGGAGATTTGACAATCGCCCGCGACGCGGACCAAGCTGCGGTCGAAAGGGCAGTGCTCGAACTGGATTTCGTGCGCAAGGCGCTGAACGGCGCGTCACCCCGCAAGGTGATCGTCATTCCGCAGCGCATCGTCAATATCGTTGCCTGACCGGAGAGGGACAAAAGTGAATCCGATTTTCCGCGGCTGTGCCTATGTCGGCCTGTTCGCCGTCCTGGCGATCGCATCCGGCTGCACTGTGCGTCCCATGCTGGCAACCTATGGCACCACCTTCTCCACGAAGATCGGAACGCCCACAAACGCGCTTTCCTCCATCGCGGTCGAACCGGTGGCCGACCGCGTCGGCCAGCAGGTCCGCAACGAGCTGATCTTCCTCATTCGCGGCGGCGCGGCTCAGCCGGAAAACAGCCTATATACGATGCATCTGAACGTTTCCTCCCAGGTGTTGTCGGCGGCGCGGCGCCAGGTCGCCTCCGAGCAGGAGCCGACCGCCAAGATTGTCGTGGTTCGCGCCTCTTATCGTCTGGTCGACAATGCCACTGGCAATGTGCGCGCCACCGGCCGCCGCGAGATCACCTCGGCTTATGACGTGCCGCGGCAGGAATTCGCCGCCTACAGGGCGGAGCGTGATGCCGAGGATCGCGCCGCCCGCGAGCTTGCACAGCTCCTCTATCTGGCCGTGGGGCAGGAACTGGCCCGGACGCCGGATCAGTAGTAAAGTCGAATCGGGCGTTGGTGCGTTTATGGATCGGGAAAACTGCGCAATTATCAGTTGTTCATAAGCAATGTCATTGTACCGACATGAATTTTGGTGACACAGCCGCCAACGGAGTGCTTCGCCCATGGATCTCAACACAACGCTGGCTGCGGTAGTCCAGGTGCTTGGAAGCCGCATGCTGCGTCGTGAGGAAGTACCCGCGGCGGACCCCCATATTGTCGATCAGCTTATCGCCGAGCGGACGACGCATCTGTCGAAGCATCCGCTCTGGCCTCTGGCGCGGCCCCTGCTCTATCGGCTCTTTTCCTATCGGCTCGCGCTCTCCATGGCCGACCACATCGCCGATCTGCCGGGATGGGACGCGCTTGCCTATCTGAGCAAGCTTCTTTCCCTCCAGATGTCCGCGAGAGGCCTGGAGAACATCCCGCCTGCTGGCAGCTTCATCCTTGCGCCCACCCATCCGACGGGCATCGCAGACGGCATCGCCGTCTTCGATCTCCTGAAGGACATACGGCCGGATTTCGCGATCTTCGCCAATCGCGATGCCCTGCGGGTCAATCCGCGTTTCCGCGAGACGATCATCCCCGTCGAGTGGCGGCCGGGCGAGAAGTCCCATGCCAAGAGCCGCGACACGCTGGAGATGACGGCGCGCGCCTTCGCCGAGAAGAAGGCCATCGTGCTCTTTCCTTCCGGGCGCATCGCCTACTGGAACAAGGACAAGCTGACCGAGCGGCCGTGGCAGACATCGGTCGTGGCGCTAGCGCGCCGCTATGAGGTGCCTATCGTTCCGGTCAACATCACCGCCCGTAATTCGGGGCTCTTCTATCTCCTGTCGAAATATTCGACGGAACTGCGCGACATGACGCTGTTCCACGAATTGCTCAACAAGAAGGGCTTCCGCTTCTCCATCATCGTCGGTCGGCCGATCGCACCAGACCGCATTGACGGCGACCCGGCCGAGGTCGCTGCCCTGCTGCAGAAGCATGCGGTCGAGACGCTGGCGGCCGATGCCGATGCGGAATTTTCCGGCCTGCAGCAGGCATCCGGAGCACCGCGCGTCCGTCCGGCCGCGCAAAGGACGCCCTGACAGCCTAGCCGATCTTCTGTCCCGTCTTTGCCCAGTCGGCCAGGAAGGCTTCCAGGCCCTTGTCGGTCAGGGGGTGCTTGACCAGCGCCTTCAGGGTGGCCGGCGGAACCGTCGCTACATCGGCGCCGATCATTGCGGCCTGTTTCACATGGTTCACCGTGCGGATGGAGGCGGCGAGTATCTCGGTGCCGAAATCGTAATTGTCGTAGATGGTTCGGATCTCGCCGATCAGCTCCATGCCGTCTATGCCCATGTCGTCGAGACGGCCGATGAAGGGCGAGATGAAGGTGGCTCCGGCCTTGGCGGCAAGCAATGCCTGGTTGGCCGAGAAGCATAGCGTCACATTGACCATGCGGCCGTCGGAGGTCAGCGCCTTGCAGGCTTTCAGCCCGTCGAGCGTCAGCGGGACCTTGATGCAGATATTGTCGGCGATCTTCGACAGCACCTCTGCCTCGCGCATCATCCCGCTATATTCGACGGCGGTCACTTCGGCCGAGACCGGACCTTCGACGATGGAACAGATCTCCTTCGTCACATCCATGATGTCACGGCCCGCCTTCATGATCAGCGACGGGTTGGTGGTGACGCCGTCGAGCAGGCCTGCATCATTGAGTTCGCGGATATCTTTGACGTCGGCGGTATCGACGAAGAATTTCATTTCGGTCTCCTTGCGGGTAGCGGAGCAGCCGCTGGAGGGCGGCGCTGCCTTGTCTGCGTCCTTGGGCCTTGCTCTAAATGAATAAGCAGGCAAGGTCACGTCCGATGAAACAAGATTCGCGCGAAAATCGGACGGTGCCGGTCATGGTGCCCATGCCTGCCGAGCGGCCCTACTCCTATGTCGTTCCGCCAGGAATGAAGGTCGAGCCCGGGTCGATCGTGCGTGTTCCCTTGGGGCCGAGGGAAGTGGCGGGGATCGTCTGGGACGGCGACGGCGAGGCCGTCGATGCGCGGAAACTGAGGCCGGTCTCGGAAGTATTCGACTGTCCGCCGGTGCATGAGGAGATGCGAAGGCTGGTCGACTGGATCGCGGCCTACACGCTCTCTCCGCCGGGCATGGTGGCGCGCATGGTGCTGCGGGCGCCCGCCGCCTTCGATCCCGAACCGCCGCTGGAGGGCTTGCGCCTGACGGAATGCCGCCCCGACCGCATGACCGAGGCGCGCGCCCGCGTGCTGGAACTCGCCGGCGAGGGCCATGCCTGGACGCGATCCGGCCTGGCCCATGCGGCGGGCGTTTCCTTGAGCGTCATCGACGGGCTGAAGGCGCAGGGAGTGTTCGAGACGGTGGAAATTCCGCCCCGTCCGGTGGTCGCCCGGCCCGATCCCGGCTTTGCCCGGCCATGCCTGACCCAGGACCAGCAGGCCGCCGCCGAGGTGATTCGCGGGCATGTCGAAGCTGGCGGCTTTTCAGTGTCGCTGCTCGACGGCGTCACCGGTTCGGGCAAGACAGAGGTTTATTTCGAGGCTGTTGCCACAGCGATCGAAAAAGACAGACAGGTGCTGATCCTCCTGCCGGAGATCGCGCTGACACAGGCGTTTCTGGAGCGTTTTCACGATCGTTTCGGCGCCAAGCCGGCGGAATGGCACTCGGATTTGCCGCCGCGCATGCGCGAACGGGTGTGGCGGCAGGTGGCTGAAGGCAGCGTACGCGTCGTTGCCGGGGCGCGCTCGGCGCTTTTCCTGCCCTTCCGGGAACTTGGCCTGATCGTTGTGGACGAGGAGCACGACCCTGCCTACAAGCAGGAGGACCGCGTCTTCTACAATGCCCGTGACATGGCAGTGGTGCGCGGCCATATCGGCGGCTTTCCGGTGGTGCTGGCATCGGCCACGCCATCGGTTGAAAGCCGGGTCAATGCCGATCAGGGCCGCTATGAAAGGCTGGTCCTGCCCGCCCGCTTCGCGGAAGCCGCTCTGCCCGAGATCAAGGCGATCGACATGCGTCGCTCGCCGCCGGCGCGCGGCGGCTTTCTTTCGCCGGCCCTTCTGGAAGAGGTGGACGGGACGATCGGGCGGGGCGAGCAGGCGCTGCTTTTCCTCAACCGCCGCGGCTACGCGCCATTGACGCTGTGCCGCGTCTGCGGCCACCGTTTCCAGTGTCCCGACTGTTCGAGCTGGCTGGTAGAGCATCGTTTCCGCGGCCAGCTCGTCTGCCATCATTGCGGCCACAACGAGCCGCGCCCGGAAGCCTGCCCGGAATGCGGGTCGCTCGATCATCTGGTGGCGTGCGGGCCCGGGGTGGAGCGCATCGCCGAGGAGGTGGTGGCGCATTTTCCGGCGGCGCGCACCATCGTGCTGTCGTCGGATCTGCTGGGCGGGGTCAGGCGGCTGCGCCTCGAACTGGAGGCAATCGCCAAGGGCGAGTGCGACATCGTCATCGGCACGCAGCTCGTGGCGAAAGGCCATAATTTCCCCAACATGACGCTGGTCGGCGTGGTCGATGCCGATCTCGGCCTCGCCAATGGCGATCCGCGCGCGGCGGAGCGGACCTTCCAGCTCCTGAGCCAGGTCACCGGCCGCGCCGGCCGCAGCGGGAGGAAAAGCCTCGGCCTCTTGCAGACCTACCAGCCCGAGCATCCCGTGATGGAGGCAATCGTCTCGGGCGATGCGGAAAGCTTCTACGAACGCGAAATTGCCGAACGCGAGCGCAGCGGCCTGCCGCCCTTCGGCAGGCTTGCCGGAGTGATCGTCAGCGCGGCGGCCCGGCAAGAGGCCGAAAGCCATGCACGCGCGCTGAGGCGCGCAGCACCCTCGGCAAAGGAGATCGACGTGCTGGGTCCGGCGGAGGCACCGCTGGCGCTGGTTGCGGGCAGGCACCGTTTCCGGCTGCTGGTCCATGGCGAAAGGCGGTCCGACATGCAGGCTTTCCTGCGCGCGATGCTGGCCGAGGGGCCGAAGCCGCACGGCTCGGTGCGGGTGCAGGTGGACATCGATCCGCAGAGTTTCCTGTAGCGAGGCAGCGCAAAAAAGCCGCAAAGCAGGGCGATGGTGATACGGTCATATTTGGCCATGGGGGCGTTCGTGAGACAGCAGCCGGTCAATCAGCGGATTCGCATCCGCATCCTGCAAGCGGGCGGGCTGGCGCTCGCGATTTCCGCATTCCTGCTACAGCCGGCCTATCTCGGCGACGCTCACGAAGTCATCGAGATGCTAGGCTTCGCGCTGGTTCTGGCCTGCGTCGGCGGCCGGATGTGGAGCATCCTCTATATCGGCTCGAAGAAGAACCGGGAGTTGATGACCTTCGGGCCGTACTCGATGACGCGGAACCCGCTCTATTTCTTCTCGACGCTCGGCGCGATCGGCATAGGGCTCATCGTCGGCTCGCTGGTGCTGACGCTGGCGTTGGGCCTGACCGTCTATCTGGTGCTGAACGCCACCGCGAGCCGCGAATCGGAGCATCTGCGCACGCTGTTCGGAGCGCGTTACGACGATTATGCCCGGCAGACGCCGATGTTCTGGCCGAAGCCGCGACTCTACCGCGATTCGGCGGGGGKTTCGTTCTCTCCCGCCGCCCTCAGGCGCACCTTTCTCGACGGGCTGATCTTCCTGATGGCGTTCCCGCTGATCGAACTGGTCGAGCACCTCCAGCTGCAAGGCTATCTTCCGGTTCTGCTCCGGCTTCCATGAGGGGACGGTGTTTTCACTTCGTCGTTCGATGGTCTATCGTCGAGCCACGAATCGAAGGTGAGGGGCATTGCCGTGGAACTCGCATTTCCGTGGCCCGTGAGCCAGGGTGAATGGCTGGCATGGTCGGTGGCGGCGGCGACGCTGGTGTTCGGTCTCATAATGCTGTTCGCGCCGCGGCTCACGCTGAAGCTGCTGCGCCTTCAGGCGACGCCAAACCACCCCGAGGCGGTGGGCGAGGCCCGCGCCACCATCTCGGGTTTCTATATCGGCGTCGGCCTTGCATGCATCCTGCTTGCGCAGCCGCTTCTTTATCTGACCTTGGGCCTGTGCTGGGCGCTGACCGCGTTCGGGCGCGTCGTTTCCATGCTTTCGGACAACGGCAGCACCGTCGTCAACTGGATATGGCTGGTGTTGGAGATCGCGCTCGCGGTGCTGGCGCTGGCCTTCGCGCTTGGTTTCGTTGCCTGATTCCACTGGCTCCGCCGTATTCGATAAGCGAGGCTGCGACAAAACTGCCGCAAAACCTTCTTTTGCGGCGTGTTGCGAGTCGGAGAAGCCTGTGCTAGACGGCAATCGACTTCCGGCCGGGGGATGCGGCCAACGATCCCTTGCTGCGAGGAAATTTCAACTAGGTCAAAGATTTAGCTCGAGTTTCGCGCTCCCGGCTCAAAATCTTGCGATCTCCAAGGTGTGGGAAAAGATCGACCCGTGGCACAATCTGGCTCCATGATCTCCGGTGTGGCATCGCGATATGCGGGATCGCTTTTCGAACTCGCCCGGGAATCCAACACGATTGCCAAGGTCGAGGCCGATCTGGGGCGTTTCGAGGATCTGCTGGAGGGAAGCGAGGATCTTCAGCGGCTCGTCAAGAGCCCGGTCTTCTCCTCCGAGGAGCAGGTAAGGGCCATTGGCGCCATACTCGACAAGGCGAATATCACCGGGCTGGTCGGCAATTTCCTGCGCGTCGTGGCACAGAACCGGCGCCTTTTCGCTGTTCCCTCGATGATCCGCGCCTTCCGCGAGATTGCGGCGGAAGAGCGGGGCGAGGCGGCCGCCGAGGTTACGTCGGCCCACAAGCTGACGCCTGCCCAGGAAACGGAGCTCAAGGCCGCGCTGAAAAGCGTCGCCGGCAAGGATGTCGCCATCCGGGTCACCGTCGATCCCTCCATTCTCGGCGGGCTGATCGTGAAGATGGGCTCGCGCCAGATCGATACATCGCTCAAAACCAAACTCAATTCGCTCAAGCTTGCACTGAAAGAGGTCGGCTGATGGATATCCGCGCCGCGGAAATTTCCGCAATTCTGAAAGATCAGATCAAGAACTTCGGCAAGGAAGCCGAAGTCTCCGAAGTCGGCCAGGTGCTTTCGGTCGGTGATGGCATTGCCCGCGTCTACGGCCTCGACAATGTCCAGGCCGGCGAGATGGTGGAGTTCCCCGGCGGCATCCGCGGCATGGCGCTCAACCTCGAGATCGACAATGTCGGCGTCGTCATCTTCGGTAACGACCGCGACATCAAGGAAGGCGACACCGTCAAGCGCACCGGCGCCATCGTCGACGTGCCGGTCGGCCCTGGTCTTCTCGGCCGAGTCGTCGACGCTCTCGGCAATCCGATCGACGGCAAGGGCCCGATCAAGGCGACCGAACGCCGCCGCGTCGACGTGAAGGCCCCGGGCATCATTCCCCGCAAGTCGGTGCATGAGCCGATGTCCACGGGCCTCAAGGCCATCGACGCGCTCATCCCGGTCGGCCGCGGACAGCGCGAGCTCATCATTGGCGACCGCCAGACCGGCAAGACCGCCATCGTTCTCGATACCTTCCTCAACCAGAAGCCGCTCAACGACGGCGATGACGAGAGCCAGAAGCTCTACTGCGTCTATGTGGCCGTCGGCCAGAAGCGCTCCACCGTCGCGCAGTTCGTGAAGGTTCTGGAGGAGCGCGGCGCTCTCGAATATTCGATCATCGTCGCCGCCACCGCTTCCGATCCGGCCCCGATGCAGTTCCTGGCGCCGTTTGCCGGCTGCGCCATGGGCGAGTATTTCCGCGACAACGGCAAGCATGCCGTGATCGCCTATGACGACCTTTCCAAGCAGGCCGTCGCCTATCGCCAGATGTCGCTGCTCTTGCGCCGTCCGCCGGGCCGCGAAGCCTATCCGGGCGACGTCTTCTACCTGCATTCGCGCCTGCTCGAGCGCGCCGCGAAGATGAATGACGAGAACGGCGCCGGTTCGCTGACCGCGCTGCCAATCATCGAGACGCAGGCAAACGACGTTTCGGCCTATATCCCGACCAATGTGATCTCAATCACCGACGGCCAGATCTTCCTTGAGACCAACCTGTTCTTCCAGGGCATCCGTCCGGCCGTGAACGTGGGTCTCTCGGTGTCGCGCGTCGGCTCGGCCGCGCAGATCAAGGCGATGAAGCAGGTCGCGGGCTCGATCAAGGGCGAGCTTGCCCAGTATCGCGAGATGGCCGCCTTCGCGCAGTTCGGCTCCGACCTCGACGCCGCGACACAGCGCCTGCTCAATCGCGGCGCTCGCCTGACGGAGCTTCTGAAGCAGCCACAGTTCTCGCCGCTCAAGACCGAGGAGCAGGTGGCTGTCATCTTCGCCGGCACGCAGGGCTATCTCGACAAGCTGACGCTTCAGCAGGTCGGCAAGTTCGAGCAGGGCCTGCTTGCGCATATGCGCTCCGAGGGCAAGGACGTGCTCGACGCCATCCGCAAGGAGAAGGCTCTTTCGGATGAATTGCGCGACCACCTGAAGGCGCAGATCGACGCATTCGCGAAGAACTTCGCCTGAGGCTGACAGCGCATGGCTTCCCTTAAGGATCTCCGCAACCGTATCGCTTCGGTCAAGGCGACGCAGAAGATCACCAAGGCGATGCAGATGGTCGCCGCGGCAAAGCTGCGCCGTGCCCAGGAGGCGGCGGAAGCCGCCCGTCCTTACGCGGAGCGCATGCGCACGGTGCTGGCCAACATCACTCAGGCCGTGTCGGGGAGCGATGCCCCGGCGTTGATGGCCGGAACGGGCAAGGACGACACGCATCTACTCATCGTCTGCACGGCCGAGCGCGGGTTGTGCGGCGGCTTCAATTCGCAGATCGCCCGCCTTGCGCGTGAGCATACCCACCGGCTGGTGGCCGAGGGCAAGACGGTCAAGATCCTCTGCGTCGGCAAGAAGGGCTATGACATTCTTCGCCGCGACTATGGCAAGCTGATCATCGACCGCATCGATCTGCGCGAGGTCAAGCAGATCGGCTTCGCCAATGCCGATGCGATCGCCCGTCGGGTCATCAAGCTCTTCGAGGATGGCGAGTTCGACGTCTGCACGCTCTTCTATTCGCGTTTCCGCTCGGTGATATCGCAGGAGCCGACGGCGCAGCAGCTCATCCCGGCAGCAGCTCCTGCTTCCGAGGATGGAGCGACCCAGGAGACCGCCGGCGGTGCCGTCTACGAATACGAGCCGGATGCCGAAAGCATTCTTTCCGACCTCATCCCGCGCAATATCGCGGTGCAGATCTTCGGCGCGCTCCTGGAGAACGCCGCCGGCGAGATGGGCGCCAAGATGACGGCGATGGACAACGCCACCCGCAATGCGGGCGACATGATCAACAAGCTTTCGATCACCTACAACCGTCAGCGCCAGGCGCAGATCACCAAGGAATTGATCGAGATCATTTCGGGCGCGGAAGCGCTCTAGTTTCAGCTTCGCAATTCCGGACGGAAACGATACCGCTTCCCTGGAATTGCTTAACGGACCGAAGAGGTTAAGAATAATGGCCAAAGCAGCGACCCCAAAGAAAGCTCCGGCGACCGCCGCACGCAAGCCGGCCGCGCCCCGCAAGACCGCGGCGTCGGCCGCCAAGGCACCGGCAGTCAAGGCCGCCGCCAGCGGTCAGGTCGGCAAGGTGCGGCAGGTCATCGGCGCCGTTGTCGACGTTCAGTTCGAGGATCACCTCCCGGCGATCCTGAACGCGCTCGAGACCGACAACCAGGGCAATCGCCTTGTGCTCGAAGTGGCGCAGCATCTCGGCGAGAACACCGTGCGCTGCATCGCCATGGACTCCACGGAGGGTCTGGTGCGCGGACAGTCGGTTACCGATACGGGCGCTCCGATCTCCGTGCCGGTCGGTCCGGAAATGCTCGGCCGCATCATCAACGTGATCGGTGAGCCGGTGGACGAGGCCGGCCCGGTCAAGGCCACGGAGATGCGCGCCATCCACCAGCCGGCACCGGAATATATCGATCAGTCGACGGAAGCGCAGATCCTGGTGACGGGCATCAAGGTGCTCGATCTTCTGGCCCCCTACGCCAAGGGCGGCAAGATCGGCCTGTTCGGCGGCGCGGGCGTCGGCAAGACCGTGCTCATCCAGGAACTGATCAACAACGTCGCCAAGGCCCATGGCGGTTATTCGGTGTTCGCCGGCGTCGGCGAGCGCACGCGCGAGGGCAACGACCTCTATCACGAATTCATCGAATCGGGCGTCAACAAGAAGGGCGGCGGCGAAGGCTCCAAGGCCGCGCTCGTCTACGGCCAGATGAACGAGCCACCCGGTGCCCGCGCGCGCGTCGGCCTGACCGGCCTGACGGTCGCCGAATATTTCCGCGACCAGGGCCAGGACGTGCTGTTCTTCGTCGACAACATCTTCCGCTTTACCCAGGCGGGCTCCGAGGTGTCGGCGCTTCTCGGCCGTATTCCTTCGGCCGTGGGCTATCAGCCGACGCTGGCGACCGACATGGGCGCCCTGCAGGAGCGCATCACCACGACCACCAAGGGTTCGATCACCTCCGTGCAGGCCATCTATGTGCCGGCCGACGACCTAACCGATCCGGCCCCGGCCACCTCCTTCGCGCACCTGGACGCCACGACGGTGCTTTCGCGCGCGATCTCGGAAAAGGGCATCTATCCGGCGGTGGACCCACTCGACTCCACTTCGCGCATGCTCGATCCGATGATCGTCGGCGAGGAGCATTATCAGGTGGCGCGTGACGTGCAGCAGACGCTGCAGCGCTACAAGGCCCTGCAGGACATCATCGCCATTCTGGGCATGGACGAGCTTTCCGAAGAGGACAAGCTGACCGTGGCGCGCGCCCGCAAGATCGAGCGCTTCCTGTCGCAACCGTTCTTCGTGGCCGAGGTCTTCACCGGCACGCCTGGCAAGCTGGTCGATCTCGAGGACACGATCAAGGGCTTCAAGGGCCTGGTCGCGGGCGAGTACGACCATCTGCCGGAAGCTGCCTTCTACATGGTCGGCTCCATCGAGGAAGCCGTCGAGAAGGCGCAGAGGCTGGCGGCGGAAGCGGCCTGATCATCGGCAATCGGCAATAGGGAGTAGGCAGCCGGACGAGTTGGATATCGCGTAGCCTGGGCTATTGCCGACTGCCGACTTGCAGACTGCCGGATACGACATGGCTGAAGCATACAAATTCGAACTGGTCTCGCCCGAGCGTCTGCTCGTTTCGGAAGATGTCGAATATGTCGTCATTCCGGGGACCGAGGGCGAGATGACCGTGATGGTCAACCATGCGCCGGTGATGACCACCATCAAGCCGGGCGTGGTGACGGTGAAATTCATGTCTGGCCAGGAAGAGCGCTATGTCGTGTTCGGCGGCTTTGCTGATATCCTGCCCGACACCTGCACGCTGCTTGCCGAATCGGCCGTGCGGGTCGCCGACATTGATCGCGCCGACCTCGCCCGCCGCATCCAGGAGGCGCGCGAGGATGTCGACGACGCCAAGGACGACGAATCGCGCACCAAGGCCGAAGCGTTCCTGGCTCAGCTCACGACGCTTGAAGGCGCTATCCTGCCGGCCTGATCCAGGCAGCGAAATCGAAGAGCACGAAATGGCGGGCAATTGTCCGCCATTTTTTATTTTCCATCGGCTTTCTGCAACGATTCGGCCCGGGGCCCGTTCTGCCTCTAGAGCGCCCGCGGCCCATCACGAAAGACGCTCTGACATTTTGATCGAGCATTGGGTCCACCGGAAAAGCGATTTCGCTTTTCGACCCGATGCCCAGGGCCATCAAAATCGACGGAGATTGTCATGCGAAAGATTTTTGGACCGGCTTTCATCGCGGCAATATTGTCTATGTCCGGCGCATATGCGCAAGGTGTGCAAGGCGAGGGAAAGACCGCGTCCGCCAATATGATCGACCCGGAAGAGAAGGCGGTCGGCACTGTTACAGTGAAGGCAACGCCGTCCGGCATGCTTCACGTGATCATAGAGATGACCGATCTTCCGCCCGGTCCGCATGGGTTCCATATCCACGAAACGGGTCAATGCACGGTCGAAGACGGCTTCGAATCCGCCGGCGGGCATTATGCGGGAGACAAGGAACACGGTATAGAAAGCGAGAACGGCCCGCATCCGGGTGACTTCCCTAATGTGAACGTAGGGCAGGATGGAGTGCTGAAAGCCGAGTTCTTCACCGATCGCCTGTCGCTGGACGAAGGCGGAGACAATCCGTTGATGGATGAGGACGGCTCGGCCATCGTGGTTCATTCGGGCCCAGACGACTATACGAGCCAGCCATCCGGTGAAGCGGGCGACCGGATCGCCTGCGGTGTGCTGAAATAGTGTTGCGACGGCTTTCCGGATGGGCGCTTGCCACCCTTCTGCTTGTCGCCTCAAGCGCTTATTCCGCCGAGGATGTCGTCGAGCAGGGACGAAAGCACGCCACTGATTTCCTCGACGGCCGGCTGGATGCCATGTGGAACGCCATGACGCCGGACATGCAGCGGGCGATCGGCAATGTTGCCGATTTGCGCAGATTCCACAGGGACGTAGAAGGACAGTTCGGCCCTGAAACAAATGTGCTTTCCGAGAGGCTGGACGAGCAGGACGGATTTGAAATCTATCTGCGTACGTCCACCTACGGGAAAAGCGATATTCCGATCATTCTTCAACTTGCTTTCGACAGCAATGACAGGATTGCCGGGTTCTTCATCCGGCCCGTGCAGGAGCCAGCGAAATCGCGTTTCCTCGAATACAGGACCAAAAGCCGCCTGCATCTGCCCTTCGAGGGCGATTGGTTCGTCTATTGGGGCGGGAGAACGCCGGAGACGAATTATCATGTCGTGGATCGCGCCCAGCGCTTCGCCTATGATTTCGTCATCATGCATGACGGCGCCAGCCACCGCGGCGAGGGTGCGGCCGTGCAGGACTATTTTTGCTGGGACGAGCCGATCCGTGCGCCCGCCGCAGGCGAGATCGTGTCAGTGGTGGACACGTTGCCGGACCAGAAGATCGGCCGCACGGACGCGCGCAATCCCGCAGGCAACCATGTCGTCCTCAAGCTTGCCGAGGAGGAATATGCATTTCTCGCGCATATGCGTCAGGGGAGCATCATGGTCACGGCCGGAGAGAAGGTTTCGCGCGGCGACGAGCTCGGCCGATGCGGCAATAGCGGCAACACGTCCGAGCCGCATCTGCATTTCCATTTGCAGACGACGCCCGAGCTCGCAACAGGCGAAGGGTTGCCGGCGTTCTTTCTCGATTATGTGGCCGATGATGCGCGAATTCCCGTGGGAGAGCCGCAGCGCGGCGAGATCATCAGACCTGCCCGGGGAGAATAAGGTTCAGGAAGCCAGATGGCGGAAGGCGGCCACCACGCTTTCATAGACCTTGCGCTTGAAGGGTACAATCAGTTCCGGCAGCTCCGCCATGGGCTTCCAGGCCCAGGCGTCGAATTCCGCCTGATGCTCTCCCGGCGGCGGGTTGATGCGGATCTCGCTCTCATCGCCCTCGAAGCGGAACGCGAACCATTTCTGGGTCTGGCCGCAATATTTGCCCTTGAGCGCAATGCCGACCAGATGGGCGGGCAGATCGTAATTGATCCATTCGGGCGCTTCGGCAAGGAGGGAAACGGTGCGAATGCCGGTTTCCTCGTAGAGTTCGCGCCTTGCTGCTTCAAGCGGCTCCTCGCCCTTGTCGATGCCGCCTTGCGGCATCTGCCACAGCTTTTCCGTGCCGGCCATTTCGCTGTCCTGTTCCGCGATGCGCCGCCCGGCCCATACCTTGCCTTCGTGGTTCAGCACCATGATGCCGACACAGCGACGATAAGGCAGCTTCGTTTTCTCAATTCCCTCCGGCATATCCATTCCGTTCTGGGTCCTTCACCAAAGCCGAGATCGAGACCTGCTCGACCCGCGTTTCTTCACGTCATTCGCCCAATAGGATACCGCATCGACCGTCACATCGAAGGCGCCTTACGGTTTTCGAGAGAGACGCCTCTGGCGGCAATGCCTGCTCGGGAGAATGGCGGTTGAACCGAAACGGCGGAACGGATCTCAATCCGCTCCGCCGTTTTCGGCTACTGGTTCATGACCGCCTTTTCGGGATTCGGCGGAAATGCAGGATCCGTCTTCTCGCCCCTGAGAAGCTCCAGCGCATAGGTGAGCTGCACGTCATCCTTCGGGTCCGGCGGAACATAGGCCGGCGAGCCGGAGCCTGCCTCGTCCTCCTGTGCGCCCTTGATGTGGCCGCGCAGATCAGATTCGCCGCGCGTCAGATCCTGATCCTTCAGGTCATCCGGCAGCGGCTGCTCGACCTTGATGTCCGGGGTAATGCCGGTTCCCTGGATCGACTTGCCGGAAGGCGTGTAATAAAGCGCCGTTGTAAGCCGCAGGGCACCATTTTCCCCGAGCGGTATGATCGTCTGCACCGACCCCTTACCGAAGGACCGTGTTCCGACGACCGTCGCGCGGCGGTGATCCTGCAAGGCCCCGGCCACGATCTCCGAGGCGCTCGCTGAGCCACCATTGATCAGGACAACGACAGGCTTGCCGTTGACCAGGTCACCGGCCTGCGAATCGAAGCGGGAAATGTCCTTCGGATCGCGTCCGCGCGTCGATACCACTTCGCCGCGGTCGAGGAAGGCATCGGACACGGCCACTGCCTGATCAAGCAGGCCGCCCGGATTGAGCCTCAGATCGAGAACATAGCCCTTGAGCTTGTCGTCCGGCACCTCCTTGCGGATGGTATTGATCGCCGACTGCAGGTCATCGAAGGTCTTCTCGGTGAAGGAAGTGATCTTCATGTAGCCGACATCATTCTCGACGCGGTACTTGACCGCCTGAACCTTGATGATGTCGCGAATGATCGTGATCTTGATCGGCTCGGACACGCCTTCACGGAGAATTGTAAGCTCGATCGGGGTATTCACGAGCCCGCGCATCTTGTCCACGGCGTCGCTCAGCGTCATCCCGCGGACTTCCTCGCCATCGATCTTGGCTATCAGGTCACCGGAGCGCACACCGGCGCGCGCTGCCGGCGTATCGTCGATCGGCGTGATGACCTTGACGAGATCCTCTTCCATTGTGACCTCTATGCCCAGACCGCCGAACTCGCCCTTGGTCTGGACGCGCATATCCTTCGCGGCGTCGGGGTTGAGGTACGAGGAATGCGGATCGAGCGAGGTGAGCATGCCATTGATGGCGTTCTCGACCAGCTTCTTGTCGTCCGGCGGCGTCACATATTGGGCACGCACACGCTCGAAAATATCGCCGAATATCGCCAGTTGGCGATAGGTCTCCGAACCCGCCGCGTTCGCCGTCGAGCCGTTCGCCCCATGGACGAGGCTCATGGCGGAAGCGCCCATCAGAGCGCCGGCAAACAGAAGCGACAACCTACGTATCATTTCCTGTCCTTCCAGATAAACTTTCCGCCCACCAGGGGCCCGGATCGACCGGCTTGCCGTTCTTTCGGAACTCCACGTAAAGCTCCGGGGCGGCGTTGCCTTCCTTCAGCGAAGCGATGCTGGCCAGCCTCGTCTCGCCCATTGCGCCTATCGGCTCGCCCGCGAGAACCGATTGGCCTAATGAGACACTGATTCTATCAAGTCCCGCCAGCACGATATGATAGCCGTCGCCTGCGTTGAGGATCAATAGCTGACCGTAGGAGCGGAACGGCCCCGCATAGAGTACTGTCCCATCCGCCGGCGCGGTGACGATTGCGCCTGATTGTGTCCTTAGAATGTCGCCCCATACCGTTCCGCCGGTGCCGTCCTGGTCGCCGAAGCGAAAGCCGAATTCGCCGCGCACCGGAAGCGCCAGACGGCCACGCCGATCGGCAAAGGGCATGGGCTGGCCCAGCCTGTAATCCTCCGGCACGGCCTGCGCCGCGCTTTCTGCCTCCTCGCGCTTTCTTCTCTCCTCCGCCTCCCGGGCGGAAGCGAGTTCTGTCTCGAGCCATGCTATCAGCTCCTGCAGGCCGCCAGCCCTTTCGGCCATTTCGGCCGCCTTGCGGCGCTCTTCCTCCATGCGCTGCTCGGCCTCAGCCTGCAGCCGCTTCTTCTCCTCCAGAAGAAGCGCCAGCCGGCGCTTTTCGGCCACCTGTTCGGCCACGGTCTGCTGAAGCTTTGCCCGCTCGGTCTCGATAGAGGTGGTCAGGCGCGTCAACTCCTTCAGGTCAGTCATAAGTATTTCCGTCTCGACGCGTAGTTCCGGCACCACGGCGCCAAGCAATATGGCGCTGCGCACCGACGCCAGCGCGTCCTCCGGCCGGACAAGGATGGCGGGCGGTGGATTGAGCCCCATGCGCTGAAGGGCGGCAAGAACCTCCGTCAGCACGCCGCGCCGCTCGGTCAGCGAGCCACGGATGTCGTCCTGCTGGAGATTCAGCACCTCGAGCCGGGAGGCGATGGCGTCGATGTCCTCGTCGAGCTTCCTCTCGGTCTTGGCCGCCTGGATGAGGGCGGCGGTCAATGAGGCATTGTCCTTCTTCACCGCGTCGATCTCTTCGTCGAGCTTCTGCAGGCGTTCCTTGCTGAGAACCATCTCGCGCGCGATGCGCTCATATTCGGCCACGCTTTCGGCCTGCCGGGCCTGAAGCGTATTTATGCTTTCCTCGGCCGACGCGGCGGACGCGGCGAGAAACGCCAGCGCGACGAACAGCGCTGTTCCAAGCCGTCGCATCATGTTCGTCCGGTCAGCCTTTTCCATCTTGCTCTGTGGCCAAATGTGATCTGGCCCACCATAGGGGCCGCTTCGTTAAGGAAGCATCAACCATACTGCCATCGGCAGCAATCATCCGTCTGGCACAGGAGAATGTCGAGAAAAAGCCGAAGCTCAGTCCCGATGATAGGGATGGCCCGAAAGAATCGTGGCCGCGCGGTACAGCTGCTCGGCAAGCATCACCCGCACGAGCTGGTGGGGCCATGTGGCGGCACCGAAGGAGACGATCAATTCTGCCGAGCGGCGCAACGCCTCGTCATGGCCGTCAGGGCCGCCGATCGCCAGGATGGCATTGCGTCTTCCGGCATCGCGCAAGGAAGCGATCTTGGCGGCAAATTCCGCCGAGGTAAGATTTTTCCCGCGTTCGTCCAGGAGAATAAGAGCGGCGCCCTCGGAAAGAGAGCTTAATTTGCGGGCTTCCTCGCGTCGGCGCTCATCGGCACCGCGCGCCCTGCTTTCAGGCATCTCGGTCACGCCTGCGAATTCCAACCCGATCCCGGGACCGCTTCTGGCGAAACGGTCGAAATAGCGATCGACCAATTCCCTCTCGGGGCCGGCCTTCATCCGGCCCACGGCGTGAACGGCTATACGCATGCCAGCCCCTTGCCAGGCGGCGAAAACGGCTCAGTGAACCGTTTCTTCCTCCAGATCGGGAGCCTGCCACATCTTTTCGATGTTGTAGAACTCGCGAACTTCGGGCCGGAAGACGTGAACGATGACATCGCCGGAATCGATCAGGACCCAATCCGCTCCGGACAGGCCCTCGACGCGTGCATTGCCGAAGCCGGCATCCTTGAGCGCCTTGAGCAGGTGCTCGGCCACGGCCGCGACATGACGGTGCGATCGGCCCGACGCGACGACCATATAGTCGGCGAGCGGCGATTTTCCCTGGATGTCGATGGAGACGATGTTTTCCGCCTTGGAGTCTTCCAGACTTGCAAGGACCGTATCGATGGCGCGGGACAGGTCGTCCATTCGGCTGGTCCCGGCCGGCGAAGGCATGATGTCTGCCTTCTTCTGCAGTGCTGTTCTCAGTGTCTTTCCTCTCGCATTAAGAACAACCAAATCACCCGGCACCTGCCGCGTGACATGAAATAAATAGGCAGAGATACCTTACAGTTTCAAGACAACACTTCGATTGGGGGGCCGGAACGGAAAGGACGGGCGCCAAAAGCCGCTCATTCCGGGGTTTTCGGCGCATTCCTGATTGCCGTCGAGGAAAGCGACGAGCGCGGGCCGTGAATAAAGGTCCAGGCCGGCGCCGGCATGCGCGCGAGCAGCGGCGCGTCGGCTTCGTCCACGCGGGCGTGGTCGAAGGTCTTGGCCATTTTCGACGACAGGAAGGAAAGGGTGGAACCCGGCCGGTCGATGACGGCAATGGGGAAAGTCGCGGCGATCTCCTTCCAGCGCTCCCAGCGATGAAAATCTCGCAGGCTGTCGGCGCCCATGATCCAGACGAAATCGACGCCCCGGTTGCGTTTCTTGACGAGGGTCAAGGTATCGGCAGTGAAGCGGATGTGATGTCTCGCCTCGAAAGCCGTGACCTTTATACGGGGATCGAGAGCGCATTTTTCCGACCATGCGATACGCTGCGCCAGGGGAGCCAGTTCGCCGTGATTCTTGAGCGGATTGCCCGGCGTGACCATCCACCAGAGCTGATCTATCCCGAGCCGGCGGAGCGCGATTTCGGCCACGAGCGCATGGCCGGCATGAGGCGGATTGAAAGATCCGCCGAACAAGCCGACCGCCATGCCGCGCTCGGCATGCGGCATCTTCAGGTAACGCGGCGCAATCTCCGCTTCTTCCCCCCGAAAACCAGTCAAGGCCGGATCTGACCCGTGCCGCGGACGCGGTATTTGAAGGAGGTGAGCTGTTCCACCCCGACCGGCCCGCGCGCATGCATCTTGCCGGTGGCGATGCCGATCTCCGCACCCATGCCGAACTCGCCGCCATCGGCGAATTGGGTCGAGGCGTTGTGCAGCAGGATCGCCGAATCGATCTCGTCGAAGAAGCGCTGCACGGTCCCGGCATCCTCGGCGATGATCGCTTCGGTGTGATGCGAGGAATGGGTCTCGATATGTTCGATCGCCTCGCCGACGCCGTCCACGATCCTCACGGAGATGATCGCGTCGAGATATTCCGTCATCCAGTCGGCCGCGGTGGCGGGAGTTGCTGCCGGATAGAGTTTCCGCACCTCCTCGTCGCCGCGGATCTCGCAGCCGGCCCTCGCCAGGCTGTCGAGCACCGGCACGAGATGTGTGGCGGCTGCCGCGCGGTCCATCAGCAGGGTCTCGGCGGCGCCGCAAATGCCGGTGCGGCGCATCTTGGCATTGGTCACGACCGAGACGGCCATGTCGAGGTCGGCCGAACGGTCGACATAGACATGGCAGATGCCTTCCAGATGCGCGAAGACGGGCACGCGGGCCTCGCTCTGCACGCGTTCGACGAGGCTGCGGCCGCCGCGCGGCACGATCACGTCAATGGAGCCGTCCAAGCCGGAAAGCATGGCGCCCACGGCCGCTCGATCCGTCGTCGGCACGAGCTGGATCGCCGCTTCCGGCAGTTTCGCCGCTTTCAGGCCCTCGACCAGACAGGCATGGATGGCGGCTGAAGAATTGGCCGAGTCGGAGCCGCCGCGCAGAATGACCGCATTACCGGCCTTGAGACAAAGCGCGCCGGCATCGGCGGTTACATTCGGCCGGCTTTCATAGATGACGCCGATGACGCCGAGCGGCGTGCGCACGCGCTCGATATGCAGCCCGTTTGGCCGATCCCATTCGGCAACCACGGAACCGATCGGATCCTTGAGTTCGGCAATCGCCCTGATACCGTCCGCCATGGAGCGGACCCGGTCCGGCGTCAGTTTCAACCGGTCCATGATGGCCGGCGACAGCCCAGCTTCCTCGCCATTGGCCATGTCGGCGGCATTGGCGTCGAGAATATCCTGCTGGCGGCGAAGGATGGCATCGGCCATGGCGATGAGCGCCGCATGTTTTCGCTCGGCCGAGGCAGTCGCCAGCGGTCGGGCGGCCGCACGCGCCTTCCTCCCGATTTCCGCCATCACAGTGGCGATGTCGCCGCCGGATTCGGCCTGCCTGTCGAGCATCTAGTTGTCCACTTCCTCACTTGCATGCCGGATTGCGCCCGGAGACATGACCAGATCGTCCCGGTGCACCATCGCGGCGCGGCCTTCATAGCCGAGCACCGCCGCGATCTCCGTGCTCTTCAACCCGGTGATCTTTACGGCATCGGATGCGTCATAGGCAACCAGCCCGCGCGCGATCTCGCGGCCTTCGGGATTGACGATGGCCACCGTGTCGCCTCGCGAGAAATTTCCGGAAATACTGCGGATACCCGCCGGAAGAAGCGACTTGCCGGCCATCAGCGCCCTTTCGGCGCCGGCGTCGATGACGATGCGGCCGGCCGGTTCGAGTTGCCCCGCGATCCAGGTCTTATAACTGCGCACCGGCGAAACGCTGGGAGCGAAGAAGGTAAAGCGTTCTCCCCGGTCGATGGCCGAGAGTGGGTTGAGGCGATTGCCGGACGTAATGATCATGGCCGTACCTGCCGCGGTCGCGATCCTGCCGGCATCGAGCTTGGTGCGCATGCCGCCTCGAGACAGCTCAGAGGCCGCGGCCCCCGCCATCGCCTCGATCTCCGGCGTGATGCGCTCCACCCGGGGGATGAAGCGTGCATCAGGGTCGAGAGCAGGCGGGGCGGTATAAAGGCCGTCGATGTCGGACAGGAGCACCAGCAGGTCGGCGCCCATCATGGTGGCTACACGGGCCGCCAGCCGGTCATTGTCGCCMTAGCGGATCTCGCTCGTCGCCACCGTATCGTTCTCGTTTATCACCGGAACGGTGCCGAGCTTGAGCAGGGTGGCGATCGTGGCACGGGCATTGAGATAGCGGCGGCGCTCCTCCGTATCGCCGAGCGTGACGAGCACCTGGCCTGACAGCAGCCCCTTGCGGGCGAGTTCCTCCGACCACGCGCCAGCCAGCGAAATCTGCCCCACGGCGGCAGCGGCCTGGCTTTCCTCGAGCTTGAGCGCCCGGCGGTCAAGCCCGAGCACCGTGCGTCCGAGCGCGATGGCGCCCGAGGAAACGACCAGAACCTGTGCTCCGTTTGCCGTCAGTGCGGCGATGTCGTCCACGAGCGAGGCCAGCCATTCGCGGCGCAGCCCCTTTTCTCGGTCGACAAGCAGGGCCGAGCCGATCTTTACGGTGATGCGTCGGTAGGTTCGGAGAGACGGCGGATTCATGAGCACGCCTCGAATATACGGCCTGACCGGAGCACGCGGCGGGGGTCCCGTCGGAGGGGAGCGACGTCCGTTGCAAACATCTATTTCACCCACCGCGAACTGGTCTCTTGCGGAGCCTCCTCCGCCCATGCTTCCTCCACCACGGCGATCAGCGCGCGCAGAACCTCCTGCACGCCTTCGCCGCTGACGGCCGAAAGCAGCATCGGCTTGCGGCCGGCGGCGTCTTCAAGCGCGGTAGCCTTTTCCTTGCGGGCCTCGTCGTCCAGCGTGTCGATCTGACTCAGGGCCAAGATCTCCGGCTTTCCGCCAAGGCCGTGACCATAGGCTTCGAGCTCGCCGCGCACGGTGCGATATGCGGCAGCCGGGTCCTCCTCCTGCGCGGAAACGAGATGCAGGAGAACGCGCGTGCGCTCGACATGCCCGAGGAAGCGGTCGCCGATGCCCACTCCCTCATGGGCGCCTTCGATGAGGCCGGGAATATCGGCGATGACGAATTCGCGCGCATCGACGCGGGCCACGCCGAGGCCAGGGTGCAGCGTGGTGAACGGGTAATCGGCGATCTTCGGCTTTGCCGCCGTCACCGCTGCGAGGAACGTCGATTTGCCGGCATTGGGCAGGCCGACCAGTCCGGCATCGGCGATCAGCTTGAGGCGCAGCCAGATCGTGCGTTCCTCTCCCGGCAGGCCGGGATTGGCGCGGCGCGGCGCCTGATTGGTGGAAGACTTGAAGTGCTGGTTGCCGAAGCCGCCATTGCCGCCGACGCTGAGGCGGAAGCGCTGGCCGACCTCGGTCAGGTCGCAGATCAGCGTTTCGTTGTCCTCCTCGAAGACCTGCGTGCCCGCAGGAACCTTGAGCACGACATCGGCGCCCTTGGCGCCGGTACGGTTGCGTCCCATGCCGTGGCCGCCGGTCTTGGCCTTGAAATGCTGTTGATAACGATAGTCGATCAGCGTGTTGAGACCGTCCACGGCCTCGATCCAGACATCGCCCCCGCGGCCGCCGTCGCCGCCGTCCGGTCCACCGAATTCGATGAATTTCTCACGCCGGAACGACACGGCTCCGGCTCCTCCGTCGCCGGAGCGGGTATAGACTTTGGCTTGGTCGAGGAATTTCATCGGCTTGTCTATAAATCCCGGCTAATTTGCCTGCACGGCCTTCCTCTAACGCAAGCGGAAGGCGCGCGCGAGACCACAGTTACAGCGAAGAGGCGAGCGGCGCATGAAAATCGTCACCTATAACATCCAGTACGGCATCGGGCTCGACGGAAGGTTCGATCTGAAGCGCATAGCCGATGCCGTCCGTGGCGCCGATATCATCGCGCTGCAGGAGGTGACCCGCAACAATCCGCAAAATGGCGGCCGCGACCTTGTGTCTGGCATCCGTGAACTCTTGCCGGACTATTTCGCTTTTTTTGGCGCGCCTTACGCGGCCGATATGGGCTCGCGCATTGAGGACGGTCGCGCCGTCGAAACCTGGTTCGAGTTCGGCAACATGATCCTTTCGCGCACACCTATCCAAGCTACGCGCAGCCTGCTCCTGCCGCGCCGGCGCAGCTACGGCAAGCTCAACCTGCAGCGTGGCGCGCTTGAGGCCCTGATCGATACGCCTTTCGGGCCGGTGCGCTTCTATTCGGTTCATCTCGACCATACCCGCCCCGACGAGCGCATGGACCAGATCCGCTTCCTGCTCGGCCGCGCCCTCGGCTATCCTCTGGAGGGAGGCGCGGTCAGTGGCGTCGATGAGATCGGCTTCCCCGAACCGCCGCACCCGGAGGCCTTCATACTGCTTGGTGACTTCAACATGATCCCGGGTTCGCCCGAATATTTGGCTATGACCGGCATGCCGGACGACGAGCACGGCATGCCCTGGCGCGCCACCAACCCCGTCGACGCGGCCCGGCACGCAGGTTCGGCCGGTGGTGAGACATTCACCTGGATCGATCCCCGGCATCCCGAGGATGCCTCCCGCCGCCGACGCATCGATTACGGATTCGTCAGCGCCGGCATGGCGGGACGCATCGTCAGCGTTCGAGTGGATCATGGCGCGAAAGGCTCCGATCATCTTCCCGTCTGGTTCGAGCTTGAATGAGCCGGCGCCGGGCTGGCCCGGCACACGGCAAATGAAGCTCTATGCGCTGCCCCAGGTCCTGAGGCTCACCCAGGTCTTGCGATCGAGCTGATAGCGCTCGACCGGAACCTTGCCGACCGCGACCGAATCCATCATGCCCTGTCCGGCATATTGGAAGCCGCATTTGTGGATGACCCGGCGCGAAGCGGGATTGATGACCCGGCAGGCCACGTGGAGCTTGTCGATCTCCGTGGCGCGGAAGGCGAGATCGACCAGCGCATGGGCGGCTTCCGTTGCATAGCCGCGGCCCCAATATTTGTGGCCGATCCAGTAGCCGAGTTCCAGCCCGCCTGCCTTGGAGTCGAGCCCCGCACAACCGATAAAGGCGCCGGTCTCGGCGAGCGTCAGCGCATAGGCGCATCCATTCCACGCGTTCTCGCGGATGGAGTTCACGAAAGCCTCTGCATCCCCGACCGTATAGGGATGCGGCAGCCGCGACAGCATGTCGGCCACGCGCCGATCGTTGGCGAGTTCGGCCAGTTCCGTCACGTCGTCCTCATGCGGCGGGCGCATCACCAGACGGTCCGTGACGAGGACGGGGCAGTCTATACGGTGACTTTCGCCTCCGGTCTCTTCTCTTTCGGCAATCATGGCTTCCTCCAAGTCAAAAAAGAAAGGGGAGATGGCGCCCCATCTCCCCTGATTCTTTATCTGGCTTGTCCAGACACCGGGCCCGAGATGGGACGCCGGTGTTCGGTGCGGAACCGGCTACTCCGCTGCTTCCGTCATCGGGTTTACCGACACGTAGGTTCGGCCGTTGGCTTTCTTGGCAAACGACACGGAACCTGCGGAAAGGGCAAAGAGGGTGTGATCCTTGCCGATGCCGACATTGGTGCCGGGATGCCACTTGGTCCCGCGTTGACGCACGATGATGTTGCCGGCAAGGACCTTCTCGCCGCCGAACTTCTTCACGCCAAGGCGCTTGGATTCCGAATCGCGACCGTTACGCGACGAACCGCCAGCTTTCTTATGTGCCATCGGTGTACTCCTTCAGCCCTGATCTTACTTGTCTTCCGCCGCAGCGGCCTGGTCCACTTTCGCACGCGGCGGCTTGCCGGCAAGAAGCTCCTTGGCCTGGGCGACCCATTCGTCGCGCTCGATACGTCCGCCGAGCGACAGATCCTCGTCGAGCTTGTCGGCGTCTGCCTTCTTCAGCTCCGCGATCTGCTTCAGCGAGGTGATGCCGGCTTCCTCAAGCTTCTTCTTGAGCGCCGGCCCGACGCCCGAGATCAGCGAGACGTCGTCATTCACGCCCTCGGCGACTTCCGCCTTGGCGCTGGCCTTCTTGCTCTCCGCCTCCGCCTTTTTCGGTGCCGCCTTCTTCGAGGGCTTGGCGCCTCCGACGAGGATCTCCGAAATCCGGACAGTGGTCAGGAGGTCGCGATAGCCGCGCTTGCGACGGGAATTCTGCCGACGACGCTTCTTGAAGGCGATGACCTTCTTGCCGCGACCATGCTCGACGACTTCAGCCGCGACGGTCGCGCCTTCCACGACGGGGGTGCCGAAGGTGACGTCTGCGCCTTCGCCGACAGCCAGCACCTGGCCCAGTTCGATGATGTCGCCGGGCTCTCCGGCGATCCTTCCGACCTGCAGGAGGTCGTCGGCGGTGACGCGGTACTGCCTGCCGCCCGTTTTGATGACTGCGAACATCTTTCTTGCCTTTCGGTGTCCGACCGGCTTCACGTTCCGTCCCAGCGAAGGGCGGCGCGGCCGTCTTCTTGACAGTCGTTTCGGGTTCAAAAATCAAAAGCGGCGCAGAAGCTGCTCCACGCCGCGCGCACTCAATATCCGAAGGCGTCCGCAAGGTCAAGGCAAAGCAGGAATCAATTGACAGCCGGCTGCGCCTTGCGCGGAATTTGCCCTTGTAACGTCCCGGCTCTGCCGCTATCTAGTGCGCCGCGCCGGCAAGGCGACCACGCCCTCGCGGAGAGGTGGCTGAGTGGTTGAAAGCACCGCACTCGAAATGCGGCATACTCGCAAGGGTATCGGGGGTTCGAATCCCCCCCTCTCCGCCATTATCTTGTAGCGAACCCGAGATGAGGCTCCCGTTGGGGGCCTTTTTCTTTTTGTTTCAAAGGCGTTTAGCCGAGGCAGCCGAACCTCGGAGACTGGCGCTGGGTCCAATTTCCGTCTCTGCACGGCCCTCCGTCTCTGACCGAGCGAACGTAGTTGGGTCCGGTTCGGCTTCGCCAAGGCAAATGTTTCCAAAGGGTTTCGCCGGTCGCTCAACAATGCATTCAGCGGCCGTTTTTCCGGTTGGCGTGGCTGCCAGAGAACGCGAAGTAGGCGATGCAGGACGTAACGCAGCGCAATGTGCCGCGCGTGAATTGGTGGCAGTTTGTCCACGAAGGCTGAGAGCACATCTTGCTAATAGGTGATCGCAATGGCGGGAGGCGCCGCTTCCGGCTATTGGTGTCCAGTGTGGCGCACGGCTGGAATGAGCCCAATGCAGATATGTGCGAACCGGCGTCACACGGTTAAGGTAGGGCGAGTCGGATATACACTGGGACAAGAGTGTCACAATGAAGGTTTTCTGGTCCTGGCAGAATGACTACGCGCCCAAGGTCAACCGGCATTTCATCCGCAATGCGCTTTCGGAAGCCGTGGAACGTGCTGGTGACGAACTCGGTCTTGAGGACGCGGAGCGCCCTGAGCTCGACCACGACACGAAGAACACGGCCGGGATGGTGGAGATCACCAACACCATTTTCAGGAAGATTTCGCGGTCAGCAGTGCTTGTGGCGGACCTGACGCCCGTCGCCGCTACTCCGGCAGGAAAAGCTCTGCCAAATCCCAACGTGCTGATCGAACTGGGTTGGGCACTGAGCGAACTCGGTGAGGGACGGATCATCCCGATCCTGAACACGGCCAGCGGCTACAAGCCTGACGATCTGCCGTTCGACATCCGCCATCGCCGCGCCCTGACCTATGAGCTCGCGGAAGGCGCTGACAAGGCTGCGCAACGCAAGGCATATGAACGGCTCGTCGGCGACTTGGCCGGTGCCCTGAGCACCAACCTTCGGGAATACACGGAGGAACAGGCCGCCGTGGCGCAGATCGCGAGCATTCCGGCAAAGCCGGACGACCCGTCGATATGGGCGACGGCAAGCGAAAAGCTGACCTGGCACGACAGTATGAGCGGCGACCGGAATGTCGCGTTTCCCGCCGTGCCACGAGGCTATTTGCGGATCATCCCTGCCAGCTGGAAGAACGACATTCCTGCCGTCAGCGACATTGCGCGGAGACCGGACGATGAAACGGTGAGGCCCGTCGCACAAGGAACGTCCTCGGGCGATTTCGGTCCTTGCGAAGAGGGCTTTGTCCATCTCTGGTTCACAGGCGAAGATGCCAGCGGCGAGCTGGAAAGCCGGAACGTCGCCATGTGGTTTGATGAAACCGGCGAATATTGGGTTGTGCACGGAACCGCGATTCACGATTGGAAGTACGAGAAGTCGTCCCTGAACGTTCATCGCCTGCTGACGGGTTGGGAGCAGGCTCTGCGCGCGGGCATGAAGGCGCTGGACCGCCTTGGCGCGACCCCTGTCAGAAGAGTTGAAGCAGGGCTCGTGGGCATCCGCGGGGTCATGTGGCCCGCAGATTTTCTTGCCTACTCAAGCCCGGCACGCAAGGAACGAACGATCATCCAGGTGCAACAGCGCGACTGGAGCGGCGATGCGCAGCTTGCCTTCCTGACCGATGCCTACAACCGGATACGCGACAATTTCGCCCTGCCGCGGGCAGAGCGAAAGGACGTTGAAAAGCTGCTGAGGAGCTGACCTGCTGCCCATTCGCCTTGCTCGGGATGTCATGATCTTATAAAGTCATGAAGACAGGATGATTTGAGTGGCAGCAGGTTCTATAAACATGGCGAGCAGGAAACAGCCTGCGCGGGGCTCGTCCGGCGCTGGAGAGAACCGCGCGTCCGGCGAAAAGGAAGTCCCGATCCAGGTCATGGTGCCGGAAACCGTCCGGCGTCAGGTCGCGCTGATGGGCGCAGACCGGGGCGAGAATATCAGGACCGTCGTGCTGCGCGGGCTGCGCGCCATTGGCATAGATATACCTGAATCCGAACTCGCCGACCGAAGAGGGCGCCGCCGGAACGGAAAAGGAGGCAGCGATGGCGCGCAGTGACCTCCTCATAAACCTCGTGAAATCAGGAGCCAGCGGCGACAAACTCGCGCTGAGAAAGACGGTGGAAGCGATTGTGGCGGAGGAACGGGCGAAGCAGCACAACGTGGTCGCCGATCGGATCGAAAAAGCCTACCGCTCGGCAAATGGTCATGGCGGCAGCACGACGATGAACACGGTCTTTTCCGAGCATAATTCACGTGCGCGCGACTTCATCGCCGAGGTCACGCCGCGTCGCCGCCTGGAGGACCTGATCCTGCCGGAGACGACGCTGATCGCCGTGCAGCAGCTCATCGAAGAGCAGCAGCGCGCGAGCCTGCTGCGGTCGCATTCGCTTGAGCCACGGCATAGCGCCCTGCTCGTAGGGCCTCCCGGCAACGGCAAGACTTCCCTCGCAGAAGCCGTGGCAGAGAGCCTCGCGGTCCCGTTCTTCGTCGTCCGGTATGAAGCGATGATCGGCAGCTTCCTCGGCGAGACAGCGAGCCGCATGAAGCGGGTTTTCGATTACGCCCGGACAACGCCCTGCGTCCTGTTCTTCGACGAGTTCGACACGGTGGGCAAGGAACGCGGCGATACGCACGAAACCGGCGAAATCAAGCGGGTTGTCACATCGCTGCTGATGCAGATCGACGATCTGCCAAGCTACGTGGTGATCCTCGCCGCGACCAACCATTCGGAACTGCTTGATCGTGCCGTGTGGCGGCGCTTCCAGCTTCGCCTGCCTTTGCCGGTGCCAACGCAGAAGCAGCTCGCTTCCTACCTGACGACGCTGAGCGAGCGCAGCGATCTCAAGCTCGGGGTCGGCGCGGCGCAGATCGCAAAGACGCTTGGGAGGGTGAGCTTCAGTGAGGCGGAGCAATTCTTCCTCGATGTCGCTCGCCGTCAGGTGCTTGCCGCCGGCGAGCGGACGCCGGCCGAGATCGCAAAGCAGCAACTTAAACTCTGGGCGTCCCGCGTCCGCGGTCCAATGACGGAAGAACAGGACGATCATGCCGGAACGCCCGCTTCTTAAACTCCCCGATCCCGAACCTTTCGAGCCGAGGCCCGGCCCGCGCGGCGGCGGCAATCTCGCGAGGCCGCAACGCGGCAGGCAGGGTGCGCGGCTTGCGCCCCGCTTTGACCGGCTGATGCAGGTCGCGGGCAACCCGCAGGAGCTGATGGGATTCCGCGACGATCCCGCTTCGATTGCGCCGGAGCGCGCCATCGTGTTCGAGGTCGCCGGTCAGCTCAAAGACTTTTATGAGCAGGCGCAGGCCCTCGGCCTAGAATACCTTGGCGACTACGAGGAGGAATTCGACCCCAGCGAGGATTTCTACGACAAGAAGAAGCCCGAGAAGACCATTGCCGGACGCATCTACCTTGCTATGCCCGATGTGAGGGCGTTGCAGGAGCTGCTTGGCCTATGGCGCAGATATCAACGCGGCGCAAGGATGCCGGACGGAAAATCTGAATGGCGCGAACTCTTCTCGCTTCTGATCGACGTCCGTCCCTGGGGTCCACAGGACCGGGTGCCGTCTGAGACGATTGAATTCTGGCAGGAGTCCCTCCGGTTCAATCCCGAAGCGCCGGTTCGTTTCGAAATCGAGCTGTGGTTCCACGAGAACGCCGAACAGCGCGCGCGGGCTTTCGAACAGATGGCGGCTGAGGTCGAGCGCATGGGTGGCGCCGTCGTTCATCACGCTACCATCCCCGAAATCCGCTACGATGCGGCACTCGTCGATATCCCGCCCGATCAGGCGCAGAACCTGATCGATCACCCGGACATCGCGCTGGCGCGCGTCGATGAGATCATGTTCCTGCGCCCGCAATCGGTTGCGCGGCATCCCCGAAAGGAAGAGCCGGAAGGCGAAGATGCGCCGCCGGATGCGGACGCCGCGCCACTTCCGGCAGGTGATCCGATCGCTGCCCTGCTCGACGGCCTGCCGATTCAGAACCACGTCCGGCTCGCCGGCCGCATTGTCGTAGACGATCCGGATGATCTGGAGGCCAATTATCCCGTCAACCGCCGCGAGCACGGAACGGAGATGGCGTCGCTGATCATCCACGGCGATCTCACGCGCGGCGAGCCGCCGCTGCCGCGCCCGCTGCTGGTCCAGCCCGTGATGCAGCCGGATGGCGGAAATTCCGAGCAGACCCCTCCCGACCGGCTGCTGGTCGATGTGATTCATCGCGCCGTGCGGCGGATCAAGGTGGGCGACGGGGGCGAGCCGTCGACCGCGCCCGGCGTGGTCCTAATCAATCTGTCCCTCGGTGATCGTTGGCGTCCTTTCGCGCGCGTCATGAGCCCCCTCGGGCGGCTCCTCGACTTCCTAGCACACCGTTATCGTGTGCTGTTTCTCGTCAGCGCCGGAAACGTGCTCGACCGCCTTGTGATCCCGGACTATCCAACCTCGCGGGAGTTCGAGGCCGCCGTTCCGGAAGAACGCGAAAAAGCGATCCTTGCAGCGCTGAACGCGAACAAGAGCCAGCGAACTCTGTTTTCACCGGCGGAGTCGGTGAACGCTCTTACAATCGGAGCTGCGCACAGAAGCGCCGTGTTCAATGGCGGCTTACCCTCCTACCTGATCGACCCGTTTACCGACGAGTGCCTGCCGAACATGGTCTCGGCGATGGGGCTCGGCTACCGCAAGGCGGTGAAGCCTGACCTGCTATTCGATGGTGGCAGGATGCCAGTGCGGGTTGTCGCAACGGGAGGTGGCGTGACCATTGCTCCGGCAGCCGTACCCGCCCGGTTATTTGGCTTAAAGGCTGCCGCGCCCGATCCGCGCGGCAGCACGCGCCACGAGGACTTTGCCTGCGGAACGAGCGTTGCGACGGCCTTGGCTACGCGTGCCGGTCACCGGATTTTCGACACGCTGATGGATGGAGACGGTGGCTCCAACCATGACGATTTGCCGATGGAGTATCAGGCACTCGCTCTCAAGGCGCTTCTCGTGCACGGCGCCACCTGGGGGCCGAAGGGCGAGATGCTTGACAATTTCTTCCAGCCGCAGGGATCAGGCCAGCACGTTGCACGGCGCGACGATATCACCCGCCTACTTGGTTTTGGCGTTCCCGATATCGAGAGGGTGCTCGATTGCGCGGAGAACCGGGCGACACTGCTCGGCTTCGGCACCATCGCGGCTGGCGGCGCGCTTCTCTACCGCATCCCGATTCCGGCCGGGCTTGACGGCCAGCGCGCCTTCCGCGCCCTCACCGCGACGCTCGCCTGGTTCACGCCGATCAACGCCCGCCATCAGGGCTACCGTCGCGCGGCGCTCGACATCAGCCCCGGTACGGACGAAAAATACTGGATCACCGACAAGCGCGACCCCTGCCAGCCGACAGACAAGACGATCGTCCGCGGCAGCCTCTTCCATGAGCGCCGCACCGGCGAGAGAGCGGCGGTCTTCGTAGATAACGGCGAGCTGCTGCTGCGCATCACTTGCCGCGCAGCCGCGGGCGAACTGAACGAGGAAGTCCCCTACGCCCTCACCGTCAGTTTCGAAGTCGGGATTGATACTGGAATCCAGGTTTATGAAGAAATTCGAACCCGCATTGCGCCGCAGGTAGAAGTCGGTGTCTAACAAGCTCGCACCGTGCAAAGAAAGCATCTGGTTCCTGACTTTTGGTTGTCCCAGAGTGGCAGTCGAGAAAGCTTTTCATGATCTTATAATTGGCGCATTTTAGCACAATGCACTGAACACGATACCCATCTGCTCCGCCCACGGCCGGTCGGCGACGGCCACAAGGTCGTTCAGCGAAAGCGCCGGTGGTACGCGCCTGATGACGAGGTGTTCGAGCACCTCCGGCGACAGATAGGCGAGCCGCATCATGCGGCTCACGAACCGGTCGGAGACCTTCTCGGCCGCGGCGATATCCTGAATGGTGGAAGCGGCACCGGATTCCAGCTGCCGCCGCCAGTTCCAAGCGCGGGCGATAGCGCGCAGCACATGAGGGTCTTGCGACCGGCCGTCCCGGACTGTCACCTCGTCGGGCGGGAGGATCTTCGGCCGCCCATTGCGTYTGCGGATCGTCAGGGGGATGAYGACGCGGATRRTGTTCGTCGAGTCGGTCATGCGTGGGCCTCCGTCTGGCGGGTGGCC